>NZ_JBYSZX010000007.1:0-322774 GCF_058787615.1 Pseudomonas sp. FW305-3-2-15-C-LB1 | reverse complement strand
CCAAACACCTCAGATTTGGGCGCCATCATAGCGCCCGATTGAAGTGTCCAAAATCATTAGGCCAGTTCAGCTTGCCCGCGAAGGCGGTGGGTCAGACGCCAAACTGCTCGCGATATGCACGCACCGCTGGCAGGTGCTGCTTGAGCTGCGGATCATCTTCCAGGAACTGCAACACCTGGTTCAACGACACGATGCTCACGACTGGAATGCCGAAATCGCGCTCCACTTCCTGGATGGCCGACAACTCACCGTTGCCACGCTCCTGGCGGTTCAGCGCGATCAGCACACCGGCAGCCTTGGCGCCGTCCTGGGAAGCGATGATCTGCATGACTTCACGGATGGCGGTGCCAGCAGTGATCACGTCGTCGATGATCAGCACATCGCCCTTGAGTGGAGCCCCGACCAGGCTGCCGCCTTCACCGTGGGCCTTGGCCTCTTTACGGTTAAAGCACCAAGGCAGGTCCTGCCCGTGATGCTCAGCCAGCGCCACGGCGGTCGCGGCCGCCAGGGGAATACCCTTGTAGGCCGGGCCAAACAGCACATCGAAGGAAATACCGCTTTCAACGATGGCAGCCGCATAGAAACGACCCAGCTGAGCCAGGGCCGATCCCGAGTTGAACAGGCCCGCATTGAAGAAGTACGGGCTGGTGCGCCCTGACTTGAGGGTGAACTCACCGAAGCGCAAAACCCCGCGATCGATGGCAAAACGAATGAAATCGCGTTGATACGCCTGCATGAAAAAAGCCTCAGATACCACGGATTTAGCTAATTAGGTAGACGGCGTGTATCATACACGCACGCGATTTTTGGGGCCATTTATGCGGATCATCAGTGTGAACGTTAATGGTATTCAGGCTGCAGTCGAGCGTGGTTTGCTCAGTTGGCTGCAAGCCCAGAATGCCGACGTCATCTGCCTGCAGGATACCCGCGCCTCCGCCTTTGAACTGGACGACCCAGCCTTCCAACTGGATGGCTACTTCCTTTATGCCTGCGATGCCGAAGTGCCCACCCAAGGTGGCGTGGCTTTGTATTCGCGGTTGCAACCCAAGGCGGTCATCAGCGGCCTCGGCTTCGAGACAGCCGACCGCTACGGGCGCTACCTGCAAGCCGATTTCGACAAGGTCAGCATCGCGACCTTGCTGCTTCCTTCGGGGCAGAACGGCGATGAAGACTTGAACCAGAAGTTCAAGCTAATGGACGATTTCGCCCGTTACCTGGATAAACAGCGACGCAAACGTCGCGAGTACATTTATTGTGGCTCGCTGTACGTGGCGCAACAGAAGCTGGATATCAAGAACTGGCGCGACAGCCAGCAATCCCCGGGTTTCCTGGCGCCGGAACGGGCCTGGATGGACGAGATTGTCGGCAACATGGGCTATGTGGATGCCCTGCGCGAAGTCAGCCGCGAAGGCGACCAGTACAGCTGGTGGCCGGATAACGAACAGGCTGAGATGCTCAACCTGGGCTGGCGCTTCGACTACCAACTGCTGACCCCGGGCCTGCGCCGGTTCGTTCGCAGTGCACGCCTGCCGCGCCAGCCGCGATTCTCGCAGCACGCGCCGCTGATCGTGGACTACGACTGGACATTGACCATCTGAGGTCTTTTCCCAGGCACAAAAAAACCGACATCGCTGTCGGTTTTTTTGTGCCTGTTCACTATTTGATCACTCGCCAGGTCAAGGGGTAGCGGTAAGCGATCCCCTTGTTGGCCTTGATGCTACCAATGATGGTCAGCACCACCGTGGCGATTGCCAGGGCAACCATCAGGAAAAAACCGATCACTGCGAAGGCCAGCACAATGCAAGCGATCCAGGCGATGGCGACGGTGATCTGGAAGTTCAGGGCTTCCTTGCCCTGATCATCAATGAACGGGTCCACTTCTTTCTTCATCTGCCACAGGATCAGTGGCCCCACGACGCTGCCGAAGGGGAACACGAAACCCAGAAACGCCGCGAGATGACACAACATTGCGCCCTGGCGCACTTCGTAGGAAGGCGTCGGCACAGGCATTTGGCTGCTGTCATTCATGGCGCTTCTCCTTGAGGTGGGCTCAGTCAGCCAGGGCGGCGTTCTGCAGTTCGAAGATCTCTGTCATGCCTTTCTGGGCCAGGGCCAGCATCGCGTTCAATTCAGCCGGCTGGAACGGGGCGCCTTCGGCGGTGCCTTGCACTTCGATGAAACCACCGGTGCTGGTCATCACCACGTTCAGGTCGGTCTCGGCGGCCGAGTCTTCCAGGTAGTCCAGGTCCAGCACTGGCTCGCCCTGGTACATGCCCACCGAAACAGCGGCGATCATTTGCTTGAGCGGGTCACCGCCCTTGAGGCCGCCACGCTTCTTGATCACTTTCAGCGCGTCAACCAGGGCCACCATGGCACCGGTGATGGACGCAGTGCGCGTACCGCCGTCAGCCTGGATCACATCGCAGTCGACGTACAGGGTCACGTCGCCCAGCTTGGACATGTCCAGGGCGGCGCGCAGTGAACGGCCGATCAGGCGCTGGATTTCCAGGGTGCGGCCGCCTTGCTTGCCACGGCTGGCTTCACGCTGATTACGCTCGCCGGTGGCGCGCGGCAGCATGCCGTACTCGGCGGTCAGCCAGCCCTGGCCCTGGCCTTTAAGGAAGCGCGGCACGCCGTTTTCGACGCTGACGGTGCAGATCACCTTGGTATCGCCAAACTCGACCAGTACGGATCCCTCGGCGTGTTTGGTGTAGTTGCGGGTGATGCGGATCGAGCGGAGCTGATCGGCAGCGCGACCACTTGGACGTTTCATAGGGAACACCTGTACTGAGGACGAAAAACTGCCGAGCATTATAGAGCCGCGGGCCGATTCGGGGCACTGCTAAAAAATCCAGTTACGAATGCCCGGGTTTGGGCGCACTCGCCCCACTGCGCTACAATCCTGCGCCTTCCCAATCATCAGCCCGCATTTAAAGGGCTGCAACGCGAGGTACCTCCATGGTGCACAGCATGACCGCCTTTGCCCGCGTCGAAAAAGCCGGCGTACAAGGCACCCTGAGCTGGGAACTGCGCTCGGTCAACAGCCGCTACCTGGAGCCGCATCTGCGTCTGCCGGAATCGTTCCGCGACCTCGAAGGCGCTGTGCGTGAAGCGCTGCGCCAGGGCATTTCCCGCGGCAAGCTGGAATGCACCCTGCGCTTTACCGAAGAAACCACCGGCAAGCCGCTGCAGGTTGACCGCGACCGCGCCGCGCAATTGGTCGCCGCCGCCGAAACCATCGCCGGTCTGATCAAGCAGCCGGCCGCGCTCAACCCCCTGGAAGTGCTGGCCTGGCCCGGCGTGCTGGTGGCCGACGCCATCGACCCGCAGGCGCTCAACGCCGAAGCCCTCGCCCTGTTCAATCAGGGTTTGAAGGAGCTCAAGGCCGGCCGCGAGCGTGAAGGCGCCGAGTTGGCCCGCCTGATCAGCGAGCGCCTGACCTCGATCGAAGAAGACGTGGTCACCCTGCGCGAGTTGGTCCCGCAGATGCTTGCCACCCAGCGCCAGAAGGTCCTCGACCGCTTCACCGACATGAAGGCCGATCTCGACCCGGTGCGCCTGGAGCAGGAAATGGTGCTGCTGGCGCAGAAGAGCGATGTGGCCGAAGAACTGGACCGCCTGAGCACCCACATCCTCGAAGTACGCCGCGTGCTCAAGTCCGGCGGCGCCGCCGGTCGGCGCCTGGACTTCCTGATGCAGGAACTCAACCGCGAAGCCAATACACTGGGCTCCAAGGCTTTCGATCCGCGCAGCACCACGGCTGCGGTCAACCTCAAGGTGTTGATCGAGCAGATGCGCGAACAAGTACAGAATATTGAGTAAGGCAACCTCCATGACCCACAGCACCGGCACCCTTTACATCATTTCCGCGCCTTCTGGCGCAGGCAAGAGCAGCCTGGTCAAGGCCCTGACCGACGCTGACGAGCAGATCCGCATCTCGGTCTCCCACACCACCCGCGCCATGCGCCCGGGCGAGGTGAACGGCGTGCACTATCACTTCGTCGAGCGCACCGAGTTCGTCAAGATGATCGAACACGGCGACTTCCTGGAGCGCGCCGAAGTGTTCGGCAACCTCTATGGCACTTCGCAAAGCCACTTGCAGCAGACCCTGGACGAAGGCCACGACTTGATCCTGGAAATCGACTGGCAGGGCGCCGAACAAGTACGCCAGCTGATGCCCAAGGCGCGTTCGATCTTTATCCTGCCGCCGTCGCTTGAAGCGCTGCACCAGCGCCTGACCAACCGCGGCCAGGACAGCGACGAGATCATCGAAGGCCGCATGCGTGAAGCGGTCAGTGAAATGAGCCACTACGTCGACTACGACTACCTGATCATCAACGACGATTTTGCCCACGCGCTGGACGATTTGAAGGCGATTTTCCGCGCCAATCAGCTCCAGCAAAAGCGTCAGCAACAGCGTTTCGGCAAATTACTCGCCGAACTGCTCGGTTGATTGGCTCTTCCCAAAACCGCTGCAAGGGCTTTACATTGGCGCTTGTAGCGGTTTTGCGAGGGCCTGCGAAAAATCAGCGCTTCCCTAAACGCTGGTGATTTTTTAAACTGTTTAGTCCGCTCGCCCAACCGGGCAGCGCGCATCTTGCATTCGCTCCGAGGAATACCATGGCCCGCGTAACCGTTGAAGACTGCCTAGAACACGTGGATAACCGCTTTGAGCTGGTCATGCTCTCTACCAAGCGTGCCCGTCAACTGGCCACTGGCGGCAAAGAGCCCCTGGTCCAGTGGGAAAACGACAAGCCTACCGTTGTGGCCCTGCGTGAAATCGCCGAAGGCCTGATGAGCTACGAGTTCATCGCCAACGCTGAAATCGTTGAAGACGAACCGCTGTTTGCAGCGTTCGAGGACGAGTCCAACGAGGCCGTCTAAGCCTATGCCTGGTCGACGTAGCACGGCGCGGGGTCACAGCCAACGGCAGGAGTTCACACTTTGCCGAGCATAGACGCCCTCGCCGATCGCTTATCGGCCTACCTCGGCCCAGACCAGGTCAACCTGGTCCGCCGAGCGTATTTCTACGCCGAACAAGCCCACGACGGCCAACGCCGCCGTAGCGGCGAGGCGTATGTCACCCATCCCCTTGCGGTGGCAAACATTCTTGCCGACATGCACATGGACCATCAGAGCCTGATGGCCGCGATGCTGCATGACGTGATCGAAGACACCGGCATCGCCAAGGAAGCGCTCAGCGCGCAATTCGGCGAAACCGTGGCCGAACTGGTCGACGGGGTCAGCAAACTGACCCAGATGAACTTCGAGACCAAGGCCGAGGCCCAGGCGGAAAACTTCCAGAAGATGGCCATGGCCATGGCCCGCGATATTCGCGTGATCCTGGTCAAACTGGCCGACCGGCTGCACAACATGCGCACGCTGGAAGTGCTGTCCGGCGAAAAACGCCGGCGCATTGCCAAGGAAACCCTGGAAATCTACGCGCCCATCGCCAACCGTTTGGGCATGCACGCCATACGTATCGAGTTCGAAGACCTCGGCTTCAAGGCCATGCACCCGATGCGTTCGGCGCGCATCTACCAGGCAGTCAAGCGCGCCCGGGGCAACCGCAAGGAAATCGTCAACAAGATCGAAGAGTCGCTGAGCCATTGCCTGGCAATCGATGAGATCGAAGGCGAGGTCAGCGGCCGGCAAAAGCATATCTACGGCATCTACAAGAAGATGCGCGGCAAGCGCCGGGCCTTCAACGAAATCATGGACGTGTACGCGTTCCGGATCATCGTCGACAAGGTCGACACCTGCTACCGCGTGCTGGGCGCTGTACATAATTTGTACAAACCCCTGCCGGGCCGTTTCAAGGATTACATCGCGATTCCCAAGGCCAACGGCTATCAGTCGCTGCATACCACGCTGTTTGGCATGCACGGGGTGCCGATCGAGATCCAGATCCGCACACGCGAAATGGAAGAGATGGCCAACAACGGCATCGCCGCCCACTGGCTGTACAAGTCCAGCGGCGACGAGCAGCCCAAGGGCACTCACGCCCGCGCCCGCCAGTGGGTCAAAGGCGTGCTGGAAATGCAGCAACGCGCCGGCAACTCCCTCGAATTTATCGAAAGCGTGAAGATCGACCTGTTCCCGGACGAGGTCTACGTGTTCACGCCCAAAGGCCGGATCATGGAGCTGCCCAAGGGCTCCACGGCGGTCGACTTTGCCTATGCGGTGCACACCGATGTGGGCAACAGCTGCATCGCCTGCCGGATCAATCGTCGTCTCGCACCGCTGTCCGAACCGCTGCAAAGTGGCTCCACGGTCGAGATCGTCAGCGCCCCGGGCGCACGCCCGAACCCGGCGTGGCTCAACTTCGTGGTCACCGGCAAGGCGCGCACGCACATCCGTCACGCGCTGAAATTGCAGCGCCGCTCCGAGTCCATCAGCCTGGGCGAACGCCTGCTGAACAAGGTGCTCAACGGTTTCGACAGCGCCCTCGACAAGATCCCGCAGGAACGCGTGCAAGCGATGCTCCACGAGTACCGCCAGGAAACCATCGAGGACCTGCTGGAAGATATCGGCCTGGGCAACCGCATGGCCTATGTAGTCGCCCGCCGCCTGCTCGGCGAAGGCGAACAGTTGCCAAGCCCGGAAGGCCCGCTGGCGATTCGCGGCACCGAAGGCCTGGTGCTCAGCTACGCCAAGTGCTGCACGCCGATCCCGGGCGACCCGATTGTCGGCCACTTGTCCGCAGGCAAAGGCATGGTGGTGCACCTGGACAACTGCCGCAACATCACCGAAATCCGCCACAACCCGGAAAAATGCATCCAGCTCTCGTGGGCCAAGGATGTCACCGGCGAATTCAACGTCGAGTTGCGGGTGGAGCTGGAACACCAGCGCGGCCTGATCGCCCTGCTCGCCAGCAGCGTCAACGCAGCCGACGGCAATATCGAAAAAATCAGCATGGACGAGCGCGATGGCCGCATCAGCGTGGTCCAGTTGGTGGTCAGCGTACACGACCGCGTGCACCTGGCCCGCGTGATCAAGAAACTGCGTGCCTTGACCGGTGTGATCCGCATCACTCGCATGCGCGCCTAACCCACATTACAAGGAGTCATTCATGACCAAGACCGTTATCACCAGCGATAAAGCCCCTGCCGCCATCGGCACTTACTCCCAGGCGATCAAGGCGGGCAACACCGTCTACATGTCCGGCCAGATCCCGCTGGACCCGCAGACCATGGAACTGGTGGAAGGCTTCGAAGCACAGACCGTACAGGTCTTCGAAAACCTCAAGTCGGTGGCTGAAGCAGCCGGTGGTTCGTTCAAGGACATCGTCAAGCTGAACATCTTCCTCACCGACCTGAGCCACTTCGCCAAGGTCAACGAGATCATGGGCAAGTACTTCGAACAGCCGTATCCAGCCCGCGCCGCCATCGGCGTTGCCGCCCTGCCAAAGGGTGCGCAGGTCGAGATGGACGCGATCCTGGTCATCGAGTAAAACACCCGGCGCAGCCCCCACAGGCTGCGCCGACTTCGTTTCAGAAGGATTTCATGATGCGCAAAGCGCTTGTAGCCTCATCAATGCTCGCCCTGTTGCTCGGCGGCTGTGCCAGTAACCCTGCCGACAGGGATGTGAGCGGCACCTGGATCAACCAGGTCGCCATCGATGCGGCAGCCAAGGGCGGCCCTTTGCGTGAAGCCCTGCAGAGCTATGGCCCGAACCTCGAGTGGGAGGTCAATACCAAGGCTTCACAGGCCCGCTACTACAACGGTTTTGAAGTAGCGGAAGGCAAGTTGCTGGGTGAACAGTCCGGCGCGTGGAGCGTGGATTTCTACGGCAGCTCCGCCACCGAACTCAAGCGCAAAGGCAAGCAACTGCTGCAAGTGGCCAACGACAACGAGCCCGAACAGCTGTTTGCCCGCGCCAAAGACCCGGCCCCGGAAGGTGCACCTTTGGGTGCCAACTTCGAGCGAGCGCTGTACGGAGCCTACCTGGGCGGCGACTGGAAGATCAGCGACGGCTTCGGCAGCGGCGCCATCGTGCAGTTCCAGGCTGACGGCAAGGTCGCCGGCCTGCCCAATGTGGACCGGTATTCGCTGTGCCTGGCCGGTGATTGCGCCTCAATGAGCGGTGGCTACGACAGCATCTGGCTGCAGCTCAACGGCCAGGGCAACCCGTGGATCTTTACCCGCAAAGGCAAGCAGCTGGAAATCTTCCAGGCGATCAACACCGCGCAGGCGGATGAAGTGCCCTCGTTCACACCAGGCCCACGCCAATGGCTGCTTGAAAAGCAATAAGCAACCAAACATAGATCCAAATGTGGGAGGGGGCTTGCCCCCGATGGCGGCGCATCAGCCACTACAACGGTGTCTGACACACTGCTATCGGGTTTTGAGTTTCAGCCTTTGAGAATTGCTGCGTAGCCTTCGCGGAAGGTCGGGTAAGTCGGCGTCCAACCCAACGCCTTCACCCGAGCATTGCTGCACTGCTTGCTGCCCGCTCGCCGCACACTCGCATCCTCAGCCCACTCAGTCACACCCAGGTATTCGTGCAACCAGCCCACCACTTCGGCCAGTGGAGCAGGTGCATCGTCGACACCGATGTAGACCTTGTCCAGCGAGCCGCCCTCTTCCACATGGCGCAACAAAAAGGCGAGTAGCCCCGCCGCGTCGTCCGCATGAATGCGATTGCCATATAAAGGTGGATCGATTGCCACGCGATAGCCTTGGCGAACCTGGGTCAGCAGCCGTTCGCGACCAGGACCATAGATGCCGGTAAGCCGCACGACACTCGCCGGGATGCCGCTATTGAGCGCCACTTGCTCGGCTTCCAGCATCACCTGCCCGGAATATCCTTTCGATTGAGTCTCCGACGTTTCGTCGACCCACTCGCCATTCTGCTGCCCGTAGACGCTGCTGCTGGATACGAACAGCAGGTGTTTGGGTTCCTGGCCGTAGTCACTCAGCCACTCCAGCACATGTTTCAGCCCTTCTACATAAGCGGCGCGGTAGCCCGCCTCGTCGTGATCCGTCGCAGCCGCGCAGTACACCAGGTAATCCACCCCACCAATCGGCCAGGTGTCGGGGCAATCCTTTTTGAACAGGTCACCGGCAATGCCGATCACGCCGCCGGGAAGCCGCGAAATATCACGGCGCAGGCCATATACCTCCCATTCCGAGGCAAGCAATTGGCTGGCCAGCCGGCTCCCCACATCGCCACATCCGGCAATCACAACAGAAGGCGCTGACATCACAAAACTCCGCACAGAAAGGTCTAGGTTAGCCTTCGCAGATGACAGACGGCCAGAAAAAGCACAAATAAAGTTACTGTATTACTTCTGTTAACAAGAATTACTTGCAATAATAACCACCCATTTGTCCTCGACCCCTGGGTCTGGAAGGACGATCACTCATTTTTTTACTCAGGTCCGGCCAGCATGACACGTAATACAACCCCCGCTTCGCCAACCAAGCTTCACAGCCCATCCCGCGCCTGGCGCGCGATTGCTGCGCTGCTGTTCAGCGTACTGCTGGCACCGACCGCCGCCTTCGCTGATGCCACCGCACCAGCCACCCCCGCGGCTGCCGAGCACAACACCGCGGCACCGGCAGCACCTGCCGCAGCACCCGCTGCCACCGACCCGGCCCAGGCCGCTGACCCTGCCGCCGCCGACGACACCGGCGTAGTGCTGGAAGAAGACAACACCCTGGGCATGGCCCACGACCTGTCGCCCTGGGGCATGTATCAGAACGCTGACGTGGTGGTAAAAGCCGTGATGATCGGCCTGGCCATCGCCTCGATCATCACCTGGACCATCTGGATCGCCAAAGGCTTCGAGCTGCTGGGCGCCAAGCGTCGTCTGCGCACCGAAATCGTCCACCTGAAAAAGGCCACCACCCTCAAGGAAGCCAGCGAAAGCGCGACCAAGAAAGGCACCCTGGCCAACACACTGGTGCACGACGCGCTGGAAGAAATGCGCCTGTCGGCCAACACCCGCGAAAAAGAAGGCATCAAGGAACGTGTGGCCTTCCGCCTGGAGCGCCTGGTGGCAGCCTGCGGTCGTAACATGAGCAGCGGCACCGGCGTGCTGGCGACCATCGGTTCCACCGCGCCCTTCGTCGGTTTGTTCGGTACCGTGTGGGGCATCATGAACAGCTTCATCGGCATCGCCAAAACCCAGACCACCAACCTCGCCGTCGTTGCCCCAGGCATCGCCGAAGCCCTGCTGGCCACCGCCCTGGGCCTGGTTGCCGCGATTCCTGCGGTGGTGATCTACAACGTCTTTGCCCGTTCGATTGCCGGCTACAAGGCCCAGGTATCGGACGCGTCGGCGGAAGTCCTGCTGCTGGTCAGCCGCGACCTCGATCACCTGCCTACCGAGCGCAGCTCGCAACCGCACATGGTGAAAGTGGGGTAATCGGCCATGGGCCTGCATTTGAATCAAGGCGACGACGAACTCGTCGAGAACCACGAAATCAACGTCACGCCGTTTATCGACGTGATGCTGGTGCTGCTGATCATCTTCATGGTGGCGGCACCGCTGGCCACCGTGGACATCAAGGTCGACCTGCCCGCGTCCAGCGCCAAACCAGCGCCACGGCCGGAGAAACCGATCTTCCTCAGCGTCAAGGCGGACCAACGCCTGTTCCTGGGTGAAGAAGAAGTCAAGGCTGAAACCCTGGGGCCGGTGCTCGACGCCAAGACCCAGGGCAAGAAGGACACGACGATCTTCTTCCAGGCTGACAAAGGCGTGGACTACGGCGACCTGATGAGCGTGATGGATGCCCTGCGGGCAGCCGGCTACCTCAAGGTAGGCCTGGTCGGACTCGAGACGGCAGCCAAGAAATGATCACGACGCGCCACAAACTGACGCGTTATGGCACCAGCCTCGCCGTCGTACTGGGCGTGCATGCCATCGCGATCGCTATCGCGCTTCACTGGTCGGCGCCGCGCACGGTGCAGTTGCCACCGGCTGCCATGGTCATCGACCTGGCACCGATGCCAGCCCCACCGCCGCCGGCACCGCCCAAGGTGGTCACGCCGCCGCAACCGCCTGCACCGGTGGAAGAGCTGCCCCTGCCGAAACTGGCCGAGGCACCCAAGCCGACGATCCAGGTGCCCAAGCCGGTCAAGCCCAAGCCCAAACCGCAGCCGCCCAAGCCGGTGGAGAAGAAAATCGAGCCGCCCAAGGAGAAACCTTCCGAGGATCCGCCGAGCGACGCTCCGCCGACCCAGGCACCGGCTGAAAAATCAGCCCAGCCCGTTCCTGGCCCATCGCCGCAACAGATCGCCGCCAAAGCGTCCTGGGAAGGCACCCTGCTGGCTCACCTGCAGAAGTACAAGAAGTACCCGCCAGGTGCCCAGGCACGTGGCAAGGAAGGCCTCAACCGCCTGAAGTTCGTGGTGGATGCCGAGGGTAACGTGCTGTCCTACGAGTTGGTGGGCCGCTCCGGCAACGCCGACCTGGACCGCGCCACGCTGGACATGATCCGGCGTGCCCAGCCGCTGCCCAAGCCGCCGGCAGACATGCTCAAGGGTGGCAGTATCGAGATCGTTGCACCGTTCGTGTACAACATCGAGAAACGTCGTCGCTGAGCCGCTCCCAATGGGCACCCTCGGGTGCCCATTGCATTTCCCCTCCCCCGTATTTCAAGCCTTGCAGGCCCGCAAGCTGAACCGTGACTGAATGTGAAACCAATGTCATGGTTCTTCACTTGTAACACTTCAATACACCACCAATCATGCGCGAACAATTCTCATTTGAGAGGCCTTTCGCCATGTCCTGCCCTCCCCGCCTGACGCTTGCCCTGCTCGCAATCGCTGGCGCCCCCTGCGCAGCCCATGCGGATCAACTGGTCAGCCTGACCGTGCAGAACCACACCTTCACGCCGGCCAGCTTCACCGTGCCGGCCGGCGAGCGCTTTCGCATCCAGCTCACCAATAACGACGACACCGTCGACGAATTTGAAAGCTACGACATGAAGTTCGAAAAGATCGTCGTGCCCGGCAACACTATTACCGTCTTCGCCGGCCCTATGCATCCAGGCACCTACAGCTTTTTCGACGACTACCATCCCGACCAGGCCAAAGGCACCGTCACCGTCGTCGCGGCCAAGGAGTAAGTCATGCTGGCCTGTCTGCTGATCGTGTTTCGTGAAGTGCTGGAAGCCGGCATCGTCATCGGTATCGTCATGGCCGCCACCCAGGGGCTGGCGCGGCGCAGTACCTACATCATCGGCGGCATCGCTGCCGGTGTTGGCGGCGCGGCGATCCTCGCGCTGTTCACCGGCGCCATTACCCAGGCCCTGGACGGTTTCGGCCAGGAAATCTTCAACGCCGCCATCCTTATCGTCGCGGTGTGCATGCTCGGCTGGCACAACCTGTGGATGAGCAGCCATGGCCGCGAACTCGCCACTCAACTGCGCGAAAGCGGCGCCGCGGTGCAACGCGGCGAGAAGACCCTGTGGGCACTGGCCATCGTGATCACCGTTGCCGTGTTGCGCGAAGGCTCGGAAATCGTGCTGTTCCTCTATGGCATCGCTGCATCCACCCACACCGAACCCCTGACGATGCTCATCGGCGGCATGCTCGGGATTGCCGGCGGCGGCGTGCTGTCGTGGCTGCTGTATCGCGGGCTGGTGGTGATCAGCCTCAAGCGTCTGTTCTCGGTCACCACGTGGATGATCGCCGTACTCGCGGCGGGAATGGCCGGCCGCGCCGCCGCGATCCTGGCCGGTATCAACCTGATCCCGGCCTGGGGCTACGAGTTGTGGGACACCTCCTGGCTGGTGTCCGACGCAAGCCTCACCGGTCGGGCGCTGCAAGCGCTGACCGGCTACACCGACCGCCCCCTGGGCGTTCAACTGTTTGCCTGGGTGGTCACCCTTACGCTGCTGTTACTGGGTAGCCGCCTTGTGCAGTCGCGCACCACTCAATCGTCGTCACCCACCCTGGAGCGTCACCCATGAAACACCTGCACAAACCTGTGGCCGCTGCATTGGTCCTGACCAGCACCCTGGCTTTTTCTGCCTTCAGCCAAGCCCGTGAATACCCCATCGGCGGCCCGGTCCAGACCCACGACATGGAAATCGCCTCCTCGTACCTCACCGGAATCGAGATGGCGCCAATGCCACCGGGCATGGTCATGGACAAGGACTCGGTGCACCTTGAAACCGATGTGCATGCCACCGCTGACAACAAGTACGGACTGTCCAACGGTGAATGGGTACCTTACCTGAGCATCTCCTATTCCCTGGTCAAGGAAGGCGCTCCGGACTACAAGCAAATCGGCACGCTCCTGCCGATGGTCGCCAAAGACGGCGCCCACTATGCGAACAACGTGAAGATGGACGGCCCAGGCACCTATACCGTGGTGCTGCGCTACGAGAGCCCGCAGATCAATGGTTTCTTCCACCACGTCGACAAAGAAACCGGCGTACCCGAGTGGTGGGGTCCTTTCACCGAGACCTTCACCTTCAAATACCCGCAGAAATAACCGGCAAAACACCTGCGGCACCCGATTAGCCGGTGTCGCAAACCCCATCGTGTCTGATAACGTGCGTCTATCGATTGCAGCCGGTATGCTTGGCCCGCAACCTCATGGACGCCCGCTATGACTCTTACAGAATTGCGCTACATCGTTACCCTCGCCCAAGAGCAGCACTTCGGCCACGCGGCCGAGCGTTGCCATGTCAGCCAACCGACGCTGTCGGTGGGCGTGAAAAAGCTTGAAGACGAACTCGGTGTGCTGATTTTCGAGCGCAGCAAGAGCGCCGTGCGCCTCACACCGGTGGGCGAAGGCATTGTGGCCCAGGCCCAGAAGGTACTGGAGCAGGCGCAGAGCATTCGCGAACTGGCCCAGGCCGGCAAGAACCAGCTGACCGCGCCGCTCAAGGTCGGCGCCATCTACACCGTCGGGCCTTACCTGTTCCCGCACCTGATCCCGCAACTGCACCGCGTCGCGCCGCAGATGCCGCTGTATATCGAAGAAAACTTCACCCACGTGCTGCGCGACAAACTGCGCAACGGCGAGCTGGACGCTATCATCATTGCCCTGCCGTTCAATGAAGCCGACGTGCTGACCCTGCCGCTCTACGACGAGCCGTTCTACGTGCTCATGCCGGCCTCGCACCCGTGGACACAGAAAGACACCATCGACGCTGGCCTGCTCAACGACAAGAGCTTGCTGCTGCTCGGCGAAGGCCACTGCTTCCGCGACCAGGTCCTGGAAGCCTGCCCGACCCTGACCAAGGGTAATGACGGCGCCAAGCACACCACCGTGGAATCCAGCTCCCTGGAAACCATCCGTCACATGGTCGCGTCCGGCCTGGGCATTTCGATCCTGCCGCTGTCGGCGGTGGACAGCCATCACTACGCCCCCGGCGTGATCGAAGTGCGCCCACTCACGCCGCCGGTGCCGTTCCGCACCGTGGCGATCGCCTGGCGCGCCAGCTTCCCACGGCCCAAAGCGATTGAGATCCTCGCCGACTCGATCCGCCTGTGTTCGGTCGCCAAGCCGACTGCCGCGAGCTAAGCCAGGGTATGACTGAGCTGTCGCAGGTCTCGGTGACGGCACTCAAGGGTGTCGGTGAAGCCATGGCCGAGAAGCTGGCCAAGGTGGGCCTGGAGAACCTCCAGGACGTGCTGTTCCACCTGCCCCTGCGCTATCAGGACCGCACCCGCGTAGTGCCCATCGGCCAGTTGCGCCCCGGGCAGGACGCAGTGGTCGAAGGCACCGTCAGCGGTGCCGATGTGGTGATGGGCAAGCGCCGCAGTCTGGTCGTACGCCTGCAGGATGGCACTGGCGGCCTGAGCCTGCGCTTCTACCATTTCAGCAACGCGCAGAAGGAAGGCCTCAAGCGCGGCACCCGCGTGCGCTGCTACGGCGAAGCGCGACCCGGCGCATCCGGCCTTGAGATCTATCACCCGGAATACCGCGCCATTACCGGTGACGAACCGCCGCCGGTCGACACCACGCTCACGCCGATCTACCCACTCACCGAAGGCCTGACCCAGCAACGCCTGCGCCAACTGTGCATGCAGACGTTGACTATGCTCGGCCCGAAAAGCCTGCCTGATTGGCTGCCCCAGGAACTGGCCCGCGACTATCAGCTGGCGCCGCTGGACGATGCGATCCGCTACCTGCATCACCCGCCCGCCGACGCCGATGTCGACGAACTCGCGCTCGGTCATCACTGGGCCCAGCATCGCCTGGCCTTCGAAGAACTGCTGACCCATCAACTGTCCCAGCAACGCCTGCGCGAGAGCATGCGCTCCCTGCGTGCACCGGCAATGCCCAAGGCCACGCGCTTGCCTGCGCAGTACCTGGCCAACCTGGGTTTTGCGCCGACCGGTGCCCAGCAACGCGTCGGCAATGAAATCGCCTATGACCTGAGCCAGCAGGAGCCCATGCTGCGGCTGATCCAGGGCGATGTGGGCGCAGGCAAGACCGTGGTCGCCGCCCTCGCCGCCCTGCAAGCGCTGGAGGCCGGCTACCAGGTGGCGCTGATGGCGCCCACCGAGATCCTCGCCGAGCAGCATTTCATCACGTTCAAGCGCTGGCTCGAACCGCTGGGCCTGGAAGTGGCGTGGCTGGCCGGCAAGCTCAAGGGCAAGAACCGCGCGGCGGCACTGGAACAGATTGCCGGCGGCGCACCGATGGTGGTGGGCACCCACGCGCTGTTCCAGGACGAAGTGCAGTTCAAGAACCTGGCCCTGGTAATCATCGACGAACAGCACCGCTTCGGCGTGCAACAGCGCCTGGCGCTGCGCCAGAAAGGCGTCGGCGGGCGGATGAACCCGCACCAGTTGATCATGACCGCCACACCGATCCCGCGCACCCTGGCCATGAGCGCCTACGCCGACCTCGACACCTCGATCCTCGACGAACTGCCGCCTGGCCGTACGCCGGTCAACACCGTGCTGGTCACCGACACCCGGCGTGTGGAAGTGATCGAACGCGTACGCAGCGCCTGTGCCGAAGGGCGCCAGGCGTACTGGGTATGCACGCTGATCGAAGAGTCCGAAGAGCTGACCTGCCAGGCCGCCGAAACCACCTATGAAGACCTCACCAGCGCCTTGGGCGAACTCAAGGTCGGCCTGATCCACGGGCGCATGAAGCCGGCTGAAAAAGCCGCAGTCATGGCCGAATTCAAAGCTGGCAACCTGCAACTGTTGGTGGCCACTACCGTGATCGAAGTCGGCGTGGACGTGCCCAACGCCAGCCTGATGATCATCGAAAACCCCGAGCGCCTGGGCCTGGCGCAACTCCACCAGTTGCGTGGCCGGGTGGGCCGGGGCAGCGCCGCCAGCCATTGCGTGCTGCTCTACCACCCGCCGCTGTCGCAGATCGGTCGCCAGCGCCTGGGCATCATGCGCGAAACCAACGACGGGTTTGTCATCGCCGAAAAGGACCTGGAACTGCGCGGTCCCGGCGAAATGCTCGGCACGCGCCAGACCGGCCTGCTGCAATTCAAGGTCGCCGACCTGATGCGCGACGCCGACTTGCTGCCTGCCGTGCGCGATGCCGCACAGGCACTGCTGGAGCGCTGGCCGGACCACGTCAGCCCGCTGCTCAATCGCTGGCTCAGGCACGGGCAGCAATACGGCCAAGTGTGACGCCTGACGCACTTAAGCGACCAACAGTTGTATCAAGCTGGTTATACTTCGGTGACTGTAAGAAATTGGATCAGGCCATGTCAGAAGTTGCCCTCGCCACAGCCCCACTGACCGCCCCGCCGGTCATTCGGGCTCTGCTCGCAAAACTCGCCATCCCCTACACGGAAGTCGCCGACCTCCCGGGCCTGAATCCTGCGCAGAAGGTCCAGGCAGTGCTGCTGGAAGATGCGGTAGGCGCCCTGATGGTGCTGTTCCCGCAGAACCAGTTGCTCGACCTCAACCGCCTCGCCGAACTCACCGGCCGCCGCCTGACCGCTGTATCGCCGGATCGCGTCAAGCGCATGCTCGACAAACATGACCTGAGCCTGTTGCCAGGTTTGCCACCCCTTACCAGCTCGCCCTGCCTGTACGAAGGCAGCCTGCTCGACGAGCCGAGCCTGATGGTGCATTCGGGTGAAGCAGGCCTGTTGCTGGAGATTCCCAGCGACGCCTTCAAGACGATGCTCACCAAGGCCAGCGCCGGCCACTTCGGCGAGCCGTTGAGCAATATCCGCCCCAACCTCGACCGCCCCAACGATGACCGCGAGGAAATCACCCAGGCAATGCAGGCGTTCACCGCCCGCCGTATCCAGCAGCGCCTGGAAGCGACCATCGAGATTCCGCCCCTGGCCGACACCGCGCAGAAGATCATCAAGCTGCGCGTCGACCCAAACGCCACCATCGACGACATCACCGGCGTGGTCGAGACCGACCCGGCCCTGGCCGCCCAAGTGGTGAGCTGGGCCGCGTCGCCGTACTACGCCTCGCCGGGCAAGATTCGTTCAGTGGAAGACGCCATCGTGCGTGTGCTGGGCTTCGACCTGGTGATCAACCTGGCGCTGGGCCTGGCCCTGGGCAAGACCCTGAGCCTGCCCAAGGACCACCCGCACCAGTCGACGCCGTACTGGCACCAGTCGATCTACACCGCCGCCGTGATCGAAGGCCTGACCCGCGCCATGCCCCGCGCACAGCGCCCGGAAGCCGGCCTCACCTACCTTGCCGGCCTGCTGCACAACTTCGGTTATCTGCTGCTGGCCCACGTGTTCCCGCCGCACTTCTCGCTGATCTGCCGTCACCTGGAGGTCAACCCGCACCTGTGCCACAGCTATGTCGAGCAACATCTGCTGGGCATCAGCCGCGAGCAGATCGGTGCCTGGCTGATGCGCTACTGGGACATGCCGGACGAACTGTCCACCGCCCTGCGCTTCCAGCACGACCCGACCTACGACGGGCAATACGCCGAGTACCCGAACCTGGTGAGCCTGGCGGTGCGTTTGTTGCGTAGCCGCGGGATCGGTTCCGGGCCGGATGAAGCGATTCCGGATGCGCTGCTGGAGCGCCTGGGCTTGAGCCGTGACAAGGCTGAAGAAGTGGTGGGTAAAGTGCTGGATGCTGAAGTGCTGTTGCGCGAACTGGCGTCACAGTTCAGCCAGGGCTGAATCGATCGCCTGTCAGACCGCTATCGGGGGCAAGCCCCCTCCCACACTTGAAATGCATGCCCATGTGGGAGGGGGCTTGCCCCCGATGAATCCACCACGCTCTATTTCTTTTTCTTCGGCTTCAAGTACTTGGTCAACCCCTGGAACCAGATCACCAGCGCCGGGTTGCCCTTGATCTGGATCGACTTGTCCTGGATCCCCGTCATGAACGCCAGCTGCTTGTTCTTCGCCTGCATCGTGGCGAAGCCATAGGCGGCGTCTTTGAACGCGATGGCAAACGCCGGCGCCGGGTGAACACCCGAGCGGCTGGTGATGCGCTGGTCTTTGACGATGAAGTGACGGGCAACCTTGCCGTCGAGGGTCTGCAACTGGAACGCCAGGTCTTTATCGCCCAACTGTTGCTGGAAGGCAGGATTGGTGCGGCTGGCTTTGCCCATCATCAGGCCCAGCACCCACAGGAGAAGACGGAATTTCATGCACACGGCCTCGGTGTAATTATTGAGTGGCCGCAGCAGTTTAACGATTTGCAAAAAGAACGCCACCGATCTTGCGCATTAGCGGAAGATCGGCTGGCGTTTGACGCTTATAGCAGCATATTACTTAAACGTTTGGGCAAGGAACCGGCGCCCAGTCGGCCAGGTTCGGATCGCGGCAGCTGCCTTCGAGCTGAGTTTTACCGGCGCTGGCGACCTGCTTGCTTTCAGCTTGCTTGACCTGGGCAGTCTGGAAGGTCTTCTCGGTGCTCACCGCTTCTGTGGGTACGGTTGGCAGAACCGGCTTTTTCGGCGGTTTGGTGCCTGTGCCTTTCTTCTTGCCCGATGTCACAACAGGTGTTGTGTCGGCCTTGGCCACGGTGACCACGTCAGTACGCTGTACGCCAACCTGTTGCAGGTCTTTCTCGTAGGCCTGGGTGTAGTTGTTCAGGTCTTCGGCGGCTTTACCGTTGACCGCAACGATCAGGTCATTGGATTCCTTCAGGCCCGAGACGATTTCCGCCAGGCGCTTGCGGCCTTCGGTGTCGTTGACGGTCTTGGCTTTGCGATCAGCCACCAACTTGGTGAACGCGCTCTGGTAGCACTGCTGGGACGCCTTGGCGTACGCCGTGCTGCGGTCGATGTCGGAGACGCTTTTGTTCACATCAGCCGCATATGAGGCAATACGCTGGTTGTCATCGGCGATCTGCTTCTGACGTTCGGTGTAGTAACCCGCTGCACCGCCGGCCAGGGCGCCGCCCGCAGCACCGATGGCCGCATTACGGCCACGTTTTTCCTTGTCGCCGGTCAGGGCGCCGAGCAGGGCACCGCCGGCAGCGCCGATGGCCGCACCGGTCACGACCGACTTGGTCATGTTCGAGTCGGTGGCGCGCAAGTGCTGCACGGGCTCATAGCAGTTGGGGTAGTACTCGACCTTGGTGCTCGACGCGACCTTGGAGGCCGGCGATGTGGCGCAACCGGTCAGCACAGTGCTGAAGCCAGCCGCGATCAGCAGCAAGTGACGCTTGGAAACCGCCTTACGGGAAAAAAGCATAGGTGTGTTCTCTTTTAAGTTTGACTTGCCCAGCACGGCCCACCGCCGCCTGAGTCCCTTCCAAGCTCGCTATACAGCCAGCGCTCATCGCTGACCGCTCGCTGCGAGCAATTCCTTCAAGATCGTTGCCGGGTCGGCCCGCTGTTGCTTGCGGTAGTTGCCGACATGGCGAACGAACAGTGTTGCGCGCGTCACCAGGCTCTTGCCGAGCACCGGCTTGCGATCCAACTCTTCCTTGATCCGTTGAAACTGCGCCTGGATCACCGCATCGGTGTAGCGCGTGCCGGTGGCCAGGTTGTCGATATAGATCGCCACTGCGCCGTCGAGGGCGCTGCGGCCATTGGTAATGGCCATCTCGAACAGTTGCGCGCTGGCCGCGTCCTTGTTGTCCAGGGCCTGCTGGCGACTCTTCTGCAGGTTGGCCAGGCGGATGTTGTAGTTGGCGATGGTCTCGGCCACCAACGCGGCCGACTGAATCAGGTTGCCCGCCGCTTCTTCGCGTTGCTGGGCGATCAGCGAGACGTTGCGCTTGAGCTCTTCGTTGACCAGCCCCAGCTCGGCTTGCAGTTTGGGATCGACGCTGGCGGCGATGATGCTGTCCAGGCGCTTGGTCGGGTCCTGGGCGTCGTCGATGGCGTCGGTCAGCGAGGCCAGGCGGCCCTCTTTCTGCCATTGGGCGAACAGCTCCTTGTAGCGCGAACGTGGCGCCGACAGCGCGCCGATCGCCACGCGGAAACCGGTGGTCTCGTTGCTCTGCTCGGTGCCATCGGCGGCAAACAGGGGGTATTCGCGGCGCATGCCGGTGAACAGCGTGCCCTCGCCTTCCAGGTAGTTGCCGCCCTTGACCACAAAGCCACCGTAGGTGCCCTGGCGGCGCCCGGCGTGGACCAGTTGGAACGATTCCTGGACCATTTCCGCAGCGTTGCCGATCACGTCGAACATACCAATCGGATTGGGCAATTTGGTACCGATGGGCATCAGGCGCGCAGCCTGGCCGGTACCACCGGCGACCTGGTTGAACACCGCGTAATCACTGAGCGGGCCGTCGCTGTCGCTGCCGTCGACACGGCGCGGGAACAGGCGCCCTTCCAGGTCCTGGCGGCTCACCGCATGGCCGCCGCGCGCAGCGAACTCCCACTCCACTTCGGTGGGCAGGCGCACAAAACCCAGTCCGCCGTCATCCGCCGAGGAACCACGGCCACTCACCGGCAGCAAGTCGCGGTGGTATTTCATCAGCCAGGCGCTGTACACCGCCGAGAAGCGCTCGGCTTCAAAGCGCGACAGTTTCACCTTGGGCAGGCGCCCGGCCATGCCGGTCGGCGCATCGCACGCCGGCGCCGGTTCGCCACTGGCCAGGGACTGCGCCTGGGACATCACCTGGGCGTACTGGCGCGCGGTCACTTCGTACTTGCCGATGAAGTACAGCATGGGCTTGAGCGGAGTCTTGGCGTCGGTCTTCGGCATCAACGGCGCGATGACTTTGTTCCAGTCCTTGGGCAGGTCCTTGAGGGTGAACTGGCCATTGATGAAGTCGCGACGGTAGCCGGAAATAAACGATTGCTGATAACCCGCCTCGCCTTCGGCAAAGGGGTAGCCGAGGCTGATCTCGCGGTCATCCAGGGTGCCCTGGGCCAACACGTAGGCGTAGCGGAACACCATGTTGCCTTCACAAGGCAACGGCAGGCTGACGTCGCCTTCCAACGGCTTGGGGTTGTCGAGCTTGTCACTCGCCTCATCGGCCCAGGCCATCGAGGCCAGGGTCAGCGCCACACAGGCGCCCAGCAACTTATACATCTCTGATTCCTTCAGAAGCCTGGATCCGCGCCACTCGCCAACCACCACACGCCGCCGCCACGGCGCTGACGCCGAGGACTGCAACCAGGGCCAGGCCGTAATGGCGCGCCAGCAGGTGGCTGGCGTGTTCGCCCGGCACCTGCACGAATAATTCATTCAAGCCCGACTCGGCCAGGCCATACAGCCCGGCACTGAGTACGGCGGCGAAACCCGCGCTGTACAGCGCCTGCACCACCACGAATAACAACAACCCACCGGTGGAAAACCCCAACAGGCGCAACACTGATAACTCACGCCGCTTGCGCGCGACGCAGGCCAGGGCGCCGGCAAAAATGGCCGCAAACGCCCCCGCCAACGCCAGCCCGCAGATCACCCAGAACACGATCGACAGGTTGCGGCTCAACGACTGCACCTGCGCGATGGTCTGCGCCTGGGTCGACACCAACAGGTTCTGCCCCGCGAAGTACACCCGCAGCGGCTCCACATCGGTAAGGTTGCGGGCATACAGGCGGAACGCCGGGTACACGCGCTGCTCACTGACGCCTGCAGCCTCCCCGTCCCAACCCAGGCCTGGCACTGCGCGGCCATCGCGGTAATCTTCCGCCGCTTCCAGCAAACCCAGGTCGGCAAACAAACCGTCACGAGCAAAGGCTTCCAGCGGCAACACCGCCAGCACCTGCACGCGCGTGCGCTGGGCTTCGACGCGCCCGGCCACTTGTCGTGCAAAGCTGGTTTCCAGCCAATCGCCAGGCCGCGCCGCCAGCTTTTCGGCAGCGGTGTGGCTCAGCACAATCTGGTCCAGGCCCTTGGGCACCGGCAGGCCGGCCAGCAGTGGGTCACCGGACGCGGTCGGCAGCATCTCCAGGGCCAACATGCCCACTTGCGCCGTCGCCGCAATCTGCCGCGTACGCGGTATGGCGAACGCCACCTCACTGCGCTCGCCCAGTTGCTCGATAAACGCACTGCTGAATCGACCACCGCCCAACGGAATAATTTCACGGGTGGCGGGGTCGGTCTGCAAACGTTCGGTCAAACTGCTAACCAGTCCAAATTTCAGGCCGAATAACACCAGCAGCGGCGCGATCACCGCCACCAGCGCCAGCACCGAACAGGCCGACAGCCAGGCATCGTTGCGGTAATCCTGCCAGGCCAGCGACGCCACCAGACCGATGCGCATCAGCACACCTCCCCGAGGGTGGCGGTGACGCCGCCATCGGTGTCGCGACGGCAACTGATGCGTCGCACCTGCAAGCCACTGGCGCGGGCCAGGGGCTCGTCGTGGGTGGCGATCACACAGGCTGCACGGTGTTCACGGGCCTGGGCCAGCAATGCGTGCATCACGCGCTCGGCATTCAGGGGGTCGAGGGACGCTGTCGGCTCGTCCGCCAGCACCAGTTGCGGCGCATGGGCCAGGGCGCGGGCACAACTGACGCGCTGGCGCTGCCCCACCGACAGCGTCGCCGGTTTCTTGGCCAACTGGTCGCTGATCTCCAATTGCTCGGCCAGGCGCGCCACGCTGCCATCGTCCTTCAAGCCCAGCAGTTGCCGGGACAAGGCAATATTGCCGCGCACATCGAGAAAGCCCAGCAGGCCGCCGGTTTGCAGCACATAGCCCAAGTGCTGGCTGCGCAGCGCGGCCAATGCGGATTGCCGATCAGCGCGCCACAGCCCGGCAATGTCCTGCTGATAAAACTCGAACTGCCCGACCTGATCCGGTGCCAAGACCAGCGCCAGCAGGTCGAGCAAGGTGCTTTTGCCGCAACCGCTGGGCCCGACAATCGCCACTTGCTCGCCCGCACGCAACGCCAGCGCCGGGATCACCAGGCTATAGCGCTGGCTACCGACGCCCCGGCTCTTGTGCACCGCGTTCAGGGTGAGCATCACGGCAACGTCGACAACGGAACGCGGTACAACGCATCGCCCGGCTCGGCATCGCCGAAACGGACCCAGTTGGCCAGGTCATTGTGGAAGGTTTCGTAGAGGCGGATTTTCGAGTCCAGCTCGTCAATAAAGTCTTCCTGCTCGGCCACGCTCAACGACAACCACAGGTCCTGGGTCATGTTCAGCGATTTGCTGCGGTACGGCAGGCCTTCGAGGTATTCGCCGAGAATGCCGCCGTCGGCCAGATTGCCGCCCTTGCGCAGGGCCTGCGGGTCCCGGCTCATGTAGGCCGAGGCACTGGCGATTTCCTGGAAGAAGTCCTTGGGCGAGGTCTGGGTCTTGCGCGCCGCGTCGACGATCAGTTTCAGTGACTGCTGCAGATCGTTGAGCTGCAACTTGGTCAGCATCACGCACACCTGGAACGCCGGCAGTGCCGGGTTGGTCAGGTCGCGGTCGGCGGTCCAGGCGCTGACCAGTTGCGGCGCCTGGCTCGCGGTTTTGCGGCCGAGGAAATCCATGTGCATGGCATAGCCGACCGCTGCGGACTTATCCGCCAGGCTCGGTGCGCTGCTCAGCAACGGCACCGGCTGCGGCGTGTTGCTGCGCACCTGATGCACAAGGTTGGCGAACACCGTGCCGATCTCATCCACCCGCTCGCCGAGCTTGCGCACATCGCCACCGGGCACCGCGGTGTACAGGTCGCCAATCTGCGGGTTGGCGTCGGCAGTGAGGATGCGGTACTGGCTCTCGGCACCGGCGTGGGTTTTCTTGCCGGCGTCGGTGCGCAGGTGCAAGGCGTAGATCTTGATCTGCTTGCCCAGCGCGGCCTGGCGCACTTCGGCTTCGTTCATCTGGGTGGCGGCGAACGGGTCATTCTTGCGCAGCGCACCGGCGTCGGTAACCAGCAGGATGATGCGCCCGCCATAACCGGACCAATCCATGCCGTCTACCGCCTGCATCACCCCGGCGAACGCATCTTCGTTGAAGGAGTGGCTGGACACGGTGGACGCCTTGACCTGGCGCGCCATGTCGAGGAAGCGTTGCGGATCGCGGCCCTGATCGAGGCTGATCAGGGTCTTGGCCACGTATTCCAGGCCCGGGGTTTTCTTGATGCTGCTGCGAAAACCGACCATGCCGAAGCTGACACTGTCCAACTCGCCGCGCTCGGCGATGCGGGTTTGCAACTCGTGCACCACATCGCGGATCTGGTCGATATAGGGCTGCATCGACACGGTGGTGTCCACCACCAGCACCACGGCCGTGCGGAAGGCGTCGGCGTTTGCATTCATCACCGGCGTCGCGGGTTTGGCGGCCGCGCTGCCGCCGGGGTCGATGGAGGCGACATTGAGTAACTGCACCGGTTGGCCGTTTTCGTCGAAGCTCTCTTTGGAGTCGAAGATCGGCAACAGGTAGAACTGGTTCTGCGGGACGGCGCTGGCGGCAGGTTCCAACGCCAGGATCTGGCTGTTGTCTTCGCTGTTTTTCTGCGCCTTGGCCAGCACGCCTTTGGCGGCGGAAGGGTCAGCCAGCAGCTTTTCCACTTCGCCGGATTGGCGCAGGAACATCACCGGCGCCCGGCCCGAGCGCTCGGTGAATTTCAGCACCAGGCTCTGCTTCCAGTCGCTGACTTGAGACGCAGGCAACCAACCGTCGCTGCGCCCATCGGTGGCCGCGCCGACACGCACCCACGGGCTGCCGTCGACGTCCTTGCGCTGGTACACATAGAGCACGGAAAACGCCGGCAGGGCCTTGCCTGGCGCGCTGCCCGCATCGGTCGAAAGCTTTGCGCCCGGCTTGCTGAGCACGCGCTGGAACAGGGTCTTCTTGCCGGCCATGAGCAACGGGCGTTGGCCGCCATCCGCTTCGGCGACCACTGGCGGCGGTGGCGTGACTTTCGGCACCTCGGCAGCGGGCGGTTTGACCACCGGCTCGTCGCTACCGCTCAACCACCAGTAGCTCGCACCGCCAATCGCCAGTGCAACCGCCACTGCAACCGCCGCCAGCGCCAACACCGGCCCACGGCGCTGCTCGCTGTGCTGGGTCGGCGGCACCACCGGTTGGCGCACCGGCTGGGGTTTATCACTGGGAATCTCGATGGACTCCGGGGTAATGCCCGCCAGGTCGAAACTCATCGGAATCGGCAACGGCCGCACCAGGGTGGCTTCCGGAGAGTCCGCCGGCAGGTTGTCCAAGGCGCGCAACAGCGCCGCCGCATCCGGGAAACGCTCAGCCGGGTCCTTGGCCAACAGCTTGCGCAGCACGTCCTGATAACGGCCATGGTGCACCGGCAGTTCCGGCAGCGGTTCGGTCAGGTGCGCCAGCGCCGTGGAGAGTGCATCGGTGCCGGTGTAAGGCAGCTTGCCGACCAGAATCTCGTACAGCACCACGCCCAGCGCATACAGGTCGGCGCGGCCATCGATCTCTTGGCCCCGCGCCTGTTCCGGGCTCATGTAGCTGGGGGTGCCCACGGCAAACCCGGCCTGGGTGAATTGCGTGCGGTCATCCAGCGACTTGGCGATACCGAAGTCGGACAGCACCGCCGTGCCATCGGCGCGAAACAGGATGTTCGCCGGTTTCACATCGCGGTGCACCAGGCCCTGGGCGTGGGCATAGCCCAGCGCCGAGGCGATCTGGCGGATCAGCGTCACACCCTGCTCCGGTGTCATGCCGGCGGCGATGCGCTCCTTGAGGGTGCCGTTGGGCAGGTATTCCATGGCCATGTAGTACAGCTCACCGACATTGCCGATGTCATGGATGGTCACCGTGTGCGGGTGCGACAAGCGCGCCAGGGTCTTGCCCTCGCGCAGGAAGCGCTCGCAGAAGGTTGGATCGGCCGCCAGCGCCGCCGCCATCACCTTCAACGCCACCTTGCGCTCCAGCGAGCGCTGCGTCGCCAGGTACACGCTGGCCATGGCGCCTTCGCCGATCTCGCCTTCGATGTCATAACCGGGGATGACGATGTTCATGGCGATACCTTCACGACAATGGCGGTGATGTTGTCCGGCGCGCCACGGTTGAGCCCCAGGTGCACCAGGCTGCGCACGATTTCGTCCGGCGCGTCGTGGCTGAGCACATCGCGGATTTCATGGTCTTCGACGGTCTTGTTCAGGCCGTCGCTGCACAGCAGGTAGCTGTCACCGGGGGCGATCAGCAGGTCGACCACCGCCAGGTCCAAGTGGGCTTCCACACCAATCGCACGGGTGACGATGTTGGCGCGCGGGTGCGTACGCGCGTCGGCTTCGCTGAGCAGGCCGCTGTCCTGCAGGTCCTGGACGTAGCTGTGGTCGCGGGAGATGCCTTCGAGCACGCCGTCGCGCAGGCGGTACAAGCGACTGTCGCCGGCCCACAGGCACACACCGCGCAGGCCACGGGCGGCCAGCACCACCACGGTGCTGCCCATCATGGTCACGCCACGGTTGGCGGTTTCTTCGCGCACGGCTGCGTTGATGCGCAGCAGGTCATTGCGCAGCGCTGCCGTGTATTCATCCAGGGAGCGCCCCACCGGCACGCTGCGCAGGCTGTCGACGATCAGGCTGCTGACATAGTCGCCGGCCGCATGCCCGCCCATACCGTCGGCCACTACCCACAGGCGGTTTTCCGGCAGGTCCAGGCAGGCGTCTTCGTTGACCTGGCGGACCATGCCCACATGGCTTTTGCTCGCGGATTTGTACGTCGACCCCATCTACACCACACCTTCTTGTCCGAGCAAAAACTGCGCAAAATCGCTGGCGGCAGGCAGGCCCTGACACCGCAGCAAACCAGGGGAAATACGTTGCGAACCACGCCCCCACCACAGGCTCGCGCCGTCGCAGGCCTGTTCGGCCAGGGCCGTCATGCGCTGCTGCGGCACGGTCGCGGCCACCCGTTGCAGGCCGGCGAAACGGCTGTCCACGGCACGCGGCTCACTCGCCGGCAAGCCCAGGCCATCGAGGCCATCGTTGAAACCTTCAAAGGTCGCACCGGTATCCAGGGTGCTGAGCAACAGCGCCTCGGCCTGCTCGAACCAAGTGTCCGGCCCGCCCACCAGGGAGGCCGGATTGGTGTCGTGATCGAGCAACGCCACCACCGCCAGCGGGAAGTAGCGCCCCACCCGATCGATGCTCGGCATCACCACGCCAGCCGCCGCATCCGGCCCGCACACGCCCGGCGCCAGCACAAAGCGCCACAGCGGGCTGACCAGGTAAGTATTGAGCCATTCACCGCCGAGGCTGTTCTGACTGGCCAGCAAACCCGCCGCCAGCCAGCTGTCCCACGGGCCGATAAAGCTCTGGGGCAAGGCGCGGCTGACAAAGTCGCCACGGTTGGCCAACTTGCCGTAGAAACCCAGGGTCGTCATAGCCGCTCCGGCAGGCTGAAGCCACTGAGCACGCGGCTCTTGAACGGGTTGAAGGCACTGTTGGCGCGCAACTCGTAGGCGATGCTCGCACCGTCGACGCGCAGGCGCAGGTTGAAGCGGTCCGGTGAGTTGCCGGCGGTAAGATCCGACTGCTCCAGCAAGCGGAACCAGGCCCACGGCCCGTCCAGGGTCACGCCGGAACGGCCACTGGCCGAGGGCGGCATGATGGAAATCCGCACCACGCCAATGCTGCCGGGGTTCGGCCATTGCATCGCCACCGGGCGGCTGGGGCCGTGGTCGTAGCTCAGTTGCTGGCCGTCCAAGTCCAGCAGGAACTGGGTGATGGTCGGGTCCATCGACACTGGCTTGAGTTCAAACCGCACGATTGGCTGGGTGCCACCGGAGCGGAAGAACGCATCGCGGATCGTCGCGGCTCGCTGGAAGGTTTGCAGCACGCCCGGAGCAATACCGAGTTTCTGTGCCGCGCCCGGCTGCCAGCGCCAGGTCTGCGCCGAAGTGTCCACGTACGGCTGCAGGTATTTGCGGAAGTAGTTATCCATCACCCCGCCCACGCCGAAGAACTGGCCGAAGTCATCCAGGGTGGCATCCCGTGCACTGCCCGGCGACATCGGGTAACGCCCGGCGAGGGACTGGCGGTACACGTTGACCACTTCGCTGACCCAGGCCGCGTTCAATTGGTTGCGCACGCCGCCCATCATGCTGTTGGTGGTGGAATTGACCACCGACTTGACCATGCCCTGCACCAGCGGCGGCTGGCGCTCGGCATTCAGACTGACCCGCGTGGCCGCAGCCGCTGCCTGGTTCTTCGCCTCGCCGAGCAACGCATCGCCGCTGGCGCCGACCATGGCGCTGACCTGCACATACAGCGCGTTCATGTCGGTGAGCAGGCCGTCGATAGCCGCCGGTTCGCCTTCGTTCTTGCTGACAATGCTGTTGAGCTGGGCGAAGTGCGCGGTCACCGGATCCTCCGCCGCCGCAGGCGCATTGGCCGTCGGTTGCTCCTGGCCGAGCAGGCTGCCCAGGCGCTCCTTGAGCTTGTCGACGCCCCCTTCTACCGGCACGCCTTTGGCGGCCAGTTGCCGCTCTTCGGCTTGCAGGTCGGTTTCCTTGGCCACCGCCACCAGCAGTTTTTTCAGCGGCGAGGTCGGGCCGGAAATCACCCGCAGTACATCGGCCGCCTGGGCCACGCTGGTGATCGGCACAAAGTCGATGTCCGCCAGCAACGCATCCCACTGGCGCTGGTAATCCTGGAAATACAGGCGCCGCACATCGGCGGCCAGGCTCACGACGTTCTGCTGGTCAGCCTGTTCGTTGCCCAACACCCACTGTTCTTCAGCGAGGGTGCCGGTCTGGTTCAGGCTGCTCAGCAGAAACGCCTGGCGATAGCCCTTGGCGGTGAAGAAGCCACTCAACGGCTCGCCCAGCGGCTTGCCGCTCTTGCGGCTGAACACCAGCGCGGCGTCACGGCCGGCGGCTTCGTTGAGGCGAAAGTCCGGGATGCCCTCGGGCAGTTTCTGGCGCTTGACCCGGTCATATACGCGCTGGGCCACTGGCAGTTGTTGCAACTGGCGGCGCAGGTCGTCGATCAGCCGTTGATCCAGGCGCGCGTTCGGCGGGTGGCGTTCGAACAGCGACTGCAAGTGCCCGGCCAATGCCTGGCGCTGATCCGCCGGCAGGTCGCGGGGCAGGTTGCGGTCCCAGTCCAGGGCAATCCACGCCTTGATGAAGTCCGGGTCGTAATGCTCGGCGTCAGCCAGCATCAGGTAAGCCTTGAGGCCTTCGTAGAGGAAGTCGGAATTGCCGCCGCCGTGCAGTTGTTCTTCGATGCGCGTCACCAGGCGTGGCGCGAACACCGCGATCAGCAGCTTGCGGTAGACGCTGGCGGACTCGGCTTCAAGCATATCGCCCTGATACAGCCCCAGGCCTTCGGACCAGCTCGGCGAATCGCCCGCCAGGTTTTTCACGGCGTTGAGCAACGGCAGCACGGCGAGCACTTCGCGCTGCGCCGGGCTCAGGTTCTGTACGGCCTGGCCCAGCGGCGCGACTTTCTGGTCGACTTGGGCGATGTAGGCCTGGTTGGCGCGGTAACTCACCCACCACAGGCCGCTGACCACCACGACCAATGCCACAGTAGCGGCCAGCACACCCCGCGCAATCCACTTGCGCCGCCGCTCGACCTTCGGGTTCACCCCCACCAGGCCACGCTCGGCAAACGCCACGGCGGTGAAGAGTTTTTCGATGAAGTAGCTGCGCCCGGTGCCGCTCTGGCGCGCCAGGTGCTGGCGGTCCAGGTTCATGCTCTGGGCCATGGCGCCGATCAGGCGGTCAATCGGGCTGCCTTCCTGGGTGCCGCTGGTGAAGTACACGCCGCGCAGCAACACGCGCTCTTCAAAGGCATTGGGTTTGAACACGCCTTCGAGGAAGCTTTGCAGGCAGTCCTTCAACGCGCCGAACTGCTGCGGGAAGCCGTAGATCAGGTCGCGCCGCGCCGGGTCGCGCTCCTGTTGCAGGCGTTCGACCAGGCGTTCGTTGAGGCGCTGTTCCAGCCCGGCGAACTCGCTTTGCAGGTGTGCCAATGGGCTGTCGCTGTTTTTGCCATCGTCCAGGGCAAAGGTCATGCCCCACACCTGGGCGCGTTCCTCCTTGCTCAGGTTGTCGAAGAACTCCATGAAGCCCGGCACCAGGTCGAGCTTGGTCAGCATCAGGTAGATCGGGAAGCGCACGCCCAGTTGGGTGTACAGCTCCTGGATACGCAGGCGGATGGCAGCGGCATGGGCGGCGCGCTCGGCGTCAGTGCCCAGCAGCAGGTCCGACAGGCTGATGGCGATAAACGCACCATCGATGGGGCGACGTGAGCGCTGTTTTTTCAGCAGGTCGAGGAAGCCCAGCCACGCGGCCTTATCCACCGTGGAGTTGCTGTCCTGGGTGGTGTAGCGGCCAGCGGTGTCGAGCAGCACGGCTTGATCGGTAAACCACCAGTCGCAGTTGCGCGTACCACCGACACCACGCACGGCGCCGGCGCCCAGTTGCGCGGCCAACGGGAAATGCAGGCCGGAATTGACCAGCGCGGTGGTCTTGCCCGAACCCGGCGGGCCGATGATCACGTACCACGGCAGTTCGTAGAGGTTGCGGCGCTCATCGCCACCGAGCTTGGCCTTTTTCAGCAGGGCCAGGGCCTCGTCCATGCGCTGGCGCAGGGTGGTGAGTTCTTCGGCGGTGGCGACGCTGTTGGGGTCGGCCGGGGTTTCGGCGGCCAGGCTGCGCATCACTTCGGCGGCCTGACGCCGGGCCTGGATGATGCGGAACACGCGGTAGGCCAGCCATACCGCGAATACCAGGACGATCAGCGCCCAGCGCCGGCCTTCCGGTACCAGCACGTCGAGCAACGGCCCGACAAACCAGATGATCAGGCTCAGGGCAATCAAACCCAGCACGGGGATCACCCAGCGAATCATGAAACTGAAAAACGCCTTCACTCGACGCCCTCCGCCAATACGGTGATTTCAACCCGACGATTGCGGGCACGGCCTTCGGCAGTGGCGTTGGTCGCCACCGGCTCGGTGTCGCTGCGGCCCTCGGCACTGAAGCGCTCGGCCTGGCCGGTCTTGGCCGCCAGGATCTCCAGCACCGACTTGGCCCGCGCTTCGGACAGCGCCCAGTTGGACGGGAAGCGCAGCGTGGCAATCGGGCGGTTGTCACTGTGCCCGGTCACCCGCACCTGGCCCTTGACCTTGCGAATGGCGTCGGCGATACGCAGCATCAGCGGCTGGTAGTCGTCGACGATGCTGGAACTGGCGGAGGCGAACAGCTCATCGCCACGAATGGTCACCACGGAACGGTCGACCGCATCCTCCACCGCCACGCGGCCGGCCTTGATGTCTTCCACCAGGAAGCCCGCCAGGCGCGGGCGCTCGATGACTTTGGGCTGCGCCACCGGACGGTCGATGGCTTGCACCGGAATCTCGCCCAGGGCATGGATATTCTTGAACACCGGTTCGGCATCCGCCGCCAGTTTCAGGCGCAGGCCGAACAGCAACGCCAGCAGCAACGCGACACCGATGGCAACGGCGATCCAGGGTGGCATGAATTGCGCCAGGCGATCGCGCGCCACGGTCACGCCGCGCCAGTGCGGCGACAGCTCACGCTCATGCTCGCCACGCGCACTGCGAATGGCCGCGGCGGTGCGTTCGCGCAGGGTCTCCAGCTGGCTGCGACCGTCGTTCATTACGCGGTAGCGGCCTTCGAAACCCAGGCACATGCACAGGTACAACAGCTCCAACAGGTACAGGCGTTCCCGTGGGCTTTGCAGGCAGTGGTCCAACAGTTGGAAGACTTTTTCGCCGCCCCAGGCCTCGTTGTGCACGGTGATCAGCAGGCTCTGCTTGCCCCAGTCACTGGTGCTGCCCCAGGGCGTGCTCAACACCGCCTCATCCAGCGCGGTGCAAAGCGCGTAACGCGCCAGCAGCACTTCGTTACGGGCGATGCCAGCGGCTTCGGCACGCTCTTCGAACTGGCGCAGGTAGGCCAGCAATTGTGCGCGCAAGCTGGCCGGCGCCGGGTGGGCGATGGTGTTGCGCAGGCGCGTCAGCAGCGCCAACAGCGGACCGGCGGCACTTTCCAGCGGGTTGAGGCCGTGGCTCTTGCCGGTGAGCATCGGTGCGGCCGGCATGGCCAGGGGCGAAGGTTCGGCACGCACAGGCTCCGGCACCCGGCCACCCGGACGCGGCATGAACTGGGTGCGGTCATCATCATTGGGATGCATCGCGGATTATCCTCGGATCGCCCAGAAGGCCAGGTTCAAGCCCGGGAACTGCCCGGCGATATGGAAGGCAAAACCGCCGGAATTGCCCAGTTGTTGCCAATGCTCGCTGCCGCGATCGAGCTCGTAATACGTCGAGCCTGCGTGGTACGGCAGTTGGCGTGGCGCCACCGGCAGAGGCAACAGGCCAATACCCGGCAGTTGCAGGTTAACCAGGTCGCGGATGTGCTCCACCGAGCCGACTTTGCTCTGCTGGCCGAAGCGTGCGCGCAGGGTTTCGCCGGGCACATCGGCGCGCACCACCAGGATGAAACTGGCGTTGTCGAGCAGAGTCTTGTCGGCCAGCATCGCCACGTGCACGCCATAGGCTTTCTCGACAATCGGGATCGGTGTGGCCTTGCTGTCGATCAGCATCGACAACGCTTCACGCAATGCCGCCATCACCGGCGCGAAGCTCAGGGCCAGGTCATCGTGCTGATACTGCGGGTATTCCTGGGGGCGACGACCGGAGGTGGAGAAGGTCGAGAACTCGCCGGCCAGGCTGACCAGCTCGCTGAAGAAGCGCTCCGGGTGCAACGGGCTCAACTGGCTCAAATGCTGGACCAGCGGTTGGGCACGGTTGACCAGTTGCAGCAGCATGAAGTCGGCGATCTCCGACGCGCCACCGGCGCCCGATGCCACCACCCGCCCCGCCAGGGCTTCGCCGCGCTGGTGCAGCAGGCCGAGCAGTTCGCTGCGAAAGGCGGTGAGCGGTTTGCTCGCGGCCACATCCAATACTGGCGGGATGTAGGTGTCATCGAGCACCAATGCGCGGTCGGCCCGTTTTTCCTTGATGCGCACCAGGCCCACGGCGGCGTAATCGCTGATGCCATCCTGGGCGGTGAGCAGGCGCAGGGCGCGGGAACCCACGGCCACCGGGGCGCGGTTTTCGAAAGGTGCGTTGTCATCGCGTACTTCGCGCACCTGGCTCACATAACGCGCAGCCTCCAGGGCTTCGCCTTCATCCACGGTATCGCGGGCGCCGGAGCGCTTGAGCGGCAGGGCCAGGTACACCAGGCCGTCGCGCAGGTTGTCATCGATATTCAGCGGGCTTGGCGCCAGGTCATCCTGGGGGATATTGAACGGCGTGCCGTCGGGCAGCAGGCCACGCGCCGACACGATCGCCAGCTTGCCCTGGGCCAGCAGGCCCTGGTCGATCAGCAGCTCGGAAAAACCCCAGGCGCCGGCGGACAACGGGCGACTGCGGGCATCGATCAGGTTTTCCAGGTAACGGTCATGCTGCTGGAAGTGCTGCGTTCCGATGAACATGCCTTCCGACCAGACCACGCGATTGTTCCAGGACATGGGGGCTCCGATTGCTTCTTATTGGGCAGGGCTGGATGGGGTGACCACGACGTCGGCGCGCACGGCACGCACATCGAGGCTGATCTGGTATTCGGTGTACTGGCGCGCGGGCACGTTGATCACCGTGCGCCATTGCGCGCGGTCCAGCTCGCGATAGCCCACCAGCAGGCCGATCTGGCGCGTGGACGGGTCGAGGTCACGCTGGATGCTCAATTGCTCGCCGGGTTGCACCATCACTTCGTCCTGGTCCAGCAGGTCCAGGCCCAGTGTGGATTGCGCACGGTCCGCCAGAGCGAAGTAATCGGAACGGGCGAAGGTGGCGGCGTTTTTCAGTTCGAAGATGCGCACCCTTACCGGGGCGGCCTGGCCGTTGGCACCGGGGTTGAGCCCGCTGATCGCATGAAAGTGCAGCTCGACGGCGGCCGTATCCACTTCGGCCTCGGCGGCTGTTTCGGGTTTGGCGGTGTCTTTGGCACACGCCGTCAGCAAAAGCAGTGTGGCGACTGCGAGTAAAAACCTGGGAATCATCCTGCGTCCTCAATGACGTACTTAGCTATCCGTTAAATCCATGTGCTGCGGTTCAGCGTCGCTGTCGTGCGCTGTGTTCTTCGTAGGCCCGGCTGAATTCGCGGCCGAACAGGTCCTGGAAATCTTCCTGGGCCTCGCGGGAAATATTGCTGTAGAGCTCGGTGAACTGCTGCCAGTACTGGGCCTGGCGCGAACCGTTGAAAAGGCTCGACAGCCCGCCGGGCTTGCCCATGCGTTCTTCCAGTTGCGTCGGTTCAAAGCGGCTGAGCAGGTGCTTGATCGCCGCTTCCACGCCGGCCATCACCGCCAACTGGTGGGCGCGCAGGTCGTTGAAACTGTCGCGTACGGCGAGGTCGGGTGCCATAAACGCCTGGTTGCCGTGGCGCAGGAGCAGCAGTAACGCTTCGTCGGCATTCGGGGCGAATTTCAACGGATTGTTTTCTGCCGGCTGGATCATGGTCTGCTGCATGCGGAACTCGCCCTTGAGGCTGGCGCGGGCCCGCAGCACGTCGATCAGGCCTTCGACCATCAGGCGGTAGCTGCGGCCGATATTTTCCATCTGGGCCTCGGCCTGGGCTTTGTCCAGGCGCAGTTGGTCCAGGCCCGCACCACGCAGGAAGGCTTGCAGAAGGTCCGGTTGCTGGCTTTCCGCCACGGGCGGCGGGGGCTCGACCACCGGGGGCGGCTGGATGACCGGTGGCGGCGCAGGCGGCGGCGCAGCGCTGACGACGGGTGCTGGCGTGTCGCCAAACAGGTCCCAGTCTTCGGGAATCACCGCGCCCGACACCACCGGCGGGGCCACTACCGGCACAGCCACCGGTGTCGGCGGGCGGAAGTCATGTTGCTCGGAAGGCACGTGGTCCGGCACGGTTGGCGGCGGTACGGCGGTAGGACTGAGGAAGTCGAACAGGTCCGGCAGCGTGTCCATCGATGAAGCGCCCTGGAATTGCGGCGCAATCACCGGAACAGGCGCGGGCTTATTCGACACGGCGCCCATCAGCGCTTCGAAACTGTTCGGCGACTCGCCGGCAAACGGCTGGCTGTCGACGGCCTGTACGTTGAAATCGATACGCGCCTGGATCTCGTAATCGCCGATGCGGATCAGCTCGCCATCTTGCAACAGCTCGCTGTTACCCCTGCGCAAACGAATGCCGGCGTTAACCAACTCCACTCCGTTGGTACTGTTATCAGTTAAATAATAACGGCCATCTTTGTACTGAATAACGCAGTGCTGCGAGGAGACCAGACGCTCAGGATCAGGCAATACCCAGTCATTGTCCGAGCTGCGGCCGATAGCCATCGAGCCCTGATTCATGGACTTTTCGGAGCACTGCCCAGGGGTAATCTTGTGATAACTAGTGATAGTCAAACACAGCGACATCTCGCCTCCTTGCTGATACTTCGCGCGCGGTCGATTCCCGGGACAGCGCTTCCCGGGATATCCCCATCAGGTCGAGCAATCGACCGTCCAAAACCTGCCAATACCAGCATGATCGCTGATCTTAACTGGGCTCTATGACAAAAATCCTGTCCCGGTACGTCGTTCGACCCACCAGTCGCGCAGGTTGTTAAGCACCGCACATCTGTCACAGAGGGCGAATAGCTTACCTTGACAAGGCATAAGTACTACACCAAAAATGCACAACTTCTTGAATACCAGTGATGGCACATTAGTGGCATCTTGCTTATATGACCAAGAAAACATGCAAAGTTCCTTGCGCAACTAATGCATGAATTGCCCGCTATCTAACGGGCTGATAGGGAGATCAAATACAGTGGATGTGCCGTTGCTGCTCACCGCCGTTTCCGCGACTTCGCCCTGTGGCGAAGACATGGAATATGACGCGCAATTTCTGCAATTGGAGCGTGATGCCAAGGGCCAACCCGAGCGCAGCATGGGCGACTCGATCCTGCCCGCTGAACCGCCGGAATGGCGCAGCATCCAGCAGCAAAGCCTCGACTTGCTCGCGCGCAGCAAAGACCTGCGCATCACTCACTTCCTGTTGCAAAGCGCCCTCGCCCTCCAAGGCGTGGCCGGCCTGGCCGAAGCGCTGACGCTGATCGATGCGCTGCTGCGCGATTACTGGGCCGACCTGCACCCGCGCCTGGACGCCGACGACGATAACGACCCTACCGTACGCATCAACGCCCTCACCGGCCTGACCTGCGACACCAACATCCGCCTGCTGCGCGAAAGCATCCTCACGCGTTCGCGCACCTTCGGCCCCGTGAGCCTGCGCGCGGCGCTCAACGCCAGTGGCCTGTTGAGCTTCCCCGATGAACAACTCGGCGCTCAGCAGCTCAACGCCGCGTTCCTCGACAGCGACCCCGAGCAGCTACAGGCCACCCGCGACGCTCTGATTACCGCGCGTGCGGCGTGCGAAGCGATCGAACAACAGGTCAACGATCAGGTCGGTTCCGCCCAGGGCGTGGACCTCAGCGCCTTGAAGCAGCCGCTCAAGCAGGCGTTGCAGATACTCAATCAAGCAGTGCCCGGCGCCGCCGGCAGCAGCGAACCCGAGGCCGTCAGTGACGACAATGCCCCCTCGGCCGACTTCGCCGCCGCCCCCGCAGCACCGCGTCCCGTTGGCGATATCGCCAGCCGCGACGATGTGCTGCGCAGTCTCGACAAGATCCTTGCGTACTACACCCGGCACGAGCCTTCGAGCCCGCTGCCGGTGCTGTTGAACCGGGCGAAGAATCTGGTGCACGCCGACTTTGCGGCCATCGTGCGCAATCTGATTCCCGACGGCATGTCCCAATTTGAAAACCTGCGCGGGCCGGACGGCGAGTAAGCCATCCGACTGTGCAGTAACAACACCGTCGCTCAAGCGACCAGGAGCAGCAACGTGGCGAAGCAAAGTTCTCAGAAATTCATCGCGCGCAACCGTGCGCCTCGAGTGCAGATCGAGTACGACGTCGAGCTCTACGGCGCCGAGAAAAAGGTCCAGTTGCCCTTCGTAATGGGCGTGATGGCCGACCTCGCCGGCAAGCCTGCCGAGCCGTTGGCGCCGGTGGCCGACCGCAAGTTCCTTGAAGTGGACGTCGACAACTTCGACTCGCGCCTCAAGGCCATGCAGCCGCGCGTGGCGTTTCACGTACCGAACGAACTGACCGGCGAAGGCAACCTGAGCCTGGACATCACCTTCGAAAGCATGGACGACTTCAGCCCGGCCGCCGTGGCACGCAAGGTCGACTCGCTGAATCAACTGCTCGAAGCCCGCACCCAGCTGGCCAACCTGCTGACCTACATGGACGGCAAGACCGGCGCTGAAGAAATCATCATGAAGGCGATCAAGGATCCGGCACTGCTGCAAGCACTTGCCAGCGCGCCTAAGCCTGCAGGGGACCAGTAATCATGACTGACAATACCGCCCGCGAAGGCTCCCAGATCCTGGGCACCCAGACCGAAGAAGCCAGCGAGTTCGCCAACCTGCTGCTGCAGGAATTCAAGCCCAAGACCGAGCGCGCCCGCGAAGCCGTGGAAACCGCCGTGCGCACCTTGGCCGAACAGGCCCTGGCGCAAACCGACCTGGTCTCCAATGACGCGATCAAGTCGATCGAATCGATCATCGCTGCCATCGACGCCAAGCTGACCGCCCAGGTCAACCAGATCATCCATCACCCGGACTTCCAACAGCTGGAAAGCGCCTGGCGTGGCCTGCACTACCTGGTCAACAACACCGAGAGCGATGAGCAGCTCAAGATCCGTGTGCTCAACATCTCCAAGCCGGACCTGCACAAGACCCTGAAGAAATTCAAGGGCACCGCGTGGGACCAGAGCCCGATCTTCAAGAAGATGTACGAAGAAGAATACGGCCAGTTCGGCGGCGAACCCTACGGCTGCCTGGTGGGCGACTACTACTTCGACCAGTCGCCACCCGACGTGGAACTGCTGGGCGAACTGTCGAAAGTCTGCGCCGCCATGCACTCCCCGTTCATCGCTGCCGCTTCGCCGACCGTGATGGGCATGGGCTCGTGGCAAGAGCTGTCGAACCCACGCGACCTGACCAAGATCTTCACCACCCCGGAATACGCCGGCTGGCGTTCGCTGCGTGAATCGGAAGACTCGCGCTACATCGGCCTGACCATGCCGCGCTTCCTGGCGCGCCTGCCGTACGGCGCCAAGACCGACCCGGTGGAAGCCTTCGCCTTCGAAGAAAACACCGACGGTGCCGACAGCTCCAAGTACACCTGGGCCAACGCCGCGTACGCGATGGCGGTGAACATCAACCGTTCGTTCAAGCACTACGGCTGGTGCTCGCGCATCCGTGGCATCGAGTCTGGCGGTGAAGTGGAAAACCTGCCGGCCCACACGTTCCCGACCGATGACGGTGGCGTGGACATGAAGTGCCCGACCGAAATCGCCATCAGCGACCGCCGTGAAGCGGAACTGGCGAAAAACGGTTTCATGCCGCTGCTGCACAAGAAAAACACCGACTTCGCCGCGTTCATTGGCGCGCAGTCGTTGCAGAAACCGGCCGAGTACGATGACCCGGACGCCACCGCCAACGCCAACCTGGCCGCGCGCCTGCCGTACCTGTTCGCCACCTGCCGTTTCGCTCACTACTTGAAGTGCATCGTGCGCGACAAGATCGGTTCCTTCAAAGAGAAGGACGAGATGCAGCGCTGGTTGCAGGACTGGATCCTCAACTACGTGGACGGTGACCCGGCGCACTCCACCGAAACCACCAAGGCCCAGCACCCATTGGCTGCCGCCGAAGTGATCGTGGAAGAAGTCGAAGGCAACCCTGGGTACTACAACTCCAAGTTCTACCTGCGCCCGCACTACCAGCTCGAAGGGCTGACGGTGTCGCTGCGCCTGGTATCCAAGCTGCCTTCGGCGAAAAGCGCGTAAACCACCGATGAGCTAGCTCTTCTGTGGGAGGGGGCTTGCCCCCGATGGCATCACCGGGGTGTAACTGACACACCGAGGTGCCTGCATCGGGGGCAAGCCCCCTCCCACACAAAAGCACTGCCCATTTGGAGTTAATCAAATTCAGTGGCCCACGCCACACAGGGAGAAAACATGGCTGTTGATATTTTCATCAAGATCGGCGACATCAAGGGCGAGTCCATGGACAAGGCCCACAAGGACGAAATCGACGTGCTGAACTGGAGCTGGGGCATGGCCCAGTCCGGCAACATGCACGTGGGCGGCGGTGGCGGCGCGGGCAAGGTGAACATCCAGGACCTGTCGCTGACCAAGTACGTCGACAAGGCTTCGCCGAACCTGATGATGCACTGCGCCAGCGGCAAGCACATCGACAAGGTCAAGCTGACCGTGCGCAAGGCCGGTGGCGAAAGCCAGGTCGAGTACATGGTGATCAACCTGGAAGAAGTGCTGGTGACCTCGCTGAGCACCGGCGGTTCGGGCACCGATGACCGCCTGACCGAGAACGTCACCCTGAACTTCGCCCAAGTGATGGTCGACTACCAGCCGCAGAAAGCCGACGGCACCAAAGACGGCGGCGCGATCAAGTTTGGCTGGAACATCCGTTCCAACACCAAGCGCTGATAGCCCTGGTGGCCGTGGCGCCATGCCACGGCCCCTGGTTTTTTGTCCCTCTCGCAACCCGTCCGTGGAGCTGCTTTGGTGGTAACTGAAATCGCTTCCCGCGACCGTCTGCAACCGTCCCTGTTGGACCGGCTGACGGACGACGATCCAACCAATCCCAAGGAAAGCGCCGACAAACGCGTGCTGTCCCTGACCCAATTGAAAGCCTCGGTGCTGCGTGACCTGGCGTGGCTGCTCAACACCACGTCGTTGCTCGATGCCGATGCCACACTGCACACTCCAGCCGGCACCTCGGTGGTCAATTACGGCCTGCCGGCGCTGGCGGGCAACAGTGTTTCCAGCGTGGATATCAAGGCGCTGGAAGCCCTGATCTACCAGGCCATCGCCACCTTTGAGCCGCGCATCCTGCGCCACACCCTGCGTGTCAAAGCCCGTGTCGGCCATGGCGAAATGAACCACAACGCCCTGAGTTTCGAGATCGAAGGCGACCTGTGGGCCCAGCCGGTGCCGTTGCGCCTGTTGCTGCAAACCGACCTCGACCTGGAATCCGGCCACGTACGCGTGGTCAATGCCGACCAGCGGAGGCGCCCATGAACCCGCGCCTGCTGGAGCTGTACAACCAGGAACTGCACCACGTGCGCGAAAGCGCCGCCGAGTTCGCCAAGGAATACCCGAAGATCGCCAGTCGGCTGACCCTGTCCGGTATGGACTGCGCCGACCCGTACGTCGAACGCTTGCTCGAAGGCTTTGCCTACCTCACGGCCCGCGTGCAGCTCAAGCTCGACGCCGAGTACCCGACCTTCACCCACAACCTGCTGGAAATCGCCTACCCGCACTACCTGGCACCGACACCGTCGATGACGGTGGTGCAGTTGCAGACCGACCCGGACGAAGGCTCGCTGGCCAGTGGTTTCCCGCTGCCCCGCGACACCGTCCTGCGCGCCGCCCTGGGCCGCGAAACCCAGACCTGCTGCGAGTACCGCACCGCTCACCCGGTGACGCTGTGGCCGCTGCAGGTGAGCAACGCCGAGTACTTCGGCAACCCTGCCGCCGTATTGGGACGCTTAGCCGCCAGTGAGTCGAAAGCCAAGGCCGGTCTGCGCCTGACCCTGCGCACCGGCGCCGAGCTGCCGTTCAACAGCCTCGACCTGGATAATCTGCCGCTGTACCTCAGTGGCGCCGACGAGCAACCGTTCCGCCTCTACGAGCAACTGCTGGGCAACGCCTGCGCGGTGTTCGCACGCAAGCCGGGTGGCGATTGGGTCGAGCGCCTGCCGCAAGACGCGTTGCGCTCCCGTGGTTTTGACGACGCCGACGCCGCGATGCCGGTCGTCGCACGCGCCTTCCAGGGCTATCGCCTGCTGCAGGAATACTTCGCCCTGCCCCACCGCTTCCTGTTCGTCGAATTCGCCGAGCTGAGCCGTGCGGTCAAGCGTTGCGACGGCCAGGAGCTGGAACTGATCGTGCTGTTCGACCGCCACGAACCGAGCCTGGAAGGCAGCGTCGGCGCAGCGCAGTTCCTGCCGTTCTGCACCCCGGCGATCAACCTGTTCCCCAAGCGCGTGGATCGTATCCACTTGTCCGACCGGGTCAATGAACACCATGTGATCGCCGATCGCACACGGCCGATGGATTTCGAGATTCACTCCCTGAGCGGCATCACCGGCCACGGCACCGGGCCGGAGCAGCCGTTTTTGCCGTTCTACGCGGTGCGCGACCCGTCGCGCTATGGCCGCGACCAGGCGTACTACACCGTGCGTCGCGAGCCGCGCGTACTGTCCAGCGACCAGCGCCGCAACGGGCCGCGCTCCACCTATGTGGGCAGCGAAACCTTTGTCAGCCTGGTGGACAGCCGGCAGTCGCCGTACCGCCACGATCTGCGCCAGCTCGGCGTGACCGCACTGTGCACCAACCGCGATCTGCCGTTGTTCATGAGCGTGGGCAACGGCAAGACCGACTTCACCCTGGCCGACAGCGCGCCGGTATTGTCGGTGCGCTGCGTGGCAGGCCCCAGCCGCCCGCGCCCCAGCCACGCCCATGACGCCAAGGCCTGGCGCCTGATCAGCCAGCTCTCGCTCAACTATTTGTCCCTGAGTGAACAGGGCCAGGGCGCCGGCGCCTTGCGCGAACTGCTGCGCCTGTACGGCGACAGCAACGACGCCGCGCTGCAATTGCAGATCGAAGGCCTGCGCGAGGTCAGCAGCAAAGCCGTGACCCGACGCCTGCCGATGCCCGGCCCGATCGTGTTTGGCCGGGGCCTGGAGATCACCCTGGAATTCGATGAAAACGCGTTTCGCGGCACCGGCGTGTTCCTGCTCGGTGCGGTATTGGAACGCTTCCTGGCACGCTACGTGTCGATCAACAGTTTTACCGAGACGGTGATCCGTACCACCGAACGCGGCGAGATCATGCGATGGAAAGCCAAGCCCGGACGTCGTCCGACCCTGTGAGTACCCTGGATGCGATGCATCAGGAGCCCTGGGAATACGATTTCTTCCAGGCGCTGCGGCGTATCGAGTGCGAATCGCCGGAGCTGCCGCGCCTGGGCCATTCCCTGCGCCTGGCGGATGACCCGCTGCGCCTGGGGCAACAGGCCGATTGCACCTTCGCCCCGGCCACGCTGGCCTCGGTCGACCCCGGCGGCGACGGCAAGCCGGCGCGCCTGGAGCAGTTCTTCTTCGGTCTTGGCGGCCCCAACGGCCCGCTGCCGCTGCACATCACCGAGTACGTGCGCGAGCGTCAGCGCAACAACGCCGACAGCACCAGCAAGCAGTTCCTGGATGTGTTCCACCATCGCCTGCTCAGCCTGTTTTACCGGGCCTGGGCCGAGGCGCGGCCGACCGTCAGCCACGACCGCCCGGACGATGACTACTGGTCGGCACGCCTCGCCGCGCTGAGCGGCCGGGGCATGCCGAGCCTGCTGAATCAGGGGCTGATCCCGGATACCGCCAAGCTGCACTACAGCGGCCACCTGTCGGCGCAAACCCGCTACCCGGACGGCCTGAAGGCGATTCTCAGCGAGTATTTCGGCCTGCCGGTAGAGATCGAAGAGTACGTCGGCCAATGGCTGGAACTGCCCGAACGCAGCCGCGTGAGTGTGAGCGCCAACCGCCTGGGCGTGGACTTTTGCCTGGGCAGCTTCGTGTGGGACCGCCAGCACAAATTCCGTATCCGCCTGGGCCCGCTCACGCTGGATGACTACATGGGCATGCTGCCCGGCCACCAGCCATTCAACGAACTGGTGGCGTGGGTGGCCGAGTACCTGGGCCATGAACTGGACTGGGACCTGAACCTGGTTTTGCAACAACCCGAAGTCCCGGCGCTGCAACTCAACGGCCAGTTCCGCCTGGGCTTCAACACCTGGCTCGGTAAACCCGAGCATGACGCCAACGACCTAATCCTGGCCCGGCACTACGCCGACCACGCCACCACCTCAAGGAATCCAGAGCATGGGTGAAATCAGTCGCGCCGCACTGTTCGGCAAACTCAACAGCGTGGCCTACAAGGCCATCGAAGCCGCCACCGTGTTCTGCAAACTGCGGGGCAACCCGTATGTGGAACTGGCCCACTGGTTTCACCAGTTGCTGCAACTGCAGGACTCGGACCTGCACCGCATCATCCGCCAGTTCAACGTCGAGCCGGCACGCCTGGCCCGTGACCTTACCGAAGCGCTGGACCGCCTGCCGCGTGGCTCGACGTCGATCACCGACCTGTCGTCCCATGTGGAAGAAGCCGTCGAGCGCGGCTGGGTCTACGGCAGCCTGATGTTCGGCGAAAGCCAGGTGCGCACCGGTTACCTGGTGCTGGGCATTCTCAAGACGCCGAGCCTGCGTCACGCGCTGCTGGGTTTGTCCGCCGAATTCGACAAGATCAAGGCCGAGGCCCTGAGCGAACGCTTTGATGAATACGTGGGCGACTCGCCGGAAAACGCGCTCAGCGCCAGCGACGGTTTCAACGCCGGCGCCGTGCCGGGCGAAGCCAGCGGCGCGATGGCGCCGAGTGCGATGGGCAAGCAGGAAGCGCTCAAGCGCTTCACTGTCGACCTGACCGAACAGGCGCGCAGCGGCAAGCTCGACCCGATTGTTGGCCGCGATGAAGAGATCCGCCAACTGGTCGACATCCTTATGCGCCGCCGCCAGAACAACCCGATCCTCACCGGTGAAGCCGGGGTGGGCAAGACCGCCGTGGTCGAAGGCTTCGCTTTGCGCATCGTCGCCGGGGACGTGCCGCCCGCGCTGAAAGACGTAGAGCTGCGCAGCCTCGATGTGGGCCTGCTGCAAGCCGGCGCCAGTATGAAAGGCGAGTTCGAACAGCGCCTGCGCCAGGTTATCGAAGACGTCCAGGCCTCGCCGAAGCCGATCATCCTGTTTATCGACGAAGCGCACACGCTGGTGGGTGCCGGTGGCGCCGCCGGAACAGGTGATGCCGCCAACCTGCTCAAGCCGGCCCTGGCCCGTGGCACCTTGCGCACCGTGGCCGCCACCACCTGGGCCGAGTACAAGAAACACATCGAGAAAGACCCGGCCCTGACTCGCCGCTTCCAGGTCGTGCAAGTCGCCGAACCGTCGGAAGACAAGGCGCTGCTGATGATGCGCGGCGTGGCCTCGACCATGGAAAAACACCACCAGGTGCAGATCCTCGACGAAGCCCTGGAAGCTTCGGTGAAGCTGTCCCACCGCTACATCCCGGCGCGCCAGTTGCCGGACAAATCCGTGAGCCTGCTGGACACCGCCTGCGCCCGCGTCGCCATCAGCCTGCACGCGGTGCCGGCGGAAGTGGACGACAGCCGTCGTCGTATCGAGGCGCTGGAAACCGAGTTGCAGATCATCGCCCGTGAGCATGCCATCGGCATTGCGATTGGTGCGCGCCAAACCAACACCGAGGCGCTGTTGAGCGCTGAGCGTGAGCGTCTGGCGACCTTGGAAAGCCGCTGGGCTGAAGAGAAAACCTTGGTGGACGAGTTGCTAGCCACCCGTGCAACGCTGCGTGAAAAGGCGGGCGTCGTGGACAGTGGCAACGATGAACTGCGCGCCCAACTGGTCGACCTGCAACAGCGCCTCACCGTCCTGCAAGGCGAAACCCCGCTGATCCTGCCCACCGTGGATTACCAGGCCGTGGCCTCGGTGGTCGCTGACTGGACCGGCATTCCGGTCGGCCGCATGGCGCGCAATGAGTTGGAGACGGTGCTCAACCTCGACCAGCACCTGAAAAAACGCATCATCGGCCAGGACCACGCCCTGCAGATGATCGCCAAGCGCATCCAGACCTCCCGCGCCGGCCTCGACAACCCGAGCAAGCCGATTGGCGTGTTCATGCTGGCGGGCACCTCGGGCGTGGGCAAGACCGAAACCGCCCTGGCCCTGGCCGAAGCCATGTACGGCGGCGAACAGAATGTCATCACCATCAACATGAGCGAATTCCAGGAAGCCCACACGGTGTCGACCCTCAAGGGTGCGCCTCCAGGCTATATCGGCTACGGCGAAGGCGGCGTGCTGACCGAAGCGGTGCGGCGCAAGCCCTACAGCGTGGTGCTGCTGGACGAGGTGGAAAAAGCCCACCCGGACGTGCATGAGATCTTCTTCCAGGTGTTCGACAAGGGCGTGATGGAGGACGGCGAAGGCCGGGTGATCGACTTCAAGAACACCCTGATCCTGCTGACCACCAACGCCGGCACCGAGCTGATTTCCCAGGTGTGCAAAGACCCGGCGAACATCCCGGAGCCGGAAGACATCGCCAAGGCCCTGCGCCAGCCGCTGCTGGAGATTTTCCCGCCGGCTCTGCTCGGCCGTCTGGTGACCATTCCGTACTATCCGCTCAGCGACGAGATGCTCAAGGCGATCACCCGCCTGCAACTGAACCGCATCAAGAAGCGTGTGGAGAGCACTCACAAAGTGGCCTTCGACTACGACGACGCGGTGGTCGATTTGATCGTCTCGCGTTGCACCGAAACCGAAAGCGGCGGGCGCATGATCGACACCATCCTGACCAACAGCCTGCTGCCGGACATGAGCCGTGAATTCCTCACGCGCATGTTGGAGGGCAAGGCGTTGGCGGGGGTACAGATCAGCAGTCGGGATAATGAATTGCACTACCAGTTCAACGATTGACCTGACGGAATACTGCTCAACATGTGGGAGGGGGCTTGCCCCCGATGGCGGTGAATCAGTCACCTGATGCATCCACTGACACACTGCTATCGGGAGCAAGCTCCCTCCCACATTGGATTGGGTTCCTTCAGTTATTAGGGTATTTCGATGCTATTCAACCAAGCCTCACGCCTGGCCAAAATCACCAGCCCCCTCGGGCCGGATGTACTGCTGCTCAATGAAATGGGCGGCGGCGAAGAGCTGGGGCGGCTGTTCAACTACGAGCTGCAACTGACGTCCCTGGATGCCAACATCGACCTCAACCAATTGCTCGGCAAACCCATGAGCGTGGGCCTGCAGTTGGCGGACGGCGGTGAACGGCACTTCCACGGCATCGTCGCACGGTGCAGCCAGAACATCGACCAGGGCCAGTTCGCCAGTTACCAGGTGACGCTGCGCCCTTGGCTGTGGTTGCTCAGCCGCACCTCCGATTGCCGGATTTTCCAGAACCTGAGCATCCCGCAGATCATCAAGCAGGTGTTCCGCGACCTGGGTTTTTCCGATTTCGAAGACGCCCTGAGCCGGCCGTACCGCGAGTGGGAATATTGCGTGCAGTACCGCGAGACCAGCTTCGATTTCGTCAGCCGCTTGATGGAACAGGAAGGCATCTACTATTTCTTCCGCCACGAACAGGACCGCCATGTGCTGGTGCTGGCCGACGCCTACGGCGCCCACACCACGGTGCCGGGCTACGCGTCGGTCCCGTATTACCCTAAGGACGAGCAGCAGCGCGAACGCGACCACATGCACAACTGGCACCTGGCGCAGGAGGTGCAGCCCGGTTCGCTGGAGCTCAACGACTACGACTTCCAGCGCCCCAGCGCCAGCATCGATGTGCGCTCGGCCATGCCACGCCCGCACACCGCCGGCGACTACCCGCTGTACGACTACCCCGGCACCTACGTGCAAAGCGAGGACGGCGAACACTACGCACGCACCCGCATCGAAGCCCTGCAGACCCTGCATGAGCAGATCGAATTCAGCGGCAATGCGCGGGGTTTGGGTTCGGGGCATTTGTTCAGCCTCACCGGCTTCAGTCGCCAGGACCAGAACCGTGAATACCTGATCATCGGCTGCCGCTACTACATCGTCCAGGAAAGCCTGGAAAGCGGCGGCGGTTCGGGCTCGGCACAGTTCGAAAGCAGCCTCACCTGCATTGACGCCCAACAGAGCTTCCGCCCGCTGGCCATCACCCACCGCCCTATCGTCAAAGGCCCGCAGACCGCGCTGGTGGTCGGCCCCAAGGGCGAGGAAATCTGGACCGACCAGTACGGCCGCGTCAAGGTGCACTTCTACTGGGACCGTCACGACCAATCCAACGAGAACAGCTCGTGCTGGATTCGCGTGTCGCAATCCTGGGCCGGCAAGAACTGGGGCTCGATGCAGATCCCACGGATCGGCCAGGAAGTGATTGTAAGCTTTCTAGAGGGTGACCCGGACCGGCCGATCATCACCGGAAGGGTCTACAACGCCGAGCAGACCGTGCCCTACGACCTGCCGGAAAACGCCACCCAGAGCGGCATGAAAAGCCGCTCGAGCAAGGGCGGCACGCCGGCCAACTTCAATGAAATCCGCATGGAGGACAAGAAGGGGCTGGAGCAGCTGTATATCCATGCCGAGCGCAACCAGGACATCGTGGTCGAGGTGGATGAGAGCCATTCGGTGGGGCATGACCGCAACAAGAGCATCGGGCATAACGAGACGGTGACGATTGGCAACAACCGCCTGCGTGTCGTGCGCAGCAACGACACCGTACTGGTGGGCGGCGCCAAATCGGACAGCGCCGCCACGCACTACACGATCGAGGCCGGCGAGAGTATTCGCCTGGTGTGCGGCGACAGTGTGATCGAGCTCAAGGCCGGTGGAGACATCAACCTGACCTGTGGCTCGTTCAATCTGTTTTCCAGCGGCAGCAGCAAGATCCAGACGAAAGGAAAACTGGACATCAACCTGGGCAGCGACAAGGGCACATCGCCCGGCGCCCAAGGTGTGCAAAGCACGATCAAGTCCGCCGTCGAATCAAAATTTTCCGGCAAGCCCGGCGCTGATCAATAACGAGATTTCCCCACCATGAATTACGTAATTAACGAAGCCCAATTCACCCTGCCAGATGCCGAGGTGCAGGACACCTCAATCAATATTCTCAAGTTCGCCAGCCTGGGTACCACGCTGGTGGTCAGTCGCAGCCCACTGGCGGAGGGCGAGACCTTGCACAGCAACTTCGAGGGCCAGCTTAAGAAGCTTGAACAGCAAGTCAAAGACCTTCGTTATTCGCCAGCGCAAGCTATCAAGGTGGGGCCGGCGCAGGATATCGATGCCTTTGAGGTGCAGAACCGTTTCAATAAAGGCAGCGACAACATTTACCAGTATCAGTTGGCGATGCAGATACCCGGCACACGTCGCTTGATCGCCCTCAGCTACGTAAAGACCCAGCCCTTGGGGTCTGCCGAGGCAGCGCATTGGGCAACACTGAAAAACACCCTCACCTTTCTCGCCACGCCCTGAGTCGAAACTGAGCAATGAGTGAAGACCTCTGGGCCGCCCGCGAAGGCGACGCACTGCTGCACACCTCGGTGATGGCCGATATTCTCGGCGGTGTACTGGAAGTGGCCGCCTATGCGGCAATCACCTACGTGGGCTGCCTCGCGGTCGCGGCGGCGGTTGCTATAACAACCGGCGCAACCATCGCCACCGGTGGCGTTGCATTGGTTTTGGTCGTGGGTGCGGTCGTCGGGATCACCGCGGGGCTTACAGGGGCCGATCTGAAAATATCCAGTTGGTGCGAGTCAGCTGCCAATTGGGTGTTTCCACCGGTGATCGACGCCTTCATTACCAGTGGTTCAGACAACGTTTTCATCAACGGGAAAAAGGCTGCACGAGCGGCTGGCAAGATGACCGCTGTGCCGGTGGCCCCCAGTGAGCCACCAGAACCGAGCTTTCTGGACATGGCCGGGGAGTTTTTCTCTCAACTGTGGCGACCGACCGTCGCCTCACCCGCTCCCGGCACCGAGCCTTGCCGACTGGACACCGTTGCGTGCAACAAGCACCCGCCGATGCCCTTGCAATTCATTGCAGAGGGCTCAAGCTCAGTGTTCATCAATGGGCAACCTGCAGCGCGAAGCGGCGATCGCAGCACCTGTGACGCCAAGGTAGGGACAGCCCAGGGTCTGATCTCGCCGGATGTGCGCATCGGTGGTGAGACCATCGTGGTGCAGGAAATTCGCAGCGGAAAAACGCCCGGCGTAGGCCTGGCGATTGCTGTGGTGATGGCGTTGCGAGGCAACCTGAAGTGTTTCTGGAGCAAGCTGCCGTGCCTGGTCGGAGGTTTGTTGGTAGGAGGTGCCGTCTCTTACGCAACCAGCAAGATCACCTCTGCGCTCAAGAGCGCCACAAATGGCTCGCCCAATCCGGTTCACAGCGCGACCGGGGCCAAGATCCTGGGCGGGGACGAGGAACTCGACTTCATCCTCCCGGGCTTGCTCCCGATAGATTGGCAGCGTTTCTACAGCAGCCTCGACACACGCCGGGATGGCCTCTTTGGCGCCAGCTGGAGCGTTGCGTATGAGGTGTCGATCGAGATAGAGGCAGACGATAACCTGTTCTACATCGATGAGCAGGGGCGCCGCCTGGAGATCGGTTATATCCCCTTGTCCGGTGGAGCCTTCGATCCGGGCGAAGGCCTTGCGGTCAGGCGCAGCGGTGACGGCGCAATATTGATCGAGAGTATCGACGGCCTGTATCGACTGTTCGAAGCCGACCCGCTAAACAGTTCGCGGATGCGCCTGCATCTGCTGGGTGATCGCAATGAAGGGCGGATCTTTCTCGACTACGACACTCAGGGGCGGCTGTATCGCCTACGCGACACCCATGACTTGATGCACGTAGAGCTGAGCTACTCGGCGGAACACCCACGGCGCGTGAGCGAAATCGAACGACGTTACCTGCACCAGCAACATTTCGAAGCGCGCAGCGATGTGCTCGTCAGTTACCGCTATGACAGTCATGGCGACCTGGCTGAAGTCTTGGACGGGCAAGGTACGACCCTTCGACGCTTTGCTTATGACAATTGCCGGCGAATGGTCGAACACCAATTGCCCGTTGGCCTGCGCTGCTTCTACCAATGGGGTGCAGTGCCCGGGCCGCACGGCGAGGAGTGGCGCGTGAGCCGCCACTGGACAGACGCTGGCGACGAGTACACCTTCGACTACGATCTCTACGCTGGTATTACCCGTGTGACCGACGGCCTGATGCGCGTCAGCACACGGCATTGGAACCCGCAGTACCAGATCACTCGCTACGTCGATAACCTGGGCCATACGTGGCAGTTCGAGTGGAACGAAGATCGCCAGTTGCTCGGTGCGATTGACCCGCAAAACGGCCAGTGGCGCTTCAACTATGACGCGTCCGGCAACCTGAGCACGGTGATCGATCCATTGGCCAGGACCAGTAGCACGCAGTGGCTGGCGCACTGGGCATTGCCCCAAGTGGAAACTGATCCGGCGGGCAACAGTTGGCATTATCGCTACGACCAGCGAGGCAACTGCATCGAAGAAATCGACCCACTGGGCAACCGTACTTGCTATGTCTATGACGGTTTCGGTCAGCCGGTGCGCATCATCGATGCCACGGAAAAAACCAAAGTGCTGCATTGGAACGAGTGGAGCCAACTGGTCGAAGCGGTGGATTGCTCGGGTTATCCCACCCGTTATCAGTACGACGCCTTTGGCAATCTGGTGGTGCAAACCAATGCAGAAGGCGAGTCGGTGCGCTACCGGTACGGCCCTCGAGGGCTGCTCTTGGAGAGCCAACTCCCGGATGGCCGTGTGGAACAGTTCCAGCGCAACGCCAGCGGTTATCTGACGGCCCATGTCGATCCCGCCGGTAGCACCACGCGCTACGCCTATGACACACGCGGCCTGGTCAAGCAACGCTGGGATGCGCATAACCGCACGGTCATGTTTGATCACGACGCCTACGGGCGACTGCGCAAGCTGACCAATGAGAACGGCGAAAGCTACCGCTTCGAGTGGGATGCGGCCGACCGCATGGTGCAACAGCAAGACCTCGACCAGAGTCGGCGCTGCTACACCTATGATCCGCTGGATGATATCGTCGCCGTGGACTATCTGCCGGGGACGGAAGGCGAACCGGTAGCGCCGTTCTCACACCAGTTTCAACGAGACCCAATCGGACGCCTGTTCAGTAAAGTCACCGCAGACGGCATCACCGTTTACGAACATGATCTGAACGATCAACTGGTCAGCGTCACGTCCACCGCGCCTGACGGTCGACAGCATCGACTGGACTTCAGCTACGATGCGCTTGGGCAACTGCTGCAGGAGCAAAGTACAGCGGGCTCCCTACAGCATTGCTACGACGAATTGGGGAACCTGATTCAGACCCGGTTGCCCGACGGTCGATGGCTGAACCGACTCTACTACGGCAGCGGCCACCTGCATCAGTTAAATCTCGACGGAAAGGTCATCAGCGACTTCGAGCGTGATCGTTTGCACCGCGAAGTACAGCGCACTCAAGGCCAACTCAAGACAAGTACCACATACGACCGCAGTGGCAGGATTCGCTCACGGCAGCGCCGCAGTATTGACCAACCGTGGCAGTTGCCGCCGTTGGTCGAGACTGGCTACAGCTACGATTCCAGCGATAACCTGATCGGGCGTCGTCGCATCGGCCGTATTCACGATCGCCAAGAGCACTTGGGTTACGACAGCACCGACCGCATTCTTGTCTGCCACCACATCGGAAAGAGCGAAACCTACGCCTATGACGCCGCAGCCAACCTGCTGGATAGCGGGCATCAAGGGGGACTTGTACGACATAACCGGCTGCTCACCTATCAGGACAAGCGTTATCGATACGATGCCATGGGCCGTATGATCGAAAAACGCAGCGGCATGCGTGGTTTTCAGCGCTTTGCCTATGACGCGGAAAGTCGGCTGGTTGAAGTGCGAAATGAGAGCGGCAGCGTGGTCAGGATGACCTATGACCCACTGGGTCGACGCGTCGAAAAAAACGAATATGACGACGATGGCTATCCGCTGGGTCAGACACGTTTCACCTGGGATGGTTTACGCCTGTTGCAAGAGCATAAGCACAGCCAGACGAGCCTTTATGTTTATGAAGGGGAAAGCTACGAGCCTCTGGCCCGAATAGACGGTACCGGGTCGCTTGAAAAAATTCGCTATTACCACAATGATCTGAACGGCCTCCCTGAGCAGCTTACCGAGGCCGATGGACACCCCCTCTGGCAGGCCAGTTACCAAGTGTGGGGCAATACCTCCGAGGAAGTGCGCGAGCCTTACTACATTGAAGAGCAGAACCTACGATTCCAGGGACAGTACCTGGACCGGGAGACGGGGCTGCATTTCAATACATTTCGGTTTTATGATCCGGATATAGGGCGCTTTACAACGCCGGACCCTGTTGGGCTGGCAGGAGGTTTTAACCTTTATCAGTATTCTCCTAATCCTTCCGGATGGATCGATCCGTTGGGATGGGCACCTTGCGGTTCAACAACAGCCAAGCTTCAGGCACACGCCAATGCCGCTAGAAAGGCTGTTTACAGTAACCCTCAACGGTCGTTGACCCCGAAACAGAGAGCAGCAGTAAAACGAGCCTATGACAGAGGTGATCTCGGACAAGCACGATCACGCTATCGCCGGTATGTAGGGCAGAGAATAGATGCAGACTTCAAAAACAGAGTAAAAAATGACCCGTCACTGGGGCATTTGGAGGTATCCAAATCAGGGCAACGCCTACCCGATGTGTATGAAACTAAAACTAAAACCTGGTGGGATCTCACGACGAAGGCTGATTGGAAAAGGGGCACGCATCAGCGGCGTTACGGGGACTGGGGCAATGGTTATGAAGGAATATTATGGTGAGTGAAAAAATTCCATCAAAGGTACTGTCCGGCGTTGAGCAGGACGGACTTGTTTTGCCTAAAAAAACGCGCTTTGAAAACGAGCTCATCAGTGGTTGCAAACTGAAAAACGCGAACCTCTGCGATCCGATTTTTGACCAATGTGTTTTGGAAAATTGCGACTTTGAGAAAGCTGACTTTTCCGGCTCGCGATTCTTCAATAAAACATCCTTGACCCGTTGCTCGTTCAAGAATGCGGATTTTCAGGCATCCGGCTTCAGCAATAGCAAATTCGAAAACTGCACGTTTGTGAAATGCAACTTCCGTGAAGCATCCTTGAAGGATTGCACCTTTGTCAGCTGCACCTTTTCTCAGTGCAAAATCATTGATAACTCGTTTAACGCAAAAAATATAACCAACATTAAATTCATTGGAAAACTCCAGGAAGTCCGTTTTATATCAGATCAGCCCCACACCCCAATTTCTGTCGACTTTGAACTTTGCAAACTTGACTATGTAACCTTTGAAAACTGCAACCTGGAAAACATCATACCCCCCGCCGAGGCCAAACACGTTTTCTTTAAGGATGTGGCAGCCCGCGCAAAAAAAGCACTCACAGTGATCTCTGCGGAACCTGAAAGCCAGATCAACAAAATATTAAAGCGACGACTGTTAAAACTCACAACTCAACGAGGTGCAGTTTTCAACACTGACAATCTGGAAGAATATGAAGGCGCAGAATTCACCGCACGATTTATTTCACTTCTCCAGGATTCTTAAACAGCACAGTACAGTTGAAGCCTTTGATCGTGCACGCTATTTCAACACTGGCCAAGATGATTGACCCGCCCAGTGAGGAGTGGGAATTTGTTGATATCGGGGAAGGTGGCGCTGATGTCGTCAAGACAGTGGAAGAGCAAGTCGACGCTCTAAAACGCGATTAGACGAACTGGCTTGAATTGGCATACGTATCAATACCCCACAAAAAATGGGCACCCGATCCAGTCGGCGTGCCCATCTCTCCTACCACCCCGCCCCCTTCGAGACGGTAACGCCATTACGCGTTGACAGTGTCTTTCAGCGATTTACCCGGCTTGAACGCAACCGTGTTGCTCGCCTTGATCTTCACCGGCTCACCGGTTTGAGGGTTTTTGCCGGTGCGGGCGCCGCGGTGGCGTTGCAGGAAGGTGCCGAAGCCAACCAGGGTGACGCTGTCCTTGCGGTGCAGGGCGCCGGTGATTTCTTCGAGAACGGCGTTGAGGACGCGGTTGGCCTGTTCTTTAGTGAGATCGGCTTTTTCAGCGATGGCGGCTGCGAGTTCTGGTTTACGCATAAGTGAAGCCTCTTTGACGGTTTTTTGTTGTTATGTCCGTGCTGCTCTCTTCTGGAGCAGCGCCCAAAGCGCCGCAGGCTCTACTCTGCGGCAGACGGGAGTGAGGATGGCATGCCCTCGCACGCTCCGCCAGTCTAGCGGCGACCTTTCTGGAGGGAAAAACGTGCTTATTCCGACAGAACGACCGGTATTTACGCCAGCAACGGCGGAAGTTCTTTGTTAAGGGCGAGTTTTTCCATCACGGCGCTGCCAGTCAGTGCGTAACCCAGCAGGCGACCGCTGGCGTCACGGCACAGGGCCTTGATGTCGGCGCCCTCGCCTTCGACACTCCAGACGCCTTCGGTGCCCCGAGGCGGTGGCGAAACCACCAGCGGGCAGATCGGGGTTTTCACGGTCACCGGCATCGGGCCGTAGCTGACGGCAGTGGCGTTGCCGGCCAGGGTCTGGGCCAACGCACGGGCGCAGCTCATCAGCGGCATCACGTACAGCAGGTTCAGGCCGTCGACCTCGGCGCAGTCGCCCAGGGCGTAGATATTGGCGTGGGAGGTCTTGAGGTGGCGGTCCACCATGATCCCGCGATTGGTCTGCAGGCCGGCGGCGGCGGCCAGGTCGACGCGTGGGCGCAGGCCGATGGCCGAGACCACCAGGTCGCAGGCGATCACTTCACCGTCCGACAGGTGAGCTTCCAGGCCATCAGCGGTGCGCTGCAGGCGATTGAGCACCGGGCCCAGGTGGAAACGCGCGCCGAGGCCTTCGAGGCCGGCCTGTACCGCGGCGGCGGCGGCCGGGTGCAACAGGGTCGGCATGACTTGCTCGCACGGTGCCACCAGGTCGATTTCATAACCGCCCAGGATCAGGTCATTGGCGAACTCGCAGCCGATCAGGCCGGCGCCGAGCAGCAGCACACGGCGCTTGCCGGCAGCGGCGGCACGAAAGCGCGCGTAGTCTTCGAGGTCGTTGATCGGGAAAATCAGGTCAGCCGCATCGCCCTCAACCGGCACACGCACGGTTTCTGCGCCCCAGGCCAGGATCAGGTCGCGGTAGGCCACCGCCTCCTCGCCGATCCACAGGCGCTTGTGCCCGGGGTCAATGCCGCTGACGCGGGTGTGAGTGCGCACTTCGGCCTTGAGTTGCTCGGCCATGGCGCCCGGTTCAGCCATGCTCAGGCCATCGGCTTGCTTGTTCTTGCCAAACCCGGTGGAGAGCATGGGCTTGGAGTAGGAGCGCCCGTCATCCGCAGTGATCAGCAGCAATGGGGTTTCGCTGTCGAGCTTGCGAAACTCACGGGCCAGGTTGTAACCGGCCAATCCGGTGCCGATGATCACGACAGGTGCGTTCATTCCTTTCTCCTTGTAATACTTTTCTGAAAATCGAGAATCAACCGATTTCGATCATTTCGAAATCCATTTTGCCCACGCCGCAGTCCGGGCACAGCCAGTCTTCCGGGACGTCTTCCCAACGGGTGCCAGGCAGAATTCCGTCATCCGGCCAGCCGTCCTTTTCGTCGTAGATCAGGCCACAGACGACACATTGCCACTTCTTCATTACTTGTTCCTCAGGAGTCCAGGCTTCTTGGCCGACGGTCGATAGACCCGCATTGCCGTACGGCTCAGGGCGTTTTGTACTGATGGTGGCCGGCAGATGCAAGCATGATCGACGCAAACAGCCGGTTGCCTCCGGCAAAAACGTTGGACGCCATGGTAAGCTCGCCGCCTCTTTTGCTGCCGATACTGACTCACCGTGCCGCACTCAATCGACCCTCCCGATGCTTGCCAATGGTTGACCCAGAGCCTCCTGGCCCCTGTACCCACGTCCTTGACCCTCAATTGGCTGTTCAACGAAGACTCGCTGACGCGGCGGTTGACGTGGCTGTCCAACGACGGTTTCAGCGTCACGCCACTGTTCGAAGGCTGGCAACCGCTACGCGATGACGAATGTGCCGCCCTGGCGCTGGCGCCGGCCAGTATCGGTTGGGTGCGCGAGGTGTATCTGCGTGGGCATGGTCAGCCGTGGGTGTTCGCACGCAGTGTGGCCGCACGCGGCGCTCTGCAGGGCGACGGCCTGCATATGGATGAGTTGGGCAGCCGGTCCCTGGGCGAACTGCTGTTCTGTGACCAGGCCTTCACCCGCCAGGCCATCGAAGTGTGCCATTACCCTCGGCACTGGTTGCCAGCGGCCGATCAGGTCGACGGGCTGTGGGCACGCCGCTCACGCTTTGATCGCGGGCCGCTGAGCGTGCTGGTCGCGGAAGTCTTCTTGCCCAGTTTCTGGCACGCGCTGCACGCCCATCCGGAGAATTGCTGATGTACCAACGTCTGCTCAAGTCCCTGAACCACCTGAACCCTAGGGCCTGGGATTTCATTCAACTGACCCGTATGGACAAGCCCATCGGCATCTACCTGCTGTTGTGGCCGACCCTATGGGCGCTGTGGATCGCCGGCAAAGGCTCGCCTTCTTTAATCAATATCGTGATCTTCGTGCTCGGCGTGGTGCTGACCCGCGCCGGTGGCTGTGTGATCAACGACTGGGCCGACCGCAAGGTCGACGGCCATGTGAAGCGCACCGAGCAACGCCCGCTGGTGAGCGGCAAGATCAGCTCCAAAGAGGCGCTGGTGTTTTTTGCCGTGCTGATGGGCATCAGTTTCCTGCTGGTGCTGCTGACCAATGCCACCACCATCCTGCTGTCCCTCGGTGGCCTGGCCCTGGCGGCGAGCTACCCGTTCATGAAGCGCTACACCTATTACCCGCAGGTGGTGCTGGGGGCGGCGTTTTCCTGGGGCATGCCGATGGCGTTCACTGCCGAAACGGGTCACCTTCCCGCTACGGCCTGGCTGCTGTATATCGCCAACCTGCTGTGGACAGTGGGTTACGACACGTATTACGCGATGACCGACCGGGATGACGATTTGAAGATCGGCGTGAAATCCACCGCCATTCTATTTGGCGATGCGGATCGCGTGATCATCCTTACGCTGCAAGGGCTGTCGTTGGTGTGCCTGTTGCTGGCGGGGGCGCGATTCGAGTTGGGTGGCTGGTTCCACCTGGGTCTGCTGGGCGCGGCGGGCTGTTTTGCCTGGGAGTTCTGGTACACCCGGGACAAGGACCGCATGAAGTGCTTCAAGGCGTTCCTGCACAACCACTGGGCGGGGTTGGCGATATTTGTCGGGATTGTGGCGGACTATGCGTTTCGCTGAGGTTTTTGTGGCGGTTGTCCCGACCTCATCGGGGGCAAGCCCCCCTCCCACATTTGGAATGTGTTCCCCTGTGGGAGGGGTGGTACGACGATTCGACTTGCCCCCGGTGATTTCAGCGGCACCGCGTCATCAAGGCTTGATCACGTGCCACGCCCCACCTTTGCCATCACCGGTCTTGTCACCGGCCTTGTGGTCATCCTTGTAGGTGTAGACGGGCTTGCCGTCATAGGCCCACTGGCTGGTCTGGTCATCGCGGGTGATAACGGTCCATTTGCCCATCGACTTGTCAGTGGACTCTGCCTTCAACGGCGGCCAATTGGTCGCGCACTGGTCCTTGCACACGGACTTGCCGTCAGCGTCCTTGTCGAAGGTGTAGAGCGTCATGCCCTTGTGGTCCACCAGCATTCCGTCTTTGGTCATCGCCGGCTCCGCCGCAAACGCCAGGCCCGGCAGCGTCAACGCAGCCGTCACCAGCAGGGCTTTCCAGGAAATCGTGCTGTAAGTCATCGGAACCTTCCTTTTGTGGTTGTCAGGATTCGGACTCAAAGCGTAGTCCAGAGAGGCGGGAATTGCCCGAGCGACTAAATTACTGTCACACGACTGCAATAATTCCGTTATCTAATGCGGCGCAAGACAGTTAAATGACAAGAGGATTTTCGAGCATGGTTGGCAGGAGCATTCTGATTGTTGACGACGAAGCGCCCATCCGCGAGATGATCGCCGTTGCGTTGGAAATGGCCGGCTATGACTGCCTGGAGGCGGAGAACTCCCAGCAGGCCCATGCCATTATCGTCGACCGCAAGCCGGACCTGATCCTGCTGGACTGGATGCTGCCCGGCACCTCCGGCATCGAACTGGCCCGCCGCCTCAAGCGTGACGAGCTGACCGGGGACATCCCGATCATCATGCTCACCGCCAAGGGCGAAGAGGACAACAAGATCCAGGGCCTGGAAGTCGGTGCCGATGACTACATCACCAAACCTTTTTCCCCACGGGAGTTGGTAGCGCGCCTGAAGGCCGTACTGCGCCGCGCCGGGCCTACCGATGGCGAAGCGCCTATCGAAGTCGGCGGCCTGCTGCTGGACCCGATCAGCCACCGCGTGACCATCGACGGCAAACCGGCCGAGATGGGCCCCACCGAATACCGCCTGCTGCAATTCTTCATGACCCACCAGGAGCGCGCCTACACCCGTGGCCAACTGCTGGACCAAGTGTGGGGCGGCAACGTGTACGTGGAAGAACGCACCGTGGACGTGCATATCCGTCGCCTGCGCAAAGCCTTGGGCGATGCCTACGAGAATCTGGTACAAACCGTGCGCGGCACTGGTTACCGCTTCTCTACCAAGGGCTGAGCCAATCGGATCCTGACTTAACAGCTGACAAGGACGCATGTTCAAGTGAACCAAAACTGGCATGGCACCCTGATCCGCCACATGCTTTTGCTGATCACCGGCTGCCTGCTGGTTGGGCTGGTCAGCGGCTATTACGGCTGGAGTCTGGCAGTCGGCATCGCGCTGTACCTGGGCTGGACCCTCAAGCAACTGCTGCGCCTGCACGAATGGCTACGCCAGCATAAACCCGATGAGGCACCACCCGATGGCTACGGCCTGTGGGGCGAGGTGTTCGACAGCATCTACCACCTGCAACGTCGCGACCAGCGTGTGCGCGGCCGCCTGCAAGCGGTGATCGACCGGGTGCAGGAGTCCACCGCCGCGCTCAAGGACGCGGTGATCATGCTCGACAGCGACGGCAACCTGGAATGGTGGAACCGCGCCGCCGAGACCCTGCTGGGCCTCAAGACCCCCCAGGACAGCGGCCAGCCAGTGACCAATCTGGTGCGCCACCCGCGCTTCAAGGAGTACTTCGAACAGGAGAACTACGAAGAAGCCCTGGAAATCCCCTCGCCCACCAATGACCGCGTACGCATCCAGCTGTACCTGACGCGCTACGGCAATAATGAACACCTGATGCTGGTGCGCGATGTCACCCGCATCCACCAGCTGGAGCAGATGCGCAAGGACTTCGTCGCCAACGTCTCCCACGAGTTGCGTACACCGCTGACGGTGATCTGCGGCTACCTGGAGACGCTGCTGGACAACGTCGACGAGATCAACCCACGCTGGAGCCGGGCCCTGCAGCAAATGCAGCAGCAAGGCTCGCGCATGCAGACCCTGCTCAACGACCTGCTGTTGCTGGCCAAGCTGGAAGCCACCGATTATCCGTCGGATAACCAGCCGGTGGCCGTGCAAAGCCTGTTGCAGACCATCAAGAACGACGCCCAGGCCCTCTCCGGCCAACGCGGGCAGCAGATCAGCCTGGAAGCCGACCCGGCCGTGCTGCTCAAGGGCAGCGAAGGCGAGTTGCGCAGCGCGTTTTCCAACCTGGTGTTCAACGCCGTGAAGTACACCCAGGACAAAGGCAATATCCGCATCCGCTGGTGGGCCGACGAACAAGGTGCGCATTTGAGCGTGCAGGACTCCGGCATCGGTATCGACGCCAAGCACCTGCCGCGCCTGACCGAGCGCTTCTACCGTGTCGACTCCAGCCGCAATTCCAACACCGGTGGCACCGGGCTCGGCCTGGCGATCGTCAAGCACGTGCTGCTGCGCCACCGCGCACGCCTGGAAATCAGCAGCGTGCTGGGACATGGCAGCACGTTTACCTGCCATTTTCCGCCGGCTCAGGTGGCGCGCTCGCGAGCCCTCGGCAACGACAACTAAACCAAAGACACCACGGGCCTACATGTGGGAGGGGGCTTGCCCCCGATGGCGGCGGGTCAGATATGAATGTGCTGCCTGACATACTGCCATCGGGGGCAAGCCCCCTCCCACAGTGGACCGGTGTTGTTTTAGAGAGTGCATTCCAGGCCCCGCCCGGCAGTGGGCACTAGGCAAGCGCCCCGTCAGCCGCTACATTGGCCGACTTGCGCCTGCCTTTCAGGCCCGCCTGCCACCCCTTACTGAACATACGGAACCTGCAAAACCCCATCATGGACCCTTCCCCTGGTATCACCCTCGCGACACTCTTCGCCGACTTCGGCATGATTCTTTTTGCTCTGATCCTGGTACTGCTCAACGGTTTCTTCGTTGCGGCGGAGTTCGCCATGGTCAAACTGCGCGCCACCCGGGTCGAGGCCATCGCCCACAAGAACGGCTGGCGCGGGCAGATCCTGCGCACCGTACACAGCCAGCTCGACGCCTACCTGTCGGCGTGCCAGCTGGGCATCACCCTCGCCTCCCTGGGCCTGGGCTGGGTCGGTGAACCGGCCTTCGCGCACATCCTCGAGCCACTGCTGGGCGCCGTGGGCGTCGAGTCGCCGGAAGTGATCAAGGGCGTGTCGTTCTTTGCGGCGTTCTTCGTGATCTCCTACCTGCACATCGTGGTCGGCGAACTGGCACCCAAGTCCTGGGCGATTCGCAAGCCCGAGTTGCTGTCGCTGTGGACGGCGGTGCCGCTGTACCTGTTCTACTGGGCCATGTACCCGGCGATCTACCTGCTCAACGCCAGCGCCAACGCCATCCTGCGCATTGCCGGCCAGGGCGAGCCTGGCCCGCACCATGAACACCATTACAGCCGCGAAGAACTCAAGCTGATCCTGCACTCCAGCCGTGGCCAGGACCCGAGCGACCAGGGCATGCGCGTACTGGCCTCCGCCGTGGAAATGGGCGAGCTGGAAGTGGTGGACTGGGCCAACTCCCGGGAAGACCTGGTGACCCTGGACTTCAACGCGCCGCTCAAGGAAATCCTTGCGCTGTTCCGTCGCCACAAGTTCAGCCGTTACCCGGTATATGACGCGGTACGCAACGAATTCGTGGGCCTGTTGCACATCAAGGACCTGCTGCTGGAACTGGCGGCCCTGGACCACATCCCCGAGTCGTTCAACCTGGCCGAGCTGACCCGCCCGCTGGAGCGTGTGTCGCGGCACATGCCGTTGTCACAGCTGCTGGAACAGTTCCGCAAAGGCGGCGCGCACTTCGCCCTGGTGGAAGAAGCCGACGGCAAGATCATCGGCTACCTCACCATGGAAGACGTGCTGGAAGTGCTGGTGGGCGATATCCAGGACGAACACCGCAAGGCCGAGCGCGGCATCCTGGCCTATCAGCCGGGCAAGCTGCTGGTGCGTGGCGACACGCCGCTGTTCAAGGTGGAGCGCCTGCTGGGCGTGGACCTGGACCACATCGAAGCCGAAACCCTGGCCGGACTGATCTATGACACCCTCAAGCGGGTGCCCGAGGAGGAAGAAGTGCTGGAGGTTGAAGGCTTGCGCATCATCATCAAGAAGATGAAAGGGCCGAAGATCGTACTGGCCAAGGTGCTGTTGCTGGATTGACCGTCAATTGCCCAATGCAAAATTGGGCAATGCACCGACCGGCTGATTGAACTCATATGGGATCGAGACCAGCCCCGCCCCGGTAACGCGCTGCACCACAAAATGCAGATGCGGCCCGCTGCTGTTGCCGGTATTGCCCGACAACGCCAGCGGGCTCCCCACCGCTACATGCTGCCCGACCCGGACGCTGACCGAACCTTGCTTGAGGTGCAGGTACACGCCCTCGGTGCCGTCGTCGTGGCGCACCCTCACGAAATTCCCCGACGCATCACTGCCCCGCCCGGTCTGCTCGTTCTCGGTTTTCACCACCATCCCGCTGCGCGCCGCAATGATTGGCGTGCCTTCGGGCATGGCGATATCCATGGCGTAGCGGCTCTTACTATCGGTATGGCTGAAGGTGCCGTTGGGGCCTTGGGTCAGGCGAAACGGACCGCCGCGCCAGGGCAAGGGGTAGCGGTAGGCCTGAGGCGGGTAGCGGGCCGGAGGCCTGTCGATTATCGGCCGTTCAAGCTTGCGCTCCCGGATCACAAATACCTGGGCGCCCGGCGTATACCGGTCGCTGATAAACACCAGGCCATTGGCATCGACGGATTTGTAGAGGGTCATGGCCTGGGTCGACACGGCGACCGTTGCCAACCCGCAGCACAGCAAGAAGCGCATAAGCATGGCGTAAACCTGCCGGGATGACTGAGCGGCAGGTTAGCGCGGTTTGATGACAACTTCAGGCAGGCAGCCCGTTGAAACAAATATCCACGTTCATTTGGGCGGCCGCCGACAAATTGACCAAGGCATCCAGGGAGAGTTTGTCGATCTTGCCGGTGAGAACGTCGTTAAGTCGGGGCTGACTGATCCCCAGTCTTTGCGCCGCATCTTTTTGAGAAAGCTCCCAGCGACGAATGGTTTGGCACAGCTCCAAAAGCAATTTTGAACGCAGCCGCATATTGGCGGCTTGCTGGGGTGTGTCTTCCAGAGCATCCCAGACACAACTGAAACGCTCGCCGTAATCTTTTTGATTCGTCATGGGCTCACCCTAACTCCTGCAATCTGGCACGAGCCAGCTCGATATCACGCCCTTCGGTTTTTTGTGTGGTCTTGCGCAGCGCGTGCAACACATAGATGGCCTCTGGCCGGTTGACCACATAAAACACCCGAAAAGCGCCCGACTCTTCAGTGATCCGGATCTCGCTGACGCCCCTCCCAATGGTCTTCATCGGCTTGCAGTCAAAGGGTTGCTCACCGTGCTGCAAGAGATCCAACTGAAACCCCACTGCCCTCCGGGCATCGAGCGGAAACGCTTTGAGATCCTTGAGCGAGCTTCCTAGAAACACCACATCCTTGTGCCTTGGCATTGGCTTCTCCTTTCATGGAAAGAAAAAGCGTAATCGACGATTCGGCCAAGGAACGTGGAGGTTTGTTTCAAGGCATAGCAAAGCCTCGCTGACACCGAAGCGTTATCGAAAGCCTATATCGAAACAGATATAAATCAAGGCACGTACCGGGAATCAGACAGTCGGTCGATTCCCGGCACTCAGGGAATCACGCACCCGGCACAAAATGCTTCTGCGCCGTGCCACGTGCGATCAGGCGGGAGATGTAGTCGAGCTTCTGCGCATCCTGGTCAATAAACCGGAACGTCAGCTGCAGCCAATCGCTGTCCGGCTTCGGTTCGAAGGCGACGATGGCGTGCAGGTAGCCATTGAGGCGGGCCACTTCGGCGTTTTCGCCTTGCTCCAGGTCGAGCACGGCGCTTTCCAGTACCTGGGGCAGGACTTCACCGCGACGCACCACCAGCAGCGCTTCCTTGATGCTCAGCGCCTTGATCACGCATTGCTGGGTGCCACTGGACAGGCGCAATTGGCCCTGGCCACGACCGCCAGCCGGCGCAGCCGCTACCGGCGCCTGCACCGGTGGGCTGTTGAGCAACCCTTTGTTAGGCGCAGGAGCGGCAGCCGCAACGGGAGCCGCACGCGCCACTTCGGGTTTGCCGCCGGTCAGGGCGCTCAAGGAATCGTTGCCGAAAGCCGAGTTCATCTTGGTCGGCGCGCTGGCGACCAGGGCATCGAGGCGACCGATCTTGTGCAGGGCCTGCTTGACCTTGTTCAGCAACTGCTCGTTGGTAAACGGTTTGCTGACGTAGCCGGAAACCCCGGCCTGGATAGCCTGGACTACGTTCTCCTTGTCGCCACGGCTGGTGACCATCACGAACGGCATGGCTTTGAGGTGAGGCTGCTCGCGGCACCAGGTCAACAGCTCAAGGCCGGACATCTCTGGCATTTCCCAGTCGCACAGCACCAGGTCGAAGGTCTCGCGCATCAGGATGGCCTGGGCCTTTTTGCCGTTCACCGCATCTTCAAGCTTGATCCCGGGGAAGTAGTTGCGCAGGCACTTCTTCACCAGGTCGCGGATAAACGAGGCGTCATCCACCACCAACACACTGACTTTACTCATCGACCCTTCATCCTATAAAAACTTCGGCACGCAAGACGCCTGACTGATGGCATTTTGCCAAAAACTCTGCAGTCACGTTGGGACTTTCTTGTGCCCCCTCGCTGAAAAATTCGGGCCCGCAAACAAAAACGCCCGACCAAAGGCCGGGCGTTAATTTCTCGGGCAACCTTACTTATCGTCAGGTACGCCCGGAACATTAGGGATTTGATCGACTGAACCTTCAACTTCGGCCTTCATGCGCTTGAGGCCCATGTGCCGCACGTCGGTGCCGCGCACCAGGTAAATCACCAGTTCGGAGATATTGCGCGCATGGTCGCCAATCCGCTCTAGGGAGCGCAGCACCCAGATAATGCTCAAGACCCGCGAGATAGAGCGCGGGTCTTCCATCATGTAGGTGGCCAGCTCACGCAGCGCAGTCTTGTACTCACGGTCGATGACCTTGTCGTACTGGGCCACCGACAGTGCCAGTTCGGCGTCGAAGCGGGCAAAGGCGTCGAGCGCATCGCGCACCATGTTGCGCACCTGGTCGCCGATGTGGCGCACTTCCACGTAACCGCGCGGCGCTTCGCCTTCTTCGCACAACTGGATGGCGCGTCGGGCGATCTTGGTGGCTTCGTCGCCGATGCGCTCCAGGTCGATCACCGATTTGGAGATGCTGATGATCAACCGCAGGTCGGACGCCGCCGGCTGGCGACGGGCGAGAATGCGCAGGCATTCTTCGTCGATATTGCGTTCCATCTGGTTGATCTGGTCATCGATCTCACGCACTTGCTGGGCCAGGCCCGAGTCGGCCTCGATCAGCGCGGTGACCGCATCGTTGACTTGCTTCTCCACCAGCCCGCCCATCGCCAGGAGGTGGCTGCGCACTTCCTCGAGCTCGGCGTTGAACTGCGCGGAGATGTGGTGGGTAAGGCCTTCTTTGCTAATCATGTTGGCGTCCTTGGAGCGTCCGGTAAGGTGCGGATAACCGCAGCGTCAGTGCAATCAGAACCACAGCTTCCTAGCCGTAGCGACCGGTGATGTAGTCTTCGGTCTGCTTCTTCGCCGGATTGGTGAACAGGGTATCGGTGTCGCCGAATTCCACCAGCTTGCCCATGTACATGAACGCGGTGTAGTCGGAAACCCGCGCCGCCTGTTGCATGTTGTGGGTCACGATAACGATGGTGAACTTGGACTTGAGCTCGTAGATCAGTTCTTCGACTTTCAGCGTCGAGATCGGGTCGAGAGCCGAGCAGGGTTCGTCGAGCAGCAACACTTCCGGCTCCACGGCGATTGTGCGAGCGATCACCAGACGCTGTTGCTGGCCGCCGGACAGACCGAGGGCCGAGTCGTGCAGGCGGTCCTTCACTTCGTCCCACAGCGCCGCGCCTTTCAAGGCCCACTCGACCGCTTCGTCGAGGATGCGCTTCTTGTTGATGCCCTGGATACGCAGGCCGTAGACCACGTTTTCGTAGATGGTCTTGGGGAACGGGTTGGGCTTCTGGAACACCATGCCCACGCGCCGACGCAGCTCGGCCACATCTTCGCCCTTGCGGTAAATGTTGGTGCCGTAGAGGTTGATGGCACCGTCCACACGGCAACCGTCCACCAGGTCGTTCATGCGGTTGAAGGTACGCAGCAGCGTGGACTTGCCACAGCCCGACGGGCCGATGAAGGCGGTCACGCGCTGCTTGGGAATGTTCATGCTGACGTCGAACAGCGCCTGTTTTTCACCGTAGTACAGGCTCAGGCCCGGCACTTCGATGGCCACGGTTTCCTGGGCAAGGCTCAGGCTCTGCTTGTCGCGACCCAGGGCAGACATGTTGATGCCGTGAGTGTGGGTGTCTTGCTGCATGGGATGCTCCCTGTGCTACCAATTCATTGTGTGTGGGAGGGGGCTTGACCCCTCCCACATTGAAAAGCTTTAGCTGTCCAACGCTTTGTATTTTTCGCGCAGATGGTTACGGATCCACACTGCCGACAAGTTGAGCGTGGCGATCACCAGCACCAGCAGCAACGCGGTGGCGTACACCAGCGGCCGGGCGGCTTCGACGTTGGGGCTCTGGAAGCCGACGTCATAGATGTGGAAGCCCAGGTGCATGATCTTCTGGTCCAGATGCAGGTACGGGTAGTTGCCGTCCAGCGGCAACGACGGCGCCAGTTTCACCACGCCCACCAGCATCAGCGGCGCCACCTCACCGGCGGCGCGGGCCACGGCGAGGATCATGCCGGTCATCATTGCCGGGCTGGCCATCGGCAGCACGATCTTCCACAGCGTTTCCGCCTTGGTCGCACCCAGTGCCAGGGAGCCTTCACGCACAGTGCGAGGAATTCGCGCCAGGCCTTCTTCCGTGGCCACGATCACCACCGGCACCGCCAGCAGCGCCAGGGTCAGCGAGGCCCACAACAGGCCCGGCGTGCCGAACGTCGGCGCCGGCAGGGCTTCGGCGAAGAACAGCCGGTCAACCGAGCCACCCAATACATACACGAAGAAGCCCAGGCCGAACACGCCGTAGACGATGGCCGGTACGCCGGCCAGGTTGTTCACGGCGATACGGATAACCCGCGTCAGGGTGTTCTGCTTGGCGTATTCACGCAGGTACACCGCCGCCAGCACGCCGAACGGGGTCACGATCATCGCCATGATCAGGGTCATCATCACGGTGCCGAAGATGGCCGGGAAGATCCCGCCTTCGGTGTTGGCTTCCCGTGGGTCATCACTGAGGAATTCCCAGACCTTGCTGAAGTAGAAGCCGATCTTGGTGATCGTGCCCATGGCGTTCGGCTGGTAGGCGTGCACCACTTTGCCGATGCCGATTTCCACTTCCTTGCCGTTGCCGTCGCGAGCGGTCAGCGCGTCGCGGTTGAACTGGGCGTGCAGGTCGGCCAGGCGGGCTTCGATGTCTTGGTAACGGGCATTCAGCTCGGCGCGGTCGGCGTCCATGTCGGCCTGTGCGGCGGCGTCGAGCTTGCCTTCCAATTCCAGTTTGCGGCCATGCAGGCGGATACGTTCCAGGCCGGCGTTGATTGCGCCGATGTCGGATTTTTCGAGGGTCTTGAGCTGGGCAGCCAGCTTGTTGACGCGGTCCACACGGGCCTGCAGCTCCGGCCAGGCAGCCTCGCCTTCGGCAATGACCTTGCCATCCTGCTTGACGTTGACCAGGGTGCCGTAGAAGTTGCCCCACTCACGCCGCTCGATGGTCATGAGGTTCGCCGGCGTGGTCTGGTCCTTGAGCCACTCGCCGACGATCCAGGTGAAGTCATTGCCGTTCAGGTCACGGTTGCCGACCTTGATCAGCTCGCGGGTCATGAACTCAGGGCCCTGGTCCGGCACCGGCAGGCCGGCGCTTTTCAGGCGCTCGCGGGGTACTTCTTCCTTCTGCACCACTTCGCCGATGACGATATGATTTTCCTGGCCCGGCACGTTGTAGTTGGCCTGGATCAGGTCGGCCGGCCAGAAGTGGCCCAAGCCACGCACGGCGATCACCGCCAGCAAACCAATGGTCATGATGACCGCGATGGACACCGCGCCACCACTGATCCAGACGCCGGGGGCGCCGCTCTTGAACCATCCATTCAGGGAGTTCTGTTTCACAGACTTCTACCTTTCTTAAAGCGACGAGTATTTCTTGCGCAGACGCTGACGGATCAGCTCGGCGAGGGTGTTCATGATGAAGGTGAACAGCAGCAGCACCAGCGCCGAGAGGAACAGCACGCGGTAGTGACTGCCGCCCACTTCCGACTCGGGCATTTCCACGGCGACGTTGGCCGCAAGCGTTCGCAGGCCTTCGAACAGGTTCATCTCCATCACCGGGGTGTTACCGGTGGCCATCAACACGATCATGGTCTCGCCTACCGCACGGCCCATGCCGATCATCAGTGCCGAGAAAATGCCCGGGCTGGCGGTGAGGATGACCACGCGGGTCATGGTCTGCCACGGCGTGGCGCCCAGGGCCAGGGAACCCAGGGTCAGGCCGCGCGGTACGCTGAACACGGCGTCTTCGGCGATGGAGTAGATGTTCGGGATCACCGCGAAACCCATGGCCAGGCCGACCACCAGGGCGTTGCGCTGGTCGTAGGTGATGCCCAGGTCGTGGGAGATCCACATGCGCATATCGCCGCCGAAGAACCAGGTTTCCAGGTACGGGCTCATGTACAGCGAGAGCCAGCCCACGAACAGGATCACCGGGATCAGGATCGCGCTTTCCCAGCCATCCGGTACGCGCAGGCGCAGGGACTCAGGCAGGCGGCTGAAGATGAAGCCGGCCACCAGGATGCCGATCGGCAACAGCATCAACAGGCTGAAAATGCCCGGTAGATGCCCTTCCACATACGGCGCCAGGAACAGGCCGGCGAAGAAGCCGAGGATCACCGTCGGCATCGCCTCCATCAACTCGATCACCGGCTTGACCTTGCGGCGCAGGCTCGGGGCCATGAAGTAGGCGGTGTAGATCGCGGCGGCAACGGCCAGTGGCGCGGCCAGCAACATGGCGTAGAACGCGGCCTTCAAGGTGCCGAAGGTCAACGGGGCCAGACTCATCTTGGGTTCGAAGTCGGTGTTGGCGGCGGTCGACTGCCAGACGTATTTAGGCTCGTCGTAGTTTTCGTACCAGACCTTGCTCCACAACGCGCTCCAGGACACTTCCGGGTGCGGGTTGTCGAGCATCAGCGGCTGCAGCTTGCCGCCCGCCTCCACGATCACGCGGTTGGCCCGTGGCGACATGCCGTACACGCCTTGGCCGTCGACCACCGGGTCCACCAGCAGGGTGCGGTGGGCAGTGCTGTGGAATACGCCGAACTGGCCGGACGCGTCGAGGGCGGTGAAGCCCTTGCGGCGCTCTTCGGCGGAAATTTCCACGATAGGCGTGGTGCCCATCTGAAAGGTACGGATCTGCTTGAGCCGCTGTTCACCATCCGGGTCGCGGGCCATGAACCACTGGGCCAGGCCGCCCTTGGAGTTACCGATGATCAGCGAGATGCCGCCCACCAGCTGCGTGCTCGCGGTGACTTCGGCAGTCCCGTCTTCCAGCAGTTTGTAGCGACCATTGAGGCTCTTGTCGCGCAGGCTGAACACATCGGCCAAGGCACGGCCGTTGATCACATACAGCCATTGCTGGCGCGGGTCGATGAAAATTGCCTTCACCGGCTCGGTCATCTGTGGCAGCTCAATGCGCTTCTGCTCGCTGGTAACTTCGCCGGTCATCATGTTTTCTTCGCGGCTCAGGGACAGCACATTCAAGTGCGAACCCGCGGAGCCTGCCACCACCAGGGACGAATCCGTGGCGTTGAGGGCCACGTGTTCCAGCGGGCGGCCGGCGTCATCCAGAACGATCGGCGTTTCACCGTAGGGGTATTCGATCGCCGGCGTGATGGTTTTCTTGCCGTCCGGGTAGGACACCTTATAGGTGTGGCGGAACACCAGGGACTGGCCATTGGATAGACCGAGGATCACCAGCGGGCTGCCGGGCTGGTCTTCACCGATAGAAGCAACGCTGGTGCCGGCGGGCAGGGGCAGGTCGACACGCGTGAGCTCGGCACCGGTCTCGACATTGAAGAACAGCGCCTGGCCCTTGTCGGAAACCCGCATGGCGACCTGGTTCTGTTCTTCTAGGGAGATCATCAGCGGCTTGCCCGCGTCCTGGATCCAGGCCGGGGTCAGTGCGTCTTCCTTGGTCAATGAGGCGCCTTGAAACAGTGGCGCGACGACGTAGGCCAGGAAGAAGAAAATCAGGGTGATGGCGCCGAGGACGGCGAGGCCGCCGACCAGCACGTACCAACGGGTCAGGCGATCCTTGAGCGCGCGAATGCGGCGCTTGCGTTGCAACTCAGGCGTATTGAAGTCAATGCGCTTGGGGGGAGAAGTCGTCGTCATGGTGGAATTGGCCAGATCATTCATGCGCACACCCTAGCGATCCTGTATGACAGAAAGATGACAGTGCAGTGACGCAACAAATCCGCCGCGAAGCATGGCTGGCAGCGGACTAGAAAATTCGGATGCGGAGCCGGCAGGCCGGCCCCGCAGAGGCAATCAGTTGCCTTCTTTCAGACCCAGGTCAGCCAGGGCCTTGGCGGCGACTTTGGCTGGCAGTGGGATGTAGCCGTCTTTCACTACAACTTCCTGGCCTTGTTTGGACAGCACCAGTTTCACGAACTCGGCTTCCAGCGGGGCCAGAGGCTTGTTCGGCGCTTTGTTGACGTACACGTAGAGGAAACGCGACAACGGGTATTTGCCGTTCAGGGCGTTTTCTTCGCTGTCTTCGACGAAGTCAGTGCTGCCTTTCTTGGCCAGGGCCACGGTCTTCACGCTGGCAGTCTTGTAGCCGATGCCCGAGTAACCGATGCCGTTCAGCGAAGAGCTGATCGACTGCACGACCGAAGCCGAGCCTGGTTGTTCGTTCACGTTTGGCTTGTAGTCGCCTTTGCACAGGGCTTCTTCCTTGAAGTAGCCGTAGGTGCCGGACACCGAGTTACGACCGAACAGTTGCACCGGCTTGTTGGCCAGGTCGCCGGTCACGCCCAGATCACCCCAGGTTTTCACGTCGGCTTTGCCACCGCACAGGCGAGTCGAGGAGAAGATCGCGTCGACTTGTTCCATGGTCAGGTGCTGGATCGGGTTGTCCTTGTGCACGAACACGGCCAGGGCATCCACCGCAACCGGAATAGCGGTTGGCTTGTAACCGTACTTCTGCTCGAAGGCAGCCAGTTCGGTGTCCTTCATCTTGCGGCTCATCGGGCCCAGGTTGGAGGTGCCTTCGGTCAGCGCAGGTGGCGCGGTGGCCGAGCCGGCAGCTTGAATCTGGATGTTGACGTTCGGGTATTCCTTTTTGTAACCCTCGGCCCACAGGGTCATCAGGTTAGCCAGGGTATCGGAACCAACGCTGGACAGGTTGCCCGACACACCAGTGGTCTTCACGTACGCCGGGATTGCCGGATCAACACCAGCGGCCACCGCGTTGGCGGTCGCAACGCCAGCAGCGACAAAAGTCATTGCCGCCATCAAACGTTTCAGTTTCATGCCTTGCTCCTAGCAGATAGGGATAATTGGATCGGGGCCAAGTATCGGGAGGCCGTGTGAACACTCTATGTCTGGAATGTGACAATTAGATGAAAGGCCACTATTCAACGACGCCACGAAAAGCGCGCAGGCACGAGGCCCGGGAGGGAGAGATTAAGGCTTGGAAATACGTTGAAACGTGATCGTTCCCAGGGCCGGGAACGATCGTCATCCATGGCTTAGCGCGAACGCTTCCACAAATACCCACCCACCACCATCCCCATCACACACAGGGCGGCAACGTAGTAGGCCGGACCCAGCGGGCTTTCCTTCATCAGCAGCGATACCGCCAGCGGCGTCAGCCCGCCGAACACGGCGTAGGCCACGTTGTAAGAGAACGACAAGCCGCTGAAACGCACCACGGGCGGGAAGGCCTTGACCATCACGTAGGGCACCACGCCGATGGTGCCCACGAACAGACCGGTCAGGGTGTACAGCGGGAACAGCCAGTCAGGATGGTTGAAGAGGCTGTGATAGAGCGTCCAGGATGTAGCCAGCAACAGCGCACAACCGATCACCAGTACCCGGCCGGCACCGAAGCGATCAGCCAGGGCGCCGGAGGCGATGCAGCCCAGGCTCAGGGTGACGATGGCCAGGCTGTTGGCCTGTAATGCCACGGTCGGGCTGAAGTGATAGAGGGTCTGCAGCACGGTCGGGGTCATCAGGATCACCACCACCACGCCGGCCGACAGCAACCAGGTCAGCAACATCGACAAGACGATGGCGCCACGGTGGTCGCGCAGCACCGCGCGCAACGGCAACTCGGCGGCCAGTGCCTTGCGCTGCTGCATCTCGGCGAAGATCGGCGTTTCATGCAGCCAGCGGCGCAGGTACACCGACAACAGGCCGAACACACCGCCCAGCAGGAACGGGATACGCCAGGCGTAATCCGAGACTTGCTCCGGGCTGTAAATAGTATTGATGGCGGTGGCCACCAGCGATCCCAGCAGGATCCCGGCGGTCAGGCCGCTGGTCAGGGTGCCGCAGGCGTAACCGATATGCCGTGGCGGTACGTGTTCGGAGACGAACACCCAGGCGCCGGGTACTTCGCCGCCAATGGCCGCGCCCTGGATGATGCGCATCAGCAGCAACAGGATCGGCGCCCACAGGCCGATCTGCGCGTAAGTTGGCAGCAGGCCCATGATCAGGGTGGGCACGGCCATCATGAAGATGCTCAGGGTGAACATCTTCTTGCGGCCCAGCAGGTCGCCGAAGTGCGCCATGATGATGCCGCCCAGGGGGCGCGCGAGGTAACCGGCGGCAAAGATGCCGAAGGTCTGCATCATGCGCAGCCATTCGGGCATGTCGAGCGGGAAGAAGAGTTTTCCGACCACGGTGGCGAAAAACACGAAAATGATGAAGTCATAAAACTCCAACGCCCCGCCCAAGGCAGACAGCGACAGGGTTTTGTAGTCGTTGCGGGTCAGCGGGCGCGAAGGTTGCGCACTGCTTGCGGGCACGGAGGACATGGCAAGGCTTCTCTTATAGTAGTCGGGACGGCAAGCCCGGGACTTGCGGCAGGCATGGCAAGATAGCAAATCGCTCGCAAAAGCACAGCGGTGAGCGAATAACCGTTCAACCGCGCGAATTATTCCGCTTTCCTGAGCGTTATCTGCGCACAGAAGCACAGTTGCCGGAAAAAGCCGCAATACAGCCGCGAATTGCCGACCAAATGATCGCCCAGAGGTCGTCGTGGCGACAACGTGTCGATATACTCGGCCCTTGCAAGCGCAAGACCCCCAGTCTTGAGGGGCTGCTGTGCCAAACCGTCGTTGGAAGCCGTCCAGCCGATTTGGCAGAGCTTCCCTTTAGTACGCCTTACGAGAAACGCATCACGCGGAGTATGTTGGTGCTGAAACGTTTTTCCATAAGACGGCTATCCACTTGAAATACCCATGAAGCGTTACGGGTCAGAGGCACCCTTGGCATGATCGAACTCGAACAAGAAGATCCTATCCCGCAAGGCGATCTCGCCCTGCAAATCACCGCCCTGCCGCGTGAAACCAACGGTTTTGGCGACATTTTCGGCGGCTGGCTGGTCGCACAGATGGACCTGGCCGGCACCGCGATGGCAAGCAAGGTCGCGGGCGGGCGTGTAGCCACCGTGGCCATTGATCGCATGGCGTTCCTGGTGCCGGTCGCCGTGGGCGCGCAGCTCTCCTTCTATACCCAGGCCCTGGAAATCGGTCGCAGCTCGATCCAGATGATGGTGGAAGTGTGGAGCGACGACCCATTGTCCAGCGAATGGCGCAAGGTGACCGAGGCGGTGTTCGTGTTCGTCGCCATCGATGGCAGTGGTCGCACGCGTTCGGTGCCGTCGCGCGCACGTTAAACCTCACCGGGTTTTGACGGTCAATTGCCCCATTGCCTGCCATGAAGAGTGCTTTGTTATGCCGACACCCCACGTTGAATCCGTGAAAATCGACGAGTTGGACTGCTGGCGCATCCGCCACAACGGCGCCGAACTGATGGTGGCCCGACAGGGCGCACATATCTTCAGTTACCAGCGCGACGGCGAGCAGCCGCTGATCTGGCCGAACCCCGAAGCGGTGTTCAAGCAGGGCAAAGGCATCCGCACCGGCGTTCCGGTATGTTGGCCGTGGTTTGGCGTGTTCGACCGTAACCCGCAGAGCGTCAAGGCGATGCGCCAAAGCGATCATCCGGCCGGCGCCCATGGTTTCGTGCGCACAGCGCTGTGGGAATTGGCCGCGAGCACGCTTGAAGGTGAGGCACTGCGGGTGGACTTGGTGCTGCCAGTCCCAACAGGCGGCTTTCCTGGCTGGCCCCACGAGGTCGATCTTAAACTGAGCCTGTTGCTGGACGATCAGTTGCACATCCGCCTGACCAGCCATAACCGTGGCAACGATACCGTGACCCTCAGCCAGGCGCTGCACACCTATTTTGCGGTGAGCGACGTGCGCAAGGTGCACGTCGAGGGACTGGACGGAGCGGCGTATATCGATACCGCTGACAACTGGGCAACGAAGCAGCAAGCCGGTTTGCTGCATTTCACCGGCGAGACTGACCGTATCTACCTCGATACGCCTGCACAGCTGAGTATTGTCGATAGAGATTGGCAGCGCCGTATCCAGCTCACTGCCGAGGGCTCGACGTCAACGGTGATCTGGAACCCCTGGACCGAACGTGCCAAGGCGTTTGATGACATGGCTGACGATGGCTGGACGGGCATGTTGTGCATCGAGACAGCCAATGTGCTGGATGATGTGGTGAGTCTGGCACCCGGTGAAAGCCACACCTTGGGCGTGAGCATCAGCGCTGTCGCCCTGTAAGAACGACAATCAAAATGTGGGAGGGGGCTTGCGGCCCTCCCACATTGGTTATGCGCAGCCCTTTAAAGATCGGATTCCTTGACCACGCGTACTTTTCCGGCGTCCAGCGCATAAGCGGCATCCGCCAGATCGTTATTGACCTTCTCCACCTTCAACGTGCCCGTGACCCACAGCGGCGTATAGATATCATCCAGCTTCAGTCCTTTTGGATAACGCACCAACACCAGCTGGTTCGGCGGCGGAGGCGGCACGTGGATGCACGCCCCAGGGTAAGGCACCAGGAAGAACAGCGTGCTGCGGCCCTTGGCGTCGGTCTCCAACGGCACAGGATAACCGCCGATGCGGATGTTCTTGCCATTCATGGCCGCCACGGTCTTGGTTGAATACATCACCGCCGGCAAGCCTTTGCTCTGCTTCAGGCCACCCTTGTCGGTGAACGTGCCTTGGGCCTCGGGCGAGTTGTGGTCGATCTCGGGCATGGCTTCGAGGGCTTTTTGATCCGACAGCGGCATCAGGTCGAGCCAGTCGGTTTCCGGCAGTTCGCCGGCGTGCGCCAGGCCAGGGCCCAGCAGGAGGAATATCAACAAAAGACGGCGCATGGAGAGGCTCGGCAAGTACAGGTGGCGAGCATTCTAGCCCTCCGCGCCTGCGCAGCGCAGAGGGCTTCGTCGCTTAGATCATTTCTTTTTCAGCAGGCCGTAGATCACCAGCAGCACGATGGCGCCAATCAGCGCGCCGAGGAAGCCAGCGCCCTGGCCTGCCTGGTAGATGCCCAGGGCCTGGCCACCGTAAGTGGCGACCAACGAACCTGCGATGCCCAGCAGGATGGTCATGATCCAGCCCATGCTGTCGTCGCCTGGTTTCAGGAAACGCGCGAGCAGGCCGACGATCAAGCCGATAAAAATGGTTCCGATGATACCCATGGCATTTCCCTCTGAATGTAGGTGAGCTATGCCAAAGCCTAGTCAGGCTTTGGCATCCTGCAATCAGAGGACGGCGGTCGCCGAATGGTTCCCGCCGATCCGTGGCTTATTGCTCGGCGATCAACGCTTCGACCTTGAGGATCTGCGCTTGCAGCGTTGCACGATCCTTGCAGCGCAGGTTGGCGTGGCCGACCTTGCGCCCGGCCTTGAAGGCCTTGCCATAGTGATGCAGATGGCAGTCGTCGATCGCGATGACTTTTTCCACGGGCGGCACCACACCAATGAAGTTGAGCATGGCGCTCTCACCGACCTTGGCCGTGGAACCCAACGGCAAGCCCGCCACCGCCCGCAGGTGGTTTTCGAACTGACTGCACTCGGCGCCTTCGGTGGTCCAGTGCCCGGAGTTGTGTACGCGCGGGGCGATTTCGTTGGCCTTGAGGCCACCGTCGACTTCAAAGAACTCGAACGCCATCACGCCGACGTAATCCAGCTGCTTGAGTACACGGCTGGAATAGTCTTCGGCCAGCGCTTGCAACGGGTGGTCGGTGCTGGCCACGGACAGCTTGAGGATGCCGCTGTCATGGGTGTTGTGCACCAATGGGTAGAAGCGGGTTTCGCCATCACGGGCACGCACGGCGATCAGCGAGACTTCACCGGTGAACGGCACGAAGCCTTCCAACAGGCAGGCGACGCTGCCCAGCTCGGCGAAGGTGCCGACCACATCGGCGGCGGTGCGCAGGACTTTCTGGCCCTTGCCGTCGTAACCCAGGGTGCGGGTTTTCAGCACGGCGGGCAGGCCGATGCTGGCGACGGCGGCATCCAGGTCCGCCTGGGACTGGATATCGGCGAAGGCCGGGGTCGGAATGCCCAGATCCTTGAACATGCTTTTCTCGAACCAGCGGTCACGGGCGATGCGCAGGGCTTCGGCGCTCGGGTATACCGGCACGAATTGCGACAGGAACGCCACGGTTTCAGCCGGAACGCTTTCGAACTCGAAGGTCACCAGGTCGACTTCGTCGGCCAGCTGGCGCAGGTGGTCCGGGTCGCTGTAGTCAGCGCGCAGGTGTTCGCCCAGGGCTGCCGCGCAGGCGTCCGGCGCCGGGTCCAGGAAAGCGAAGTTCATTCCCAGCGGGGTGCCCGCCAGGGCCAGCATGCGGCCCAGTTGGCCGCCACCGATTACACCGATTTTCATCGTCAACAACCTCAGGCGATGCGTGGGTCTGGATTGTCCAGCACGCTGTCTGTCTGCTCAGCACGGAATTTTTTCAGCACCGCATGGAATTGCGGGTGCTTGGCGCCCAGGATACTGGCGGACAGCAGGGCGGCGTTGATCGCGCCGGCCTTGCCGATCGCCAGGGTCGCCACCGGGATACCGGCCGGCATCTGCACGATGGACAACAGCGAATCCACGCCCGAGAGCATCGCCGACTGCACCGGCACGCCGAGCACCGGCAGGTGGGTCTTGGCCGCACACATGCCGGGCAGGTGCGCTGCACCGCCGGCACCGGCGATGATCACCTCGATGCCACGGGATTCTGCTTCATCGGCATACTGGAACAGCAAATCCGGAGTGCGGTGGGCGGAGACCACTTTCACTTCGTAGGGAATGCCGAGTTTTTCCAGCATATCGGCGGTGTGGCTAAGGGTGGACCAATCGGACTTGGAGCCCATGATCACGCCAACCAATGCACTCATCGTCGTGCCTCTTCTCTCTGGGCGCCCACAGGCGCGTCAAAAAACAACAAGCCACGCGGGAAATCCGGCGTGGCTTGGTGTACGAATTAAGGCCGGTTGGACCGGCCGAAGGCCGCGCAGTATACCGTAATAATCCAGATAAACAGCCCCTGGGATGACCATCTGTCCAGCGCATCGCCCAAGGCCACTTATTGACTCAGAAGTCAGCCGCTTTCTGTTCAATCCCATTAAAAGCGCCACACTGATAACTGCGCGAATTACAACACCTGACACAGTTTCCTACTGACTCTTCAGACAAGTTATCACTTCATGAAAGTGCATCGACTATACGCTCGTTCCTCGTCACTTAATCTTCGACACGACACACGGAGGATATATCTATGGGCACTTACTCCATCTTCAACTTCTATCGAATCGTTTCACAAGGCGCCTCAACAATAACGGAACATTCCGCGCGCCCCGCCAGACAACCGATTTATGTGAATGTGATTTTTCACAAAGACTTGGGTCATGTCACCGAACGGGAATTCGAGCAAACTCATTTGGCCTTGGCCAAAAAACACATTGAGGAAATTTCAGGACGGGAAGTTGTCATCAATGTGATCCGCGACCCCAAAATTCGAGACTTCGCCTACAAATCCGACAACGATGTCGAGCGTGGCCTTCACGAACACCTGAGCAGAAACGGGAACCCAGGTCGCGACCGCCAAGCGGGAAAACCCAAGATCGAGAAAACTTTATTTGTAACACCGAACACTTCAAGCTTCAGAGAACCTGCAAAGGCCGACCCCAGCCATACGTATGGAATAACTTCTTACAACAATCCTCGAGGCGCTGCGCACGCACTTGGGCTTCTGCTGGGCGCAACGCGTGAAGACGGGGCCATCACTTATAACGGTTGGTGGAATGATACGTTCATGAAATACAACGGCGAGTCCCTGCTGCGCGGCAATGACTTGAACTACTCCGACGCCAACAAACAAAACATTCGCAAATACCTTGATAAATTCGACTGAGCCACCGTCCCGATCAATTTCACCAGGTCACGATCGCTTTGGGTTTTATTCGCCGCTCACAGCGTTGCGCCGGCCACGCCACCTTCCAACTTGCGCCATAGCAACCGCACATTCGCCTTGCGTACCAAGGCACAGCGGTACAGCCGAATCTCCAGCGGCACATGCCATTGCGGCCCGCCGCAGACCACCAGCTCACCACGCGCCAGCTCGGCACGCACGCTCAACTGCGGCACCCAGGCAATGCCCAGGCCTTCCAGGGCCATGCTCTTGAGGCTGTCGGCCATGGCGGTTTCGTACACCGTGGTGAAGCGCAGCGCACGCTGGCGCAGCAGCAAATTCACCGAGCGACCGAGAAACGCGCCGGCGCTGTAGGCCAGCAACGGGACGCTGCCGTCGCCTTCCAGGTCGAACATCGGTTTGCCATCGGCATCGGCGGCACACACCGGGAGCATTTCGGTGTTGCCCAGGTGCAGCGACGGGAAGATTTCCGAATCCATCTGCATCGCGGCGTCCGGGTCGTAGAACGCCAGCATCAGGTCACAACCGCCTTCACGCAGGGCGTGCACAGCGTCGCCGACGTTGGTGGCCACCAGCCGCGTGGCGATGTTCAAGCCTTCGTTGCGCAGTTGCGCGATCCAGCGCGGGAAGAAGCCCAGGGCCAGGGAGTGCGCCGCAGCCACTTGCATGACCTCACCCTGCCCGCCTTCCAGGTGATGCAAATGGCGCAGCACTTCACCGAGCTGCTCGACCACCGTGCGGGCAGTGACCAGGAACAACTGGCCCGCCGCCGTCAGCTCCACCGGCGTGCGCGAGCGGTTGACCAGGGTCAGGCCCAGGGCCGCCTCCAGGCTGCGGATGCGTCGGCTGAACGCCGGCTGGGTGACGAAGCGCCGCTCCGCCGCCTGGGAAAAACTGCGGGTCGCCGCCAAGGCGCTGAAGTCTTCCAGCCATTTGCTCTCAAGGTTCATTGCTGCCTCCCGTGGGTACGCACCATTTTGGCACACACGCCCGCCATGATAACCGGGTCACACTCACATTATGCCGTTTGTGCATAGGCCAGTGTTTAACAGCATTGGCCCAAAAAGTTCTACAAGCCTAGCATTCGCAGCGTTCCGGCCAGTTCCGGGTCCATATCGAGATGATTTCCGTCATGTCCTCCGCTGCATCTTTCCGTACCGAAAAAGACCTGCTTGGCGTACTCGAAGTACCGGCTCAAGCGTATTACGGCATCCAGACCCTGCGAGCGGTGAACAACTTCCGCCTCTCGGGCGTTCCGATTTCGCATTACCCGAAATTGGTGGTCGGTCTGGCGATGGTCAAGCAAGCGGCGGCTGACGCCAACCGCGAGTTGGGCCAGCTCAGCGAAGCCAAGCACGCTGCCATCAGCGAAGCCTGTGCCCGTCTGATCCGCGGCGACTTCCACGAAGAGTTCGTGGTGGACATGATTCAAGGCGGCGCCGGCACTTCAACCAACATGAATGCCAACGAAGTCATCGCCAACATCGCGTTGGAGGCCATGGGCCACAAGAAGGGCGAGTACCAGTACCTGCACCCCAACAACGACGTGAACATGGCGCAGTCGACCAACGACGCCTACCCGACCGCGATCCGCTTGGGTCTGCTGCTGGGCCATGACGCGCTGCTGGCCAGCCTCGACAGCCTGATCCAGGCGTTCGCCGCCAAAGGCGTCGAATTCAGCCACGTACTGAAAATGGGCCGCACCCAACTGCAAGACGCCGTGCCGATGACCCTCGGCCAGGAATTCCGCGCCTTCGCCACCACCCTGGGTGAAGACCTGGCACGCCTGAAAACCCTGGCACCTGAGCTGCTGACCGAAGTAAACCTGGGCGGCACCGCCATCGGTACCGGCATCAACGCCGACCCGCGCTACCAGGCCCTGGCCGTACAGCGCCTGGCGGTAATCAGCGGCCAGCCGGTCGTGCCGGCTGCCGACCTGATCGAAGCCACCTCCGACATGGGCGCCTTCGTACTGTTCTCCGGCATGCTCAAGCGTACTGCGGTGAAGCTGTCGAAGATCTGCAACGACCTGCGCCTGCTGTCCAGCGGCCCACGCACCGGCATCAACGAGATCAACCTGCCGGCCCGCCAGCCGGGCAGCTCGATCATGCCCGGCAAGGTCAACCCGGTGATCCCGGAAGCCGTGAACCAGGTGGCGTTCCAGGTCATCGGTAACGATCTGGCCCTGACCATGGCGGCCGAAGGCGGCCAACTGCAACTGAACGTAATGGAGCCGCTGATCGCCTTCAAGATCTTCGACTCGATCCGCCTGCTGCAACGTGCCATGGACATGCTGCGCGAGCACTGCATCGTCGGCATCACCGCCAACGAAGCCCGCTGCCGCGAACTGGTGGAGCACTCCATCGGCCTGGTTACCGCGCTGAACCCGTACATCGGCTATGAAAACGCCACCCGCATCGCCCGCATCGCCCTTGAAAGCGGCCGCGGCGTGCTGGAACTGGTGCGCGAAGAAGGCTTGCTCGACGACACCATGCTCGACGACATCCTGCGCCCCGAAAACATGATTGCTCCACGCTTGGTCCCGCTGAAGGCCTAAGCGTTTGTTGCACCGCTCACCAGGCTGAGGGACTAGACACCTCTCACCTTTTGAGGGCCTGAAGGCTCGTTCTTCAGGCCCTTTTTTTTGCCCCGAGGTTGTGAAATGAAGCCTATAAAAACGCCAATATCGCTCTGCAGGCCCACCGCCCAGCTGAAACCTTTAATCGCCCCGAGCAGACGGATCACGTTCGCCTAGGTATAGTGCCGCCCCTCTTCGCGTCAGAGATCGTCGGTAACGAGGTCCTGTGCAGCGCGAAACCGCATGAATAACAACACCCGCAAAAGGATTGGGGTCGAACGTCGTGCACTGCCTGGTGCTGAGCGATAGCGTCGAACCGTCCTGCGTTTGCCATTAGAAAAATCAGCGAGGAACACTCCATGCTCGAAGTCATCAACGACTTCCTCTCAGGGAAAGTACTGATCGTGCTCATTGTCGGGCTCGGCGGTTATTTCACGATTCGCTCGCGTTTCGTACAACTGCGTCACTTCTTCCACATGTTTTCGGTGTTTCGCGACAGCCTGAAAAACAGCTCCGACCAGCTCAGCTCCTTCCAGGCGCTGATGCTCAGCCTGGCCGGTCGCGTGGGTGCCGGTAACATTGCCGGTGTCGGTATTGCCGTGACACTGGGTGGCCCGGGCGCCGTGTTCTGGATGTGGGTCACCGCACTGGTGGGCATGTCGTCGAGCTTTATCGAGTGCTCCCTCGGCCAGTTGTACAAGCGCACCGACGCGGAAGGCACCTTCCGTGGCGGCCCGGCCTACTACATCCAGCACGGTTTGCAGAAGCGCTGGCTGGGCATGGTCATGGCGTTCCTGTTGCTGGTGACCTTCGGTTTTGCTTTCAACGGCTTGCAAGCCCACGCCGTGACCCACTCGCTGAACAACGCCTTTGGCCTGGACACCACCTACACCGGCCTGGCGCTGGCGGTACTGCTGGGCCTGGTGTTCATCGGCGGGATCAAGCGCATCGCCTCGATTGCCGACCTGCTGGTGCCGGTCAAGACCCTGGTCTACATCGCCGTGACTCTCTATGTAATCGTGCTGCAATTCGACCATGTGCCGGCCATGCTCGCGACCATCGTCAAGAGCGCCTTCGGCCTCGACCAGGCCTTCGGGGGCCTGGTGGGCAGCGCGATCATCATGGGTGTGAAGCGCGGCGTGTTCGCCAACGAAGCCGGCCTGGGCAGTGCGCCTAACGTGGCGGCGGTGGCGTCGGTCGAACACCCGATCGCCCAGGGCGTGGTGCAGGCGTTCAGCGTGTTCCTCGATACCTTCGTGATCTGCACCTGTACCGCGTTGCTGATCCTGCTCTCCGGCTTCTACACCCCGGGCTTCGAAGGCGACGGCATTGCCCTGACCCAGAACTCCCTGGCGGCGGTGGTGGGCGACTGGGGCCGCATGTTCATCTCGGTGGCCCTGGCGTTGTTCGTGTTCACCTCGATCATGTACAACTACTACCTGGGCGAGAGCAATCTGCGCTTCCTGGTAGGCAACAACCGCAAGGTGCTGATGGGCTACCGCGCCCTGGTGCTGGTGCTGATTTTCTGGGGTTCCATCGAGAACCTGAGCACCGTGTTCGCCTTCGCCGACATCACCATGACCCTGCTCGCGTTCGTCAACCTGTTCGCCCTGGCGTTCCTGTTCAAGATCGCCATGCGCATCCTCAACGACTACGACAACCAGCGCGCCGCAGGCATCAAGACCCCGGTATTCGATTCCAGCCAGTTCCCTGACCTGGACCTGGACCGCAAGGCCTGGCCAGCCAACCCGGTCAAGCCTGAGCCAAGCGCTCAAACTACCGCTGAACTGAACGCTCAAGCGCAACGCTGAGTGTAGAGAGATGACACGCCGCCCGGCCTTGGGCATGCTCTGGGCCCGGCGGCGTTTTTCGTTCAGGAGAAAATTCGATGTCCCCAGCTAACAACGTGATGGTGCTCTACACCGGTGGCACTATCGGCATGCAGGCCAGCGCCAACGGCCTGGCGCCCGCTTCAGGTTTTGAGGCGCGTATGCGCGAACAGCTTGCCGACGCGCAAGTGCCCGCCTGGCGCTTCCAGGAAATGTCGCCGCTGATCGACAGCGCCAACATGACCCCCATCTACTGGCAGCGCCTGCACGCCGCCGTGGTTGAGGCGGTGGACGCCGGCTGCGACGCCGTACTGATCCTGCACGGCACTGACACGCTGGCCTACAGTGCCGCCGCCATGAGCTTCCAACTGCTCGGCCTGCCGGCGCCGGTGGTGTTCACCGGCTCCATGCTACCCGCCGGCGTGCCCGACAGCGATGCCTGGGAAAACGTCAGCGGTGCCTTGGCGGCGCTGGGCGAAGGCCTGGCGCCGGGCGTGCAGTTGTTCTTCCACGGTGCGCTGATGGCGCCGACCCGCTGCGCGAAAATCCGCAGTTTCGGTCGCCACCCGTTTGCTGCCCTGCAGCGCAATGGCGGCGTCGCCCAGGCCGAAATGATCCCGGCCGCCCTGCATTACCGTCAGCTCAAAGCCGTGGCTAACGTCGGTGTGCTGCCGCTGGTGCCGGGTATTGCCGCCGGACAACTGGATGCACTGATCGACAGCGGCATTCAGGCGTTGGTGCTGGAATGCTTCGGCAGCGGCACCGGGCCGAGCGACAACCCGGCGTTCCTGGCCAGCCTCCAACGCGCGCACGATCAAGACGTTGTGGTGGTGGCGATCACCCAATGCCATGAAGGCGGTGTGGAGCTGGATGTGTATGAAGCGGGCAGCCGTTTGCGCGGCGTCGGCGTGTTGTCCGGTGGCGGCATGACCCGCGAAGCGGTGTTCGGCAAGCTCAATGCACTGCTCGGTGCAGGGCTCGACACCGCCGAGGTTCGTCGTCTGGTGGAACTCGACCTGTGTGGCGAGCTGAGCTGACCGGCCTGTAACTTGCTTCCCTTCCAGCCATCCCCTGGCTGGAAGTCCCCTATGCTGCACTCCCACCTGACCACTCTCAACGCCGTGTCCCTGGTGCTTAACGCTTTCAAGGCCGAAGGCTTGCCGGCCCAGGAACTGCTGGCTGGCAGCGGCATCTGCGCGGCGGACTTGAGCCGCGCCGACACGCGCATCACCACCAACCAGGAGATGCGCGTGTGTGCCAATGCCGTGGCGCGGCGTCGGGATATCGGCCTGGAACTGGGCCGGCAGATGCATGTATCGGCCTATGGCATGCTCGGCTATGCCCTGCTCACCAGTGCCACCTTTGGTGACGCCTTGCGCCTGGCGCTGCACTACCCGGCGCTGTTGGGAACACTTTTCGAGCTGAGCCTGGAGGAAGATGGCCAGCGCGTCTGGTTCACCGCCCGTGATTATCGCGAAGACCCGACGCTTGAGATGTTCAATGTCGAATTGTGCCTGGCCTCGCTGAAGGTCATCTGCGACGACCTGCTGGGCCAGCCGCTGCCACTGCTCGCCGCACGCTTCGAGTACGGCGCCCCGGACTACTGCGCGCGTTATACCGAAAGCTTCCCTTGCCCGTTGCAGTTCCAGGCCAGCGCCAACGCGTTTGCCTTCGACCGGCACTGGCTCGAACAGCCACTGCCGCTGGCAGACACCGTCACCCACCACGCCATGGCCGAGCGCTGCCGCAAGCAGAACCTGGAGTTCACCGGGCGCCAGGCCTGGCTGGGCAGGATTCGCCAGTTGCTCACCGCGCAACTCAACGCCGCGCCGGGCCTGGAAGGCCTGGCCATGCAGATGAACTGCTCGGCGCGCACCCTGCGCCGGCATTTGCACGACCAGGGTTGCAGCTACCAGGAGCTGTTGGACGAGTTGCGCTTCGAGCGCGCCAAGCAACTGCTGGCGGAGGACCAGTGGCCGATCTACCGGATTGCGGAGGCCTTGGGGTTCAGCGAAACAGCAAGTTTCCGGCATGCATTTGTGCGCTGGAGCGGCGTAGCACCGAGCCAATTTCGAGCATGATGCGCCATTGAGGGGCGAATTACGGACAGACACTTTGGCCATATTCATCCCCTTTTGGCCGCTCCTGCCGTTCTCTTGAACCGCGCCCACCGCAAGACTGCATGCACCGACCCAGCCTGCGGAGAACAAGAATGCTGACGATCTACTCGGACGATCACCACCTGCACCACGGCCGCTGCGAATTGATGGACGGGCAACTGATGCCCTGCTTCGAAATGCCCTCGCGGGCCGACCATGTGCTGCAGCGGGTCAAGGACCGCGAATTGGGGCCAGTGCAGGCGCCATACGACTTTGGCCTGGCGCCTTTGCAGCGCATTCACAACCGCGACTACCTGGATTTCTTCAAAGGCGCCTGGGCGCGCTGGACCGAATACGGCGAGGACGGCGATCTGCTGCCCTACACCTGGCCCGCGCGCACCCTGCGCCGCGTGCTGCCCACCAGCCTGCACGGCCAATTGGGCTATTACAGTTTCGACGGCGGCGCGCCGATTACCGCCGGGACCTGGCAGGCGGCCTACTCGGCGGCGCAAGTGGCGCTCACCGCACAACAGGCGATCCAGCGCGGCGCCCACAGTGCGTTCGCGCTGTGCCGCCCACCGGGGCATCACGCCGCCAGCGACTTGATGGGCGGTTATTGCTACCTGAACAACGCCGCGATTGCCGCCCAGGCGTTTCTCGACCAGGGCCACCGCAAGGTCGCGATCCTCGATGTGGACTACCACCACGGCAACGGCACCCAGTCGATTTTCTACGACCGCCGCGATGTGTTGTTTACCTCGATCCACGGTCACCCGGAGGCCGAGTTTCCGTTTTTCCTGGGCTATGCCGATGAGCTGGGCGAAGGCGCTGGCGAAGGCTTCAACTTCAACTACCCGCTGCCCGCTGGCTCCGGCTGGGACACCTGGAGCGCAGCACTGGAGCAGGCCTGCCGGGAGATCGAACACTACGGCGCCGACATCCTCGTGGTCTCACTGGGCGTGGACACCTTCAAGGATGACCCGATCTCCCAGTTCAAGCTCGACAGCCCGGACTACCTGGCCATGGGCGCGCGCATCGCACGCCTGGGCAAGCCGACGCTGTTCGTGATGGAAGGCGGTTACGCGGTGGAAGAAATCGGCATCAACGCCGTCAATGTGCTCGAAGGTTTTGAGGGGGCCGCCCAATGAATATGCTCAAGTCGCTTATGCTCTGCGCCGCCGTGCTGAGCAGCACCGCACACGCCGAAGAAAAAACCCTGAAGGTCTATAACTGGTTCGACTACATCACGCCCAAGGCGCTGGAGGACTTCAAGGCGCAGAACCCGAAGATCAAGCTGGTCTACGACATCTTCGACACCAACGAAGCACTGGAGGCCAAGCTGCTCACCGGCAACTCCGGCTATGACGTGGTGGTGCCCTCCAACGTGTTCCTCGCCAAGCAGATCGAAGCCGGCGTGTTCCAGCCCCTGGACCGCAGCCAATTGCCCAACTGGAACCACCTCGACCCCAAGCTGATGAAGCTGATCGAAGCCAATGACCCCGGCAATAAATTCGCCGTGCCCTACATGTACGGCACCATCCTGATCGGCTTCAACCCGGCCAAGGTCAAGGCTGCGCTCGGCGACAACGCTGCGGTGGACAGCTGGGACCTGATTTTCAAGGAAGAGAACATCAGCAAGCTCAAGCAATGCGGCGTAGCCCTGCTCGACTCGCCTTCGGAGATCCTGCCGTTGGCCCTGCAGCACCTGGGCCTGGACCCCAACAGCAGCAACCCCAATGACTACGTCAAGGCCGAGGCGCTGTTGATGAAGATCCGCCCGTACATCACCTATTTCCATTCGTCCAAGTACATGGCCGATATCGCCAACGGTGACATCTGCGTGGCCGTGGGTTATTCGGGCAGCTTCTCCCAGGCGGCCAACCGCGCCAAGGAGGCCAGGAACGGCGTAGTGGTGGATATGCGCCTGCCCAAGGAGGGCGCGCCGATCTGGTTCGACATGCTCGCCATTCCCAAGGGTGCGCAGAACCCACAGGACGCCTACACCTTTATCAACTACTTGCTGCAACCCCAGGTGATCGCACCTGTCAGCGACTTTGTCGGCTACCCCAACCCGAACAAGGATGCGACCGAACAGGTCGACCCGGCGATCCGCAACAACCCCAACCTGTACCCCACCGAGGCGGCGATGGCGGGGCTCTATACCCTGAAACCCCTGGGCCGTGATGCCGAACGTGCCAGGACCCGCGCCTGGACCAAGATCAAGTCCGGCACCTGATTGCCATAGATAAACACCGCCTTCCTGACGGCATGCTTCCTAGCATGGCAACACCCGGGGCTCAGCCTCGGGCGTCGCCCACCCATGCCTGTCAGGTCCCTTATGACATCAACCACAGCATCGCCTGCTTCGTCGTCAGCCTCCCGCTTCTACTCCACAGCCACTTTGATCACTCAGTTATCTGCCGGCCCTGCCTTTCGCGAGGTGGCGGCCGCATTGCTGCGACGCGAGCTCAAAATAAACTATCCCCATCTGGATATAGACCCCAATGTCACCGTGGTCGGTACGCCCGTCTGGGACATCGTCGGCGATAAGATCATCGCCAAGCCCCCTCGGTATCAGGCACTGTCCGACGTGCTGGCCAAACAGGCAGTACTCGGTGTACCGACGCTGTATGTCGAAGGGGAACACTTTCTCACCCAACTGCCTATCGCTGAACCGCCGGTGCACCTGCCCGTGCACATTGAAGACATCGCCAACACTATCAATTTGCTGGCACCGGTGATGATCATCGGGTTTCAGGAACAACAGGCCGATTACTGGAACTTGTCCAACGGCAATGCCGTCCCCCACTGGCATCAACTCTCCAGCGCCCTTCGCAGCTTCTGGAATGTGGACAAGGTGGAGGGCTGGACCCATGAAGACTGTGTCATGGCGCGCAGCCTGTACGTTGAACCGGACCCGGATCTGCGCAAGCGCAACGACCCTTATGCATCCCGGGCCTGCCTGGTGGATATCTTCCTGATCGACGACGCTGGCAAGGCCACCCACCTCAATGACAGCTTGATCGCGGTACTGGTCGGTAAACAGAACGGCCAGGAAGTTTTACTTACATACGCGCCGGGGCACGGCTATGACAAATTCAATTCCACCGAGGCACTGGGCAATGCCCTGGAGAATTATCTGCCGGACCGCGCCCTGGGCAAGAAAATCGATTGGCGCCTGTTCGAACCCAGCGGCAACTTTTTCGACCAACAAGCCTGCATCTTGATCTCCATTCAGATCGACGCCATCGGTGCACTGCACTTTACGGACACGATGCAAAGCCTGCCGGGGCCAATCACGGCACCTGCCGCCAAGGCTGTCAGCCAAAAGACACCCGGCCTGGACTGGTACAGGGAAGCCTTGCCGGAATGGCTCATCGAGGCCTCCAGTTCGGACCAGGATGCCTATGGCCGCCACCTGAAGGATCTGGCGGCGCTGCATAGCCTGAACGAGGGCCAGGCTTACGATGACGGCATTGCGCCGATCGAGCAGTACGCGCTAGAAGCGCTGAAACTGCAGATGAGCAAAGATCACGCAGAGGCCAGGGACCTGGCTTTGGAAAAGTTCGACATCGTGATCCAGAGCCCCGTCATCTGGGGCACCTTCACCGTGCCTGGACAAACCGTGACCACCACCTTCAGCCTGGCGCAACTGGCCCTGCAAAACCTGATCGCCCTGCCCCTGGGCAACAAAACCCTGCGCAGAAGCAATGGCGGCGCAATACCCAAGTGGCTCACTGTCAGCTACCTGGAAACCTTGATTACCGGCATTGATGTCGGCAACGCCTACCCCGCGCTGATCAAAAGCAAACTGCTGGATGACCCGACGGAATCGTGGCGACGCGAGCAGCTCTACACCAGCCATCTTCGCATTCAACTGCCACTGCTGGCGCTGCACTGCAAACTCAACCGGATCGGCGGCATCGACGAACGGGGTTATCGCTATGTGAACGCCGTGATGCAAGACAAAGCGGCCGATCACAAAGTCGAAGGCAATACGATCGTCATCCGGCCGCTGGCCTTTGTAAGTCGGAACACCAGCGGCAAGCCGGACACGGTTGCGAACATGTTCGTGATCGGGCCCTCCCATATGCAGGCCGGGCCCTGCCTGCTCTACCGCCCCTTGCTCGAGGACCCCTTGAGCCAATACCCATCGCCGGCCAATCTGATCTACGCGATCCAGCAATCCCCGAGCGTGCGCGAATCGGTGCTGGCCTGGCTGCCGGACAACGTGCGCACGGATTACGCCCGGTACGTGTTCCCAAGTTCCGTGCCCTCACCCTGGTCGGTGGTGGATTTCCTGGTGGACACTGCCAAGGTGCTGAGCCTGAGCGGTCCGTTGCGGTTGGGCGAGGAAACCCTCGATGGCGACCGGCTAGCCGCCCTGTTCAAAGCCAATGCCAATGCGCTGGTCACGTTGGCCGACAGGCAGTCGGTCTCCAATGCCGATGCGCGCTGGGCCACTTTCGAGCGCACCGGCTGGCTGATCTTCAACGCCGCTTTGCCGTTCCTGGGGCGCACGGCCGGCGTTGCGGCGTGGATCTGGCAAATCATGGATCAACTGCAAGAAGTCGTCGACGCCGAAGAGGACCCCCAGCACCGGTTACGCTGGAATGCCATCACCGACTTGCTGCTCAACCTGGGCATGGCGATCACGTTGCACCGGGTAACTCGCCGCACCGAGGCGTTGCCTCCCCCTGCGAAGCGGCCGCTGATAGAGCCAACGCTACCCGAAGAAAAACCATCGACCACCATTCGCAAGATCGCAGACGTCAATACCTCTGAAATCCCCGCAGACCGCTCCCAGCCGTTGCACACCAGCGGTGCATCCCACCGCAACCCTTCGCAACTGGGCGCGTTCCTGGACACCTACAAGGTCGAGAAACCCAGCAACCTGGGCGAACCGATCAGCGAGCAAGGCCCCAGCCAACACCTTTACAAGGTCGCGGACAAATATTTCGCCCCCGTGGGAAACCGCTGGTTCCAGGTGATCATTGATGAAAGCGACTATGTCGTGATTGTCGATGGGAAACAGCTGTCACGCCTGGGCCCCTTGTTGATCGCCAACCGCCAAGGCAACTGGTTCGTCGATACCCGCCTGCGCTTGCGCGGCGGCGGGCCTACGTTGAAAGCCAGAAGGGCCAAGGCCTTGGCGCAAGAGCGCGCGAAACACTTGCGCACCCAGTTGAGCGAATTCGAAAAAACCAAAAAAGATGCACAGGCCGAGCTGCAAAAAGCCCATGCAGACATGACCAACGGGGCCGCCGAAACGGCCGATTCACGTCGGCAACGCTATCTGCAGACCCTGGTCGATCAACGCGAAAACTATGAATCGGCCCTGCAGCAACTCAAGCAGTTGAATATCTTCGCGCCCTCATCGGACTACGCGTCCAAGGCCATCACCTACCTCAAGGCACAGATCGAATTCACCCGCGCGGGGATTCGCGAGGCCCTCACCCGCTTTGCCCCCATGATGCGCAGGGTGTTGGACCAACTTCAGAATCCAACCGATGAACGCCCCATTGATGACGCACGCGAGATGATGGGCCTGACCCAGGACATGCTTGAGCGCCTGGACTACATGAACACGCGCTTCGACGAACTCCGGCTGTTGTCCAGGGAAGGCGTCACCTTGATCCGAGACACCAAGGGCACCTTGCCGCATTATCCTCGCGAATACCTCAAGGCCCTGCAGATCACCCTCGCCCGCCACTTGTGCCTGTCGCAAAACACACTCAGCACCGCCCCGCAGGCCTGGTCGACCATCGATGCGATTGTCGACGCCGCCGATATCGTCGTCCAATGCCTGAACGACACCTTGCAGGAGCGCAGTGAGTCGCGCCTTGATGAACGTATCGACACCTTGGGCAGCCTGGTCGGTCAGTTCCAGATGCTTGACGAACGCTTGAGTGATTTTGCCGAACGCTTTACCGAACATGTACAGACGGACCCGATCAGGCAGCTGCACACGCACATCAGCGAGTTCAGCCAGCAGGCTTCACAGAATCTGGCACTGCTGATCGTCGAGAGAGATGCGTTCAGGTTGCGCCCCGCCCCGGCGCCCGTGAGGCCGCGCCCCCTGACCAAGTTCATCCGTACCCGCTACGATGGCATCCGCATCGGCGAAGCGCGGCTGTCGTCGGCCGGGCAGGAGACCGACCTGGTGGATATCCGCTCCCCGACTACAAACAGGATCATCGCCACTTATCACCAGAAAAGCCCGGGGGTCTGGGTCGAACGGCTGCCCACCTCTAAAAAACCGATGCCCACGCTCAGCACGTCCGTCGCCGTCAGCGAAGGCCAGGCCCTGCTGGACACACTGCCCGACTTCCATCGTCGTACCGAATTGCGTGCCAACCAGGAGGCACGTACACCAACGGGCATCGAATTTCTTTATCACCAGCAAGCCCAGCGCCTGGAACAGGCTGTCGAAGCCATTGACCGCGCCTTGACCCAAAGCAACATCACCGACGACGACACGCTCTCGGCCAGCACTGTCAACAAGGCGCTGACAGCAGCCATCGCCGAGCTGTACAACCGCAGTCGCAATCACGTGCGCAGGCTTTACAAGAAGTTGCCGCCGACCACCCAGAGTGTCGAGTGGCTGCTTGAGCATGATGAAATCACAATCCGGAAAACGGTCTCTCGACGCAGGCTCAAGGGCCCTCGCCCGGACTTTCTCGATGAATACAGCATCACCGAGCGCAGCTCTGGCAGCCCGCTGTGGTATGCGCACTTTCGCTACAGTGCCTCCTGGACACCGGCAAAAAACTACATCGCCGCGCGGTTGAAAACCGTGGCCGAACAACGCCAGGGCCGGATCGCTGACACCACCACGGGCCTGAGCGAAACCCAGCGCATCGACTTCTACCTCAGCGAAATCAGCCTGGAGCAAGCCCGCCGGCTGTTTTTCGAGAAGCGCAGAACCTGAACCGCCCGGGTCGACCGTTAATTAACTACCATCCGCGACCTTCCTTCTGTCATTACCGTGCGCATTCGCCCGGGTCAACGACAGAAGGAGCCGAAAATGCCCACCCACGCGCACACCAACAACAACCACAACCTGAACGGGCGCCCCACCAACGCCTACGAACTGCTCACCCAACTGACCACCGGACCGTCCACCCGGGAAGTGGCGTCCGATATCTTGCGGTCGGCTCTGCGCGAGCAGTATCCGAGGCTTAACATCGACCCGGATTTGACGATGGTCGTCACGCCACGCTGGCGGGTACTCAAATCGGGCATCGTGCCCGTGCGGCCCCACGTGGAGTCCCTCACCTCGGCGCTGGCACGCCAGGTGCTGGCCTCCAACCCGGTGACCTACATCGAAGGCGAGCACTTTCTCACGCTAAACCCGGAGTCACCGAGCGCCGTGCACCTGCCCGTGAAAATCGACGCCATTGCCCATTTGATCAATGAACTGGCCGGCCTGCTGTTCGTTGCGTCCCAGGAACATCAGCTTGACTACTGGAATGCGTCGAGCGGCAGCACATGGCCACGCTGGCAAATCTTTGCCTATACGTTGCGCAAAGCCTGGAACGTCAGCGTCCATGAGGATTGGGATGTCCTTGAGTGTGCTATGGCACGGGGCCTTTACCAGTTTCCGCGACGCGCCCAACGCGCCACCAGCGACCCCTATAACAGCCGTGCCTACCTGGTGGATACCAGCCTGTTACGCGATGGCCGCACCGTACATGTCGGCGTTCTGGACATGGCAGTGCTGGTCGGCGAGTACAACCAGCGCACAATGATCCTCGCTTACTCACTGGTCAGCGGTTACGAGCGCTTCGAAACCCTTGAGCAATTGGGCCAGGCGCTGCCGGCCAAGCTGATCCAACTGCAATCGGGAACCACCCTGCAGTGGCAGCTGTACGAGCCCGGCGACAATTTTTTCGACAGCCTGGCCTGTGCCCTGATCACCATGCAGATCGAAGCGATCGGCGAGGCGGAGTCATTGATGCCCGGCTCCATTACCCCGCCACCCGAGATGCCTGCGCCGCTCCTGCGGGTGTTCCCCGGTATCGAAAACCTGAGCGATCATGCGTTATCCAACATCCGGCAGATACACCAGCAATTACCGGATTGGCTGACCGATGCCTCGGATCAGGACATCGCCTTTTACAGCCGCTACATCATTGAACTGGCCCAGATCCATACGGCCAACCACGGCCGTTCGTTTCAGGACGATATCCCGCCCCTGCGCGACTACGCCCTGCAGCGACTGCAAGCGCACATCCGCACCCACAAAGAAGGCGCGGGCCTTGATCCTAGAAAAATCGAGGTGGTCATCGAGAGTCCGGTGATCTGGGGAACATTCGCCCTGCCCGGCCAGGTCGATGTCACCCGGCGCAACCTGATCGATCTGACGCTGGAAAACCTCACCGGCCTGCCGACAGGCCAAGCCACCGTGTTTTATGACGGCTCCCTGGCACCCGATTGGATGACGTTCAGCTACCTCAAGGACGTCATCGAAACACTCGACATCGGCGAGCACTACCCGGCACTGATCAAAAGTACATTGCTTGGCGATCCCATCAAGGCCAGGAACCGGGAGTTGCTGTACGCCAGTCATTTGCGGGTGCAACTGCCATTGTTGGCGCTGCACTTGAAGATCCAGCAACGGCAGGGCATTGACGAGTTGGGCTACCGCTACGTCGCCGCGGCGCTGCAAGTGCAACGCCAGGAACAGGAGGTCGACGGGCAGCAGATCGTGATACGCCCACTGGCGTTTGTTCCGACCTTGCGCAAGGGCACTCAGCGCGACGAGGTCGCCAACATGTTCGTGATCGGCCCGCTCAACGCCGCCAGTGGCCCCTGCTTGTTGTACCGACCGCTGCTGGAGCCGGTGTTGACCCAGTTTCCGTCCAGGCAAAATCTGCTGGATGCCATCAAGCAGGATCGAGCGCTGCGCGAATCCGTACTTGCCTGGCTACCCGACGACGTACGCTTCAACTACGAGCAATATGTGTTCCCCGATACCCTGCCGTCGCCGTGGGTCGTGGTGCGGGTGTGGGTGGAACCGGTGACGGCGGTGCATATGAGCGGGCCTATCGAACTGAGCGACGACAGCGTGGGCGGTGACGCGCTCACAGCGCTGTTCCAGGCCAACGCCAGTGCCATGGTCACGCTGGCAGCCCGCCAGTCGGTTTCCAATACCCAGAAACGCTGGGCGACGTTTCGCCAGACCGGTTGGCGGATCTTCAACGCCACGCTGCCTTTCCTGGGCCCCACCGTGGGGGTTGCCGCCTGGATGTGGCAAATCATGGAAGACCTGGAACAGGTGCAGGAAAGTGTAGAGCCCTCAAGCGCCGCCGACGGCTGGAGCGCGCTCGTCGACCTGTGGTTCAACCTGGGCATGGCCCTGGCCTTGCATATAGGGATGCGCCATCCGGCCAAGGAGGCTGCAGCCAAGCCCCTCAAACCGGGCCTTGAGCCACTACCCGAAAACCCCATCGACACCCTGCCCCATATCGTCCCCGAAACAACGGACCAACCGCTGCCCAAGCCCGCGCCCGTTGAAACCAGACAGTTGCAGGACCTGCCTGCCAGCGACCTCTACCCCCTGCATCAAAACACGTTGCACATCAGCGGCGCATTGAGCCGCGCACCTTCGAGCCTGGGAACCCGGCTGGACACCTTCAAGACCGAGAAACCCTCCACCTTGGGTGAGCAGAACAGAAAACCGGGGGCCTACCTGAACCTGTATCCCGATAAAGACCGGTGGTATGCACCGGTTGGTGAGCGTTGGTTCGAAGTCAACCTGGACGAAAATGATAACGTGGTCATCGTTGATCCCCTTGCGCCCGCGCGTACCGGCCCCCTGCTGGTAAGCAACCGCTCCGGGCAATGGTTTGTCGACACACGCCTGCGCCTGCGGGGGGGTGGCCTGCGTAATCGCCGGCGCACCGCTCAACAGCAGAAACCGTCACGCATCAGCGAGTTGAGGCAACACCTCAGCGAGTTCGATGCCAGGGAAAGCAGCGAGCAAGCGGCGCTTTCGGAGTCCCTCGCCGCCATCGGCTCGGAGCCGGGCCCCGCGACCGATTTGCGCCGCGAGGCGTATATCCGAGACGTCAACCGGCGGCTGGACGAATACGAAGAGCCCATCCGGCAGCTCCGGGCGTTGGGCATCATCGACACGGTTCCCCACTACCAGGTGGCGATGGCCGACTACTTGAACAAGCAGTTGCTGCTCACCCGATCTGCGGTGGAGGAGCGCTTGCGGCCCTATCGAGACACCTTGAACAGCACCATTGCGCTCCTGGACGAAGACTCCGCCACTTTGCCGAAGGACAAAGCCCGCCTCGCCGAGGAAATGTCCACGTTGAACCTGGAAATGATCAGTCGCCTGGAATATGTCGACTCGCGTTTCAAAGAACTGGAGAAGCTTGGCGTCGCGGGCGCACAGGTGATCCAGATGTCGTCGAAGGCCTTGCCCAGCCTGAGCCTGCACGACCTCAAGGCCTTACAGATCATGGTCTCGCGCTACCTGTGCATCAAGCGCGGTAACGCCCCGGAGCAGCTGCAGGCTCGCACGCGCCTGAACACCATCGTGACGAACGCCGACCTCGCCGTACAAAGCTACCTCGATACCCAACAGCCTGAAGCCGACAGCCCCTTGCCCGAACGTATCGAAGCACTCGACAGCCTGGTGGACCAATTCACGATCACCGATCAACGCCTGCGTGATTTGCACACCGACGCCGGCCATCAGGTACTCAGGGAGCCTCTCAACGAGCTGCTCAAGCTTGTCGACCAATTCAACCAGCTGGCGGTTCGCGACCTGGCCGTGTTGATAAGGGAACGCAGGGCGCTGGAACCCAAGCCAGGCCCTTCTCGCGCTGCGCCGCCGGCACGCCGCAAAATCATCAAGACACGCTTTCACGGGGTGATCGTGGGCGAACCGCGCGAGGCGGACCCGACATTGGTGGATGTCATAGCACCATTGACCGGCAATGTGATCGCCACCTTCCACGAAAAGTCGCCGACCGTCTGGGTCAAGCACATCGAGGAACGCTCCCGCCCCTCAACCTCCCGACCCGTCAACCTGGACACCAGCCTCAAGGAGGGCCAGTCCCTTCTCGACGGCGTGCCCACCGTGCTCAAACGGCTCGAGAAGTCAGGCAAACCCTGGCGCCTGCCGCTGGATGTCGAAGGGCTGTACCACTTGGAAGTGCCGCCCCTGGAGCGGGCCATCGAGCACATCGAAGATGCACTCACCCAGCGCAACCTAACGGAAATCGACCACCCCCAGGCCGCAGAACTCAAGCGCAAGCTCAATGACGCGGTGCAGCAGTTCTATGCGCAAGGTAAAAGCACGCGTATCAGGATGATCAAGCAGCAGCCGCCTGTGGCCGATCGTGTGGAGTGGCTGTACAAGCAGGGCGAGATAACCGTGAGAAAAACCCTCACGCGCAAGCGCCTGAAACGCCGTAACGACTTTCTGGACGAATATGAAGTGCTCGATCACAAGACCCGTGCCGTGCTGTGGTACGCCCACTTTCACTATCCCTCGGCGCAAGCAGAGGTGAGGGACTTTGTCGCTGGCCACTTCAAGACCGTGGAACAACAAAAACTTGGCGGGGCCGTTCAGTACACCAGGCTGAACGATAAGCAGCAGATTGAAATTGAGCGAGCCGCCATCGGCCCCTCACTGGCCACAGAGATGTTTTTCAACACTTGATGCATCGTCAGTGAACACCCTGCCATACCGTACGCAGGCGCTCCAGGGCCTGCACGATGGCAGGTTCCGGCACGGCGGCGAACCCCAGCACCAGACCGGCGCGCTGGTCCGCAGGCGGGCTGGATTGCGCGAGCCAATAACTGCTCAAGCCATTGATTTCAACCTCTACGGCCCGCGCCAGGTCGAGCAGCTGTTGCTCGCGGGCGAGGCTGTCCACGCGCACGGTCAAATGCAGCCCTGCCGCGACACTGGGCAGTTCACCCACGCCGGCCAACCCGCTTGGCCAGCCCGCCAGCAAGGCATTGCGCCGGCTCAGCGCAGCACGGCGCATACGGCGGATATGCCGCTGGAAATGCCCGGCAGCCATGAACTCGGCCATCACCGCCTGGGTGCTGACTTCGGAGTGGCGCATGTCGACGGCACGGCGCCGGGCGAACGCATCCACCAGGCCCGCCGGCAACACCAGGTAACCCAGGCGCAACGCGGGAAAGGCCACCTTGCCGAAGGTGCCGACATAGAGCACGCGCCCACTGCGATCCAGCGCGGCCAGGGGCGACAACGGTGCACCGCTGTAGCGGTACTCGCCGTCGTAGTCGTCCTCGATGATCCAACCGCCCGTGCGCTCGGCCCAGGCCAGCAGTTCCAGGCGGCGCGCCAGGCTCATCACCACACCCATCGGATACTGGTGGGAAGGCGTGACGTAAGCCACCCGACAATCCTCCAGGCTATTGAGCACCTGGCAATCAATACCCTCGCCATCCACCGGCACGCCGTGCAATTTGCCGCCCGCCAGGGCGAACGCATGCCCCGCCGCGCGATAGCCGGGGTTTTCCACCGCCACGCCGTCCCCTGGCTCCACCAGCAACTGTGCACAAAGGCTGATTGCCTGCTGCGCGCCACTGGTGATCACTATTTGTTCAGCCGTGCACTGCATGCCTCGTGAGCTGCGCAAGTAGGCGGCAATCAGGCCCCGCAGTCGGCCGTCGCCCGCGGGGTCGCCGTAGCACAGCAGCTCCAGGTCCGGCTTGCGCCAGAAGGCCCCGTTCAGCTTGGCCCAGACCTCGAACGGGAACAGATCGAAGGCTGGCACACCCACGCGAAATGCCCGTGGCGGGCCGGCTGGAGGCAGAGACAGGTGGTTGGTTTTTATCCGTGCCAAGCCCGCGCTGTGGATAACTTCACTGTCCAGGTCTTCCGGCAAATCCGTCCACTTTGTGGATAAGGCTGGGGATAAGCCTGTTGAAAACCCTGTGGATACTTTTGTGGATAGTTTTTTTGCGGTGGGCAATTGGGCGACATAGGTGCCATCGCCGACCCGACTTTCAATAAACCCTTCTGCATACAGCTGATCGTAGGCGCGTACCACGCTGTTGCGGGAAATCGACAACGCCGTCGCCAGGTCACGGGTGGCGGGAAGGCGCGTCCCGCTGACCAACCGACCGTCCAGCACCCGCTGGCGCAGGGCGTCATACAGCTGGCGCGTCAGGCCTTGGCGGCGATCCAGTTCAATACCAGCGGGGTTGAACGACAGGGGCGGCGAGACAGGCGACATATTGGACCTATGAAATGGGTGCCAGATGGCTCTTTCAACGAGCCATTAGCCTGCCTAGGATGCAGGCATTCGCCAAGGAATTTTTCCATGTACACACCTCGCGCCTTTGCCCTCGACGATTTGCCCGAACTGCAGCAACTGATCCAGCACACCCGCCTGGCGCAGTTGGTGACCTTTGGCGAGCAAGGCCTGCAAGCCAGTCACTTGCCCTTGCTGCTCAACCCGGATGAAGGCCCCAACGGCATGCTCTACGGGCACCTGGCCAAAGCCAATCCGCAGTGGAAAGACCTGCAGAACGGCAGCGAAGCGCTGGTGATCTTTGCCGGTGCCGAGGCCTACATCAGCCCGGCGTTCTACCCGGCCAAGGCCGAGCACGGCAAAGTCGTGCCTACCTGGAACTACATCGCCGTGCACGCTTATGGCAAAGCCGAGGTATTCAACGATGCCGAGCGCTTGCTCGCGGTGGTCACTGCGCTGACCGATCGCCATGAAGGCGGCCGCGCCCAGCCCTGGAAGGTCAGCGACGCTCCAGCCGATTACATCGACGGCATGCTCAAGGCCATCGTCGGCTTCGCCCTGCCGATCGAACGCCTGATCGGTAAACGCAAACTCAGCCAGAACCGCAGCGCGGCCGACTTGGCCGGCGTTCGTGCTGGCCTGGCAACCAGCGCCGATGTGCGCGACCAGACCCTCGCCCGCTTTATTCCCCAAGGAGACCCAGAATGAGCCCGATCAATATCCGCCAGGTCACCGCCGCCGACCACGCTGCCTGGTTGCCGCTGTGGCAGGCGTACTTGAAGTTCTATGAAACCGAACTGCCGGACGCGGTCAGCCAAAGCACCTGGCAACGCTTGATCGACGCCAGCGAACCGACCCACTCGGCCCTGGCCTGGCAGGACGGCAAAGCGGTGGGCATGGTCAACTTCATCTACCATCGCTCCAATTGGAGCATCGAGAATTCCTGCTACCTGCAGGACTTGCTGGTGGACCCGGCCCAACGTGGCACCGGCGTCGGTCGCAAGCTGATCGAGTTCGTCTACGCCACCGCCAAGGCCGATGGCTGCGCCAAGGTGCATTGGCTGACCCACGAAACCAATGCCACCGCGATCCAACTCTACGAACGCATCGCCGAACGCCCTGGGTTCATCCAATTTCGCAAAGGTCTTTAAGGAGCGCAGCATGACTACTTCCCTCGCCGACTGGAAAGGCGCACCGGCCCCTACCGTCACACTGCTTGAAGGACGCTTCATCCGCCTGGAAAAACTCGACCCGGCCCGCCATGGCGACGAATTGTTCCAGGCCCTCCAGGGCCCCGGTGCCGACCCCAAGCTGTGGGACTACTTGCCATACGGCCCCTTCCCGGAGCGCAGCGCCTTCAATGACTGGCTGAACAACCACGCGTCCCACAGCGACCCGTATTTCTTCTGCGTGATCGACCGCCAGACCGGCCAGGTACAGGGGCTTCTCAGCCTGATGTCCATCGTTCCCGCACAGGGCCGCATCGAAATCGGCCACGTCACCTTCGGTGCGCCCATGCAGCGCTCGCCGAAAAGCACCGAAGCGGTGTACTTGCTGGCCAAATACGCGTTCGAACAGGGCTACCGCCGCCTGGAATGGAAGTGCAACAACGCCAACGATCGCTCCAGATACGCGGCCGAGCGGTTGGGCTTCAGCTTCGAAGGGGTGTTCCGCCAGCACATGGTGGTCAAGGGCAGGAACCGTGATACCGCGTGGTACTCGATCATCGATTCGCAGTGGCCCAAGGTTGGAGCGGGGTTTGAGAAGTGGTTATCGCAGGAGAATCAGCGCGGGGATGGGCAGGTGAAAACATTGGCGGAGTGTCGCGCCTGAATCGTCAAACCTGCGTTGATCCATGTGGGAGCCAGGCTCCCACATGGATCTTCAGTGCTAGCGCCATTACCTAGAGGCTTCTGCGAACCTTCACCACGCCCATCTTCAATCCGAATGGCCGGAAGACTGCATTCAGCGATTTCAGCGTCTGATTGCCTTCGCCATGCTCGATATGCACCAAAGTGCGCACGGAAATTTTGCACATCCTGGCAAACTGGCTTTGATGCAGGCCGGTGACTTCCGTACGCAAGCGGCGTACCGCTTCGGCGATTTCCAGCGTGCCCTCTGCCAAGGCATCCTGAATGCTTTCAATCAACAGGGTTCGTTCTTCGACTGTCAAGCTCATTTCAGTCCCCATTCTTTCAACCGCTGCGGCAAATGTTTCAACGCAATGCCGGGATGGTTCATTGTCACTGCAGGCAGGCCGCTGGCATTGAGTATGTCTGGCAGGGCTGAAAGCTGTTGCGCGGCCTCCCTCAGGTCTTCGAACAGCTTCTCGCTGTCGACAAGATCACCCAGCAAATGACATACACCCCGCCAATCCACATCGCCCGCCCGTTCAAGCTCCCTGGGCCATTTGGTCGTGCGCGTGATGCCTTCGTCGTCCATTACCATCGGCGCCAAATCGTAAATGGGTGCAAGACGCAGGGCGTTCACTTCGCGAATAATCGAGATATTGCGACCATGGTTGTCCGAGTTGCCGAGGATTTTGTTCAAAAGATCGCGCTTGAGGTACTCAGAGACCAACGCCGGTACTTGATTGGACTGACCAGCCTCTCGCCACAATTCAACCAACAACGTGACAACATCGCGATGCGCCATGGCGCTGCCAGGCACCGAGACACCCGCCAAAGAGTAGATTGACTCCACGGCATAGCGTTCAACCCCCTGCGCAGTGACGCGTCGATCAAAACGGTGCATCCACACACTGGGCTTGCTCGCCTCCTCCAGCGACAACCCCGACTTCGCCACAGTATCAATACCCAAGGTCTGCAAGGCTTTGTAGTAGTGGAATTCACTACGCAGAATGTCCTGATCTGTCTGCGTGCCTTTGTTGCGTGCAAATTTCACAAACCAATGCTGCTTGACCTGCTTGTCGTCCAGCACCGCATCCGGAAATAGCAACCCATCCTGGTTTTCTGTCAGCAGTAACTTTGGCGCCTCCCCGCCCGCGCCCGTGGCCCCACCGATGGCTGCGCCTTGCTCATAGGCATACTCAAGGAAACGGTTGTCCCGTCGGACAACCTCATCACGTTCAAACCCCATGGGGGTTCGATCGTCCAAAGCCTCAATCGATTCTTTGATTCGCATATGGCCAATGGAGGCAGGCGTACTGCGCATCAACAGAAAAAGGTCTGCACTGACGTCAGCCGGCTTATCCCCACCAATACGCGCCATCAGAAACCGTTTAGCGGCACCCGCCGGTGCGATGTCATGTACAAAAGCAGGAGCACTCTGGGCTCTCCCACCCTCCCATTGCAGTGGGAACCTGGCACTCACGGAGGTGGCGAAGGGCGTCGCCATTTCATCAAGGTGTTCCACCAGATAGCGCTGGTCATAACCAAAACTGCACCGACTTTCGAAACCCAGTTGCGGCGTATCGACTGTCAGGAGCATGGCGTCCTGCCATTTTCCTTCGGCGTAGATTTGTAATGTCAGACGGACCATGGCTCTCACCTGCAATTTAATGCATTCACCAGCTGAAAAAGCGAACTGAAATTGCAATATAGTGCAGATATGGAACCCATGCACCCCCTATGAACGCAATAAAATGCAGATTCAAAAAGCACCGACCAAAGTAGGATCAGTTTTTAATCGCGCATCACTAGAGACAACTCCCGCAAACCAGGGGTCGATGGCCTGACAGTTATCACCACACCATCTCGCTAAATTCCCGGCCTCATTCATCAGAGGTTGGGATTTCATGCCTTTTACACCGCACAGAGTTGCCCTTGTCATTGCCCTTGCACTCAGCACCGCCAGCCTTCAAACCGCACAGGCGCGGGGCGATATCGAATACAGGCCGTACTGGTATCAGCCCTACGATCCGCTGGATGACGACTGGTTCTACACACCCGAACCCAAAGCGCTGCCCCTGGACGGTTATCTCATCCGCAAGGCCACCTCGCACAACGGCTTGCAAGTGGCAAAAGTGCTGGAGCCCGCATTGATTCGTTTGCTGAAGTCCGGAGAGCTGACTTCCGAACAAATCAAAGCCCTGGATAAATTCGGGGAAGCGCTGGAGAAACAGCCCGGCGGGATCGGTGCAAGCCTTGAGCAATTGGCCGGCAGCCAGAACGCCAACCTCGCGGGTGCAACGCAAAACACCACACAACACATCGGCAGCCAATTGCTCTCGAACCTACGCACACTGCCCGCCGACGACGAGGGACACTTCTGGGTTCAAGGCCTGGGCCACGACGGCCGCCTCGACGAACAAGGCGGCAGCGCCGGCTTGAAATACAGCACCGAAGGCCTGCTGTTGGGCGCCGACTGGGCGCTGGATCACGCCTGGCGCGTGGGTGTCATGGGCGCAAAATCCACCAGCCACCTCGATACCCCGCGCTTCGCGTCCGAGTTGGACAGTTGGCACCTGGGCGGTTATGCCGTGCGCCAGGACGGCCCGTTGGCCCTACGCCTGGGCGCGATCTACAGCGACCATGCGGGGCAGAACAAACGTAACGTCAACCTGCTGGATTACAAGGAGCAACTCAGGGGCCAATACAACGCCCAGAGCCAGACCCTGTTTTCCGAACTGGGCTATCAACTGGGCAGCGCGGATCTCAGCGTGGAGCCCTTCGCCGGCCTCGGTTTCCAGCGCTACCACCGTGACGGCTTCAAGGAAACCGGTGGCCTGAGCGCGCTGAACGTTGGCGCACAAACCCAGCAGAACCTGAGCAGCACCGTGGGCCTTCGCCTGGCAACGGTGTATCGATTCGATAACCAGGTCAGCCTCACACCTCATCTCAGCACCGGCTGGAAACACCTCTACGGCGAGGTCGAAAGCCAGGTGCGCCAGTCCTACCGCGCATTGCCAGGGCGGGTTGACGGCTTCACGGTCCAGGGCACTTCGCTGGATCGCAATAGCCTGGATCTGCAAGCCGGGCTGGACCTGGCCCTGTCGACACAACACACCGTCGGCCTGACCTACAGCGCCCAGGCCGGTACCAACAGCCGTAACCAAGGCCTGATGGGACAATGGAAGATGAGCTTCTGACCCACCAAATTCCAGGCAAAAAAAAGGGGGCACCTGCCCCCCCGAGGATTAAGCGGTAGTGTCGAAGGCTGTTTTCAGCCTTCGATTTCAATCAGGATTTCGCCAGGGTTGACCCGGTCGCCCTTGGCCACATGAACGGCAGTCACCTTGCCGGCAATCGCGGCCTGTACTTCGGTTTCCATCTTCATGGCTTCGGTAATCAGCACGGCCTGGCCGGCCTTGACCACATCGCCTTCCTTGACCAGCACGTCGACGATATTACCCGGCATCGCCGTGCTGACATGGCCCGGCGCGGTAGCATGCTTGCGGTTGCTGCTGCCACCGCTGACGAACTCGTTGAGCGGCTCGAACACCACTTCTTCCGGCATGCCATCGATGGACAGGTAGAAGTGGCGCTTGCCCTCGGCCTTGACGCCTACACCAGTAATGTCCACGCGATAGCTTTCACCGTGCACGTCGATGACGAACTCAGTCGGGACGCCTTCGCCACCGGCACGCGCCACGCCGCCCGCTTCCGGGATCGGCAGCAGCACTTCCGGCGCCAGGGTGCCCGCGTCGCGTTCTTCGAGGAACTTGCGCCCGATGTCCGGGAACATCGCGTAGGTCAGCACGTCTTCTTCGGACTTGGCCAACGCGCCGATCTCACCACGCAGCTTGGTCATTTCCGGCTTGAGCAGGTCGGCCGGGCGTACGTCAATCACCTCTTCGCTGCCGATGGCCTGGCGCCGCAGTTTCTCGTTTACGGTGCCCGGCGCCTTGCCGTAGCCGCCTTGCAGGTAGAGCTTCACTTCGTTGGTGATGGTCTTGTAGCGCTCGCCGGCCAGCACGTTGAAGAACGCCTGGGTGCCGACGATCTGCGAGGTCGGGGTGACCAGCGGCGGGAAGCCGAGGTCTTCACGCACGCGCGGGATCTCGGCCAGCACTTCGCTCATGCGGCTGAGGGCGCCCTGCTCTTTCAACTGGTTGGCCAGGTTGGAAATCATCCCGCCCGGCACCTGGTTGACTTGCACACGGGTGTCGACAGCGGTGAATTCGCTTTCGAACTGGTGGTACTTCTTGCGCACGGCGTAGAAGTACAGGCCGATCTCTTGCAGCAGTTCCAGGCTCAGGCCGGTGTCGAACTCGCTGCCTTTAAGAGCGGCGACCATCGACTCGGTGCCCGGGTGGCTGGTGCCCCAGGCGAAGCTGGAGATGGCGGTGTCGATATGGTCCGCACCGTTTTCAATCGCCTTGAGTTGGCACATCGCGGCCAAACCTGCAGTGTCATGCGAGTGGATAAAGATCGGCAGGCTCTGCTCGGCCTTCAACGCCTTGACCAGCTCACCCGTGGCATACGGGGTCAACAGACCAGCCATGTCCTTGATCGCGATGGAGTCGCAACCCATGGATTCCAGTTGCTTGGCTTGGGCCACGAAGGCTTCGACGGTGTGCACCGGGCTGGTGGTGTAGGCGATGGTGCCCTGGGCATGCTTGCCGGCGGCCTTCACCGCTTCGATGGCGACGCGCAGGTTACGCACGTCGTTCATGGCGTCGAAAATGCGGAATACGTCGATGCCATTTACGGCGGCCTTGGCGACGAAGGCTTTGACCACGTCGTCGCTGTAGTGGCGGTAGCCCAGCAGGTTCTGGCCGCGCAGCAGCATTTGCAGGCGGGTGTTGGGCAATGCGGCGCGCAGTTTGCGCAGGCGCTCCCACGGGTCTTCCTTGAGGAAGCGCACGCAGGCGTCGAAGGTCGCGCCGCCCCAGACTTCCAGGGACCAGTAGCCGACTTTGTCGAGCTTGTCGCAGATCGGCAGCATGTCGTCGGTGCGCATGCGGGTCGCCAGCAACGATTGGTGGGCGTCGCGCAGGATGGTGTCGGTGACAAAGATTTTCTTGGACATTGTTGTATTCCTCACAGGCCTGCGTGGGCGGCGATGGCGGCGGCGATGGCCAGGGCCAGCTCTTCGGGTTTGCGCTTGATCGAGTAGTTGGTCAGCTCAGGGTGGCTTTCCACGAAACTGGTGTTGAACTGGCCGCTGCGGAATTCCGGGTTGCGCAGGATTTCCTGGTAGTAAGCGGCGGTGGTCTTCACGCCTTGCAGGCGCATGTCATCCAGGGCACGCAGGCCGCGGTCCATGGCTTCTTCCCAGGTCAACGCCCATACCACCAGTTTCAGGCACATGGAGTCGTAGAACGGCGGGATGGTGTAGCCGGTGTAGATCGCCGTATCGGTACGCACGCCGGGACCGCCGGGCGCGTAGTAACGGGTGATCTTGCCGAAGCTTGGCAGGAAGTTGTTTTTCGGGTCTTCAGCGTTGATACGGAACTGCAACGCGAAACCACGGTGCTGGATGTCTTCCTGTTTCACCGACAGCGGCAGGCCGGAGGCGATGCGGATCTGTTCACGAACGATGTCGATCCCGGTGATTTCTTCGGTGATGGTGTGTTCCACCTGCACCCGGGTGTTCATCTCCATGAAGTACACTTCGCCCTCGGCGAGCAGGAACTCCACGGTGCCGGCGTTCTCGTAGCCCACGGCCTTGGCGGCGCGCACCGACAGGTCGCCGATGTAGGCGCGCTGTTCAGGGGTCAGTTGCGGGCTTGGGGCGATTTCGATGAGCTTCTGGTTACGGCGCTGGATCGAGCAATCACGCTCGAACAGGTGCACCACGTTGCCGAAACTGTCACCGAGGATCTGCGCCTCGATGTGCTTGGGATTGACGATGCACTTTTCCAGGAACACTTCCGCCGAACCGAAGGCCTTGGTGGCTTCGGAGATCACACGGGGGAAGGCTTGTTCAAGTTCTTCGCGGCTGTTGCAGCGACGGATACCACGACCACCACCACCGGAGGTGGCCTTGAGCATCACCGGGTAACCAATGCGGTCGCCTTCGGTGAGTGCCTCGTGGATATCCGCGACGTTGCCTTCGGTACCCGGCGTGACCGGCACACCGGCCTTGATCATGCTGCGGCGCGCTTCGGTCTTGTCGCCCATGCGGCGAATGACTTCAGCCGATGGACCAATGAACTTGATGCCGCGTTCAGCGCAGATGTCCGCCAGTTCGGCGTTTTCAGACAGGAAGCCATAGCCGGGGTGCAGCGCATCGCAGCCGGTTTCCACCGCCAGGTTCACCAGCTTGCGTGGGTTCAGGTAGCCGGCCAGGGGCTCGGCACCAATGCTGTGGGCTTCGTCGGCACGCTTGACGTGCAACGCGTGGCGGTCGGCATCGGAGTAGACCGCGACCGAGCGAATGCCCATCTCGGCGCAGGCACGCACGATTCGTACGGCAATTTCACCACGGTTGGCGATCAGGATCTTTTTTATCACTTGGAAATTCCCTTGAGCCGATTGCTGCGTTCTTCGACCCGCTGGAGCCGGGTCGGCGCGTGACCAAATGTTTCATGACAGTCGCGAGACACACACTAAGCCCGCCAAGGGATTAACAAAAATCAATAATTATTGGGTTGGGCATAAGTAAAGACTTATAGTCATCCGGACAGCTTGCGGCGAGAGCACTAAGAAATGCGTAAGTCACTGATGAGACTGACATTGCGTCAATTGCAGATCTTCCATGAGGTGTGCGATTTGCGTTCCTACAGCCGTGCGGCCGAGGAAATGTCCCTCACGCAACCGGCCGTCAGCCTGCAAATTCGCCAGTTGGAAGAGCTGATCGGCCAGCCGCTGTTCGATTACGTGGGCAAAAAGCTCTACATGACCGAGGCAGCCGAAGCCTTGCAGCGCGCCAGCCGCGATATCTTCGGACGTCTGGAAAACCTCGATATGCAGCTCTCGGACATGCAGGGCTCGTTGCAGGGCCAGTTGAAACTGGCGATTGAGTCCAGCGCCAAGTACTTCGTGCCGCACCTGTTCGCCGCCTTCAAGCGCCAGCATCCGGAAGTGCAGTTGCAGTTGACGGTGGTGAACCGCGCCCAGGTGATTCGCCGGCTTTCGGACAACCGCGACGACCTGGTGATCATGTCCATGGTGCCCCAGGACATGGGCCTGGAATTCCTGCCGTTCCTCAACAACCCGATTGTCGCCGTGGCGCCGCCCGACCATCCCTTGAGCCTGCAAGGCCCGCTGCGCCTGCAGGACCTGGAACCCTACACCCTGCTGCTGCGCGAGCCGGGCTCCGGCACGCGACTGGCCTGCGAGGAGTACTTCAAGGAAAAACGCGTGCACTTCACCCAGACCGTGGAAGTAGCCTCGGCCGAGGCGCAGCGTGAATGTGTTTGTGCGGGATTGGGCGTGGCCCTGTTGACGCGTCATGCGGTCAACATGGAACTGGCCACCGGCGGGCTCCGGGAGCTGCCGGTGGAAGAGCTGCCACTGTACCGCAGTTGGTGCCTGGTGCAGGCCAAGGCCAAGCGCCTGTCACCGGTGGCCCATGCGTTCCTGGGCTTTATCCGCAGCGAGAGGGTGCAGATCAGCGTACTGGCTGAGCGTTTCGCTGGGCTGCCGCGGGCGCCTGCCAGTGGAGTTCCGGGTAGTCGCTGATGCTCTGGAGCAACTGGCGCTCCTCACAGCGGTCTTCGATTGCGCGACGGAACGCCATGCGGCGCTGGTCTTCCTGCTGACGACGGGTTTTGACGGAGCTGTTGCTGTCTTCGTAAGTCCGGGCCATTTGGAGTCTCCCAATGCGAGTACGGGGAGTTCAGGATGGCCCTGGGCGATGACGCAGCGATGACAGCCTGATGAAGATTCTGGGTTTGCAGGAGATCCAAATGTGGGAGGGGGCTTGCCCCCTCCCACATTTTGCTCTGTGTACCGCTTTAGTCATCGAGGGCTTTGACGGACTTGGGGGACAAGCGCAGGCTGCGCAAGCTGCGCTTCACGCTCTTGAGGTGGTTGACCAGGCTCGGCCCGCGCGCCATGGCCACGCCCATCGCCAATACATCGATCACCACCAGATGGGCGATGCGCGAGGTCAGCGGGGTATAGATCTCGGTGTCTTCATGCACATCGATCGCCAGGTTGACCGTGGACAGTTCCGCCAACGGCGTCTGGCTCGGGCACAGGGTGATCAACGATGCACCGCTTTCACGCACCAGGTTGGCAGTGATCAGCAGGTCCTTGGAGCGGCCCGACTGGGAAATGCAGATGGCGACGTCAGTAGGTTTCAGGGTCACCGCCGACATGGCCTGCATGTGCGGGTCACTGTAGGCCGCAGCGGTCAGCAGCAAGCGGAAGAACTTGTGCTGGGCATCGGCGGCCACCGCACCTGAAGCACCGAAGCCATAGAACTCCACACGCTGGGCCTGGGACATGGCCGTCACGGCCTTTTGCAACTCCACCGGGTCGAGCTTCTCGCGCACTTCCATGAGCGTGTGCAAGGTGGTGTCGAAGATTTTCAGGCTGTAGTCGGCGACGGAATCGTCTTCATGGATCGCGAACTGCCCGAAGCTGGCACCGGCGGCCAGGCTCTGGGCCAGCTTGAGTTTCAAGTCCTGGAACCCGGAACAACCGATGGCGCGGCAGAATCGCACGATGGTCGGTTCGCTGATACCCACGCTATGGGCCAGGTCGGCCATCGAACTGTGCATCACAGCCGCAGGGTCAAGCAGCACGTGATCGGCAACCTTGAGTTCCGATTTGCGTAACAGGTGGCGCGACTGGGCGATATGTTGCAACAGGTTCAAAGGGCAGGACTCTTGTTATGGGCAGGGCCAGGGATGTAGCAAGCTTGTAGTTATACTACAAGAATTGCCCTTTTGCCCGTCCGACGCATCACTAAATCGCCCTGCCCCCCTTTGAATCTAAGGGCGGCCGCGTTGTAGCCACAGGGGCGCCCCCGGCGTCGTTAAGGAAATTCTGCATTTTTCCGTAACAAATCTGCCAACCCATCGGCCTGCATCGGCCGACTGATCAAATAGCCCTGCACTTCGTCACAATGCTCACCCCGCAGGAAATCCAGCTGCTGCTGATCTTCCACACCCTCGGCCACCACCTTCAGCGCCAGCCCGTGAGCCATGGCGATGATTGCCCGAGTGATGGCCGCGTCTTCGCGCCCCTGGCCAAGGCCGCGAATGAAGGTCTGGTCGATCTTCACGTAGTCCACGGGAATGCGCTTGAGGTAGCTGAGGGACGAATACCCGGTGCCGAAGTCATCGATGGCCAGCTTCACACCCAGGTCACGCAGTTGCTGGAAGGTGGCGATGATGTGTTCGACGCTGTCGAGCAGTTGGCTTTCGGTCAGCTCCAGCTCGAGGTATTGCGGGTCCAGGCCGGTTTCTTCGAGCACCTGGCGCACCAGGCTGACCAGCTTGCCCTGGCGCAACTGGTGCACCGAGAGGTTGACCGATACCCGGATCGGCGCCAGCCCCTGGCGCTGCCATTCACAGGCTTGCCAGCAGGCTTCGCGCAGTATGAATTCGCCCAGCGGTACGATAAGGCCGGTCTCTTCAGCCAGGCCGATAAATTCCCCCGGCGGCACCATGCCCCACTGCGGGTGGTCCCAACGGATCAGCGCTTCGGCAGCATTGAGCTTGCCAGTGGCCAGACACAGTTTCGGCTGATAGAACACCGTGAGCTGACGCTCTTCGATGGCCTTGCGCAGGTGGTTTTCCAGCTGCAAGCGCTCTAGGGTGCTGGCTTGCAGGCTGTCGGTGTAGAACTGGAAGTTGTTGCCGCCCAAGTGTTTGGCGTGCTGCATGGCCATGTTCGATTGGCTGACCAATGCGGAAATTTCACGCGCGTTGTCCGGCAACAGGCTGACCCCCATGGAAGCACTCACCACCAGTTCATGCCCCTCCACCGTCACCGGCACCCGCAGCTTGGCCAGCAGCCGCGTGGCGACCCGCGCCAGACTCGACAAGTTGCCGTAGGCGTCGAACAACACGGCAAACTCATCCCCGGACAGGCGTGCAATGGTGTCGGCCTCGGGCAAGGCATTGATCAGGCGTCGCGCCATTTTTTGCAGCAACTGGTCGGCCACTTCATGGCCCAGGCTGTCATTCAACAGCTTGAAGCGATCGAGGTTGATGTGCAGCAGCGCCAGGCTACGCCCACCCTGGCGGACACGCTGGTGCGCCTCGCGCAAGCGTTCGCGAAACAGCGAGCGATTGGCCAGGCCGGTCAGTTCGTCGTAGTGAGTGAGGTAGCGCATACGCTCTTCGGACTCACGCCGCGCCGAGAGATCGGCGAAGAAGCCTACGATATGGCTTACTTTGCCTCGAATATCCCGCACTACGTTCAACTGCAGCCACTGCGGGTAAAGCTCACCGTTCTTGCGGGTCTCCACCAATTCGCCCTGCCACGTGCCGTGGCTGAGCAACGCCTGGCGGATCACCGGAAAATGGCGGCGGGCGTCACGACTGCTGGGCAGCTCCACTACATTGCGGCCAATCATGTCATCGGTTTCGAACCCCGTAACGCGGCTGAAAGCCTGGTTGACGGCGATCAGCTTGTAGTCCGGATCAAGGATCACAATGCCTTCGCTGGCGGCTTCAAATACGGTCGAGGCCAACCGCTGCTGTTCCTCCAGGGCCTTGCCGGCGCTGATATCGCGGCGCGTACCGAGCATGCGCGTGACCCGGCCGCTGGGCGCACGCTCCACGGCGCGGCCACGGTCTTCGATCCACACCCAGTGCCCGTCACCATGGCGCACGCGGTATTCCACCTGATAGTCCTCGCTGCGGCCCTTGAGGTGTTCCACCAGGGCACGCTTGAGCAGCGGCAGGTCGTCGGGGTGCAGGCGCGGCTTGAGGTGGCTGAGCATTGCCGTGACGTACTCCGGCTCCAGGCCGAACAGCTCCTTGAGCTGGGTGTGATGGACCTCATCGGTTTGCAGGTTCCAGTCCCACAGGCCCAGTTCACTGGCTTGCAGCGCCATGGCCAGGCGTGCTTCGCTTTTGTTCAAGGCCAGGCTGGCGGCGTCCAGTTCCTGGCTGCGCTGTGCTACGCGGTCTTGCAGGCCGATCTGGGCTTCGCGCAACTCCTGTTCGACCTGACGGCGCTGCTCGACTTCACGCACCAGGTCCTGATTGAGTTGCTCGCTACGCTGCTGCGCCTGTTGCAGGTGTTCGATCAGCGCCTGGTTCTGGAAGCGGCGCAACAGCCCGCGCTGGATCAGGCGATTGACCTGCCACGCCACCAGGCTCAAGGACGCCAGCAGGATCAGGCCAAGTACACCCCAACCACGCTGCTGCGGGTCGCCGCTCCAGAACAGGTAGAAGATGGACGGCACCAGGCACGGCAAGGCAAAGGACAGGAACGCCGGCAGGCTCACGGCGTACGCCACGCTGGCCGACAAGGTCGCTGCGCCGATCAGGCCGAATACCCAGGCCTGCTGCATGAAGCTGTCACCCGGCACCAGGGCGATGGCGGCCGTTGCCAGCGTCAGGCCACTGACCGCCGAGCCGAGCAGGAACATGCGCTGCCACACCGGCTGGGCCTGGCGGCTGGGCATCGCCGAGTCGAACGCGGCCACCTGGATCACGCGCATTGCCACCAGGGCCAGCAGCCAGATCAACCAGATGCTGTCCAACAGGTATTGCTCAGGGTTCCACAGTAGCCAGGCGCAGACCAGGCCATTGACCAACATCAACAGGGTCGGCAGCAGTGAGCCTTGATACAGCAGGCGTGTGCGCTCGACCGCCATCTCCGTGGCGTAGTGTTTACGGATAACCTGCGCGGGAGCCGCCGAGGGGCCAAGCAGGTCGGTGCTAAGGGTCATAGGCAGTGTTCTTATAATGGTGAGCCCGAAACGTCGACGGAGCATACACAAGCAAGCGCTTGGGCCAAACTGCTCCATGTCATAAAAACTGCGCGGTCATGCAGCGCAAACTTCCGGGCCAGACGGCTTGAGCGAGACGCTGCGCGGGCTGCGACCATCGACCGACCGGTCATCACCCCGAAGGTTTTCCGTCGACCAGCCGGCATTGGCATTTGCCCCACTTCCCCGGGGGCCATAGAATGCGCCGATGCGCGATGATCTCTCCCTTTTGCTGAACTCCCTCAACGATGCCCAACGCCAGGCTGTAGCGGCCCCCGTTGGCCGTCAGTTGGTCCTGGCCGGTGCTGGCTCCGGTAAAACCCGAGTGCTGGTGCACCGTATCGCCTGGTTGATCCAGGTCGAGAACGCGTCCCCGCATTCCATCCTGTCGGTGACCTTCACCAACAAGGCCGCTGCCGAGATGCGCCACCGCATCGAACAGCTGATGGGCATCAGCCCGGCCGGCATGTGGGTGGGCACCTTCCACGGCCTGGCGCACCGCTTGCTGCGGGCGCACTGGCAGGAAGCGGGCCTGGCCCAGACCTTCCAGATTCTGGACAGCGATGACCAGCAACGCCTGGTCAAGCGGGTGATCCGCGAGCTGGGCCTCGACGAACAACGCTGGCCGGCGCGCCAGGCGCAATGGTTCATCAATGGCCAGAAAGACGAAGGCCTGCGCCCGCAACATATCCAGGCCAGCGGCGATCTGTTCCTGGCCACCATGCGCAGCATCTATGAAGCCTATGAGGCCGCCTGCGTACGCGCCGGGGTTATCGACTTTTCCGAGCTGCTGCTGCGCGCCCTCGACCTGTGGCGCGATAACCCAGGCCTGCTGGCGCATTACCAGAAACGCTTCCGCCATATTCTGGTGGACGAGTTCCAGGATACCAACGCCGTGCAGTACGCCTGGCTGCGCCTGCTGGCCAAAGGTGGCGACAGCCTGATGGTGGTGGGCGACGACGACCAGTCGATCTACGGCTGGCGTGGCGCGAAAATCGAGAACATCTACCAGTATTCCGAAGACTTCCCGGACGCGGTCACCATCCGCCTGGAGCAGAACTATCGCTCCACCGCCGGGATACTCAAGGCGGCCAACGCCTTGATCGCCAACAACACCGGGCGCCTGGGCAAAGAACTGTGGACCGACGGCGGCGAAGGCGAAGCGATCAACCTGTACGCCGCGTTCAACGAACACGATGAAGCGCGCTACGTGGTGGAAACCATCGAAAGCGCGCTGAAAACCGGCCTGGCGCGCAGCGATATCGCCATTCTGTACCGTTCCAACGCCCAATCGCGGGTGTTGGAAGAAGCCTTGCTGCGCGAACGCATCCCGTACCGCATCTATGGCGGCCAACGCTTCTTCGAGCGGGCGGAAATCAAGAACGCCATGGCCTACCTGCGCTTGCTGGAAGGCCGTGGCAACGATGCAGCGCTGGAACGGGTGATCAATATCCCGGCCCGTGGCATCGGTGAAAAAACCGTCGAAGCCATTCGCGACCACGCCCGCCACGCCGATGTGTCGATGTGGGAAGCCATGCGCCTGCTCATCGACAACAAGGGCCTGACCGGTCGTGCGGCGGGTGCGCTGGGTGTGTTTGTCGAGCTGATCGAGAACCTGGCGGCCAAGTGCGCGCAAATGCCCCTGCATTTGATGACCCAGACCGTGATCGAGCAATCCGGGCTGATCGCCTATCACGAAGCGGAAAAAGGCGAGAAAGGCCAGGCCAGGGTAGAAAACCTTGAGGAACTGGTGAGCGCAGCCCGTGCGTTCGAAAATACCGAGGAAGACGAAGAGCTGACACCGCTGGCCGCGTTCCTCGGCCATGCTTCGCTGGAAGCCGGCGATACCCAGGCCGACGAGCATGAAGACAGCATCCAGCTGATGACCTTGCACAGCGCCAAGGGCCTGGAATTCCCTTACGTGTTCCTGGTGGGCATGGAAGAAGGTCTGTTCCCGCACAAGATGAGCCTGGAAGAACCCGGCCGCCTTGAGGAGGAACGCCGCCTGGCCTACGTGGGCATCACCCGGGCGATGCAGAACCTGGTGATGACCTACGCCGAGACCCGACGCCTGTACGGCAGCGAGACCTACAACAAGGTGTCGCGCTTCGTACGTGAAGTACCGAAGGGGCTGATCCAGGAAGTGCGCCTGTCCAACAGCGTCAGCCGCCCGTTCGGCGGGGGCCAGCAGCAGAACTCCAGCAGCATGTTTGCGGGCTCGGAGATTCCGCAGACCCAGTTCAGCCTGGGCCAGCAGGTCAGGCATTCGGTGTTCGGCGAAGGGGTGATCCTCAACTTCGAGGGTGCCGGTGCCCAGGCGCGGGTGCAGGTGAATTTCGCCGAAGGCAGCAAGTGGCTGATGATGGGTTACGCGAAACTCGAAGCCGTTTGAAACATTTGCCTACATGAAGGTTCTTGGCCCACCCTTGTTTTTAACAAGCGCGGGCCAATATCTGTAATAAGTCCTACAGACTGTTCTGAATCGGTCCTACGCAAAAGCCCGAAACATTATGCCGCTAGCCACTGTCACCACACCTGTGCAACATGGCGCGCGTGCAATCCACAAATGGGAATTCCCTTTATGAAACGTTTTCTTAGCATCGCCATGGCGTTGTGCATCGGCCTGACGATGAGCCTCGACGCCAACGCCAAACGCTTCGGTGGCGGCAAAAGCTCAGGCGCAGCACCGACTCACCAGACCAGCCAAATGGCTCCATCCGCCGGTGCCGGCGGTGCTGCGGCCACCGCAGGCGCCGCCGGTGCTGCAGGCGCTGCCGCCAAGGCCGGCGGTGCTTCGCGCTGGTTGGGCCCTCTTGCCGGCATCGCCGCCGGTGGCCTGCTCGCCTCCATGTTCATGGGCGGCGGCTTCCAGGGTATGCAGATCTTCGACATCCTGATCATGGCGGTCATCGCCTTCCTGGTCTTCCGCTTTATCGCCGCTCGTCGCCGCAAGCAGCAGGAGCACCTGGCTCCAGCCGGCGCGCCAATGCAGCGTGAAGTGTTCGAGCAAAAACCAGCCATGGGTTCGATCTTCGGTGGTTCGGCAGCACCTGCCGCGGCCCGTCCGGTGATCAACGCACCGGCCTGGTTCAATGAAGAACGTTTCGTCGAGGCGGCTCGCAGCCACTTCCAGTCCTTGCAGCAGCACTGGGACGCCAACGAAATGGACAAGATCGCCGAGTTCGTGACCCCGCAACTGCTGGAGTTCCTCAAGCGCGAACGCGCCGAGATTGGCGATGCATTCCAGTCGACTTACATCGACGACCTGCGCGTGCAACTGGACGGTGTGGATGATCGCGCCGACAAGACCATCGCCACCCTGACCTTCAGCGGTGTGTCGAAGACCTCGCGTTTCGACCAGGGCGAAGTGTTCAGCGAAAGCTGGAACATGGAACGTGCACAGGGCGACAACCAGCCATGGCTGGTCGCCGGTATCCGCCAGAACGGCTGATCCCTGCACGCTTGGTAAACAGATACAAAAAACCCCGGACCTGTCCGGGGTTTTCTATTTCACGGTTGCACTTATAGCGAGCTACTGTATAAAACGCCCCTATAAACCGCGCCATCTAGCAAGAGGATCCCGGCCGTGGAAGAAATCATCGAACAATTGCGTGAAGCCAACGAACCGGTCCCGGTTCCCTTGGAGCTGCCTGACGAAGACCAACTGGTGGAGATCGAGGAACAACTGTTCATCGACATCCCGTTTGTCTTCCGTGAATTCCTGCTGACCGTCAGCGACGTGGTGTACGGCAGCCTGGAGCCGGTGACCGTCACCGACCCGCAGTCCCATACCTACCTGCCGGACGTGGCCGCCAACGCCTGGGATGCCGGTGTCGACCGCAGCCTGATCCCGATCTGCCAGGACGGCGACGACTACTACTGCGTCGAAGAAGACGGCACCGTGGTGCTGTGGTCCGGCGAAGAAGAAATCGTCACCGAAGAAACCTGGGAATCGGTGTGGCACTGGGCACGGGACGTCTGGCTGGAAAGCTGACAGAGCTGTTTGGCTGACCGGGCTCGCTGTGGCGAGCGGGCTTGCCCCGCGTCGGGCTGCGAAGCAGCCCTCCCAAGCCCCTCAATGCTCCGGCGTATCCTTATGGTTATCCAGCGTCTCCAACAAGGCGACCTGCATCCGCGTATGCACGCGGATGAACCACCGCCAGAGCACCGCCGCCACCGCCGCCGTCACCACGGCAATCAGCACCAGCAACTTGTTGGTCGGTAAAATACTGGCCGACAAGGCTGCCAAGAGCAGGAAGATCACCAGCAACGAGAGGATCGGGATCAGTTCCGCGATCACCCTCCGCACCCGCTGGGTATGCCGCCCGGCCATTTCCGGCTTCACGCTCATCTCCGCCAGCAGCATCGATAGCGCCTTGAGCTTGCGGTATGCCGCAATCAAGAACGGCAGCGACAACAGCAACGCCCCGCCCCAGATCAAGGCCTTCTGCCAGCTTGCATCGCTGATCCACCCCTCCAGATACCCACCGATGCGCACCGCGAAAAAGCTGCCGGCAAAGAAGATCGCCACCACCAGCGCCAGGTTCACCCCGACTTGCAGGATGATCTTGCGGATCATCGATGCCAGCATCGCGCCTTCACCTTGAGGCTGGATACTGCGCAGCCATTCGCCGTACATGCCGAAAACCCGGCTCAATCGCTTGGGCATAACCGCTGCGATCTTCAAGGACAGCGGGTCGGCGCCGCGAATCAGGTACGGCGTGAGCAGTGTGGTGATGGCCGAAACCGCTACCGCGACGGGGTATAGGAAATCGCTGGTCACCTGCAGCGTCATCCCCAGCGCCGCGATGATGAAGGAAAACTCGCCAATCTGTGACAGCCCCATGCCCACGCGCAGTGAGGTACGGCCATCGTTGCCGGCGATAAACGCGCCCAGGCCGCAGGACAGCATCTTGCCCAACACCACGGCCACGGTGATCACCGCAATCGGCCAGGCGTATTGCAGCAGGATCTGCGGGTCGATCATCAAGCCAATGGCCACAAAGAAGATGGCGCTGAACATGTCGCGAACCGGCTCGATCAGGCGCTCGATCTTAATCAACTGCCGGGATTCGGCCATGATTGCGCCGATCAGAAACGCGCCCAGCACCATGCTGTATTCCAGCTTGACCACCAGCAGGCAGAAACCGAAACACAGGCCCAGTACGGTGATCAGCAACATCTCGTTGCTTTCGAACTTGGCCACGTACGCCAGCAAGCGCGGCACCAGCAAAATGCCGATGACCAGCGCGACAATCATGAACAGCGAAAGCTTGCCGACGGTGGAGAACACTTCGCCGGAGCTGACCGTACCGCTGACGGCGATGCTCGACAGCAAGGCGATGATGCCAATGCCGAGGATGTCCTCGACGATCAGCACGCCGAAAATCAATTGGGCGAAACGCTGGTTCTTCATCTTCAGGTCATTGAGCGCCTTGACGATGATGGTGGTCGAGGAAATCGCCAGGATCGCGCCAAGGAACAGTGAGTCCATGGTGTTCCAGTCGAACCAGCGGCCGATTTCGTAGCCGATCCAGATCATCAGGATGATTTCCAGGAAGGCCGCGATAAACGCCGTGGCGCCGACCTTGAACAGCTTGCGCAGGCTGAATTCCAGGCCCAGGCAGAACATCAGGAAGATCACCCCGAGCTCGGCGAGGGTCTTGATGGTGTCTTCGTCGTGGATCAGGCCGAACGGCGGGGTGTGGGGGCCGATGATGAACCCGGCAACGATGTAGCCCAGCACCACCGGCTGCTTGAGGCGGTGAAACAGGATGGTGACAACCCCTGCCACCAGCATGATCACGGCCAAGTCCTGGATAAAGCTGATGGCGTGCATGGCGAGGGGCTCCTTGAGGGTACTGGCGCTTTTCCCACTTCCGCGCGCGCCTTTGAAATGTCGCAAAGTGCGGAAGGAAAAGTCTGCCTTGATCGTAAGAAATGCCCTGAGATGGGCTTTTGAAGGTTAACACCGCGACTTCCGCCGGAAAGCCGGTGCAATATATGGAAACAGATCGGTTCGCGCGTGACGGCTAGCCGCCCACCGGCGTCCCGTTATGGATGGTCCTGCAAAGATTCCAGCACCCGCAGAGGTGCCCCCCAACCAATGCCTACAACCCGTGAGTGTGCTATGGAACCCGGAAACGCCCAGCTGTCGATGACGGTATTGATGACCCCTGACATGGCCAACTTCTCAGGCAATGTCCACGGTGGCACCCTGCTCAAGTACCTCGACGAAGTGGCCTATGCCTGCGCGAGCCGCTATGCCGGCCGCTATGTGGTCACACTGTCGGTGGACCAGGTGATCTTTCGCGAGCCGATCCATGTCGGCGAGCTGGTGACCTTCCTCGCGTCGGTCAACTACACCGGCAACACCTCGATGGAGGTGGGCATCAAGGTAGTGACCGAGAACATCCGCGAACGCTCCGTGCGCCATACCAACAGCTGCTTCTTCACCATGGTCGCCGTGGACGACCAGCGCAAACCGGCCGCCGTGCCCCCGCTGCAACCGCAGAACAGCGAGGACAAGCGCCGATTCGTACAGGCTCAGCAGCGTCGGCAGATCCGACAGGAACTGGAGAAGCGCTACCAGGAAATCAAGGCAGACGCGCTGTAGGCCATTTCCCGCCTTTAGGAGCGAGCAGCTGCGCTCCTACAGCCGCCAGCACTGATCATCGTGGGCACAGACATCAAAGCGCTGGTCCAACTGGCTCATGCGCTCCATATGATGATTCACGATGTCCACCATCACCGCTTTGCTGGTGTTCTTGTAGTACTGCGCCATCAACTTGTCGTTCGCCTTGACGCGCTCCACCACGGCGGCGTCCGTCGGGTTCTGCCATTGCTCCAGGATCGCATCTTCGGTGCCGCTCAGGCGCATGCGGTAAACCCGCTCATACAGCTCGAGGGTACGCGCCTTGCGGCCGGCCATTTCCTGATTTACCCGTGCGTAGTTCTCACGGTATTGAGTCCAATAGGCCTCAGGCGGAGTGAACTGGCCGAACCGCGCCTTGCGCTCGGCGATTGCCTCCTCGACGGCTTGCGGGCGCTGCGCCGTGTCAGGCTCCATCAACGTGATGAGTTGCATATGGGTTTCAACGATTGCGTTGATCAACGCAGTTCGGTGTGGCGTATCCGGGATCACCTTGCCGAATATCGGGCTTTTGCCCGCGCACGATGGCATGCCGTTCTCGAATATCGGCTGTGGAATGCGCACGTCCTTGCCATCGGAGCGCGTCAGGCGCTGCAACGAGGTCGTGCAGATGCCCCGCGCCATATCGAAGGTCACTTCGTACTCTTCCCCGGCCTTTGGAGTGATACTCATTGATTTGCCGCAGACATAGCTGCCGCCATTGGTGTTGATCATCAGCATGGTTTCCTTGCCGGGAGCCAGCTTGAACTCCAGCAAGCCCCTGGCCTTGGCCGGAGGGGGCACCGACATGCCGACACGCCGCCGGGTATCGACCAGGAAAATATTATTGAGCATGCCGGTGGTCTGGCCCATGCAATGTTGCGCATCGTAGACGTCGATGGTGGTGTTGGACGTATTGGAGATAAAGCGCAGTTTCGCAGCGTCCGGCTCGGTGGCGTCAGGGTAAGTGCCGTTCACACTGCAACCGCCCAGCAACGACGTCAGCACCAGAGCGGTCAGCGCCCGTGGCGAAGGGAATACGGGAGACATGGTTCTTCCTTGAAAAGCACAGGGGACTAAGAGGCGCCCGATAGTACCGGACGCTCTTTGCCTGACTCAATCAGGAATATTCCTACAATCCAATGGGAGTGGCTTCGAAACGCACGCGAGGATGGGCAATACGATCCTGGGCGCGCACCAGCTCCAACTCGTAACTGGCGCAGGCCTGGGTTTCCAACAACACTTCGTGGACCGCTGCAGCGGTGAATTCGAAGGCGGCCAGCAGGCTATCGCCCAACAGAACACGTGCCAGGAACAGCCCCGAGGTCAAATCGCCCACCCCCACCGGCTGACGTGGGAACGCCAGCAGCGGCCGTCGCAGGTGCCAACTGCCTTCGAGGGTCACCAGCAGCATCTCGAAACCGTCCGGCAGCTTGCCCGGATAATCCAGGTGTTTGACCAATACGGCCTTCGGCCCACGCGCCAGCAACGCCTTGGCCATGGCCAGGCAATCGAACAGCGATTGCGGCTTGCGCCCGGCAAAGCTGTCCAGTTCCAGTTGGTTGGGGCACAGGAAGTCGGCCATGGCCGCGGCTTCGTCCAGCAGGAAATCGCTGACTTCCTGGGGAACGATGCAGCCTTTTTCCGGATGCCCCATCACCGGGTCGCACAGATACAGAGCCTTGGGGTTGATGGCCTTGATGCGCGCCACGCCAGTCAGGATCGCCCTGCCCTGATCGGCGCTGCCCAGGTAGCCGGACAGAATCGCATCGCAATTGCCCAGCTCGCCGATGGCGGCAATGCCTTCCACCAACGCGGGAATCTGCTGTGGCGCCAACACTTCTCCCGCCCATTGGCCATACTGGGTGTGGTTGGAGAACTGCACCGTATTCAGCGGCCACACGTTCACCCCAACGCGCTGCATGGGGAACACGGCGGCGCTGTTTCCGGCGTGGCCAAAGACCACATGAGACTGGATCGCAAGCAGATGAGGTGTGCGTTTCATGCGGGAGATTTCCGTAAAACCAATGAAATTCTGGCCGCGCAGTATGCGACTAAACGCAGCCTGTACGACAGACCGGCGACACAGTTAAGCTGCTCTCACTTTGTTGGAGTTTTTCGCATGCTGACCCTGGGAAACATGTTCGTGTTGATGCTACTGGCGACCGGTGCCGCCTGGGTTTGGCACAACCATGGCCTGCGCGAACGGGCGCTGGAGCGGGTCAAGCAGCATTGCGCCAAGCTCGACATCGAACTGCTGGACGGTGCGGTGGCACTCAAGCGCATCGGTTTTGTAAAGGATGCCAACGGTCGGCGGCGCCTGGCGCGCATCTACAACTTCGAGTTCACCGTGACCGGCGAAACCCGCCATCCGGGGACCATCACCCAGTTTGGTGCCCACAGCGCACAGATCGAACTGGCGCCCTACCCGTTCGAGATCAAGACGCCGTTGCCCAGTGCCGAGGTGATCGAGCTGAGCCAGTGGCGCCAGGACCACGCGTCCAAGAAGCGTCACTGACGGCTGGCGGCCAGCGCACGCTGTAACACGCCCACGTCCTGTGGCTCGCTGAAGATCAATTCGATACGCGAATCGCGGCGCCATTCGCTGGGTTGCCAGGTGAGGGGGCCGTTATCCACAGCATTGGCGGACACCCAGCCTTCGGCACTGTGGATAACCAGTTTGGCGCGGCGCCAATCAAGGCTTGTAAGCCAGTTATGCAGCTGCGGGGTGTCGAACTGCTGGCTGGGGTGCCAGCGCCAGCCAATGCTCCAGCCGCCCTCTTGAGCCTGGCTCAGGCAAATGGGCTGGTCAGGATCGGTCCAGATGGCCGGCATTTGCGCCAGGCCTTTGGGTACGGCGAAGTTGTCCACAGCCGCAGCAGCCCGCGCGTCAAGGCCAGGTAAATGCGCCAGCGGCAAATACGCCTGGCGGGTCCAGTAAAGCGGGCAGTCGGGTAACTGCCGCTCGATCACCTCGCGCTGCGCTGCATCCAGCGCTTCATCCTTGTTCAATACCAGCAAACCGGCATTCGCCAATGCCTCATGTTGTGCTTGGGGCAAGGGCTTGCCCGCCGCCAACGCTTGCGCATCCAGCACCATCACGCACGGCTGGACGGCCAGCACGTTCTGCCACGGCGCTTCGCGCAACTGCCCGAGCAACTGCGCCGGATGCCCCAGGCCCGAGGGCTCGATAAACAGCCGATCAGGCTTGGCCTTACGCAACAAGCGACCCAGGCCGACCTGGAACGGGGCACCATTCACACAACACAGGCAGCCTCCGGCGACTTCGCCGAGGGCAATGCCATCGTCATCCTGAGTGAGCAAGGCGGCATCCAGGCCGATCTGCCCGAACTCGTTGATCAGCACGGCCCAGCGCTCGTTGGCCGGGCGCTGGGCAAGCAGGTGCTGGATGAGGCTGGTCTTGCCGACGCCCAGGGGCCCGGCAATCACGTGGGTAGGAATGTTCTGCAACATGAGGGGCATCGTTCGGACCGTGTAGAGCGTTTGATCCTACGCGGTTATGCGAGCCAATCCAGTGTCAGGATCAAGCGGCGCTCGTCGGCCCTCAGTGCGGGTGAACGGTGAATCAGGCCATGGCCTTCATTGCCATGCCATTTGGTGCCCTTGAGCAAGGCGACTTCGCCGCAGTGGATCTGCTCGATACGCTCGGTGGGTTCGGCATCCGGCTGGCTGAGCTTGCGACGGTCCATCACGCCTTCACGCAACCACTGGCTGCCGACCCCGGCATAGGTGGTGATCAGGCGCACCGGCACGTGGTCGACGTGAAAACGCGGGCACATGGCTTTATCCAACAGACGCAGGCGCACGCCGATACGCTTGGCACCAAGCAGACAGGCGAACGCGCTGATCAGCCACGACACATCGGCGATGAAGCCTTCGTAGCCCTCAAGATCACGACAACTCGACGCCAAACCCTGCAAGTTTGGCTCGGCGTCGTCGTTGTTGAGCTCGATGACCATGGAGTCGGCCAACGGCTCGTTGAGCGCCACCAGCAAGGCGCCGAACTCGGCGATGTGCAGCGGCAGCTGGCGCTGCCACAGCGCCAGGTTGACGCCGTCTTCGAGGATGTCGGACAGCGCCAGCGGGGTGTCACCGCAAGTCTGGCGAATCACGGGACGCAGGGGAATCACCGGGGCCAGCATCAGGCGGCTGCCTCCTCATACCAGGGGCCAAAAGGGTCGGCCAGCAAGCGCCAGCCTTCGACGCCCAGGGCCATTTCTTCATCGGTGAGCAAGCACGCATCCAACTCGGCGCGCATGCGGGTGAAGTCGATGTTCTGGCCGATAAACACCAGCTCCTGGCGGCAGTCGCCAGTGCTCAGTTGCCAGTTGCCCATGATCGCCGCGATGCTCTCTTCGTCCTGAGGCCATTGGCTTTTGGGCACAAAGCGCCACCAGCGGCCGGCAAACCCATGACGCATCAGGCCACCGGCCTGGGACCAACTGCCCGCATCCTGGTGTTTGCTGGCGAGCCAGAAAAAACCCTTGGAACGCAGCAGTTTGCCGTTGACCCACGGGCGGTCGATAAAGTCGAAAAAGCGCTGCGGATGAAACGGGCGGCGAGCTCGATAAGCGGTGGAGGCAATGCCGTACTCTTCGGTTTCCGGCACATGTTCACCGCGCAATTCCTGCAGCCAGCCCGGCGCCTGGGCGGCGCGCTCGAAGTCGAAACGGCCGGTGTTGAGGATCTTGTTCAGCGGCACCTCCCCCATGACCATCGGGATGATTTCCGCCTGGGCGTTGAGGCGTTCGAGGATTGCCATCAATTCTTCACGTTCGCGGCTGCTGATCAGGTCGATCTTGCTGATGAGGATCACGTCAGCGAATTCGATCTGCTCGATCAACAGGTCGGTGATGGAGCGCTCGTCTTCTTCACCGAGGGTTTCACCGCGCGAGGCCAGGCTTTCGGCGGCCTGGTAGTCGAGCAGGAAGTTCATGCCATCGACCACGGTGACCATGGTGTCCAGGCGGGCGATATCGGCCAGGCTTTGCTCGTTTTCATCACGAAAGGTGAAGGTCTCGGCCACCGGCAAGGGCTCGGAGATACCGGTGGATTCTATCAGCAGGTAATCGAAGCGACCTTCCTTGGCGAGTTTTCCGACTTCTTCCAGCAAGTCCTCGCGCAAGGTGCAGCAGATGCAGCCGTTGCTCATCTCCACCAGTTTTTCTTCGGCGCGGTTGAGGGTGACGTCGCGCTGGACTTCACTGCCATCGATATTGATTTCGCTCATATCGTTGACGATCACCGCCACCCGCAGATTTTCGCGGTTGCGCAGGACGTAGTTGAGCAGCGTGCTTTTACCGGCGCCGAGAAAGCCGGACAACACAGTAACGGGGAGGCGATTGGGCATCAGGTATTCCTCATCAGGGTTGGCCGGTCAAATCGCCCGTTTATGGCGTTCGCGCAGCTCTTCACGTTCTTTGGCTTCGATACACAGGGTGGCGGTAGGACGCAGCAACAAGCGCTGCAGGCCGATGGGCTCGCCGGTCTCGCGGCACCAGCCGTACTCGCCGCGTGCCAGCAATTCGAGGGCGTCGTCGATCTTGTCCAACAGCTTCTTTTCCCGCTCCAGCAGGCGCAGTTGCCATTGGCGCTGTTCTTCGGCGCTGCCCACATCGGCAGGGTCGCTGTTGGTTTCCTGCTCGCGCAGCAGCAGGAATTCGGCGTCGATACGCGCTTGCAGCTCATTGCGTTGCGCCAGCAGCAACTCACGGAAGAAGCCTTGCTGGGCTTCATTCATATAGTCGGCGGGCGGTTGGGCCAGCAGGTCTTGTTCGGTCATGGAGAGCGGTTCACGGGTCAGGCTGTGTTTTAATGTTATAGTATAACAATACAAATAAGCCAATCCCCTCTTGCTCACCACGACGAAGGGCGCAATGCTTGAACACTTCCCTGCCACGAGAAACCTGATGAAATACCTGGTGTGCGCCCTGGTTTTGGCTGCGGCGGGACCTGCCTGCGCCCAGGCCCCCAACCTGTTGGCCCACTGCACGCGCAGCGCCAACCTGCTGGCTTGTGTCGACCCATTGGGCAATGCCTACAGCGTGGCGACGGTCGGCAGTACCACGTATCTGCGCGGATACGAGGTGATAGGCAAGCGCTACTGGGCACAGACCAACAGCCGCTACGGGCAGCTGACCTTTTTTACCGGGTTGGCGTCGGACGGTGAGGCGTGGGTCGGCTACACGCGGCGCGTGGGCTGGACCACCCTCAACCGGTTTTCCAGTTCGGGTGGTGCCCGCGCAAAATTCACCTGCAGCCGTATAACGGGTTGCTAGACTTGGGCGTTCTTCTGTTCCTGCACCCACGCCATGTAGCTGTTCATCGGTGGGTTCTTCTGGAAATACTTTTTCAAGCCTTCGAACAACCCATCGGCAACCGCTTGTTGATGCCGCGCGGTAACCAGCCGCGCACTGTCACGCGCATTGGAGATAAACCCGGTTTCCACCAGGATCGACGGCACGTCGGGTGACTTGAGCACCGCGAATCCCGCCTGTTCCACGCGTTTCTGATGCAGGCTGGTGATGCCTTCCAGGCTGCCCAGGATCGAGTGGCCCAGTTGCAGGCTGGAGGCGATGGTAGCGTTCATCGACATGTCCAGGATTACCCCGGCCAGCATCGGGTCCTTGTCCTTGAGATTGAGCAGGCTGGTGGCGCCGAGCAAGTCGGCACCGTTTTCCCGTTGCGCCATGAACCGCGCCGTGGCGGACGTCGCGCCGCCTTCGGACAGGGCATACACCGACGCGCCCGAGGCGGTGATGCGTGGTGCCGCGTCCGCATGCACGGAGATGAACATGTCGGCATTGTGCTTGTGGGCGATCTCCACCCGTTTGCGCAGCGGTACGAAGAAATCGTCGTTGCGCACCAACTTCACGTCAAAGCCTTTCTCGCGCTTCAAGCGTTTGGCCAACAGTTGCGCAATGGACAGCACCACGTCTTTTTCACGCTGGCCCTTGGAGCCGACTGCACCCGGGTCCTTGCCGCCGTGGCCGGGATCCACCACCACGATGATGTCGCGCTTGGGGTGGGCCTTGTCCACGCGCGGCGCAGGTTCAGCGGCCATCTGGCGAGGCACCTGGGTGGCGCTGGTCAGGTCCAGCACCAGGCGATGACCCTGGCCGTCCTGAGGCGGCAATAGAAAGCTGTTGAGCTGCATCGGTGCGACCAGGTCCAGCACGATGCGTGTATCGCCTTTACCAAAATGCCCCGAGCGAATCGAGGTGATGCCGCTGTTCTTCAACGCCAACTGAGAGAAATCACCGCTGAGCCCGGCCCCGCTCAGATCAATGATCAGGCGCTCCGGCGCGCTCAGGGTGAAGGTCTTGTATTGCACCGGGCCGCTGAGGTCGAACACCAACCGCAGCTTGTCGTCCGAGCGCCACAGGCGAGCATTACGAATCTGTGTGGCATGGGCGGCAAACGGCAAAGTGAACAGCGGACTGGCCAGAAGCAGGTTAAGAAGCTGACGTCTGTGCATGAAAAGTTACCGCAAAAAGGAGCGTCCCTGCTCGACATGACTGAAAAAAGGCTGGCGCAGAAAAACCATCGTCGACACAATAGTTATACTATAACATGTCTTTTTATTTCCAATGATGGACCTGCTCATGAATGCGCTGACTCTGCCGGATATCGCCGCGCAGGCTTCACGCCAAGCCTTGCCACTCGACTGGGTAGGCATGTGCGGCATCGCCCTGCCGATCCTCATCGACGGCGAGCGTCTTGCTGCTACTGCCGATGCCGGCGTAAGCCTGGATGATGGCGCCGCCCGTGGCATTCATATGTCACGCCTGTACCTGGCGCTGGAGATGCTCGACCAGCAGCCGCTTACACCTGCACTTCTGCGTAATGTACTGCAGCGTTTTCTCGACAGTCATGAAGGTTTATCTAATAACGCCTACCTGCGTATCCATACCGATCTGCTGCTCAAGCGCTCGGCGCTGGTCAGCCCGTTGGCTGGCTGGAAAGGCTACCCGGTGAGCATCCAGGCCCGCCTGGAAAACCAGATGTTCCACGTGGAACTAAAAATTGACGTTACCTATTCCTCAACCTGCCCGTGCTCCGCCGCCCTCGCCAGGCAATTGATTCAGCAGCAATTTCTGCAAGACTTCGGCAACACCCCGCTGCAGCATGAAGACGTGTTGACCTGGCTCGGCAGCGCCAACGGCATCGTCGCCACACCTCACAGCCAGCGCAGCAGCGCGCAGTTGCTGATCGAGCTGGACGGCGACCAACCCAGCCTGCCCATCACCGAACTGATCGATAACGTCGAAGCCGCCCTCGGAACCGCCGTACAAACCGCTGTAAAACGCGCGGACGAACAGGCCTTCGCCCTGGCCAATGGGCAGAACCTGATGTTCTGCGAAGACGCCGCCCGCCGCCTGAACCTCGCCTTGAAACGCTCGGATGCGGTCAACGCCTTCCACCTGAAAGTGATCCACGCCGAAAGTCTGCACGCGCACGATGCCGTGGCGGAAAGCCGCTGGACGAGAAACCCTGCATGATCACCTGCACCGCCTTACGCTGGGGCGCCCCAGGCCAACCGCTGACGCCCGCCCTCGACCTCACTCTGGAAAAAGGCAGCCTCACCGGCATCATCGGCGCCAATGGCACCGGCAAAAGCAGCCTGCTCAAGGTCATCGCCGGCCTGCAAAAGCCCTTGGCGGGCAAGGTCACGGTGGCGGTTCCACGCCGTGGCGGTCTGTCGTTTCTGCCGCAGCAACAGCACCTGGACCGCCAGTTCCCCATCAGCCTGCAAGAGCTGGTCTCCGCCGGCTTCTGGGGCACCCAGCTCTCCCCGCAACAACGCAGCCGGCGCCTTGAAGCCGTGCTGGAAGACTGGTGCCTCAGCGGCCTGGAACATCGCCCGCTGATGGCTCTCTCCGGCGGCGAACTGCAACGCGCCCTGCTCGCGCGCATGAGCCTGGCCGAAGCGCCGGTGCTGCTGCTCGATGAACCCCACGCCGCCCTCGATGAAGCAGGCCAGGCGCTGTGCTGGAAACACATCCACGCCTGGCACGATCAAGGCCGTACGCTGATCGTGGTCTGCCATGACCTTGCCTCCGTGCGCCATCACACCCAGCACGTGGTGCAGATCAAGAATACCGGCTGCCTGTTCGGCCCCAGCAAAGAGCTGATCCGCCCACAGCCCCAAATGCAGGTGGCCTGATGCACTTCGCCGCCCACCTGTGGATGCCCTTCCTCGACTTCGTGTTCATGCGTCGTGCGTTGATCGGCGGACTGGTACTTGCCTGCAGCACCGCGCCGCTGGGCGTGTTCCTGATCCTGCGACGCATGAGCCTGATCGGTGACGCCGTGGCCCACGGCATCCTGCCCGGCGCCGCACTCGGTTTCTGGTTTGCCGGCCTCAGCCTGCCGGCCCTGACCATCGGCGGCCTCGGCGCCGGCTTGAGCATGGCCGGCCTGTCCGCGTGGATCACCCGTCGCACCGGCCTGCGTGAAGACGCCAGCCTCGCCGCCATCTACCCCATCTCCCTCGCCGCCGGCGTGTTGATCCTCGGCATCGCCGGCAAGCGCCTGGACTTGCTGCACCTGCTGTTCGGCTCGGCCCTGGCGGTGGATGAAACCACCCTCACCGGCATGCTCTGGGTCTCCGGGTTCAGCCTGATCGCCATGGCGGTGATCTACAGACCGTTGCTGCTGGACACTCTCGATCCGCTGTTCCTGCAAACCGTCAGCCGCCTCGGCCCACTGGCCCACGGGTTGTTCCTGACCCTGGTGGTGCTGAACCTGGTGATCGGTTTCCAGGCCATCGGCGCCTTGATGGTGGTGGGCTTGATGATGTTGCCGGCCATCGCTTCACGTTTCTGGAGCCGGCGCCTGCCGGTGTTGATCGCGGTATCGGCGGTGCTGGGAAGCCTGTCGGTGTGGCTGGGTTTGTTGTTGTCGTTCTACTACTCGTTGCCCAGCGGCCCGGCCATCGTGCTGGTGGCGGGTGCCGGGTATCTGCTGTCCGTGGTCTTCGGTCCGGTGCACGGCTTGCTGCGCCGCCCGCCCTCCCTTACATCCCAATGAGGTGTTTCCCGATGCGCGCTTTACTCGTGCTGTTCAGTCTGCTGCTGCCGTTGTCGATGGCCCAGGCCGCCGACAAACTCCAGGTGGTGACCAGTTTCAGTATTCTCGATGACATCACCCACCAGATCGGCGGCGATCACATCCAGATCAGCAACATGGTCGGCCCTGACGCCGACGCCCATACCTACGAACCAACGCCGGACGACGCCAAGGCGCTGCTCAAGGCCAAGCTGATCATCAAGAACGGCCTGGGCTTCGAGCCGTGGCTGGACCGGCTGGTGGCCAGCACTGAAACCAAGGCGACCGTGGTCACCGCCAGCAAAGGCGTGATTTCCCACACCATGGAAGAGGACGGCGAAACGATCCCCGACCCCCACGCCTGGCACAACCTGGCCAACGCCGAAATCTACGTGAACAACATCACCAAGGCGCTGGTCGCCGCCGACCCGGCGAACAAGGCTGACTACCTGCGCAACAGCCAGGCCTACCTGAAAGAAATCTACCGCTTGCTGGCCGAAGCCAAGGCCAAGTTCGGTGAGCTGCCAGCAGGCAACCGCCGCATCGTCACCTCCCATGACGCCTTCGGCTACCTGGGCCAGGCCTACGGCATTGAGTTCCTTGCGCCCCAGGGGCTGTCCACCGAACGTGAACCGTCCGCCGCCGAGGTCGCCGCGCTGATCACCCAGATCCGCAAAGACAAAGTCAAAGCGGTGTTCATGGAAAACATCAAGGACTCGCGCCTGCTCAAGCAGATCGCAGACGAAAGTGGCGCGCAGATCGGCGGCACGCTCTACTCCGACGCCCTCGCCGCGCAAGGTCCGGCCAGCACCTTTACCGGGCTGTTCGAATACAACCTCAACACCTTGTGCGCGGCCCTGGGCAAGCCATGACCCTGAGCATGCTCGATCTGGAAGGGGCTGCCGTGGGCAGCCGCTTTCCACTCGGACAGGTGCTCGACGCCCTGCCCTGGAACAGCGACGGCCTGATCGCCGCCATCGCCCAGCAACACGGCAGCGGTGAAGTATTGATGCTGGCCTGGATGAACCGCCAGGCCCTAAACGAAACCCTGGCCACCGGGCAAGTCTGCTACTGGTCACGCTCGCGTCGGCAGCTATGGCGTAAAGGCGAAAGCTCCGGCCATTGGCAACAACTGGTCGAAGCGCGCCTGGATTGCGACGGCGACGCCGTGTTGCTGATCGTCGACCAGCAGGGCCCGGCCTGCCACACCGGTCGCCCTACCTGCTTCTACAACGCTATCGATGGCGACTACGTTCACATCCTCACGGAGCCCTCAGCATGATCCGCAAGAACCCATCCGGCGATCTTCCCGTCATTGCCGAATCAGCCTACGTCGACAAGACCGCAATCATCTGCGGCAAGGTCATCATCGGCGAGAACGTCTTCGTCGGCCCCTACGCGGTGATCCGCGCCGATGAAGTCGACGCCAGCGGGGGCATGGACCCGATCACCATCGGCGCCAACTCCAACATCCAGGACGGCGTGGTCATCCACTCCAAGTCCGGCGCGGCGGTGACCATCGGCGAGTTCACTTCCATCGCCCACCGCTCCATCGTCCACGGCCCCTGCAGCGTCGGCGACCGTGTGTTCATCGGCTTCAACAGTGTGCTGTTCAACTGCGCCGTGGGTGATGGCTGCGTGGTGCGTCACAACTCGGTGGTCGACGGTCGCGATTTGCCCGCCGCCTTCTACGTGCCCTCCACCACCCGCATCGGGCCCGCCACCGACCTGTCGCAATTCCCGCCGGTCAGCGTAAGCGCCTCGGAGTTTTCCGAAGACGTGGCGCGTACCAACGTCGATCTGGTGCGTGGCTACAAAGCCCTGCAAAACGAGTTCTGAGCCATGAGTCGCGTGCTGATTCGCAATGCCCGCCTGGTGAATGAAGGCCAGGAGTTCGACGCCGATGTACTGGTCGCCAATGGCCGTATCGAGAAGATCGCCGCCAGCCTTGACGGCTATAACGAGCCGGTGGAAATCGACGCCCAAGGCCAGTGGCTGCTGCCGGGCATGATCGATGACCAGGTGCACTTTCGCGAACCCGGCGCGCCGGACAAAGGCAGCTTCTACAGCGAATCCCGCGCCGCGGTGGCCGGCGGCATCACCAGCTTCATGGACATGCCCAACACCAACCCGGCCACCTTGAACCTGCAAGCGCTGGCCGACAAGAAACGCCGTGCCGCCCTGCACTCGGTGGCCAACTACGGCTTTCACTTTGGTGTCAGCAACGAAAATCTGGACACCGTCGCCGCCCTCGACCCGCGTGAAGTCGCCGGGGTGAAAGTATTCATGGGAGCGTCCACCGGCAATATGCTGGTGGATGACCCGCGGATCCTGGAGCGCCTGTTCGCCGAAGTGCCAACCATCCTGCTGGCCCATTGCGAACACACGCCGAGTATCCAGGCCAACGAACAACGTCTGCGCGAGCGCTTCGGCGACAATATTCCCGCCGTCGCGCATCCACTGATCCGCGATGCTGAGGCGTGCTATCGCTCCTCATCTTTTGCCGTGGAGTTGGCCAGGCGCCATGGCACGCGCCTGCATGTGCTGCACCTGACCAGCGCCCGCGAACTGGCGCTGTTCGACGACAAGCCCCTGGCCGAAAAACGCATCACCGCCGAAGTCTGCCTGCACCACCTGCTGTTCGACGACCGCGACTATCACCGCCTCGGCCACCAGATCAAATGCAATCCGGCGATCAAGAGTCGTGCCGACCGCGACGCCTTGCGCCAGGCCTTGCTGAGTGATCGATTGGACGTGATTGGCAGCGACCATGCGCCTCACACCTGGGGGCAAAAACAATTGGGTTACCGAGAGGCGCCGTCCGGACTGCCGCTGGTGCAACACGCGCTGCCGGCACTGTTGGAACTGGTGGCTGACGGGCATCTGCCGCTGACCACGCTGGTGGCGAAGACCAGTCATCGCGTGGCCGACCTGTTCGCCATCCCGGATCGGGGTTACCTACGCGAAGGCTATTGGGCCGACCTGGTGCTGATCAAACCCGAGCCCCACGGCAAGCCGGTGAGCAGCGAGCCGATCCTGGCCCGCTGCGGTTGGACCCCCTTCGCCGAGCGCAGCTTTCGTCATAGCGTCGGCACCACGCTGGTCTCCGGCCACTTGGCCTGGCACAACGGTCAGGTAGTCGACAGTTGCCAGGGCCTGCCATTGCATTTCCTGCGTTAAGCGCGAGGCTTGACCGTACCGCAATCGTTGCCCAGCCACTGGGCGTGACTGTCGAGGCTGCCCTTTTGCTGAATACCAGTGGCATTGAAGGTGCCGTTGATGGTGGTGGTGAATTCCTTCTGACTCTGGAAGGTCGCCACGCCCGTGCCCTGGGCTTTCGGGCAACTGAAGCGGAATTTCCACTGGTTGCCGGTCTTGTCCGTCACTTGCTGTTTGCAGCCCGATTGCGGGTCGGTCAACGGGATAGAATCAGAGGCGACCTGCGCCGGTGTCAGGCACACCTGCACGCCTTTGCCGGCCATGGTGATGCCTTGTTTTTCCAGCATGGCGCGCTGTTCGGGGGTCATTTGTTGCTTGAGTTGACCAAGGATCAGCGACAGGTCCGGCAGGTCCTGGTTATCGACTTTCATATTGCTGGTGGTCAATTCCCACAAGCCTGGCGCCAGCATCTGCGCCTGTGCGGCCACCGGCAGCGACAACCCCATAACCATGGCTAAAGACAGCAGACGTGCATTCATCGGGTAACTCCTGGTTGATGTTGGGCGTTAGACGCCGCCAGGGCGCCAGTGTTGCACGGCAAATAAAATAGCGACATTCGTAAGCAGACATGGTCTGTTAGGCACTTGGATTGCCTGGAGTACCGTCGTCCATGGATTTCTTTGGCCCGCACCTGCTCGCCTACTTCATCGCCACGCTGCACTTTCTCGGGACTCTCGCCGCGATCCACGCGGTGCTGACCGTCAGGACCGCCCAAGGCTCGATCGCCTGGGCCTTGTCGCTGATGTTCATGCCCTACCTCACGTTGATCCCCTACCTGATCTTCGGCCGCAGCACGTTCGACGCCTACATCCAGGCCCGCCGCCAGGCCAACCAGGAAATGCACACCGCGATCACCGCGCTGAACTGGCGCCCCTGGGTCGAGGAAGCCCTCGCGGCGCGCAACTCCAGCGCGTACACCTCTTTGCGCGCCATGCCCAAGCTGGGCCGCATGCCGTGCCTGGCCAACAATGAAGTGCGCTTGTTGATCAATGGCGAGGCCACGTTCAGCGCAATCTTCGAGGCCATTCGCAACGCCAGGACGGCGGTGCTGTTCCAGTTCTTCATCATTCATGACGACGAGCTTGGCCGCCAACTGCACGCGCTGTTGAAGGAAAAAGCGGCTGAAGGCATAGACATCCACGTGCTCTATGACCGCATCGGCAGCCACGCCCTGCCCCACCGATATGTGCAATCGCTGCGGGACGCCGGGGTGAAAGTCAAAGCGTTCGCCACCCGCGGCGGCTGGCTCAATCGCTTCCAGGTCAATTTCCGCAACCACCGCAAGATCGTGGTCGTGGACGGCATCACCGGGTTTGTCGGCGGGCATAACGTCGGCGATGAATACCTGGGCAAGAAACCACCGCTGGCGCCGTGGCGCGATACCCATGTGCAGGTGACCGGCCCGGTGGTGGCGTGTTTGCAAGAGTCGTTTGCCGAAGACTGGTTCTGGGCTGCACGCGAGCTGCCGCCGCTGATCCTGCCGGACGCCTACCCGGAAGACGGCGTGCTCTGCCAATTGCTCGCCAGCGGTCCCGCCGACCCGTATGAAACCTGCTCATTGTTTTTTGTCGAGGCCATTCATGCGGCGACCGAACGCGTATGGATCACCAGCCCGTACTTCATCCCCGACGAAGCGGTGTTCGCCGCCCTGCGCCTGGCAGTGCTGCGCGGGGTCGATGTACGCCTGTTGCTGCCCTCACGGCCCGACCATCGCATCGTCTACGCGGCATCGAGCCTTTACGCGATCGAAGCCGTGCGCGCCGGTGTACGGGTGTTCCGCTACACGCCGGGCTTCCTGCATCAGAAAGTCGTACTGGTGGACAGCGAAATCAGCGCCATCGGCAGTGCGAACATGGACAACCGCTCGTTCCGGCTGAATTTCGAAGTGATGTTGCTGACGGTCGACGAAGCCTTCGCCCGGGAAGTGGAGCTGATGCTGCTGGACGACTTTGCCCTGGCCCATGAGGTCAGCCAGCAAGAGAGCCGCGAGACGCGCCGCCTGCAACAACTGGGCATGCGAGTCGCGCGGCTTATTTCACCGATTCTTTAACACACTGCGGTGAACCCTGTGGGAGGAGCTTGCCCCCTCCCACACTTGGACCTTCATTTTTCGCAGAAACGGGGTTAGCGGTAGATATCTTCCCGCGTCCACGGCAGGTCATGGCTGCCATCGGCATGGGGTTTCACCGCCAGGATCTGGTGCAGGTTGATCCAGCCCCGGGCAAACGCATAGGCGCAACCGGCCAGGTACAGGCGCCAGATGCGTAGCGCCTGCTCCGGCACCATCTTCGCCGCCGCCTCCAGGTTGTCTTCCAGGCGCTCGCTCCAATGGTCCAGGGTACGCGCGTAGTGCAGGCGCAGGCTCTCGACGTCGACCACTTCCAGCCCGACTTCACTGATCTCGGCGGTCATCATCGCCAGGTGCGGCAGCTCACCGTTGGGGAACACATAACGCTCGATGAACTCCCCGGCGCCACGACCGACCGGGCGGCCATCGGTGTGCTTGGCGGTAATGCCGTGGTTCATCACCAGGCCGCCTTCGCGCACGGCGCCGAACAGGGTCTTGCAGTACTGCGCCAGGTTGGCGTGGCCGACGTGTTCGAACATGCCCACGCTCACCACTTTGTCAAAACGGCCGTCTTGCGGCAGGTCGCGGTAGTCGAGCAATTGCAGGTCCACCTGGTCTTCGAGGCCCTCGGCCTTCACCCGTTCCCGGGCCAGGGCCAACTGCTCCTTGCTCAGGGTGATACCAAACACCTTGACCCCGAACTCCCGCGCAGCAAACCGCGCCAACCCACCCCAACCGCAACCTACGTCGAGCAAATACTCGCCCGGCTGCAGCCGCAGCTTGCGGCACAGATGGCGGAATTTGTCTTGTTGCGCCTGGTCGATGGATTCGCTGCCGGTTTCGAAATAACCGCAGGAGTACGCCATGTCCTGGTCCAGCCACAGCTGGTAGAACTCGTTGGACAGGTCGTAATGGTAGGAAATAGCCGCTGCGTCAGTGGCCTTGTCGTGGATCGAGCGCACCGGACGACTCCCCTCGTCGTCTTCGATCAGGGCGTGACTCAATTCGTCACACACCCGGATGACCTCGGAGATGGAGCCTTCCAGCTCCAATTTACCCTCGACGAAGGCTTCGCCCAATGAATCGAGCGTGGGATGGGTCAGTTTCTTAACAACCGTGGGGTCCTTCACCACGATGGTCACACTGGGCTCGGGGCCCAAGTTGAATTCATGGCCATCCCAGAGTCGAAGACGCAGCGGTAGCTGAAGATTCTGTAAGGCCGGTGGAAGTTGCGCGAGCATGAGTAGTCCCCCCTTGTTTCAGACGTCTGCTGTGAGGGTAGACCATCCGAAGACAAAGTAGGAGGCTATCGATTTGATAGCGGTCCTCTATGGGGCTCGGCGCTCGAGCAAACCATCCTGGACCCACTGTTTCAGCCACGTCACGGCTTGCAGTGGAGCACCCTCTGCATAAGTGACTGCCAGTTCCGCGCACAGTTCTGAAAAACGCCAGCCGGTGGTCACCATGCCTGCCAGGGCGCAGATTTCTGCAGGTTCCAGGCTGCGGTAGTGGCACACATTCTGGTGCCGCCATACCAGACAGATCTGCACCGGATCCAGGGTCTGGCTATGGGGGAAGTCTGACTCATCCTTGCTGGCTCGCCAGATCGCCACGGTATTGAAGCGGCAGAAGACCTGTTGCACGGAGGGCGCCAGCGTCACCTGCAGGCCCGGCCAGTCTTCAGGGGCCAGGCTTGCCATGTCGTGAAGGGTCAGCGGTTCGCCCTGCGGCGCGTCGAATGCCAGGGTAAACGCCCACTCCAACCGCGCCAGCTCCGCCAGCGGCACACCTTGCTCCGCCACCAGATGCTCAAGGATAAACGTCGGGAAACGCTCGCCCAGCCAGCGCAGGCTGTAATGGGCCGAGGGGTAGCGCCGCACATAGGCTTCGGTCAGCGCGGCAAACTCGTCATCCCCCAGCCAATAGAGAATGGCGCTGAAGTCATGCCGCAAGACGTCCTGCAACCGCGAGATATAGGCGTTGTGATAAATCGCCAGGCCCGTGTCCACATCCAGCGTCGGCCCGCCCAGCAGGGTCGCGGCGAAGCCACTGTTGGCGACAGGTGTTTCGGATAAAAGGTGCTGTTCGAAGGCCAGCTGCCAATCGGTCAGGCGCATAACGATCTCCTGGCCAACGCCATGGCGCCCAGTTCACGGGCTTTGCTGAGCTCGGTAAGCAACTCTTCGAAGGGTGGGAAATGGTCGTCCCGCTCCAGTAGCGTCGACACCGGCCCCAGGTGCTCCAGCGTCTGTTGATAGAGGTCCCACACCGGGTCACACACCGGATGGTCATGGGTATCGACCACGTAGTCGCCGTAGTCCATGTGCCCGGCCAGGTGCAGCTGGCGGATGCTCTGCGGCGGCAGGTTGCGGATAAACGTCCAGGCATCGAAGCCATGATTGCGCGAGCTGACGTACACATTGTTGACGTCCAGCAACAACTGGCACCCCGACAGGTGGGCCAGGGCGTTGAGGAATTCCCACTCGGTGAACTCATCGGCCTTGGAACGCACGTAACTGGAGACGTTTTCCAGCACCAGCGGGCGTTCCAATGTGTCCTGCACTTGGCGCACGCGGGCGGCTACGTGATAGAGGCTTTCTTCGGTGTAAGGCAACGGCAGCAGGTCGTGCAACTGGTGGGCGCTGCCGCGGCTCCAGCACAGATGATCGGACACCCACGCCGGCTGGATACGCTCGGCGAGCTGTCTGATCTGCTTAAGATAGTCGGTGTCGAGGGCATGGGGCCCGCCGATGGACAGGGACACCCCATGCATCACCAGCGGATAACGCTCGGCTATCGCGTCCAGGTAGTACAAGGCTTTACCGCCCTGGACCAGGTAATTCTCGGAGATCACTTCGAACCAATCCACAGCCGGCGATTGTTCAAGGATCTGTTCGTAGTATTCGTTGCGTAAACCCAGGCCGTAACCCAGGAAGGGAAGAGACATGGCCATTGCGGACTCCTGGAAAAGTGTCCGCAGCGGCTTGAAGGCTCGCTGCGGTTGCACTCGGCTTGCGATTACTCGCCGACCTTGCCGCCGGCGGCGTCGCAGGCGGCCTTGGTCATGGCCTTGAAACCGTGACCTTTGCAGACAGCCTGGCCTTTACAAGCGTTTTCAGCGGTCTTGCAATCGTTCATGCCTTTGCAGGAGGTGACGCCGTAGCAATGAACAGTAGCGTCGGCGGCCTGTGCCTGGGTAGCGACACCGGCGAACATGGTGGCGGCAGCGATAGCCAGGGCAGCACCGGAAACGGCATTTTTGATGTTCATTTTTTATATTCCTCAACGATCAGTAGGGGTGTCGGGCTGAACGGATTGTTCAGTCTCGACACACCACTAGAGTGAGGCCCCTCATCCGCGTTACAGGGGTGCGCAAAAATTTCTGAAATTATTCTTCAAGCTTTAAAAGGGGCTCCTGGAAGCGCAGCAAGCGCCCGGCATTACCCAGGACCAGCAAGGTGCTGAGGTTATGCAACACCGCAGCAATCATCGCCCCGGCAGCGCCCAACCAGCCAAACGCGGCGAATATAACGATCGCCAAGGTCCAGCCCAGACCGATGATCACGTTGACCTGCAACGTCTGCCGGCACTGACGACTCAAGCGCACGCACGTCCCCAGGCGCCGCAGGTCGCTGCCGATCAACACCACATCCGCCGATGCCAGGGCGATATCCGCCCCGCCCGCGCCCATGGCCACGCCGACCACACCGGCCTTGAGCGCCAGCGAATCATTGATGCCATCCCCCACGACCATCGGCCGGAAACCGCTGCCGATTTCACCCAGCACGCGGTTGAGCTTGTCTTCCGGCAGGGCCTGGGCTTGGACGTCACTGATGCCCACATCCAGCGCCAGGCTGTCGGCGACGCTCTGGCGGTCGCCGGTGAGCAACAGTTGACGACCGAGGCCAAGGTCGCGCAGCTCTTGCAGGGCCTGGCGGGCCTCCGGCTTGACGCTATCGGCCAGCAACAGCCAGGCCAGAAACTGACCGTCCAACGCCAGCCCGGCGATGGGCCCATCGTGGTTCGGCACCGGCGTGGTCGCGATGCCCAACTGCTCGAACAATTCCGGGCGGCCCAGAGCCGCTTCGCCCTGATCGGTCTGCGCCACCACGCCGAGGCCCTGGCGTTCGCGGATATCCGTCAGCGCCAGCCTGTGTTCCTGCGTCGCCAACCCCGCCAACGCCCGGCTGACCGGGTGGCTGCTGGCCGAACCCAGGCTCGCCGCCAGGTTCAACAACACCTGCCGGTCCGGCGCCGTGGTGTCGATGGCGTGCAGACGCAGAGCGCCATAGGTCAGGGTGCCGGTCTTGTCGACCACCAGGGAGGTCAGGTCCGCCAGTTCTTCGAGGAACGCCGAGCTGCGAATCAGAATCCCATGCCGTGCCGCCACGGCGATCCCGGCAATCGCCGTGGCCGGCGCCGACAGCACCAACGCACACGGACACGCCGCCACCAGCACGGCAAGCATCGCCTGGGCATCATTGGTCACAAACCAGGTCACCGCCGCCAGCAGCAGCACCAGCACCATATAGCTGCCGGCGTACCGCTCCAGCAACCGCGTGATCGGCGGCTTGGAACGCTCGGCGTTCTGCATCAGTGCGATGACTTTGCCCAGGGTGGACTCGTTACCGGTGCGGGTCACTTGCAGGCGCAGCAACCCATCGAGGTTGATCGCCCCACCAAACACCTGCACACCCACGCTGGCTTCCAACGGCACCGACTCACCGGTAATCGGCGCCGTGTCAAGGCTCGCCTGGCCTGACAGCACCACGCCATCCGCCGGCACTCGGTCGCCGGCACGCACCTCGACGATGTCACCGGTATTCAGCGTGCCATTGTCTACTTCCCGGATGCTGCCATCGGCCTGCACCAAACGCGCATGGCTGCGGGTCAGCTTGCCCAGGGCATGGATCGCCTCCTGGGAGCCGATCACGCTGCGCTCTTCCAGCACATGACCAAAAATCATGATGATCGGCAGCAACGCGGCGGTCAGCAGGTCACCCGTGGCCCAGGCGCCGAGCATGGCCAGGGCGATCAGTTGGTCGGTGATGCCATGCAGGCTGGGGAATCGCAGGCTGTACCACGCCGAACGCATCACCGGCACTGCCACCAACAGCGATGCGACACCCAGCAGCAACTGGCTCACACCGCTCTGGTCCGGCGCCAGCCAGCGCCACACCAGGCCCAGCGCCAGCAACCCCAGGGCCAACATAGCCAGGGTCAATTGCCGGGCAGCGCTGCGCTGTTCTGCAGAGGTCAGCATGGGTGCGCTCATTGTTCGGCTCCCTGGATGATCAAGCGAGCGTCGTCTTTCGGATCGACCGTGGTCACGGAACCAGCCTGGCCGAGAATCTTCGGCAGGCGCTCGCGGTACAGGCGCAGCAGCAAGCCCGGGTCTTTCACCTGGGCCAGGCTGGCGACGGTGGCGGTCTGCGCCTGGGCATTGGCCAGGCGTTCACTGGCCTGGGCATGGGCGACTTGCACCAGGCGGTCGGCCTGCTGGGTCGCGGTCTGGGTGAGTTTCTCGGCGTCGGTGCGCGCATTGGCCACCGCCTTGTCGGCCTGCTGGCTGGCGGTGAGTACCGCATTGAAGGCATTCACCGCCGGGCCCGGCAGGCTCGACTGCACGTCGACGCGAGTCACTTCGATGCCCAACCCCAAGCCTGTGGACGCTAGCTCCACGAGGCGCTTGTTGATGCCTTGCACCAGGTCGCCGCGCAGCCGTTCGCGACGTTCGGCGGCGCCGTTGTCGGTGCCGATCAGTTCGGGGCGAGCCACCAGGATCGTGTCCAGGTCACGTGCGGCGGCCAGGGCCACGGCGCTGCGGGTCACCAGTCGATCCAGGGCGGGCAGCACATGCTCACCCTGCAACACAAAGGCGTAAGGCTCGGTGACTTTGTAGAACACCCGCACATCCAGTTGCACCACGCCGGCATCGCCGGTCAGCAGGTACCCGGAGCCGGCCAGTGCATCACTCAGCGGCGTGGCGAAACTGGCTACGCGGTCGGCCTGGGTCGCCGCATCGGAGCGCAACAGGTTCTCCACCCGACGCTCGATCACCCGGTCAGCCGCCGGCAACAGCACCACCTGCTCGAACGGCTGCGGCCACGCCAGCAACAGCCCGGCATTCTGGATGCGGTCGAGGGCGCCGAAGTGCAGCACCACGGCACGGTTCTGCGGGTCGATCTGGCGCACATTGGAAAACGCCCAGGCCAGTGCCGCCAGCACCGTCACTGCGTACAGAGCCAGGAACGTCAGGCGCCCGGCCTGTATCCATGGGCTGTCCGGGCTCTCACGCTCGGTCATGGCTGGATGTCCTTCGGTCCGTCTACCAAGGCACGGAACGGCGCAGCGTCGGTGCGCAGGATGATCTTGGTGCCCGGCGTGACCACGGTGCCCAGGGTATCCAGCGAGCGCAGCAGGTTATACAGCTGTGGATTGCCGGCGTAGGCACGGCCGTAGATCTGCGCGGCTTCGACCCGGGATTGCGCTTCGATATCGGCGGCTTTCACCGTGGCATCGGCCTGCATGATGCGCGCATCACGCTCGGCGGCAGAGCGGATCTGCGCCGCCTCGCGCTTGCCCACGGCGGTGCGTTCGGTGGCGATGGTTTCACGCTCGGCACGCATGCGGTCGACGGTGGCCGTCAGGGTGACCGACGGCAGCGTCAGCCGTTCGATACCGACCTGTACCACACGCACCCCGTAAGTATTGAGCAATTGTTGATCAATCTGCTGGCGCAGTTGTGCTTCGAAATCAGCGATGCGCACCTGGCTGGCGTCGGTGTTGATCAGGCTCGACAGGTCGAAGCTGGCCGCCGTGGTTTCCAGCGCCGAGCCGACGAAGGTGCGGATCTGCCGCGCCGCTTCATCAGGCTGGTTCTGCACCGCACGCATGAAGCGCTGCACATTGTCCGCATCGCCCTGTACCTGCCACGCCACGTAGGCCTGCACGATGATGCGCAGGCCATCGCGGGTGCCCACATCCTGCAGACCGCTGGAGGTGGTGCGCAGGCGCAAATCCACCGGGATCGCCGCTTCGAACGGTGCCGGCCAACGCCAGCCCAGGCCGGGCTCCAGCAGCACCCGCGCCGGGTTGCCGAACCGGGTAATCACCGTGGCCTCGCCGGACCGCACCTGCACCAGGCTGGCGGCTGCAACTGCAAACAGCACCAGCAACGCCGCCCAGGCCATGCGCCGCCAGGGGAATGGGCCGGCAGCGTGCTCGTCACCGTGATGATGATGGTGGTGATGGCCATGATGATGACCGTGATCGTGGGAATGAGCGCTCAACGGACCGACTCCTTATTGAACGGCTTTACGCGGCAGCGAAGGATCGGCCGGCAAGGTAAAAGAACGCAGATCGATCGTCGGCGCGCCATCGGCGCCCAGGCGGTGATCCAGGATAAGCAGCTTGGCGTGGGCCAGGCCCTGGCTGAGTAGACCGAGGTACTGTTCCAGCACGAACGCCTGCCCGGCGGTGGCATAGGCCTTTTGTTCAGCGGCAAAACGCAGGTCGGCCGCCTGGGCGCCAGCGTTCACTTCACGGGCGCTGGCCGTGGCCTGGTCGCGGGCGGTACTGGCTTGCAACAAGGCCTGGTTGGTTTGCTCGCTGGCCGCGCCGCGCTCGCGGGAGATCAGCGCCTGGGCGCCGATCTGCGCGGCTTGCACGCCGTGGTAGGCGTTGGCGGCACCGGCCGGCGGGTGGATCGCCTCGACCACCGTGGCGAGGATTTCCACGCCACTGTCGAGTTTTTGCAGATCGGCCTGTACGGCGCGGCCGATTTCGTCGGCCAGGCTGGTGCGTTGTTCGCCGAGCAATTCGTCGAGGGTGCGCGAGGCAAAGTCATGTACGAGGATGCGGCTGGCGGTGCTGCGGATCAGGGTCGGCACGTCCGCGCTGTTATAAGTGGCGGCGAGCGCGGCCTGGTCGCTGAGGCCGATGCGGTAGACGAAACGCACGTCCATGTTGACGATCTGGAAGCCCTGCTTGTCGCCGCTGCTGCTGGCGATCACCTGGGACTTATCGTTCACATGGCTGGCGTCCCACAAGCGGTTGGCGATCAGCGGCGCCGGGCCTTCGGCGGGCGTCAACGCCGGCGCGGCGGCGTCGCTGACACTGGTGGCCAGCTCGTGCACCACGCCGTTTTCGACGCTGATCACGCGGCCCAACGGCCAGGGCAGGCCGGCATGCAAACCGGGGCCGAATACCTGGATGGGTTTACCGAAGCGTTCATAAATCCCACGGCCTTGCAGCGGCACTTCATGCACGCCGGTCAGTGCCCAACCTACTGCCAGCACCACCAGCAGCACCGGCAGGAACGCCCGGCGCATGTAGGTAAACGCCCAGATCTGGCGCAGGTCGATGCCGAAGCGGTTATGCAATTCGTGCTGCAAGGCGAGCAAGGGTTGAGGCGGCCAGCGCAGCAGCCCGGCGATAAAACTGTGCGCCATCAGGCGGGGCTCAAGGCGGGGCTGGCGTGGGCTGAACAGCGACAACACGGCCCTCAGTACAAACTCCAGCGAGACCAGCGCGGGCAGCAGGCCGATCAACACCGCCAGGCGCAATGGCCAGATGGACTCGGCACCAGCGAACAGCAGGCAAATCGCACTGAGCACCAGGCACACAATCGCCACCCGACTCAACTGCGCGAGCTGCCCGGCTTCCGGCCATTGCGCGACGGTTTCCTGGGCCAGGCGACGTTCAAATACCAGCAAGCCAAACGCCAGGGCCAACGCCAGCGCGGCGCCGATGCTGGCCGACTGGCCGACCGGTGCAGCGGGCAACCCCAGGTTCCAGAACTCGACAATGCTGATCAACGCCAGCCACGCCCAGCCGCCAAGCCACAACACGGGCGTGCCGATCTGCGTGCCAAAACGCTGCATCAGCCGTGCATAGCGGCCGGGGTCTTCAAGCGGCACTTCAGCCGCGGGTTGCTCCATCGCCTGGGCGCGCCAGTCCGCCACCCACCACGCCGATTGCAATCCGGCCACCAGCAGCAGCAACGCCGACGCACAGTTGATCAACACAACCGGCCAGATCGACAGCGGCGCAAACAGCGCGACAAACAGCGCCAGCACCCAACCGGCAACGGCCAGCACCGTCAGGCTGATACCAGCCTGGCGCAATCGACGGGCATGAAACGACCCTTGTTGAAAACGCGGAAGGCCTTCCACCGAAGCGCCGTCAGCTTCCAGATCCACTTGCATCCACTCAACGCTCACGTGTACATAATTCGTTACGATATAACACGGAGCGTGAAATTTTTGTTCGAAAAACATTGCTTTAAGCGGTACACCGTTCCCGTGTGGGAGGGGGCTTGTCCCCGACAGCGGTGTGTCATCCAACACCGGTATCAACTGGCCCACCGCCATCGGGGGCAAGCCCCCTCCCACATTTGATCTACCGCACCGTCAAGATCGTGATTAACCCCCCATAAACGCGAGCCATCACTAGTGCCGGCAACGAATTATCGTCACACTCCAGAACAGTTTTTCGCGGGCTCACGGACAAGGAAGCGTCACCCCCCATGATTTCGATCTATCAGCTCAAGCCGCGTTTTCAAAACCTGCTGCGTCCACTGGTGCAGCGCCTCTACGACAACGGCACCACCGCCAATCAGATCACCGTTTTGGCCGGCGTGATTTCGCTGCTGGTCGGCCTGCTGATCGCCAGCTTCGCCACCCACCTGTGGCTGTTCGCGCTGATCCCGCTGTGGATGATCCTGCGCATGGCGCTCAACGCCATCGACGGCATGCTCGCCAGGGAATTCGGCCAGCAATCGCGCCTGGGCGCCTACCTGAATGAGCTGTGCGACGTAATCGCCGACAGCGCGCTGATCCTGCCATTCGCACTGATCCCAGGTGTGAGCCTGGTGCCGGTGCTGCTGGTGGCGCTGCTGGCGGTGTTCAGCGAGTACGCCGGTGTGCTCGGTCCGATGGTCGGTGCTTCGCGCCGCTATGACGGGCCGATGGGCAAGAGTGATCGTGCCTTTGTGCTCGGCGTACTGGCCACCGGCGTGGCGCTGGGCTGGCTGGGCGTCGGCTGGGTCGACGCGGTGATGTGGCTGGTGGCCGCCCTGCTCGCCTACACCCTGGTCAACCGGGTGCGCCAGGGCCTTAAAGAACAACAAGAAACCTCACCGATTGCATAAGGATTTTTGCGATGCGCGAACAGCAAGAGCACACCTTCAGTACCCATGATGGCGTCGAGCTTTTTTATCGCCACTGGCCGGCCACGGAAACCACCGGTCAGCGCCAGGCCATCGTGCTGTTCCATCGCGGCCACGAGCATTCCGGGCGTATCGCCCACCTGGTGGATGAGCTGAACCTGCCGCAATTCGACTTCTTCGCCTGGGACGCCCGCGGCCACGGCCAATCCCCCGGCGAGCGCGGCGACAGCCCCAGCTTCGCCACCAGCGCCCGCGATGTGCAGACCTTCTGCGACCACATCGGCGCCACTTACGCCATCGAGGAAGAAAATTTTGCCGTCGTCGCGCAAAGCGTCGGCGCGGTGATTGCCGCGACCTGGGTGCATGATTACGCACCGAAAATCCGCGCGCTGGTGCTTGCCTCCCCGGCGTTCAAGGTCAAGCTCTACGTGCCCTTCGCCCGGCCGGGCCTGGCGTTGATGCGCAAGTTTCGCGGCAACTTTTTCGTCAACAGCTACGTGAAGGCCAGGTTCCTCAGCCATGACCCGGAACGCGTGGCGTCCTACGACAGCGACCCACTGATCACCAAGGCCATTTCGGTCAATGTGCTGCTGGGCCTGTACGAAGCCGCCGACCGGGTCGTAGCCGATGCCCAGGCGATCCAGGTGCCGACCCAGTTGCTGGTCTCCGGCTCCGACTTTGTGGTGCACCGCAAGCCCCAGCAACAGTTCTTCGACCGCCTGGGCAGCCTGAAAAAAGAGCTGCACATTCTCCCCGGTTTCTTCCACGACACCCTCGGCGAACGTGATCGCGCCACCGCTGTGAGCAGCGCCCGGCGCTTCATCCTGCAGAACTTCGAACACCCGCTGGATCGCGCTTCGCTGCTGGACGCCGACAAACTCGGCGCCACCTGCGCCGAATCCGAAGCCCTGGCCGCACCGCTGCCGCGCAACTCCCTGCGCGACCTGTACTGGCGCATGACCCGCGCCAGCATGGGCCTGGGCAAGAACCTGTCGGACGGGGTGAAACTGGGCTTCGATACCGGTTTCGACTCCGGCAGCACTCTGGACTACGTGTACCGCAACACGCCTACCGGCAAAGGCGGGCTGGGGCGGATGATCGACACCAATTACCTCAACTCCATCGGCTGGCGTGGTATTCGCCAGCGCAAGCTGAATGTGGAGGAACTGCTGCGCCTGGCCATGGCCAAGTTGCGCGGTGAAGATCGGGAAGTGCGCATCGTGGATATCGCCGCCGGCCACGGTCGCTACATCCTGGAAGCCTTGCAGGGCGTGTCGCCGCTGCCGGAATCGATCCTGCTGCGCGACTACAGCGACATCAACGTGCGCGACGGTGGCGCGTTGATTCGCGAGAAGGGTTTGGGGGATATCGCGCAGTTCGTCAAAGGTGATGCGTTTGATCGCCTGGACCTGGCGGCACTCGACCCCAAGCCGACCCTGGCGGTGGTGTCCGGGCTGTATGAGTTGTTTGCCGATAACGGCATGGTCGGCGGTTCGCTGGCCGGGCTGGCCGAAGCAGTCGAGCCCGGCGGTTACCTGGTCTACACCGGCCAACCCTGGCACCCACAGTTGGAATTGATCGCCCGTGCCCTGACCAGCCACCGCCAGGGCCAGGCCTGGGTGATGCGCCGGCGCAGCCAGGCGGAAATGGATCAACTGGTGGAGGCGGCCGGTTTCCGCAAAATCACCCAGCGTGTGGATGAGTGGGGCATTTTCACCGTGTCCCTGGCACAGAAGATCTGAACATGCGCGAACCCGGTTTATTGAAACCCGCGGTGCTGTGGCTGCTGCTATTGGCGCCGCTGTTCTTCAGCACCTACGGCTTTGCCACCTGGGTCACCAGCCAGCGCAGCGACGTCGGCACGCTGGTGTTCGGCTGGGAAACCCATATGCCGTTCTGGGCATGGACGATCGTGCCTTACTGGTCCATCGACCTGCTATATGGGTTTTCGTTGTTGTTGCCCAACACCCGGCATGAGCTGAAGCAACATGCACTGCGCTTGCTGAGTGCCCAGGTGATTGCCGTGAGCTGCTTCCTGCTCTGGCCGTTGCGCTTTACCTTCGAACGGCCGGAACTGGATGGTGTGTTTGGCTGGCTGTTTGCGGTGTTGGCCGGGTTCGACAAACCGTTCAATCAGGCGCCCTCGCTGCACATCGCGCTGCTGGTGATCCTGTGGGTCATGTACCAGCGCCACACCCAAGGCGTATGGCGTTGGCTGGTACATGGCTGGTTCGCGTTGATCGGTATTTCGGTGCTGACCACTTATCAACACCACTTTATCGACTTACCCACAGGCGCCCTCGCCGGGTGGATTTGTGTGTGGCTGTGGCCGGTGGAACATCCGAGCCCGTTGTTGAGTGCACGGCTGACGCGAGATCCCAAGCGCTGGCGGTTGGGCGTGCGCTATGGGCTTGGCGCGGTACTGTTGGCGATTCCAGCGTTTGTACTGGGCGGTTGGTGGCTGTGGCTACTGTGGCCGGCGGTTTCCCTCGCCTTGATCAAGGCCAATTACTTGGTGCTGGGGGCTTCGGGCTTCCAGAAACGCACTGACGGCCAACAGACGCCCGCTGCACGCTGGCTATATGCACCCTATCTGGCCGCCGCCTGGATCAACTCGCGCCTGTGGACACGCAAGCATCCACAGCCCGACCTGATTGTGGATAACGTCTGGCTCGGGCGTATTCCTGCCACAAGCGAGCAAGTGCCCTTCAAGGCCATCGTCGACCTGTGTGCCGAATTACCGATTAATCCACAGGGGCGGGCCTATCAATCCATCCCGGTACTCGACCTGATCGCGCCCACGCCTGCCGAATGCCTGCAAGCCGCCCAAGCCATCGAACGTCTGCGCGCCAGCGGCCCCTTGCTGGTGTGCTGCGCCCTCGGCTACTCGCGCAGCGCTACCGCCGTCGCCGCCTGGTTGCTGCACACCCGGCGCGCCGCGACGGTAGAGCAAGCGCTGTCTATCATTCGTACAGCACGGACCGATGTGGTCCTGCGCCCCGCACACCGAGAAGCGTTGGAGGGATTGCCCCATGCCCGCTGATATGGAACTGCAGGTGGTCGCCAGCCTGCTGCGTCGTGGCCGTTCGCTGGATCAGTTATCCACAGGCCTGACGCTGGCCGGTGTGCTGTTCGGCATGGCGCAGTTGTTGATGGCGAGTATTTCGATCATCTGCCTGCTGCTCAGCCTGTGGATGATTATCCTCGGGCTGCTGCAAAAGTACTGGGCGCTGCGCGTGGCGTTCGACGCCGACCTGTTCGCCCTGCTGGCTCGCGACATCGAGCGCACGCCGGACCTCGACCAGGCCCTGGTGACGCTCGGCCTGCAATCGGCCAAGCGCATTGGCCGGCCCTGGGCTGAACGCCGTCGCGGCGCGCTCAAACTGTTGCGCAAACAAGCCTGGCTGCTCGGCGCGCAAGCGCTGCTGAGCCTGGGCGTGATCCTCGCCAGCCCTTGGCTGCCTTTCGCCGGATAAGGAATCCCCATGTTCGAACCCGTGGTCGCCACGCTGATTACCTCCATGGCCCGCACCGTCACCGGCGCCCGCAGCCTGTGGCTTGGGTGCGCGCCGGTGCCGGTGCAACGCATCTACTTCGCCAACCACAGCAGCCACGGCGACTTTGTGTTGCTCTGGGCGTCATTGCCGCAAAACCTGCGCAAATTCACGCGCCCGGTGGCCGGCAGTGATTACTGGAACAAAAGCGCCCTGCGCCGCTACATCATCAACCGGGTGTTCAACGGCGTGTTGATCGACCGCGAACGCAAGGACCCTGTGGATAACCCTCTACAGCCGATGCTCGACGCCCTGGAAGGCGGCGACTCGCTGATCATCTTCCCGGAAGGCACGCGCAACCTCGAAGACGGCCTGCTGGCGTTCAAAAGCGGCCTTTATCACCTGGCGAAAAGTTACCCACAGGCCGAGTTGATCCCCGTGTGGATCGCCAACCTCAACCGCGTCATGCCCAAGGGCCGCGTGCTGCCGCTGCCTTTGTTATGCACCACCAGTTTCGGCGCCCCGCTGCAATTGGAAGACGGCGAAGACAAAGCCGCCTTCCTGGCCCGTACCCGCGATGCTCTGCTCGCCCTTGCTCCGGAGCACGTCTGACATGGATAGCCAAACCCTGATGTTGTTCGGCGGTATCGGCGCGATTCTGGTGCTGGCCTCGCTGATCGGCCTGATCCTCAAACTGCGCACCCGTGGTACGCCCAACGCGGTGATCGACAACCTCAACGCCCGCATCAACGCCTGGTGGGTGATGGTGGTGGTCATCGGCATCGCCTTCTGGCTCGGCACCGGCGCGGTGATCTTGCTGTTCTACGCCGTCTCGTTCTACGCCCTGCGCGAATTCCTCACCCTCACCCCCACCCGCCGCAGCGACTATCCCGCGCTGGTCGCCGCGTTTTACCTGGCGCTGCCGCTGCAATACCTGCTGATCTATTCGGACTGGTACGGGCTGTTCTCGATTTTCATCCCGGTGTACGTGTTCCTGCTGCTGCCGATCCTCGCCTCCCTGGGTGGCGACAGCACGCACTTCCTCGAACGTGCCTCGAAAGTGCAATGGGGCCTGATGATCGCAGTGTTCTGCGTATCCTTCGTGCCCGCCCTGCTCACCCTCGACATCCCTGGCTACGAAGGCCGCAACCTGTTGCTGATTGCCTACCTGGTGATCGTGGTGCAACTGTCGGACGTGCTGCAGTACGTGTGTGGGAAGTTGTTCGGGAAGCACAAGATCGCACCCAACCTGTCGCCCTCCAAAACCGTCGAAGGCTTCGTCGGCGGGATTCTCCTGTCATCCCTGATCGGCGCAGCCCTGTGGTGGACCACGCCGTTCAACCCGTGGCAGTCGTTCCTGATTGCGCTGCTGATCAACCTGCTCGGCTTTGCCGGCGGCATCGTGATGTCGGCGATCAAGCGCGACCGGGGCGTGAAGGACTGGGGGCATATGATCGAAGGGCACGGCGGGATGCTGGATCGGTTGGATTCGGTGTGCTTTGCGGCGCCGATCTTCTTTCATCTTGTGCGCTACTGGTGGACCTGAGGTCCGCTCTAAAGCCAGATAACGATCTGGCAGGTGGTGAGCGGGCTTGCCCCGCGTTGGGCTGCGCAGCAGCCCCATGACAAACCGCGCCTCGGCGGCGCGGCGTATCGGTTATGAGGTGCGCCTCACTTTTGTGCAACACGCCTGGCGGGACGGTGTATCGCCGTCATCTTTTGTATCAAAGACGCGTGTAAGATACGCCGCACTTAGCCAGGGATGCTCACCATGTTCGATTCGTTCAAAGCGATCAGCCGCCGTATTCTCGGTGCGTTATTGACTGTGGTGGGGGCCGTCTTTGGCCAGTGGCATCCGCCGGTCTGGCTGCGTGCCGTGGGCCGTGGGCTGGCTAACCTGGGCAGCCAAGCCCGCGCTTATCCACGTCAAACCGGTGCCGGCGTAGTAGGCCTGGCGTTGCTGGCGGCCGCTGGTTTCTATGGCTGGCACTGGTACTCCAACCTGCCGCAACCACATACCGCGAGCTATTCGCTGCACAAACCGAACCTCACCGACTACACCCAGCCCACGCCGGTTGTGGATAACTTGCAGGTGCGCTTCGGCGAATCCGTGGCCCCGCTGGCGGCCATCGGCAAGCCGGTCACTGAGGGTATCACCCTGAAACCTGCGGTCGCAGGCACCTGGCGCTGGGCGGACGACCGCAGCCTGTTGTTCGTCCCGGAAAAAGACTGGCCCATCGACGCCCATTACACCCTCGACCTGGCGAAGAAAAACCTGCTGGCCGATGGCGTGTTGCTGGACCAATACAGCACGCAGTTTTCCACCCAACCGTTCCGCGCCACCCTGGCGCAAAACGAGCTGTATCAGGACCTGTCCAACCCGACGCTGAAACAGCTGGTGGCGACCTTCCATTTTTCCCACCCGGTGGATGAAGACACCCTACGCAAGCGGGTGAGCGTGACCCTCGGCAAAGGCCTGGCCTACCGCGACGCCCAGTTGCCCAACCGCCCGGAAATTACCTTCGACGAGAAGAAACTCAACGCCTACGTACGCTCCGCCGCCCTGGCCACGCCACTGGAAAGCACGCCAGTCAGCGCCCGGCTCGACGAAGGCATCAAGGCCCGCGACGGCGGCAACGCCAGCACTGCGCCGCTGGTGGCGGAAGTCACCGTGCCCGGTCGCTATCGCCTGACCTTCACCGGGGCCGAAGTCAGCTTTGTCGACAACCAACGTGGTGAGCCGGAGCCCGTGCTGATGTTCAGCAGCTCCAGCGCCGTGGCCGATGAGACCATCGCCGGCAAGGTACAGGCCTGGCTCCTGCCGGAAAAAGCCCAGGACGACACGCGCCCCTATAACAGCAACGACATCGATGACGCCCTGCTCGCCCGCAGCACCAAGGTCAACCTGACCCACGTGCCCAGCGTCGAGCCGCTGAACACCCTGCACGCCTTCAAATTCAAGGCCCCGGCCGGTCGCGCCCTGTATGTGCGAGTGCCCGCCAACCTGGAAGCCATCGGCGGCTACCTGGCAAAAAATCCTACGGCGTCGCTGATCAGCATGCCGGCGTATCCGCGTACCTTGCAGTTCCTGTCCGACGGCGCCTTGCTCAGCCTCAACGGCGAAAAACGCCTGGGCTTCATGGCCCGTGGCGTGCCCGGCGCCCATGTGGAAATCGCCCGCCTGCTGCCCAACCAATTGCAACACCTGGTGGACCAGAGCAGCGGCAGCTTTGCCCGGCCGAATTTCGGCAATGAGTATTTCGATCGCATGGTCGAGCGTCAGGCGTTGGATATCCCGCTGTCCTCCAATGACCCGGCGAAAACCGTCTACGACAATGTCGATCTCAGCCACTACCTCACCGCCAACGGCGGTCGGCGCGGCATTTTCGTGCTCAAGCTCAGCCCCCAGGACGACCCGGCCACGCGCACATTCGAGTACGAGCGCAGCAGCACCAGCGACCTGCGTTTCATCGTGGTGACAGACCTGGGCATCATCGCCAAGCGTTCCAGTGATGGCAGCCATGACGTGTACGTGCAATCCATCGGCAATGGTTCACCAGTGTCCGACGCGCAAGTCGACATCATCGGGCGTAACGGTTTGCCGGTGAGCAGTGGCCGCACCGACGCCGAAGGCCACGCGCACTTCGCCAAGCTGGATGAACTGCGTCGTGAGAAAACGCCATTGATGTACGTGGTCACCCGCGGCAATGACCAGTCGTTCCTGCCGATCGCCCGCCAGTCCCAGCAGTTGGATTTGTCGCGTTTCGACGTAGGCGGCCTGGAAGAAGACGGTGCGAGTGATCGTCTCAGCGCCTACCTGTTTACTGACCGCGGCCTGTACCGGCCCGGTGAAACCGCGCACCTGGGCATGATCGTGCGCAGTGGCAACTGGAAGGGCATGCTGCAAGGCCTGCCGGTGGAGCTGCAAATCACCGACCCGCGTGGGCTGGAGGTGATTCGCCAGCCGTTGAAACTGTCCGCCAGCGGCTTTGAAACCTTTGATTTCCCCAGCAGCGAAGTCGCCCCCGCCGGGGAGTACACCGCGACCTTGCAGTTGATCGGCCAGAAGCAGACGCGCACCGACCTGGGCAGCGTGAACTTCAAGGTCCGCGACTTCGAGCCGGACCGCATGAAAGTCAGCCTGAGCCTGCATGACACGCCGGTGCAGGGCTGGATTGCACCGGACCAAGTGGTGGCCAAGGTCACCGCCATGCACCTGTTCGGCGCTCCGGCTGCGGGCCGTCGTGTCACCGCGAAGATGTCCCTGAGCCCGACGCTCGCGGCGTTTGATCGCTACCCGGACTACCGTTTCCGCCTTAACGATTCCCTGGAAGACGCCACGACCGAAGATCTGGCCGAAACCACCGTCGACGACAACGGCCAGGCCGTGATCGACCTCAACCTGCAACGCTTTGCCAACAGCACCTATCGCTTGCAGGTGATGACCCAAGTGTTCGAGGCCGAAGGCGGTCGCAACGTGGCGGCGCAAAGTGCCTTGCTGGTGTCGTCCGCGCCCTACCTGGTGGGTGTGAAAAGTCAGGATTCGCTGTCTTACGTCGCCAAGGATGCACCGCGCCAGGTGCAATGGCTGGCCGTCGCGCCGGACCTGACACCACTGGCGGTGGACGGCCTGACCAGCGAAGTGGTCGAGCACCGTTACGTGTCGGTGCTGGTGAAACAGTCCAACGGCACCTACAAGTACGAGTCACGCATCAAGAACATCAGCCAGCCGGCGTCACCGTTGGTGATGACGAAAGAAGGCGCCAAGCAGACGCTTAACACGTCGACACCGGGCGATTTCACCCTGCAGTTGAAGGACGCCAACGGCAACCTGCTCAACCAGATCGACTACAGCGTGGCCGGGCGTGGCAACACCTCGCGCTCCCTGGAACGCAATGCCGAGCTGCAACTGCGCCTGGATAAACGCAGCTATGCCACCGGTGATGAAATCGCCATCAGCATCCGTGCCCCGTACACCGGCGCCGGCTTGATCACTATCGAACGGGACAAGGTCTACACCCAGCAGTGGTTCAAGGCCGACAGCACCAACAGCGTGCAACATATCCGTGTTCCCGCAGGGCTTGAGGGCAATGCCTACGTGAACGTGCAGTTTGTGCGCGACATGGGCTCGGCCGAGGTGTACATGAGCCCGCTGTCCTACGGCGTGGTGCCGTTCAGCATCAACCTGGATGCGCGGCGCATGGCCTTGAAGGTGGAGGGTCCGGCGAAGATCGAGCCGGGGCAGACGCTGGATATCAAGGTCAACGCTGATCGCCCGGGCCGCGCCGTGGTATACGCCGTCGATGAAGGCATCCTGCAAGTAGCGCGCTATCAGACACCGGATCCGCTGGGCTTCTTCTTCCAGAAGCGTGCGCTGGAAGTCGGCACCAGCCAGATCCTTGACCTGATCCTGCCGGAATTCAGCCGCCTGCTCAGTGGGGCGGCGCCCGGTGGCGATACGGAGGGCGCCCTGGCCAATCACCTCAACCCGTTCAAGCGTAAACACCAGCCGCCGGTGGCCTGGTGGTCCGGGCTGGTGGACTTGCCGGCCGGCGAAACCGTGCTGCATTACCAGGTGCCGGACAGCTTCAACGGCAAGCTGCACCTGTTTGCGGTGGCCGTGGACAGCGACAGCGTGGGTGTGAGCGAAGCCAGCACCGACGTACGCGGGCCGATCGTGATCACACCGAACGTGCCGGCCTTTGTGGCGCCGGGGGATGTGCTCAACGTCAGCGCCGGGGTGTTCAGCAACCTCGACGCAGCGGCGAACGTGAAGTTTGAAGTGCAGACCAGTGACGGTCTGGTGGTGCAAGGCGATAAGGGCAGCACACTGTCCCTGCAACCGCGCAAGGAAGGCACGGCCGAGTTCAAGATCAAGGTCGGCGACACCCTTGGTTCGGCGGATTTGCGCTTTGTCGCGGTGTTGCCGGATGGCAAGCGCATCCAGGTCGCCGAAACCACCTCGATCCGCCCGCTGAGCGAACATCGCGTCGCCCTGAGCCTGGGTCGCTTCGACAGCGCCAGCAAAGAGCTGAAACCGACCCGCGAACTGTTCAGCCAACTGCGCGATGTGCAACTGGGCGTGGCCGCCTCGCCGCTGGTGTGGGCCAACGGCCTCAAGCATTACCTGGACGACTACGGCTACGCCTGCACCGAGCAACTGGTGTCCAAGGCCATGCCGGCATTGATCTGGGGCGGCAATGCACCTGAAGCCGAGCAAGCGTTCGGCAGTGCAGTACGCATGCTGCGCCAGCGTCAGAACCAGGCCGGTGGCTTTGGCTTGTGGGCGGCCAACCCGGATGTGGCGCCCTACGCCAGCCTCTACGCCACCGACTTTCTGATCGAAGCCAAGGAGCGCGGGCTGCCAGTGCCGGAAGACCTGCTGGTGCGCTCGAATGCGTACCTGACCGATCTGGCCAATGGTCCCAGCGAAGGCCTGTCGGAATTGCGCAACCGCGCCTACGCCAGTTACCTGCTGAGCCGTCAGGGGATTCTGGTGAGTGGTGCACTGAGCGATATCCGCGAGCGCTACGAAAGCTACTTCAAGGACACCTGGCAGAACGACCTGGGCGCCGCTTACCTGGCAGCCAGCTACAAGCTGCTCAAGCAGGATCGCCAGGCCGATACCCTGTTCCGCAAGGTGCCATGGCGCGCCCTTGTGGATAAGTGGGACAGCGACGGCCTGTATTACGACCCGCTGGTGCACGACGCCGAACACCTGCATCTATTGGCACGACACTTCCCTGAGCTGATGGACGATGTGCCTACAGCGCTGTTGGATAAACTCGGCAAACGTCTCAACGAACAGCGCTATAACTCGCTGTCGGCGGCCCTGTTGCTGCGTGCCCTGGACAACTACGGCCAGCGTGCGCAAAGCGACATGACCCTCAAGGCCACCGCCTGGCTGGGTGACAAGCAACAGCAATTGCTGGAGATGGCCGGCCAGCCGCCGCGCGCCGCCGTGCCGGGCAACACGCAAAAGCTGGTGATGGAAAAATCCGACGGCCCGGCCGCGTTCTACATGCTCAGCGAAGCCGGTTTCGACAAGGGCGCCAAGCTCAAGCCGATCAACAATGGCCTGGACATCATCCACGAATACCTCGACCTCAAGGGCGAGCCCGTGAGCAAGGTTGCGGTGGGTGATGAGTTCCTGGTGCGCCTGCGCCTGCGCGCTACCGACCGCGATCAGGTACAGCAAGTGGCCGTGGTCGACCTGCTGCCGGGTGGCGTCGAGCCTGTGTATAACTTGCCGCCGGAGCCAGAAGCCGCCAGCACGGAGGAAAACGAGGGCGAAGAGTCCGAGTACGTGGAAGCAGACAGCCAGGAAGAGCAGAGCTGGCAAGCCCCCATCGGCGAAACCGAGCTGAGCAACTGGCAGCCGGACTACGTGGATGTGCGTGATGATCGCGTGGTGTTGTACGGTACCGCGCTGCGTGATGTCGGCACGTTCGTCTACCGTGTACGCGCCACCAACGCCGGCACCTTCAACACGCCACCGGCCTACGCCGAAGGCATGTACGAGACCACCCTGCAAGGGCGCGGCAAAGTAGGCCAGCTTGAAATTACCAAGCCTTAAGCGCCTGGCGCCGCCGCTGCTCGTAGCGGCGGCGGTGCTGGTGGGCCTGCGGCTCTGGCCCCATGCCCCGCTGGCACAGGCTGTCAGCTCATCGCGGGTAGTGTTGGCCGACGATGGTTCACTGCTGCGCATGACGCTGGCGGATGACGGTCAATACCGCCTGTGGCTACCGCTGGAGCGGATCTCTCCTTCGCTGGTCCAAGCCTTGCTGCTCAAGGAAGACCGCAATTTCTACTGGCATCCGGGGATCAATCCCCCGGCGTTGCTGCGGGCGGCCATGGCCACCTACAGCGGTGGCCAGCGCCAGGGCGGCTCGACCTTGAGCATGCAACTGGCCCGGCGCCTGTGGGACCTGAACACCCGCCAGGTGCCGGGCAAGTTGCAGCAGATGGCGCTGGCGCTGTGGCTGGAGGCACGCTACAGCAAGCACGATATCCTTGAGGCCTACCTGAACCTGGCGCCCATGGGCGGCAATATCGAAGGGGCTGAAGCCGCAAGCCGTATCTACTTCGGCAAGTCGGCGACGCAGCTGTCGCTGTCCGAAGCGCTGGCGCTGGCGGTGATTCCGCAACAGCCGGGGCGGCGGGCGCGCTTCGGGCCCTCACTGCAAGATGCGCGACTGCGCTTGATGGCGGACTGGCGCCAGACTTATCCACAGGACCCGCGCAACGACAGCCTGCTCGATTTGCCTTTGGAAGCGCGCAACCGCCAGCAGATCCCGTTCCTCGCCCCGCACCTGAGTGAACAGCTGCTGGCTTCCCAAGCCGGCAATGAATTGAACAGCACCCTCAACCTGCCGTTGCAGCAATTGCTCGAACGCCTGATTACCGGGTTTATCGCCGAGCGGCGCAGCACAGGGGTGGAAAACGCCACGGCGATCCTGATCGACAGCCGTGACCAGAGCGTCAAGGCACTGGTGGGCTCGGCGGATTACTTATCCACAAACCTGCACGGTCAGGTGAATGGCGTGCTGTCGCAACGCTCGCCGGGGTCGACGCTCAAACCCTTTCTATACGGGCTGGCGCTGGACCAGGGGGTCATCCACCCCATGAGCATCCTTAAAGACTTGCCCAGTAACTTCGGCTACTTCCAACCGGAAAACTTCGACGGCAGTTTTGTCGGCCCGCTGACAGCGCGAGATGCGTTGATCCGCAGTCGGAACATCCCGGCGGTGTGGCTCGCCAGCCAAGTGAAGTCCCCGTCTCTATACGGATTGCTGCAACGCGCCGGCATCAAAGGCCTGCGCGACGAGAGCCACTACGGCCTGGCCCTGGCCCTCGGTGGCGGCGAGATGACCCCGGAAGAACTGGCGCGGTTGTATGTGATGCTGGCCGGTGACGGGCACCTGCGCCCGTTGCGCTATTTGCAGGAACAGCCGCAATCCACCGGCGCGCCGTTGCTCACGCCTCAGGCCGCGTTCATGGTGCGCGACATGCTACGTCGCAACCCACGCCCGGATGGCCTGCCCGGCCGCCACTGGCGCACCGCCTGGAAGACCGGCACCTCCTGGGGCTTTCACGATGCCTGGAGCGCGGGGCTGGTCGGCCCTTACGTGCTGGTGGTGTGGGTGGGTAACTTCGATGGCCGCCCGAACCCGGCGTTTATCGGGGCCAAGACCGCTGCGCCGCTGTTCTTCCGCATCGCCGACGCCCTGCCCCTGGCCTTGCCCAACACCGTCATCAAGCCTGACAAACCGCCCGCCGGGCTGGTGCGCATCGACGTCTGCGCCGCGTCCGGCGAACTGCCCAACCGTTGGTGCCTGCAAACCCGCAAGACCTGGTACATCCCCGGTGTCTCGCCGATTCGCGTGTCGAACCTGCACCGCCCGGTGCTGATCGACACCCGCACCGGCAAGGCCGCCTGCCCGCCGTTCGATCCGCAGTACACCCGCGAAGAAGTCTTCGAATTCTGGCCCAGCGACGTGCAACGCCTGTACCGCGCCGCCGGCCTGCCCCGGCGCACGCCGCCCAGTGTGATGAAAAACTGCCAGCCCAACCGCCTGAGTGACCAGAGTGAAGCGCCGCAGATCCGCTCGCCACTGACCCAGGTGAGCTACCAGTTGCGCTTGTCTCAACCCCAGGAAAGCATCCCGCTGAATGCCAATGCGGCCAGCGATGCGGCGACGCTGTATTGGTTTGCTGATCAAACCTTGATCGGCCAGGGTTCGCCGCAGACCACGCTGAACTGGCGGCCGGGCAAGTCGGGGGAGTGTCGGTTGCGGGTCAGTGATGATCAGGGGCGCAGTGCGAGCCGGGGGTTGAAGGTGGAGTTTGTACCTTAGGGGGACTGCCGCACTTAACGTAGTTTGATTCCTCACCTCCCCGAGTTGATGCTGGAGACCCTGTCGGGCCTCCAGGGTGTGGCGGGTTACTCCACCGTCACCGACTTCGCCAGGTTACGCGGCTGGTCCACATCGGTGCCTTTAAGCACGGCCACGTAGTACGACAGCAATTGCAGTGGGATGGTGTAGAGAATCGGCGACAGGGTGTCGTGGATGTGCGGCATGTTGATGACATGGGTGCCTTCACCGTTGGTCATGCCGGCTTTTTCGTCGGCGAACACCACCAGTTGGCCGCCACGGGCGCGGACTTCCTGCAGGTTGGACTTGAGCTTCTCCAGCAGTTCGTTGTTCGGCGCCACGGTAACCACCGGCATGTCGTCATCCACCAGGGCCAATGGACCATGCTTGAGCTCACCGGCCGGGTAGGCTTCGGCGTGGATGTACGAGATTTCCTTGAGCTTGAGCGAGCCTTCCATCGCTACCGGGTATTGCGCGCCACGGCCTAGGAACAGGGTGTGGTTCTTGTCGGCGAACAGCTCGGCGACTTTTTCCACGGTGCTGTCCATGGCCAGGGCTTCACCCAGGCGGGTTGGCAGGCGGCGCAGTTCTTCGACCAGGGTGGATTCGACGCCTTCGGCGAGGGTGCCGCGAACCTGGCCCAGGGACAGGGTCAGCAACAGCAGGCCAACCAGCTGGGTGGTGAAGGCTTTGGTGGACGCCACGCCGATCTCACGACCGGCCTGGGTCAGCAGGGTCAGGTCGGATTCACGCACCAGCGAGCTGATGCTGACGTTGCAGATGGCCAGGCTGGCGAGGAAGCCCAGCTCTTTGGCATTGCGCAGCGCGGCCAGGGTGTCGGCGGTTTCACCGGACTGGGAGATGGTCACGAACAGGGTGTCAGGCTGCACCACCACTTTGCGGTAGCGGAACTCGCTGGCAACTTCCACTTGGCACGGGATGCCGGCCAGTTCTTCGAGCCAGTAACGGGCAACCATACCGGCGTGGTAGCTGGTGCCGCAGGCGACGATTTGCACGTTGCGCACTTTGGCGAACAGCTCGGCAGCTTGTGGGCCGAAGGCATTGACCAATACCTGGTGCTGGCTCAGGCGACCTTCGAGGGTGCGTTGCACCACTGCGGGTTGCTCGTGGATTTCCTTGAGCATGAAGTGGCGGTACTCGCCCTTGTCGGCCGCTTCGGCACCGTCGCGGTATTGCACGGCTTCGCGCTCGACGGACTGACCGTTGACGTCCCAGATCTGCACGCTTTCACGGCGGATATCAGCAATATCACCTTCTTCCAGGTACATGAAGCGGTCGGTGACTTGGCGTAGCGCCAGTTGGTCGGAGGCGAGGAAGTTCTCGCCCAGGCCCAGGCCGATCACCAGCGGGCTGCCACTGCGCGCGGCAACCACGCGGTCGGGCTGGCTGGCGCTGACCACGGCAAGGCCATAGGCGCCGTGCAGTTCCTTGACCGTGGCCTTGAGGGCAACCGTCAGGTCACCAAGGTCCTTGAGCTTGTGGTTGAGCAGGTGGGCAATGACTTCGGTGTCGGTGTCCGAGGTAAATACGTAGCCCAGGCCCTTGAGTTGTTCGCGCAGTACTTCGTGGTTTTCGATAATGCCGTTGTGGACCACGGCCAGGTCGCCGGAGAAATGCGGGTGGGCATTGCGTTCGCACGGTGCACCGTGGGTCGCCCAGCGGGTGTGGGCAATGCCCAGACGGCCTACCAGCGGCTCGCCAAGCAGCGCTTGCTCCAGCTCGCTGACCTTGCCCGGGCGGCGCATGCGCTCAAGTTTGCCGGCGTTGGTGAAGACGGCCACACCGGCGCTGTCGTAGCCACGGTATTCCAGGCGCTTGAGGCCTTCGAGCAGGATGGGAGTGATGTTGCGTTCAGCGACTGCGCCTACGATGCCACACATGGTGTTTCTCCTAGATGATTGCCGCGCATATCAGCGTAATGCCGCGGGCTTGGATCTGGTCGCGGGCCTCGAGCGGCAGGCGATCATCGGTGATAAGGGTATGGACACTGCTCCACGGCAGTTCCAGGTTGGGAATCTTGCGGCCGATCTTGTCGGACTCGACCATCACCACCACTTCACGGGCGACCTCGGCCATGACGCGGCTCAGGCCCAGCAATTCGTTGAAGGTGGTGGTGCCGCGCTCCAGGTCGATGCCATCAGCCCCAATGAAAAGCTGATCGAAGTCGTAGGAACGCAGTACTTGCTCGGCGACTTGGCCCTGGAATGAATCCGAATGCGGGTCCCAGGTGCCGCCGGTCATCAGCAGCACCGGCTCGTGTTCCAGTTCGCTCAAGGCACTGGCCACGTGCAGGGAGTTGGTCATCACCACCAGGCCGGGCTGGTGGCCCAGTTCAGGGATCATCGCGGCGGTAGTGCTGCCGCTGTCGATAATGATGCGGGCGTGTTCGCGCAGGCGCATCACAGCCGCACGGGCGATGGCGCGCTTGTACACCGAGATGGGTTGGGTGGCGTCGCCCACCAGTTCCTGGGGCATGGTGATCGCGCCGCCGTAGCGACGCAGCAGCAGGCCGTTGCTTTCCAGGGCAGCCAGATCTTTACGGATCGTAACTTCCGACGTTTCGAAACGCTTGGCCAACTCGTCCACGCTGACTTCGCCCTGTTCATTGAGCAAGGTCAGGATGTTGTGGCGCCGCTGGGGTGTATTTCGTTTCGACATGGTGATGATAAGTTTCGTTTCGAAAGATAACGAAGGCAATCAAAACCTATTGTCGCGAAGTCGTCAAGCGCCAGCTGGAGTTTTCAGCAATGCAGAGCGGGCCCGACGCTCGGCGAGGGGTCAATGCGGACTCAAGCAATCGCCGGCTGCCGCCCCATGGAAAGTGCCGGCGTGACAATGCCAATGTTCACCAGGTAAGCCAGGATATCGTCTGCGATTTGCTCGGGTGCCTTGCCGCTGGTGTCGATTTCCAGGTTGGCCTGGGTGGGTACTTCGTAGGGCGAGTGAACGCCGGTGAAATTGGGCAAGCTGCCCGCCCGGGCTTTTTTGTATAAGCCCTTGGGGTCGCGACGTTCGCATTCCTCAAGCGGGGTGCTGAGGTAAATTTCCACATATTCATTGTGATTGAGGATGTTTTTCACGAATTCGCGATCCTTGCTGTAAGGCGAGATAAACGCACACAGCACGATCAGCCCCGCGTCGGTAAACAACCTGGACACTTCCCCGACGCGACGGATGTTCTCCACCCGGTCTTCGGCGGAAAACCCCAAATCCTTGTTCAACCCCTGACGCAGGTTATCGCCATCCAGTACATAGGTATGGCAGCCCATACGGTTGAGCAACTGGTCCAGCGCATTTGCGACGGTCGATTTGCCGCTGCCGCTCAAACCGGTGAACCATACGGTGCAGGGCTTGTGGCCCTTCAAGGTGGAGCGGTCGGTTTGATCCAAATGGTATTCCTGCCAGCGCGTATTGTTCATAAGAGTTCCTTTCTTCACCAAAACCAATTCAGGCCGCCTGCTTGATCAGGAATGCCAGGGTTGCCTCACAGATGCCGTGCAATTTTTGCTTGTCGACGGCCGTCTCATAACGGTCATCGATATGATGGAAAAAGCCGTTCCCACCCTGAATCGACAGATAGTCATCACCGCGCGGGATGAATGCGCCCTCACCGGACGGCTCTCCACCGGTGGGCGCGACAATGTCGGGGGCTGCCTCGGCGCGTTGCAGCTGTTCCAGGTAGTGTTCTTGAAGTGGCGTCGTGGAGGCCTGCATGAAAAACAGCGGGTCCTGTGCGGCGGCAAAGTTGGCGCCCAGGTGTAGCCACAGATGAACCTTTGGCCCCTGCGCCCATTCGGCACTCGCGTGTTGCATGCCCAAGTAGCCGAGTTCGTGCCCGCAGGTCACCAGGAATACAACGGAGCGCGACAGTTCGATATCGCTCAGCCGCTGTGCCATATGAAGCAGGCAGGCGACGCCACCACCGCGCTCGGAAGCGCAATACCACCAGCCGGTTCGGGGGGTAAACACAATGATGGGCGACAGATGCGGTTGGGTGCCGTGCTTCGTCGCGATGATGTTGGTCGACTGCGCCGGGGCAAAACACAGGCTCGACTCGATTCTGGCCCTGCCGTGAGTCTTGAGCAGGCTGCGTATAAGGTCGCGGTGTTCACCGGAGACAAAAAAACCCGGCTGGGCAAAGGGCGTTTTGAATTCATCGGCATTGAGTGGCGTCAGCCCAGCAAGCGACCCCATGGTAAAAATGATCATGGCGGCGGCGCCCGACGATTGCTTCAGGTCCGCCAATTGCTGATTGCCCATCGTCGACACTTGAGCCAGACGGATATCGCAGGGCTCGGAAAAGCCAATGGTGCCTTCCAGATTCATATGCTCAGGCAGCTGCGTATCCTGGCACGGCATCAGCTCAAATTGATTCTCGCCCAGCAGCAGCCAGCACTGATGGGTCTGCACGGTGGTAAAGGCCAATGCCTGAGTGCGCACTTCGAGCCCCGCCTCGCTTAAAAGCCCTTGCATCCACTCGGAAACCAGAGGGTCCTGGGGCTGACCTGTTCGATGGGGGCCCATCCCATCGTAGGTTTTCAACAGTTCGCTGATAAGGCTCATCCTTTGACTTCCTTATGCCTACAGGGATAACCCGAATTGTTTTTGCATAGAGCAGGCACTCGCCACTTGCACCAACAGCGCATCGGCACCGGCTTGTACGTTGACGGGAAGGTTGGGCAGGTTGGTAACCAGCGCCAGCAGCTTCTTGGTGTCGTAGAACGGCAATGACTGCGCCTCGGTGCTGCTAAGGGTGTCGCAGATAAACTCCTGCAATGCGCCGAAGCTGTGCCGGGAAACCGTTGGGGCCATGAACGGTTGTTTCTGGCGGTCGTAGACGCGCTGAGGGATCAACTCCCGTGCTGCCTCGCGCAACAGATGTTTTTCGCGATCAAGATGGATTTTCTGGTGCACCGGCAACCGGGCGCAAAACTCGGCCAGGGGGTGATCAAGAAACGGCGGGCGACCTTCAATCGAATGGGCCATTTCCATCCGGTCGCCAAGCACGCTGAGCATGTAGTTGGGAAACGAGGTCTTGCACCACAGGTACAAAGACTGATTCACCGCATCGCGCCCTCTGAGCCGGGCGCTGACATCGATCCCGTCCAGAAACGCCGCGATACTGTCGCGCCCGCTGAGCATCTGCGAGAACGCCGGGGTATAAAACGAGGAATACAGCTTGAAGCGCCGGATACTGCCCGCCAGTTGCGCCGGGATGTAGCCCAGCATGGCTTTGATATAGGCAAGTTCGCTGCCCGACTCCTCCGAGAGCAGCAACCCGATAGACGTTTTGTTGGCCTGCTTCAACTGCTCAAGCTTCAGATTCACGGCATCCTGGCCCAGTATCGCGGCGCTGGTGGTCAACATGTCCTGACGGAAGATGGGATAGCCGGCGAGAATTTCATCGGCGCCTTCACCGGTCAGGACCACCTTGATCCCCTGCTCGCGCACCTTACTCGACAAGATGTACTTGGCCACCCCATGGGGGTTGATGAACAGCGACTCGGCGTGCCGGACCGCCTGGTCAAAATGGTCCGCCAGGTTCTGCTGTGTCACATCGACCCGATGCAAACGTGAACCAGCCAGCGCGGCCATTTCCTCAGCCATCGCGTATTCGTCGTACAGGTCATCATCGAAGGAGATGGTGAAGGCTTCCAGCTTCCTGGCACTGAGGCTGTTGGCCATCCCCAGGATGCTGCAGGAGTCCAGGCCACCACTGAGGTAGCAACCTACGGGCACATCCGCTTCCAGGCGCACCTTCACCGCATCGGTAAAGAGTTGCCGGAATTCTTCAACATAATCGGCACTGGTACGGCGGTCGGCCTCCAGTTGCTGCGTCGTCAAATAGTCAAGGTCCCAATAGCTGACCGTGCGCAGGTGTCCCTGGGTGACCAGAATGAAATGGCCAGGTGCAACCTGCTTGATGTTTTTGAAGAATGTGCGGTCGTTGTGCAGGATGCCTGAGTCGAAGTCGTACACGCTCTCTACATCCCACTCGGCCGGCGCGCCCATGGCCAGCAGGGCTTTGATTTCCGAGGCGACCATGAATTTTTCCTGGTCCTGGTAGTAGAACAACGGCTTTACGCCAAACCGGTCGCGGGCGGCAAACATCTGCTGTTTGCGCCGGTCCCAGATGACGAACGAGAACTCGCCGCGCAGGTGTTCAAGGCAGGCCGAGCCGTATTCCAGATAGAGCGCCAACAGCACTTCACTGTCTGAGTGAGTCTGGAACGGATAGCCCTTTTGCTGCAGGCTCGCGCGCAATTGGCGGTGGCCGTAGATTTCACCATTCACCACCGCAACAACATCGTGCGCGGCGCTCAACAGCGGCTGATGTCCGCCTGCCAGGTCGACGATGCTCAGACGGTTGTGGGCCAGCACGACCTTGCCATCCTCCGAGCTCCAGAGCCCACGGTCATCGGGCCCGCGGTGCTGCATCGTGTCCATCGCGCGATGCACATGTTGAAGAGCGAGCGGTCCTTGCGTCATAACGCCGAAAATTGCGCACATATCAATCCCTGCCTGATAAAAGTATTAACAGCCCACTAAGGTCTTTTGGAGTCGCGAAGCTTTTGCGAGGTGGTGCGGATATCCCAGACCAACCCCACCTTACCCAGCAGGCGAATAATCAGCCCGGTTATATCCAGCTGCCACCATTCAACCCGGGTCGTGGCAGAAGCCGGGAAAGCATGGTGATTGTTGTGCCAGGAGGCACCGAGGGTTGGTAGCGCCAGCCAGGCGTTGTTGGTGCTTTTTTCCTGAGTGACGAAGGGCCTGGAGCCGAAGCGGTGGCACACTGAGTTAACGATGTAGACACCGTTTTGCACGCACCAGATGCGCGCCAGCCCCGCCAGCACAAAGCCATTGAGCACTCCCTGCCAAGTCCCCGCCAGCGCCCCGCAGATCGCAGCCGGCAGTGCCAGCCCGAGCAGTACCCAGTACAAGTAATAGTGCGTTACGAACGCGACGGTTTTATCGCGCACCATATCGGAGGCAAACGCGGCGACGTTCACGTACTGATCACCGAACGACCAGCCAACATGGGCATGCCAGAGCCCGCGCAACCCCTTGAGCGCGCCACGATGATCGAACCACGGCGAGTGGGTATCCAGTTCGGTATCGGTGTATTGGTGATGGCGTCGATGGTTAGCGACCCAGAATGCCACCGGCCCCTGGGCGGCGGTCGCGCCCATGATTGCCAGGATCAGCTTGCCGGCCGTGCCGGTCTTGAACGCACGATGAGCAAAGAAGCGGTGGTAGGCGCCTTCGATGCCGAAGAAACTCAGCACATACATCAGCACGAACACACTGACATCGACCCAGCTGAAACCACGGGTCAGGCCGATGTACAAGGCCGCACACACGCCCAGCAACGGCAGCCCGTTGAACAACAGGCTCAGCAACCGCTGGCGGCGGATTAAGACCGGATTGCTCAGGGTAACGCGCACACTGGCGGTGGCCGGCGTCTCCTCGGTCACAGGCCGGCGCAATGGTGGCGGCATATTCACGTTCATAGCGTCATTCCTTGTCCCGGACATGGCTCACTCCAGAATCCCGTTAAGCACAGCGACCACTTGCTCCGGGCATTCCACATGCAGGTTGTGGCCGCCCTCCAGCGTATGGATGCGCTGCGGCGCGACGGCCGCGTGGAACACCTCAAGGTCGGCTTTTCGGTTGGAGCGGCTTTTCGAACCCAGGACCAAATGGGTTTCCAAAGGCAGGCCCTGCAGTAGCTCGATGTACTCAAGCCTGCTGATGCCCAGCCCCATTCCCGCCCGAAAACGCAGGCGCGCATCCCAGGTCCAGCAGATGCCCTCTGGCGCAGGCCGGGTAATGCGTCGCGCCAATTCAAGCGCCTGGGCCGGCAACAGGCTGGGTGTGACTGTGCGCAGGCGCGAGGCGGCCTCTTCAAGGTCGGCCATGGGTTTGTGCACGTGCTGCGTCTTGAGAAACTCGACAAGCTCGCGGTAGCGCTCCACCTGCGGCGTGAAGCGTTGCACCGGTAACACCGGCTCAACCAGGGTCAAGCTCTTGACCGCCTGCGGGAACGCCGAAGCGTAGGCCACCGCGATAACCGAGCCGAACGAATGGGCCACCAGATGCAGGGGCGCCATTGCGTATTGCTGATGAATGGCCTGCATATCCAGCACGTAGTCGAGCAGCGTCGCCAATTGCTCGGACGAGCCATGACCGCTGCGGCCGTGCCCGCGAATGTCGGGGGCCACGTAGCGGCGGGAGCTCAGATCCAAATGCTGTACCAGCGAATCCCACACGGGCCCCTGTTCCAGCAGCCCATGCAGGAACAACATCGAAGGCGCAGACGACGGCGCCCCCCACTCACTGACGCACATCGGTTCGGCCAACGAGGTGACAAACGACTCTCGCCGCTGGACACCGAGCGCGGCAGGCATCGGCGCATACCCCAGCCGTCGGGCCAGCGCCTGGGTCTGGGCGCTGAGCGCGCGCGGGCTCGCTTGGTTTTTCCACGCATCGGCCAATCGCGGGTCGATGGCTTCACGAGTCTTGAAATTTGGGTCCTCAATGGCCATGGAGGTCGCGTGCACCCCGTCACTCATGCGGTCCTGGGCATAGGGGTTCAACATGGCGGCGTCGTAATCGACGCCGAGGAAATCACACAAGCGACGGATAACCGGCTCGGGTTCGCGCACCAGGTCTTCGTAACAAATGTGGATAACCCGCTGCGGATCGACATGCGCCTGGAAAAAATCGAGCACATTCTGGTTGCCGCTCTGCCAGATCTTCTGCGCCGTGGAAAACCCATCCTCGGCCTCGGCCCCAATCAGCTTGTGCATACGCATGCGGGTAAACGACTCGATGACCGGCAGGGGATGACGCACCAGGTGAATATAACGCGGCCGCTCGAACTGGCTTTCAGCATTGACCAATGCCTGCGCCGAAGAGGCGTAACTGGGCGATTTGTCCACCAGCAACGGGCACCGGGTGTGGTCGAGCAAAAATTGGTACACCTCGCTGACCGGCGTATTTTCACGCACCCAATGGTCGATGCGTTCACTGGCGGCCTGGGCATCTTCCAAAAAAATTTCCATCAGTGCGCGCTGCAAGCCCTGATCGAAATAGTTGGACTCGGACGCGGCTTTCCATTCGCCAATGGTCGCGTAGGCCAACAGATGCAATTCAGGCGGAGCAAAGATCTGTGGGTGGCCCTGGACCATTGCGCGTAGCAAGGTGGAACCCGAGCGTGGGCTGGACAGCAGGAACACAACGCCTTCCCTGACCTTGATGTCGGCATCAATGACCGGCAGCTCAGCGGGGAAAGCCTGCGCACCGGCAAGCGACTCGTCGTCATCCACGGTTGCACCTGGAGCGTCGGTACTGAACAGCTGCTCATACAGGTAGCGGGAAAACAGGCGAATGCTGTTGTGGGTGAAAATCTCACGGGGATAAATGATGAAATCCAGGTCGCGTTTGACCTGACTCAACAGCTCCATCAGTACCAGTGAGTCTAGGTTCCATTCGCTGATATTGCTGTCGAGCGTCAATGGCGCATCGCGGCTGTCGGAAAAACGCTGGAACAGTTCGCTGAGGTACTGTTCCAGGCAACTGATCGCCGCCTCGCGATCCTTCAGACCTGCCAGGTGTTTGAGCAGCCTGGATTGAGGGCCGGCACTTTGCGCGGGTGCTTGCGCTACCAGGTCCGCCAGCAACCGGCTGCCCAGCTTGTGACCCACCAGACGTTGGATGGTGACCCAATCGACCTCGGCGATCAGTTGCTGTCGCGGGCCGCCATTCAGGCCGCGCAACGCTTGCAGGGCCTGCTCGGGCACCAATGGCTGAACGCCAAGAGATGCCCAAATACCCGCGGCATCCTGTCCGTGACGGGTGGCCATGCCGACATTGAGCATCGGCCCCCAATTGATGCAGAACACCTCAGCTTGGCGCCCACGGGCCAACTGATCCAGAAACTCGTTGGCAGCGCTATACATGCCCGCCCCACGCGTACCGATCACCGAAGCGATGGACGAAAAAAAACAATGACGAATATCGGGCGCGTCGAAAAACTCCAACAAGTTGATCGCGCCCATCAACTTGCCCTGAAGCACCTCGATGTCTTGCTGGGTATCACTGTCGACGAACAAACCCTCATGCAGGCTGCCGGCCAGGTGAAAAACGCTGTCGATGCTGATGTCCTGAGCAGCCAGGGTGGCTTTGAGGTCAGCGAGGGCCAGCGGACGGGTAATATCGACGACGCTGTAGATGACCTCCTCCCCCAGCGCTTGCCGCACGGCAATGCGTGAATGAGCGGTTCGTCCCACCGCCACGATCTTGCCCGCACCCTGGCTGCGCAAAAAATGCACCAGCTCTCGCCCCAGCGCCCCCATACCACCCACCACCAGACAATTACCCCATGGGCGCGACTTGGCCTCCACGTCGGGTGCGGGGCGCAACGCGAGCGCGGGAAAGTAGACGCGGTCCTCAACCAGTTTGACCTGACGCTCGCTGCCCGACGCCACCGCCAGGAGGTGTGCCAGGCTTTGCTGGCAGTCGGCTCCCTGGTCTACGGTGGTGACCGTGGCAAGGTCCAGCTCCAGGTTCAGCGCTTTACCCAAGCCATGGAAGATCGCCGGCAGTGGCAACCAGCCCAGGCTTTGGTCGCCGGTACTTATCGCGCCGTGGGTCAGGAAAAGCAGGTTCAAATCATCCGACTCAATCCTGTTCAGAACATCGCGCAGCTCGCTCAGCAACGTCGCCAGCCGTGCAAAATCATCATGGGACGGCGAGTCATCAGTGGCCCACAGTGTCGCGACATCAACCACCAGTGTCAGCGGGTCCTGCCGGGCCAGCTCAGCCAGGCGAGCACTCAGCGTCGCAGTGGATGGGCCGCTCGTACTGCGCTCGTGCATGGTGCCACAGCGTAACCGCTCAAGCAGGTAAGGGTCGGCTGTCCAGGCCAGGACAGTGCGGGGTGCGACGCGGGGGGCCGCTTGCAGGTAATCCTGCAGCTCGGCGGAACGCCAGCACACGTCATACGCACTGACGCCCTGGTGATGGCTGCGCGGAGTAAAGTCCGCATCCACCGCGTAATCATCATGCAGCCGTGCGACCACTGCCATCAGCTGTTGCCGGGTAAACCCTTCCAGTTGCGTCAACAACGAACTATCCACACTCATTCCCTATTCCCGACCATGACCCTGATTACGCGCGACCCGCCCGGGCCTGCGTGATGACACGCGCCAGCTGGCGTTCAAATGCAAGGCTGGCGCCGCTCCAGCAGCACCGGTATCTGGCCTTCCGGGCCCATCACGATTCTGCGCAAACTGGGTGCGGCACTGTCCGCGTAGTCGATGGCGTTGTTGATTCGATAGCGCTGCATCACCGTCGCTAGCAGCAAGATGCCGTCCATCATGGCCATGCCCATGCCGATGCAGGATCGCCCTCCGCCGCCGAAGGGAATGAATGCATGTTTCTTTTCCTCGCTCAGGCGTTCGAGGTCGAACCGAGAGGGATCGAAGGCCAGCGGGTTATCCCAGTAATCACGATGGCGGTGCATGGAATAGATGTTCAGCACGATCATGGTGTTGGCCGCAATCGTGTAGCCGGCCAGTTCGGTCTGCTGCTTGGCACAGCGGATCAACATGGAGCCAGGCGTGTAGTGACGCATGGTTTCGTTGAGGATTTTGCGGGCATAACCCAAGCGCCCGACATCCGAAACGGCAGGCAAGCGGCCTTCCAGCAGGGTGTCGATATCGTGCTCCAGCCGTGCTCTGATATCGGGGTATCTGGACAAAAAATGGAAGGCATAGGTGAAGGTGTTGGCACTGGTTTCGTAGGCCCCGAAACACAGGGTCATGCACTCGCTCAGCAGTTGCTCGTGCTCCATAGGCTGGTTGTTATCGGCGTACCTGGCCTGCATGAACATCTGCACCATCGAGCGGGTGGGCGTAGGTGTCGTGGTGTGGTGCTCGATCACCTTCTCGATGAGGGCCAGCATCTTCTTCTTGGCCTTGATAAAGCGCACGTTTTGCGGGGTCGGCACCCATAGAGGCAAAGGCAGCACTTGGCGTGCCCGCTCCATCGTCAGGATGTTGGCCACTTCAAACGACTCACGCAGGGTCTGGGCTGCCTGATGAAAATGCTCGTCGACGCCAAGGACGTTTTCGCAAATATTGCGCCGTGTGAGCGCCAGCACTTCTTCCTTGAGATTGACCCGGGTGAGCTTCTGCGCATCCCAGCGATCCATCATCTCTTTGGCCGCGTTCACCATCGGCGCAGCAAACTGATCGGTCAGCATCGGGTTGAAGGTTGGCTTGAGCAACTTGCGCTGACGCTTGTTGAACTCACCGTCGCTGGTAAACAGGCTATTGGTAAAAAACCGGTCGATTTCCTTGAAATTGCGGTTACCGTTTTTCTGAAAGTGACCATACCGGTCACTCAACACAGTGCGGATATCATCGGGATGGGAAATGATCACGGCCTGTTCTTTGAGGCCGAATTTGATCCGGCAGATATCACCATAGGTCTCGTTGAATTCCACCAGTGCCGCCAGAGCGTTGCGGCGCAACTTGTTCACCGTCCCCAGAACCCCCGCGGGGCCGGGCAGGTCTTTACCAAGGCCCATGGTTCGCGCATCGGTGGGTAGCTGTGACAGGGTAAAATCTTCGGCTTGCTGAACAGGCAGGTTCATGGGTATTCCCTCGTGGCTATCAGGCGGAAATTTCTTTCATCAACAGATCCATCACCTGCTCGTCGGTCATCGCGTCAATCGCGGCATGGGACGTTGAGGTTTCTGCCGTTGGCGTGTCCAGGGGTTTGTCCACCGGCGGGCCAACGCTGTTGCGGCCTGCCAGTTCACAGACCAGGTAAGCCGCCAGCTCGTCGATGCTGGGGTAGTTCCACAACAGCGTGGCGTCCAACTCAAGGTCCAGGAACTGTTCGAGGTCGTGGACGATTTCCACGGCGTCGGTGGAGTCCAGGCCAAAGCTGGTGAAGGGCTCGTTACCGTCGATCTGTTGCGGTGCCACCGCGATGCAGCGCGCCACCCAGGCTTTGATCCACTGTTGCAACTCGACAGGTGAAGGCCCCTGGCCGACAGCCACAGATACCCGGGCGGGTGCCGGCTCGGCCTGAGGCGTCAGCGCTGCAACCTGGGCAGACGTTTCCTCGACTGCCTCCTTTTGCAGGTAGGCATCGAGCATTTGGTTGTCTGCCGGCAACTGTTGCTCGATATCGGCGATATCGGCCATCAAGTCATCGATTTCGTTGCATACCGCGTCAATCCCGGTAAGCGCCACTTCACACGGCGCACCGTACAGGGCCGCCTGTTTGAGTTGCTCGAAACGTGCGCTGGCCCAGTCGTACGCGCGCTTGAAGCGCGGCTGTGCACTGCTTTGCATGGCGAGGTGCAAAAACCCCTGCAGTACGCCAAAGGTCGACACTTCACCCACTTTGTACTGCACCCACTTTTTCGTCAGAAGCGCATCGCCCTGCACAAAGGCATGGCTGCCGGCCCGCTCCTGGATCTGGCGGGCCGTCTGGGCAATCGCCTGGCTGATATGCGGCGCCAGCAAGGTGGTGTCCAAAAAGGCGAAAAAATCCGCGCCGCCCTTGAGGATTCGACCGCCCAGGTACATGTTCATGGTTTCCGTGGGGCCTTCGAACACCCGCAGAATCCTGGCGTCCCGGAGCAGCTGGGGCGCGCCATTGGTTTCGATATAGCCGCGGGCACCGAGCAATTGGGTCAAGTGATCCGCCGCCTCGCCAAACAGCTCCGGCGCACTGGATTTACAGGCGGTGAACACCTCCGACGGAATGGTCACTCCCTGGTCCATGAAGCGCCCGACACTGAACACCAGGGTATCCACGGCCGTAATGGCCGCAGAAACATCGCTCAGGTGTGCCTGTGTCACCGGGTTGTCCAGCAGCAACCCGGTGGAAATCCTACGCCGCCGGGCATAACGCAACATCAACTGCGCACAGCGCTTCATGCCCCCCAGGCTCAGACCGGCAATGCCCAGGCGGGCATGCATCATGATGTCCTGGGCAATATCCATCCCGACGTTTTTGCTGCCCAGCAGGTACTTTTCCTCGACCTGTGCGGCATCGAACTTCACCGTGTTCTGAATCATGGCGCGCATGCCCATGGTCAAGGCTTCGGGCCCCTGGCTCACACCTGCCGTATCGGCCTTGAGTACGTAGCCACTAATGCCGCTCGGCCGCTGCTGGTCATCTAACTGCTGGACAAACACCGTGGTCACACCCGCCCAGGCGCCGGAACCGATCCACGATTTCTCCCCACTGATCGCCTGCCGCTGCGAGCCGACCGGTACGGCGAAGGTCCTGATCGAGCGAGCATCCGAGCCGGCGCCAGGTTCAGTGAAGGCAAACGCAGCCAGCTCACGGCCCCACGCCAGACGAGGCAGCAACTCAAGTTTTACCTCTTCACTGGCGTACATCTGGATCGGCCAGATGCCCAGCCAGTTATTGAGCCCGACGAAGGTACCCAACGTCATATCAATAGCGGTCAGCTGTTGAATCACGCGCATCAGATCAACCGTGGACAGCTCCAGGCCACCGTAGCGCTTGGGCACCTGCATCCCCAGGATGCCTTTGTTGCCCAGGTCCAGGATGATGTGCGGCGCGATAGTGCGGCGCTCATCCATCACCCTGGAGTTGATCCGGGTGGTTGCGTATTGACGAATCCAGCTGATCAATTCCTCAGCCTTCTGGTGACTTTCCAATTGATCGATGGTCATGACATTCCCTGCCAAAAAAGAGAGTTGTTTACGGGTGCAACCGCGCCGGGCACGGGTTCACGTGTACCAGCACAGCGAGTGGTCAAATTGATACGAAGGCGCTAACGGCCATATGTCGCAGCCCTGCGTGTCGACCCCAGAGCTATCCAGCGCATAGCCACGCAGGAATAACTGTTGGATCAGCACGGGCAAATCTACGGTAGAAAAAATCGAGTCGTCGGCCAGCGTGTAAACCGACCGGGCGCCGCCATCGAGCGGTTCGCCGATGTACAACAGGGGTGCTTCGGCAGGCGTGGGGCCAGGTTGTTGATAATTCGCCAACAGCCCTTGGTTAGTGAGAACCTGCATGAGTTGGCGCGGGGTGGCTTTTTGTTCGCAGTAGGCCGACACTAGCCGCCCCAGCCCCTCGTAATGAAACGTGGTGCCCAACAAACCGAAAGCCCGCAGCCTTTCAACGGCGCTCAGGCACGCCAGGAAGTTGCGCACGCCCGGGTGCTCGACCTCTGCGATCTGACGGGTCCCCACAAGCGCCTCGAATGCTTGGGGCACGGGCGAATTGCGCGACCTGTCCGGCCGCGCCAAGGCAGTGAATCTCACGCACAGCGCCAAGGGTTTGCGCTTTTGGCTTTCAACGATAAAGACCGCGGGCAGAGCGGCGATGGTCCGGATCTTCTCGGCCAATTCACCCACCGAGTAAGCCACCATCGCCACGCGAAACCTGAACTTCTCGCGGCACAGCAGCTCCCTGCACAGCTGCGGTAAATCCTCGTCCAGGTACCCAGGCAAACACTCAAGCAGCTTCTTGAGTTGGGCAACAAGGGCCTGGGAAGATCTAGCCGACAGCACGAACACGTGCTCAGGTTGTGCGACGAGGTCGGGAGCCGTTGATGGCGCAGCCGACTTGAGCAGCGCGAACGCGTTGGTGCCGCCAAAGCTGAACGTGCTGACCCCCAGGCATTTATGCGCGATCGAGGGGGCCGGCTCATGCGCCATGCTGACCCTGAGCTGCCCCGCCTCATATTTATAAAAACGGTTGGGCGTGGTGTAGCCACAGGTTGGATAAAACTCCCGGTAATAGGCCATGCACGCCACTTTAATCAACGACGCCATGCCCGACGCCGACTCCAGATGACCGATATTGGTTTTGACCGAACCGATCTTCACCGAATCGTTCGGCGCACCCAGACGCACAATATCGTTCAGGACCTTGAGCTCGACCGCGTCTCCCATCAGCGTGCCTGTGGTGTGAGTCTCGACGTAGCAAAGATCGGCGACAGCATGGTCGCTGGCGGCGAACGCCTCCTGGATCAAACGTTTTTGCGCTTGGGCGTTGGGGGCGGTAAAGCCATTGCTGGCACCATCATGATTGACCGCAGTCGCGCTGATCAGCGCCCAGATTTTGCGCCGGGCGGCCACCGCATCCGGTTGGCGCTGCAGGATCACCACGCCGCAACCCTCCGAGCGCACATACCCATTGGCTGCATCGTCAAAGGAGTGGCAGGCGCCATCGGCAGAAAGAATGCCGGCGTGGAAGTGGGCCAAGGTGTTATTGGGGTGCAAAATACAATTGACCCCGCCTACCACAGCCATATCGATCTCGCCGCGCTTGAGCGCGCCGACCGCGCTGTCAAGCGCGACCAGCGACGAAGAACAGCCGGTATCCACCACCTGGCTGGGACCAATCCAGTCATAGAAATAAGACAATCGATTGGCGGCGGTGCCCAACGCGGTGCCGGAGGCACTGAACTTGCTCAGCAGGGTGTGATCGGCAAACACCATCCTGTGGTAGTCGGCATTGGTCGCGCCGACGAACACGCCTGTACGGCTCTTGCGCAGACTCGCAGGCTCAATACCGCCATTTTCCAAAGCCTCCCACGACACCTCCAGCAGCAGGCGCTGCTGGGGGTCGAGGTGGTCCGCTTCTTCCTTGCACAGGTTGAAAAAACCCCAATCGAACAGCTTGATATTCGGCAGAAAGCCGCCCTTGAGCATGTCCGGGCTCAGCGCCTCAAGGGAACCTTGCAAGTGGCCAAAGCGGTCCTGGGGATAATCGGTGACCGCGCGGGCTCCGCTGCGTAACAGCTCGATAAAGGAAGCCAACCCACTGGCTCCCGGAAACCTGCAGCCCATGCCTACGATAGCGACGTCCATGGCTATGCCTTCCTCACGGGTACGTTCAGTCTTTGAGACTGGCGGCAGGGTGGTCGATACGCTTGAGGGTCAAGCGCGCCAGTCCCATCGTTCCGGATTTGAACCCCACCATGCACATCTGCAGGTACGTGTTATAGCGTTGGAAAATATCTACGCCGTAGGTGGTGCAGATCGCCTCCTTATTGTTCTTGAGCCCCTGCCACCAGGCCTTCTGAGTCAGGTAGTAGTGTTCCCGGTCATTGCGTACACACTGTATTTCGAACATCCCGTCGCAGGCCTGAGCAATTTCGTACAGGCGCGGCAGATCGGACTCCGGGAAAATCTCCTTGGCAAAAAAGGGACTGAAATCTTCACGTGTAGCGTTTTCATAGGTGATGGTTTGCAGGGACACTTTGCCACCGTCTTCCAGCCAGCCGTGACAACGTTTGAAGAACTGGCGGTAACCGAGGATTTTCTCTTCGGCGGTCTGTTCAAGGTTGGCGAAGTGCTCAAACGCGCCGATGGAGATGATCGCGCTGTACTTGGCCGCGGGCACGTGGTCCTGCCAGTTCTCGAGGCGCACGTCGACACCTGGAAGGTCGAGCTGCTCGACGTAATTTTTCTGCGCATCACTCAAGGTCAACCCCACCGCCCGGTCAACCCCATAACTCTGAACCAGACGCTTGAGGGTACCGCCCCAACCACAACCGATATCCAACACATTGGCGCCGTTGCGCGAGCCAGATTGTTCGATGTGGTAATCGAGTTTGCGCAGCTGCGCCTCTACGAATGTATCTCCCGGCTCCCACAGGGCTGCCGAGTAACACTTGGTCACGGGATCGAGCCACAGATGATAGAAGTCATTGCTCAAATCGTAGTGCGATTGGATCGCTTCCATCGATGCGCCAATTGCCGCAGAAGAAGACTGTGTCATTTACAAATCCTTTTGTGAGGTCAAACCAGAATTTCTTCAGCGTCCATGGCGTGTTGCGCAAGGCCTTCGATGGTCGGGTATTCATACACAATGGTCGGATCGATCTCTTTTCCCAACCAGTCCGATAAGTCACCCGTCATACCAATGACCGCCGCAGAGTCGAGCCCCAAAGCGCTGAACTGCGACTGTTCGCTGATGGCTGTTTTTTCGACGCCCGTGAGATCGGCGATATAATTGATCAGCCACTCTTGTAATTTCGCTACATCATTTTTCATCACAACCTCCAGTAGATACTTTTTTAGATGGGGTTCGTATATCCCAGGCCAACCTGCACACTTCCAAGAACTTGATTGCGTAATAACCGATATCGATATCTTTCCAGTCATGTGCAAAGCGCGCGGAGGCAGGAAACGCGTGATGGTTGTTATGGAAAGATTCCCCCACGGTAATAATGCCCATCCACCAAATATTCGTGCTGCGGTCCCGCGTTTCATGCCGACGGCTACCGATCATGTGCGATAAGGAATTGATACTGCTGGTGGCGTGATAACTTAGAAATATCCGCACCAGTCCACCCCACAAGAACCCCTCCAGCGCCCCATATAAGCTCCAGGTATATAGCCCACCGATAATGGCCGGCAGGATCAAGCCAAGAGCAACCCAATAAAAATAACGCGCCGACACCAGGCAAATATCTCGATCGCGCAGCAAGTCTTTGGCATATCGGGTGGAGTTGGTCAGTTCATGCTGGAAAGTCCAGGTGACCTGGGAGAACCATAGGCCCTTGAGCTTATCCAGCACGCCGGGCCGCTCAACGGCGTATGGCGAATGCGGATCACCGTTGCGATCACTGTACTCATGGTGGCGGCGATGGTTGCTGACCCAGTAAATCGGCGAGCCTTGGGCCGTCATGCTGCCCAATACAGCCAGCAGGACTTTTACCCCGCGCCCGCATCTGAACGCCCGGTGAGCGAATAACCGGTGGTAGCCAACCGACCCGCCCAGCATCGTCAGAAGATAAAAAAGTGCAAACACTCCGATATTGACGGGTGAAACGCCATGGATGAAATACAACACGATGGCCACACCCGTGCCCACGGCGGGCAATAGCAATAACACCAAAGCATGTATCAGCTGAAATTTCTTGAGTTGAGGGCTGGACAGCGTCACGCCCTTCAACGACTCCTGATTAACGTCATGAACAGCAGCAGCAACTTCCATGGAGACTCTCCTGGGGTGGCACAGGTATCAACCTCACAATGCTTCGAGCGCACCTTGCGTGAACAACTGTGCAAGCGCGGAACGGCGCAATTTACCGCTGGATGTTTTCGGTATTCCCTTGGGTTTTATCAAGATGATCCGATGGGGCGAAACACCAAAATGGTTAATCACCGCTTGTCGAATGCATGTTGTTACCGAGGCTTTATCCAGTGTGTTGATGTGACTCTTTTCAACTTCGTAAACAATGACTAATTGTTCTTCAGAATCAGCATTAGTTGAAAAGGCCACACCGCAGCCTTCCCTCAATCCCGCAACGGCGCCATAGGCCACTTGCTCGATATCCTGGGGGTAGTAGTTGCGACCTCGCAGAATGATCACATCCTTCAAGCGCCCGGTTATGTAGAGTTCGCCATCGCGCAGGAAACCCAGGTCGCCGGTGCGATAGAAGTCGGCACTGCCTCCTTCGGGCTGACAGGCAAAGCGTTGCGCAGTGGCCGAAGGGTTATTCAGATAACCCGCAGCGATTGAACTTCCCGCAACCCAGACTTCCCCAACCTGGTTTTCGGCAAGTGTGCCGCCACCTTCAGGGTGGACGATGACCACGCGTTGACCATTGATGGCTTTGCCATTACTGACGTAAATGTCCGAAGGTGAGCCCTCAACGCCCGGTAGTACCTGCCCGTCCGCCAGCGCTTGCCGGTCTACGCTCAGCTTGCGCATACCGCTGCCCGCCGTCGGGCCAGTGACGATAAGGGTGGTTTCAGCCATTCCATAACAGGGGTAGAAACTGCTGGCGTTGAAACCAAATGGCGCGAATCGCTGCGCGAAGGCATCCAGTACCTGCGCGTTCACCGGCTCGGCGCCGCAATAGGCCAGCCGCCAGGAGCTCAAGTCAAGGCCTGCGCAGTCCTCCTCCTTGATTCGAGCCAGGCAATGGGCATAGCCAAATGTCGGCCCCCCTGAGGTGGTGCCTTTGTAATCACTGATCGCCCGCAGCCAACGAACCGGCTTCTGCACAAACTCCAGCGGCGACATATGAATGCAGGTGATGCCCAGCCAAATGGGTTGCAGAACATTGCCCACCAGCCCCATGTCGTGGAACAGTGGCAGCCAGTTGACCCCGACAATGTGCTCATCATTGCCGAAGCCGCTCTTGATCATCTCCAGATTGCTGATCAAATTGCCGTGGGTGATCACTGCACCCTTTGGATCGCCCGTCGAACCCGAGGTGTATTGAATAAAGGCCACATCACCAGGCTGCGAGTCGTCAGGCTGAAAATCGGGCTCGGCGATCGGCACTTCATCCACCAGCAACGCAGGGATGTCCCAGTCTTGAATCTTGTATCGTGCGTACAGGTCGGCTGTTGTCAGCACCCTGCCGATAGCAGCGTCCTGCACAATTTTCTCGAAACGGTCCACAGACGATGTCTGGGTCGGGGTATTGACGGGTACCGGGATGACATTGGCGTAAAGGCAACCCAAAAACGCCTTGATGAACTCCAAGCCTGGCGTGAAGACCAACAGCACGTTTTGCCCGGCAAGATTATGGGCGAGCAGAGTACTGGCGATATTGCTTGCACACTTGTCCAACTCGGCAAACGAGAGCGTTTGCTCCTGTGCGCGAGTAATAAATACAAAAGCGGCTTTATCAGGATGCGCGAGCACATGTGCCTTGAACATAGTGACCAGGCATGAAAATCCAGCGTCGTCGACACGCCCATAATTTGTGGAACTCATAATTTCTCATCCGTGATATACGACTAAGACGTTGAAAAAGGCTTATGTAAGGCTGACTGCCTTCAGCACGTTTTCGAACTCGCCTACCGATAGTTGGCGTTTTAAGGCTTTCTCTGGAAAGTATTCCGTTTGTGCAAACTGGTAATGCGGCAATACATCCGGCTCGCAGGTTACCGTTGGAACAATCGCCGGCCAATTCAATATCCGGCCATGTTGATATAAATAACTCAGCACTTTTGAAAGTTGCTGCAAGTCCGGTGTAGCACGATCCAGGCTGGCACAGGCTATATGCTCATTCTGGTGATCCAGTGCGTTAATGATCGACGTCAATTGAGAACTCGGTCCAATCTCAATAAACAGAGTGGGCCCGCCCTCCATCACCTGACTGACTGCACTGGAAAATTTCACGGTGTCACGCACATTGCGTAGCCAATAGCCGGAAGTGGTCAACAACGCAGCCTCAGCAGTACCCGTGACAGTAGAAACGAATTCAGTCACGGGCGTCTTCAGTTCAACAGAATCCAAATAGGATGCGAACAGATCAAGAACCGGTTCCATTAAATAAGAATGGAATCCACGGGCCACATGCAGCCGCTTATAGTGAGTCGAATGCAGGCCCAGTGTTTGTTCCAGCGCAGCAGCATTAACATCGTCGACCGAAATAACACAGGTGTCCGGTGTGTTTTCAACCGCGATCGAATGAGGGATTTCATCAAGAAGAGCCTCCGCGCAACTTGAGGAGGTCGAAACCACGTACATTCCACCGGGCCGGGTATGCGCCTGGATAAGTCTGCCCCGATACCACACAAGGCGTGCAGCGCACTCCATGGTCATCACGCCCGATGCGCAGGCTGCCGCGTACTCGCCAACGCTATGACCGATCACTACCGTTGGCGTAATACCCCAGGCTTTCCACAACGCCGTCAGCGCGTATTGCACACTGAACAGAGCCGGTTGCACCTCTTCCACTTGAAAGTCGGATTCAGGACTGAAGAGAACCTTCAGCAAATCAAAATCAAACGTCTGGCAATAGAATTGCGAGACACGATCCAGTGCTTGTCGGAATACTGGCGTCGATGCATACAGGTTACTTGCCATTTGCTTGTATTGAGCGCCCTGGCCACTGAACACAAAGCAGGTTTTTGCCATCAACCCAGCGGTTGGAACCACAGACTGCGCGATGACCTCACGCACCTTGTCGAGCAGCATGATTTTGTCGCTGGCCGGCGCACTAAACTTGACAGGAAGATGCGTACGGCAACGATTGGACCGCGCGCAAAGAGCCGCCAGTCGATCCTCGGCGAGGCCGTCGAGATGCTTCTCGAGTTGCTTGAGCTGGGTCAGCAATGAAGCAGAGTCCTTCGCGCTGAGCGTCAGGCATTGCGGCAGTGTCGAAGACGCGACCGTTACCGATTGATCATGACTGGACACTACCACATGGGCATTGGTACCGCTCATACCGAAGCTACTGACGGCTGCATGGCGTACCGGGGCGCAATCCGGCCAGTCTTGTGTGGTAGTCGCAACGGCAAGGTGGCTCTGCGTCCACGCAAATTTTTTGTTGGGTACCTCACAGTTCAATGAGGCCGGAATTCTCCCGTGCTTGACCGCCAGCGCAGCCTTGATCAGGCCCGCCAGACCTGCCGCCGCCTCAAGGTGACCGATGTTGCTTTTGACCGCTCCCAACCAGGTGCGGTGCGTGCGCCCATAGAACTTTGACAACGCCATAAGCTCAATCGGATCACCCAACGGCGTAGCGGTACCATGGCACTCGACATAGCGAACCGCTTCAGGCGCGAGTTGAGCTTTGCGCAAAGCCTCGGCAATCACCTCTTGTTGAGCCAAACCGTTGGGCGCCGTCATGCCGTTGGATTTGCCGTCATGATTGATCGCACTGGCGGAGATCACCGCATGAACAGGCAACCCTTCCTTGATCGCGTCGGACAAGCGCTTGAGAACAATAACCCCGGCCCCTTCGCCACGGACATAACCGTCGGCGCCTTCATCAAACGGCCGGCACTCACCGCTGGGCGACAACGCCTGCATGGTCGAAAACGCGACCGAAGCGCCGGGCGTAAGGATCAGATTAGCGCCGCCCACGACAGCCATGTTTATCTCGTGATTGCGCAGCGCGGAGCAGGCAAGGTCTGCTGCCACCAGTGCTGACGAGCAACTCGTGTCCAGTTGCAACGCAGGGCCACGAAAGCCAAAGAAGTAAGAGATTCGTCCGGGGGCGATGCTCTTTCCGCACCCCAGTGCGGACAACGGGGAAATTTTTCCTGTATCCCCTGAGCGAGTATAAAAGTCGGCATAGTCATCACTGGACAAGCCGACATATACCCCGGTTTTTGAACCGGCGAGTATGCGATAGTCCAGACCCGTGTCTTCGATGGCCTCCCAACTCAGTTGCAGGAGTAAACGTTGTTGTGGATCGGTGCGGCGAACTTCAAGTTCTGACATGCCAAAAAAATTGGCGTCAAAATTATAGATGTGATCAATAAGCCCAGCCGTCTTTTGATAATTTTTTCCACTCTCACCAGGAACGGCACTGTTCCATAAAAGGCTGTCCCAACGCTTGTTAACCATTGGCGCTATGGCACTTTTGCCTTCACAGAGATTGTTCCATAACTGCTCAGGCGTCAACGATCCACCCGGAAACCGGCAACTCATCCCAATAATTGCAATTGGCTCTGAAGCCTGCGCTTTCATAGCAGCAAGCTCTTTTTTTAATTGATTAATTTTAATAAGTGACTGTTTGAGTATTTCGGGTCCGGCGTGCCCCAAGACTGATTGTCCACTGTCATCCATGACACACCTACCTGAGGGTCTTCCATCTTCCACAGGGGTACAGGTGGAGAGGATATTGTTGATTTAGTCGCTGGTGGCATAACTATATGTCAGCAAAATCTGAACTAGCAACTAAATATGAAAGACCGAAAAATCGAGGTAGATCACAAACCAAAATCTGTCAAAAAAATAATTATTATATTTTTTAGCCACCTTGTAACGCACGCGTTATAAGGGTCACAGCTTTTTCTGCTGCGAACGAAGCACGGCAAGAAGCGAAAATTTTGTTGCTTTGAAGGCAATCTGAAATCATTTAGAAAATAAATGTTACAAATACCAGCGCTTTTTTGACTCACAAGTCGGGCATGTGCATAAGATTGGTCTACTAGCAATATTTCTATCTTATTCAACTGACGACTGAAGCATAAGGGAACCTGGCCCCCACTTGAAGAGCAGCCGGTTCGCAGGCAAAAAAAACCTGCTGGCCAGCGCCAGCAGGTTTTTTCATTGTGGATAACTCAGGTCTTCTTGATTTTGACCGGGCGTTTCCAGCCGTCGATGTTGCGTTGGCGGGCGCGGGCTACGCCAAGCTGCAAGTTATCCACATCCTGATTGATAGTCGAACCCGCTGCGGTGGTGGCGCCATCGCCTACTTTTACTGGGGCAACCAATGAATTGTTGGAGCCGATAAACACGTCTTCGCCCAGCACAGTCTGGTGCTTGTTCGCGCCATCGTAGTTACAGGTAATAGTGCCGGCACCGATGTTGGTGCGCGCGCCAATAACTGCATCGCCCAGGTAAGTCAGGTGACCGGCTTTTGCGCCTTCACCCAAGTGGGCGTTTTTCAGTTCAACAAAGTTACCCACATGGGCCTTGGCCTCCAGCACACTACCCGGACGCAACCGCGCAAACGGCCCGGCATCGCTGCCCTCGCCCATCACGGCACCGTCGATATGGCTGTTGGCCTTGATCACCACGCCCTTGCGCAGGGTACTGTCCTTGATCACGCAGTTAGGGCCAATCACCACGTCGTCTTCGATGACCACACGGCCTTCGAGGATCACGTTGATATCGATCAGCACATCACGGCCGACGGTCACTTCCCCGCGCACATCGAAACGCGCAGGGTCGCGCAGGGTCACGCCCTGGGCCATCAGGCGGCGGCTTTCGCGCAATTGATAGTGACGCTCCAGTTCGGCCAGTTGCTTGCGGTCGTTGGCGCCCTGCACTTCCATCGGGTCGTGGGGTTGCTCGGTGGCGACCAGCAGGCCATCGCTCACAGCCATCTCGATGACGTCAGTGAGGTAGTACTCGCCCTGGGCGTTGTTGTTGGACAGACGACTCATCCAGTCGGCGAGCTTATTGGCAGGGACCGCGAGAATGCCGGTATTGCCTTCGGTAATGGCGCGCTGGGCTTCGCTGGCATCCTTGTGCTCAACGATGGCAGCGACCTTCCCGTCGGCATTGCGCACAATGCGCCCATAGCCGGTGGGGTCATCCAGCTCAACGGTCAGCAGGCCCATCTGGCCAGGCACGACGTGCTTCAGCAGGCGTTGCAGGGTTTCCACTTCGATCAGCGGCACGTCGCCATACAGGATCAGCACGGTGTTCGCCGTGATGAAGGGCACGGCCTGCGCGGTGGCGTGGCCGGTACCGAGTTGCTTGTCTTGTAGAACGAAATTCAAGTCGTCTGCGGCGAGACGCTCACGCACCACATCGGCACCGTGACCGATCACTACGTGAATGCGCTGGGGGTCCAGTTGCCGGGCGCTGTGGATAACATGGCCCAGCATGGAATTGCCGGCAACCGGGTGCAACACCTTGGGCAGGGCCGAACGCATGCGGGTGCCCTGGCCTGCGGCGAGAATAACGATTTCAAGAGACATGAGTGGCTACCAATCCTGGGCGGTCCGGCTTCAGACCAGAGAAGTGTTTTGCTGAAAAAGAAAAAGGGTAGCCGAGGCTACCCTTTTTAATCAATCGCGCATGATGTACGACGGCTAGGCCGCTTACTTCTTGCGCAACTGCTGGAGCGTGCGCAGCTGGGCTGCAGCCTCGGCCAGACGTACAGCAGCAGCGCTGTAGTCGAAGTCCGCACCCTTTTCGTTCAGGGCCTTCTCGGCAGCCTTGACGGCTTCCTGAGCGGAGGCTTCATCCAGGTCGCCAGCACGTTGCACGGTGTCGGCAAGTACCTTGACCATGTTCGGCTGAACCTCGAGGAAACCACCGGAGATGTAAAACACCTCCTTTTCCCCGCCCTGCTTGGTCAGCGTGATCGGACCTGGCTTCAAGCTGGTGATCAACGGCGCGTGCCCCATGGCAATGCCAAGGTCACCGAGTTCGCCGTGTGCAATCACCATCTCTACCAGACCGGAGAAGATTTCCCCTTCCGCGCTGACGATATCGCAATGGACTGTCATAGCCATCTGATTGCCTCAACCTGATGAGCGCCCGTTTCCGGGCGCCTGGATTACAGTTTCTTGGCTTTCTCGATCGCTTCTTCGATGCCGCCGACCATGTAGAACGCTTGTTCTGGCAGGTGGTCGTAGTCACCGTTGAGGATGCCTTTGAAGCCAGCAATGGTGTCTTTCAGGGAAACGTATTTACCCGATGCACCGGTGAAGACTTCAGCCACGAAGAACGGCTGCGACAAGAAGCGCTGGATCTTACGAGCGCGGGATACCAACTGCTTGTCGGTTTCCGACAGCTCGTCCATACCCAGGATCGCAATGATGTCCTTCAGCTCTTTGTAACGCTGCAGCACGTACTGAACGCCGCGAGCAGTGTCGTAGTGCTCCTGGCCGATCACGTTCGGGTCCAGCTGGCGCGAAGTCGAGTCGAGTGGATCGACCGCTGGGTAGATACCCAGGGAAGCGATGTCACGGGACAGTACGACGGTGGCGTCCAAGTGGGCGAAGGTGGTCGCTGGCGACGGGTCGGTCAAGTCATCCGCAGGTACGTATACCGCTTGGATCGAAGTGATCGAACCTTCCTTGGTCGAAGTGATACGTTCTTGCAGAACGCCCATCTCTTCAGCCAGGGTCGGCTGGTAACCTACTGCCGAAGGCATACGGCCCAGCAGTGCGGATACTTCAGTACCGGCCAGGGTGTAACGGTAGATGTTGTCGACGAACAGCAGAACGTCGTTACCTTCGTCACGGAACTTCTCGGCCATGGTCAGGCCAGTCAGTGCTACGCGCAGACGGTTTCCCGGCGGCTCGTTCATCTGACCGTAAACCAGTGCCACTTTGTCCAGAACGTTGGAGTCCTTCATCTCGTGGTAGAAGTCGTTACCCTCACGAGTACGCTCACCCACACCGGCGAACACGGAATAACCGCTGTGCTCGATGGCGATGTTACGGATCAGTTCCATCATGTTTACGGTCTTGCCTACACCGGCACCACCGAACAGACCCACTTTACCGCCCTTGGCGAACGGGCAAACCAGGTCGATAACCTTGATGCCGGTTTCCAGCAGGTCGTTGCCGCCAGCTTGTTCGGCGAACGAAGGTGCTGGACGGTGAATGCCCCAGCGCTCTTCGGTGTCGATAGGGCCAGCTTCGTCAATCGGGTTGCCCAGTACGTCCATGATCCGGCCCAGGGTCGCTTTACCGACCGGTACGGAGATGGCAGCGCCAGTGTCGACAACGTCCAGACCGCGCTTCAAGCCTTCGGTGGAACCCATCGCAATGGTACGAACTACGCCGTCGCCCAGCTGCTGCTGAACTTCCAGAGTAGTTTCCGCGCCTTGTACTTTCAGCGCGTTGTAGATGCTCGGTACGCTGTCGCGTGGAAATTCCACGTCGATAACGGCGCCGATGATTTGAACGATACGTCCGCTACTCATAGCTGGATCCTCTGAATATTTGAACCGTTAAACCGCGGCAGCGCCGCCGACGATTTCCGAGATCTCTTGGGTGATCGCAGCCTGACGCGCCTTGTTGTAGATCAGCTGCAAATCGCTGATCAGATCACCGGCGTTATCGGTAGCGTTTTTCATCGCGATCATCCGCGCCGCTTGTTCAGCTGCGTTGTTCTCGACCACCGCCTGGTACACCTGCGACTCCACGTAGCGCACCATCAAGCCGTCAAGCAGCTCTTTGGCGTCCGGTTCGTAGAGGTAGTCCCAGTGGTGCTTGAGTTCCTGATCCGGAGTCGCCACCAGTGGAATCAACTGCTCCACGGTTGGCTGCTGGGTCATGGTGTTGATGAACTTGTTGGATACCACGGACAGGCGGTCAATCCGGCCTTCCAGGTACGCATCCAGCATCACCTTCACACTGCCGATCAAATCATTGATCGACGGCTCTTCACCCAGGTGGCTGATAGCTGCAACGACGTTACCGCCGAAGTTGCGGAAAAAGGCCGCACCCTTGCTACCAACGACACACAGATCGATCTCGACGCCGTTTTCGCGGTTTACCGCCATGTCCTTGACCAGGGCCTTGAACAGGTTGGTATTCAGACCACCGCACAAACCACGGTCACTGCTCACAACCACATAACCCACACGCTTGACTGCGCGGTCGATCATGAACGGGTGGCGGTATTCCGGGTTGGCGTTGGCCAGATGCCCAATTACCTGGCGGATACGCTCCGCATAAGGACGGCTAGCAGCCATGCGCATTTGTGCCTTGCGCATTTTGCTGACCGCCACTTTTTCCATGGCGCTGGTAATTTTTTGCGTGCTTTTGATGCTCGCAATCTTACTGCGAATCTCTTTTGCGCCTGCCATGTAACACCTATCAGGTTAGCAAGCGGGAGCCTTGCGGCTCCCGCTGCGGCTTACCAGGTTTGGGTGGCCTTGAACTTCTCGATACCGGCTTTCATGCCAGCGTCGATATCGTCATTGAAGTCACCCTTCACGTTGATCTTCGCCATCAATTCGGCGTGATCGCGGTTGAAGTAAGCAATCAGCGCTTGTTCAAAGCTGCCGACCTTGGCGATTTCAACGTCGGTCAGGAACCCACGCTCAGCGGCATACAGCGACAACGCCATGTCAGCGATCGACATAGGGGCGTATTGCTTCTGCTTCATCAGCTCGGTAACGCGCTGACCATGCTCAAGTTGCTTACGGGTCGCTTCGTCCAGGTCAGAAGCGAACTGGGCGAATGCCGCCAGTTCACGGTACTGAGCCAGAGCGGTACGGATACCACCGGACAGCTTCTTGATGATCTTGGTCTGAGCGGCACCACCCACACGGGATACCGAAACACCGGCGTTCACTGCAGGGCGGATGCCCGAGTTGAACATGGCCGATTCCAGGAAGATCTGACCGTCGGTGATGGAAATCACGTTGGTCGGAACGAACGCGGAAACGTCGCCAGCCTGGGTTTCGATGATCGGCAGTGCGGTCAGGGAACCGGTTTTGCCGGTCACTGCGCCGTTGGTGAACTTCTCTACGTACTCTTCCGAAACGCGGGATGCGCGCTCCAGCAGACGGGAGTGGAGATAGAACACGTCGCCTGGGTAGGCTTCACGGCCTGGTGGACGGCGCAGCAGCAGGGAAATCTGGCGGTAAGCCACTGCTTGCTTGGACAGATCGTCATAAACGATCAGCGCGTCTTCACCGCGGTCGCGGAAGAATTCACCCATGGTGCAACCGGAGTACGGTGCCAGGAATTGCAGCGCAGGAGATTCCGAAGCACTGGCAGCCACGATGATCGTGTTGGCCAGGGCGCCGTTTTCTTCCAGCTTGCGAACCACGTTGGCAATGGTCGATTGTTTCTGACCGATAGCTACGTAGACGCAGAAAATGCCGCTGTTCTTCTGGTTGATGATCGCGTCGATCGCCAGAGCGGTCTTACCGATCTGACGGTCACCGATGATCAGCTCACGCTGGCCACGGCCGACTGGGATCATGGCATCGACAGCCTTGTAGCCAGTCTGTACAGGCTGGTCTACCGACTTACGCCAGATCACGCCTGGAGCAACTTTCTCGACCGCGTCGGTCTCGGTGTTGCCCAGTGGACCTTTACCGTCAACAGGGTTACCCAGTGCGTCGACTACGCGACCCAGCAGTTCCTTACCAACCGGAACTTCCAGGATGCGGCCTGTGCACTTGGCGCTCATGCCTTCAGCCAGACTGGTGTAAGCGCCCAATACAACGGCACCTACGGAGTCTTGCTCCAGGTTGAGGGCCATACCGTAGACGCCGCCCGGAAACTCGATCATCTCGCCGTACATGACGTCGGCCAGACCGTGAATCCGCACGATGCCGTCAGATACGCTGACGACAGTGCCTTCGTTACGGGCTTGGGAGGTCACATCGAGCTTGTCGATGCGGCCCTTGATAATTTCACTTATTTCGGAAGGATTGAGTTGCTGCATTGCTCTGCTGCCCCTTCAAACTCAAGATTTCAATGCTTCGGCAAGTTTCGCGAGTTTGCCGCGAATCGAGCCATCGATAACCAGGTCGCCGGCGCGAATGACAACACCCCCAATGAGGGATGGGTCTTCCGCAACTTGCAGGCGCACTTCCCGGTCGAGTCGTGCACTGAGAACCTTGGCGAGTTTGTCTTGCTGTTCTTGGTTCAATGCAAAAGCACTGGTCACTTCAACGTCTACCGACTTCTCTTGCTCGGCCTTGTACAGGTCGAAAAGAGCGACAATCTCCGGCAACAGCGGGAGACGGTCGTTTTCGGCAACGACGTGGATGAAGTTCTGCACTTTCACATCAAACTTGTCGCCGCACACGTCAATAAACGTGGCGGCCTTGTCTGCGCTCGTCAGTCGCGGGGCCTTGAGCACGCGCTGCATGGTGTCGTCTTGCGACACTGCTGCAGCCAGGCCGAGCATGGCTGACCAAGAGGCCAGCTGCTGGTGGGCCTGGGCGTGCTCGAAGGCTGCCTTAGCGTAAGGTCGGGCCAACGTGGTCAATTCTGCCATGATCGCCCTCGCTTAAATTTCAGCAGCCAGTTTGTTTACCAGCTCCGCGTGCGCGTTTTGATCGATTGTGGCACCCAGGATCTTCTCAGCACCGCCGACGGCCAGAGCACCCAGTTGGGCACGCAGCGCATCTTTGACACCGTTCAGTTCCTGCTCGATCTCGGCCTGAGCCTGAACCTTCACACGGTCAGCGTCGATACGGGCTTTTTCAACAGCCTCTTCAACAATCTGATTACCGCGTTTCTTGGCTTGCTCAATGATTTCAGCTGCCTGTGCCTTAGCATCGCGCAGTTGATGGCCCGCTTTCTCTTGGGCCAACTCCAGGTCGCGAGCTGCACGGGTGGCAGCGTCCAAACCATCCGCGATCTTCTTCTGACGTTCTTGCAAAGCCGCGATGACCGGAGGCCACACGTACTTCATGCAAAACCATACAAAAATGAAGAACGCAACGGACTGGCCAATCAGGGTTGCATTAATGTTCACGCCAACACCTCGCTCGTTCGTTGTCCATCACACCAATCAACTCGAAAATTCGAGTGATCAGCCAGCGAGTTGACCAACGAAGGGGTTCGCGAAGGTGAAGAACAGAGCGATACCAACGCCGATCATGGTTACGGCGTCGAGCAGACCGGCAACGATGAACATTTTAACTTGCAGCATTGGAACCATTTCTGGCTGACGCGCTGCGCCTTCCAGGAATTTGCCGCCCAGCAGGCCGAAACCAATGGCAGTACCCAGTGCGCCCAGGCCGATCAACAGTGCAACAGCGATAGCGGTTAGACCAACTACAGTTTCCATCTTTCCTCCCGACTTTTACGTCGTATGGTTTAGGTTTTTTAGATTTTAAAGCGGTAAAACAAATCGTTTCATAGCCCTTGTGGGCCACCTTCCCGTTTGACCGGAAAGGACATCAGACTAGTCAAGACTGGCCTTAATGGTTCTCTTCGTGCGCCATCGACAGGTAGACGATGGTCAGCATCATGAAGATGAATGCCTGCAGGGTAATGATGAAGATGTGAATCAGGGCCCATGCCACTTGCAATACGGCGCCGATACCACTCAACCACAACAGACCACTGCCAAACATTACGGCGATCAAGATAAACACCAGCTCACCGGCATACATGTTGCCGAATAGACGCAGCGCGAGCGAAAAGGGTTTAGCGATCAAAGTGACGAATTCAAGCAGGAAGTTGACCGGAATCAGCAGTGCCTGAAGGAAAATATTGCTGCTGGAGAACGGGTGTAGCGTCAGCTCTCCAATAAAACCACCCAATCCCTTGATCTTGATGCTGTAGAAAATGATCAAGCCGAACACGGAAAGGGACATGGCCATTGTCGCGTTCGGGTCAGTAGTCGGTACGGCCCGGAAGAACAGATGATCATTGCCCGCGATTTTGGCAGCGGCAAACGGCAGCCAGTCGACGGGAACCAGGTCGATGGAGTTCATCAGGAACACCCAAACGAAAATGGTCAGCGCCAGCGGTGCAATCAGCGCATTACGGCCGTGAAAGGTGTCTCTGACGCTGCTGTCGACGAACTCGATCAGCACTTCGACGAAGTTCTGCAAGCCGCCAGGCTGCCCTGAGGTCACCTTGCTGGCCGCCATACGGAACAGTACGACGAAGATCAGCCCCATCAGAACCGACCAGCCGAGCGTATCGACGTGGAAAGCCCAGAAGCCCATTTCTTTGGCCTCTGCTGCGGAGTGGGCAAAGCCCCAGCCGCCATTAGGAAGCTGACCGAAGGTCAGGTTCTGCAAGTGGTGCTGGATATAGCCCGAAGCGGTTGTTTCTGCCATGGTTGCCTCAAACGCCCTAAGGTTTCGAAAGTCTTGTTTTCATTAGCAGGGGAGCGAACCAGCTGACCAGTTGGGTCAACACGAAGACGCCGAATACAGCCAGCGGCGCCAATGGCTTCACACCTGCAAAGGTCAGTGCAAACAGCACTGCCGTCAAAATCAGTTTCCCTGCCTCGCCGGCATAAAATGACCGGACGATAGCCTGGGCTGCTCGGGCGCCGGAAAACCGAAAGGCCCTGTGAGCGAAATACATATTGGGCAGCAAGGCTATCAGGCCTCCGCAGAGTCCTGAATATCCGGCTACGACTCCATGCCAGTACCAAAGCGCCAATGCGGCGATCAGCAAGATGACAAATTGAGCCAATAAAACCGGAAAAACGGCCAAGCGATGGAACGGCAACGTGTTTGGCGTGCGGGTTTCCATCACTCTTGCTCCTCAATGGTCGGCTGCCGGAAATCAATAACTTGGCATAATTTGTGCCGACAAAATGCGCGCAGAGTATAGGGGCGGTTCTGCCCCTATTCAACTGCCGGGTAGTGATTTCCGATCACGCGCTACATAAGCAAATGTTTCAGCGGATGTGGGCAAGGACGCCTTGAAGCTCATCAAGGGAGTTATATCCGATGACCAATTGCCCTTTGCCTTTCTTCCCATGGCGAATTTGCACCGCAGAGCCCAGGCGCTCGGCCAGGCGCTGCTCGAGGCGGGCGATATCCGGATCAGGTTTGGCCGTTTCGACCGGTGCAGGTTTGCCGCTGAGCCATTGGCGAACCAGGGCCTCGGTCTGACGAACAGTGAGCCCCCGTGCGACAACGTGTCGCGCCCCTTCAACCTGTTGATTTTCCGGCAAACCGAGCAATGCACGGGCGTGACCCATTTCCAGGTCGCCGTGGGATAACATGGTCTTGATGACTTCCGGCAACGCGATCAGACGCAGCAAGTTGGACACGGTCACACGGGATTTACCCACCGCCTCGGCCACTTGTTGCTGGGTCAGCTGAAATTCCTGCTGCAAGCGCTGCAGGGCAATGGCTTCTTCGATCGGGTTGAGGTCTTCGCGCTGGATATTCTCGATCAACGCCATGGCGATGGCGGTTTCATCCGGCACATCGCGCACCATCGCCGGGATGGTTTCCTTGCCGGCCTGCTGGCTCGCGCGCCAGCGGCGTTCACCGGCGATGATTTCAAAACGGCCGCCGCCAATCGGACGCACCACGATCGGTTGCATCACACCCTGGGCCTTGATCGAATTGGCCAGTTCTTCCAGCGCCTGGGGGTCCATGTCCCGGCGTGGCTGGTATTTGCCGCGCTGGATCAGGTCCAGCGGCAGGTGTTGCAGCTCGCGCTCGTCGGCCTGCACCGCCTGTTCTTCAAGCGATGTGACGGTCGGACCACTCAACAGTGCATCCAGTCCACGTCCGAGACCTCGTTTCTTGACGGCCATGGGGATTCCTTAAGTTGGCTGGGCTGCAGCGGTGCGTGAATTGCGGCGCTGACGGCGAACCATCTCGCCGGCCAGCGCCAGGTAGGCAATGGCACCACGGGATTGTTTGTCATAGGCCAAAGCCGGCATGCCGTAGCTCGGGGCTTCGGCCAAACGGATGTTGCGCGGGATCACCGTGTCGTACAGCTGGTCACCGAAGTGTTCCTTGAGCTGCGCCGATACATCGTTCATCAGGCTCAGGCGCGGATCGAACATGGTCCGCAGCAAGCCTTCGATCTGCAGGTTCGGGTTGAGCAATTCGGCAATGCGCTTGATGTTATCCACAAGGTCGCTCAACCCTTCCAACGCGTAGTACTCGCACTGCATGGGGATAATCACCCCATCGGCGGCCACCAGCGCGTTCAGTGTCAGCATCGACAGCGACGGTGGGCAGTCGATCAGGATGTAGTCGTAATTCTCGCGGATTGGCGCCAGGGCGCTGCGCAGACGGCTTTCTTTCATCTGCATTTCCAGCAGCACCACTTCCGCCGCAGTCAAATCGCGGTTGGCCGGCAGCAGTTGATAACCACCATGTTCGGAGTAGTGCATGGCCTGGGCCAGGTCGCACTCGCCAATCAGCAAGTCGTAGACCGAGTTTTCCAGGCCGTGTTTATCCACACCGCTCCCCATGGTGGCGTTGCCCTGTGGATCGAGATCGATCAACAGCACCCGGCGCTTGGTTGCGACCAGGGATGCTGCGAGGTTGATGCAGGTGGTGGTTTTGCCCACGCCACCTTTCTGGTTCGCTATCGCGAATACCTTAGCCATTCTTGCTTGTGTTCCCAATCATGCCGTGCGGCGCAGTATCAGCAGATGGCGTTGGCCTTGGCAACCGGGTACGGCCAAGGCGTGTTCGCTATCGAGGTGGAAGTCTGCCGGCAATGCTAACAGCTCATCGCTTGGATGGACGCCCTTCATTGCCAGCCAGCGGGTGTCGCGGTCGCCCAGATGGCGGGTCCAGTTGCTGAAGTTCTCCATGCTGCTGAACGCCCGGGAAACGATTCCGTTGAATGGCTGTTCAGGCGTGAAGGCTTCGACGCGACTGTGGATAACTTGCAGGTTATCCAGCTTGAGTTCGAGTTTGACCTGGGTCAGGAAGCGGGTCTTCTTGCCGTTGCTGTCCAGGCAGGTCACTTGCGACCCGGGAAACAGAATGGCCAGTGGGATGCCTGGCATGCCGCCCCCACTGCCGACGTCGAGCCAGCGACCGTTTTCGATGAATGGCATCACGCTCAAGCTGTCGAGCAAGTGACGGGACACCATTTCGTCGGGATCACGCACCGCGGTCAGGTTGTAAGCCTTGTTCCATTTGATCAACAGGGCCAGGTAGCCCAACAGCAATTCGTGCTGGGCCGGGGTCAGGTCGACGCCCAACTGGCGCGCACCTGTGGATAACTCTTCGGCGTGTTGCGAGGTGACCAACGAACTCAAGCGCTTTGCTCCAACTGACGGCCCGCGCCGCGTTTTTTCAAATGAATCATCAACAGCGAAATCGCTGCCGGGGTTACGCCGGGGATACGTGAAGCCTGGCCCAGGGTCTCTGGCCGAGTTATCCCCAGCTTGCTTTGGATTTCTTTCGACAGCCCGGAAATCCCGGTGTAGTCGATATCCACAGGCAGCTTGGTGTCTTCACTGGCGCGCAGGCGGGCGATTTCATCCTGCTGGCGGTCAATGTAACCGGCGTATTTGGTCTTGATTTCGACCTGCTCGGCGACCTGTGGGTCTTCTGCACCCTGCCCGGTCACTTCGACCAGACCAGCGTAGTCGATTTCCGGACGCGACAGCAGGTTGAGCAAGTTGTATTCGTGGGTCAACGGCGTACCGAATTTTTCGGCAATCGCATCGCCCTGTTCGGTGCCCGGGCGGACCCAAGTGCTTTTCAGCCGCTGTTCTTCCAACGCGATGCTTTCGCGTTTTTTGCAGAAGGCAGCCCACCGTGCGTCGTCGACCAGGCCCAGTTCGCGACCTTTCTCGGTCAGACGCAGATCGGCGTTGTCTTCGCGCAGGATCAAGCGGTATTCCGCCCGGGATGTGAACATCCGGTACGGTTCCTGGGTACCCAGGGTAATCAGGTCGTCGACCAACACACCGATGTACGCCTCATCGCGACGCGGGCACCAGCTGTCTTTGCCCTGCGCGCGCAGTGCAGCATTGGTTCCGGCCAGCAAACCTTGGGCACCTGCTTCTTCGTAACCGGTGGTGCCGTTGATTTGCCCGGCAAAGAACAAACCGCCGATCACTTTGGTTTCCAGGCTGTACTTGAGGTCACGCGGGTCGAAGTAGTCGTACTCGATGGCGTAGCCCGGACGCACGATGTGCGCGTTTTCCATGCCGCGAATTGATTGCACGATCTGAATTTGCACGTCAAACGGCAGGGAAGTGGAGATACCGTTCGGGTACAGCTCATGAGTGGTCAAGCCTTCGGGCTCGATAAAAACCTGGTGGCTTTCCTTGTCGGCAAAGCGGTGGATCTTGTCTTCGATCGACGGGCAATAGCGCGGGCCGATGCCTTCGATCACCCCGGAGTACATCGGCGAACGGTCGAGGTTCGCGGCAATGATTTCGTGGGTGCGCGCATTGGTGTGGGTGATCCAGCAGCTCACCTGTTTCGGATGCTGTTCCTTGGAGCCCATGAACGACATGACCGGGATCGGTGTATCGCCTACTTGCTCGGTCATCACCGAGAAATCTACGGAGCGCCCGTCAATACGCGGCGGGGTCCCGGTTTTCAGCCGACCGACACGCAGCGGCAGTTCGCGCAGACGCTTTGCCAGGGCAATCGACGGCGGATCACCGGCACGGCCACCGGAATAGTTCTGCATGCCAATGTGGATAAGTCCGCCGAGGAATGTACCGGTGGTCAACACCACGGATTCTGCGAAGAAACGCAGACCCATTTGGGTGACAACTCCGCGCACCTGGTCCTGTTCGACGATCAGGTCATCTGCTGCTTGTTGAAATATCCACAGGTTCGGCTGGTTTTCCAGGGTTTCGCGGACTGCAGCCTTGTACAGGATGCGGTCGGCCTGAGCCCGGGTAGCCCTTACGGCCGGGCCTTTGCGGCTGTTGAGCACGCGAAATTGGATGCCACCTTTATCGGTAGCCATGGCCATCACGCCGCCAAGGGCGTCGATTTCCTTGACCAGATGGCTTTTACCGATCCCACCGATGGCGGGGTTGCAACTCATGGCGCCGAGAGTTTCCACGTTATGCGTCAACAACAGGGTTTTTACGCCCATTCGTGCTGACGCCAGTGCTGCCTCGGTACCGGCATGACCGCCGCCGATGACGATCACTTCAAAACGGGAAGGGAAATCCACCACGCACCTCGTGCCTGCTTATGTAGGTAATCAGGAATTGATTGTTGAAAGAGTTTTAGAGCTTTGGCGGCAAGTATAGGGACTTAGCCCTTCCTAAAGAACCCTTTGCACAAAATTTAACCAGCTGTGGATGAATCACAGACAATAGAAATTAAAAGAGAGAAATTTATTAAATCTTTGTTTTTATGTTTATTTCTACTGAGCATACTTTCTGTGGATAGATCTACACAGGCCTTTATTTACGGCGTGTACAGAGATTCAAAAGTCTGTGGTCATGTGCCAATGAGGCCCTTGGATAAGTCCTTTAAGCCTGTGGATTAAACAGACGGTTATCCACAGAGGCCTTTTTACTCAGGTTTCAGGGCCTGTTATCAACTGGGCACAGGGACGGTTATTCACAGAGCTTAATCCACAGAAATCGGCAAATCTGTCTGTATTCAGTCCGCCACAACGCCAACCGAAACCTTTCACTCGGTGGTGAGCACAGCAAAAAGAGATCTGTTGTGAGAAAACGGCGGGGCAGTTAATAATAGCGATTATCATTAACCTACCTTGTCATGCCCTATGTCCTCTTCTTCACACACGGCTGCGGTCCAGCACATTTATGAGCAGCACCACTCCTGGCTGCGCGGGTGGCTCAAAGGGAAGCTACATAACGCCTGTGATGCGGCCGATGTGGCGCACGATACGTTCGTGCGCATTCTGGGCGGGCGGCATGCGGCACAGATCGTTGAACCACGTGACTACCTGGCGACCATCGCCAGAGGCCTGGTGATTGATCGTTACCGTCGAAACGCTATCGAACAGGCCTACAAACAGACCCTGGCCGAACGGCCTGAAGCCATAACCATCAGTGAAGAAGACAAAGCCATCATCATCGAGACGTTGGTGGCTGTGGATAAAGCCTTGTCTGCACTCGGCGAGCGAGCACGGCGGATATTCATGCTGTCCCAGGTCGAGGGGCTGACTTATCAACAGATTGCCGATCAGCTTCAGGTTTCACTGACCACGGTGAAGAAGCACATGATCCGTGTATTGACTGAATGCTCACTGATCATGGCCAGCCTTTAATGGCGGCGCCCGATCGCAAAACCTTTGAGGCTGCTGCCAGTTGGTACGTACAGTTTCAATCCCAGACGCCTACCGCCGACGAGCGCCAAGCCTGGCAACAATGGCTCAACGGCGATCCCTCCCATCAGGCCGCATGGAATCAGATGGAACAGTTGCAGCGCAGTCTCAGCGCCCTGCCTCCGGATTTCACCCGCCGCGCATTGTCGGCCACACAGCAACGTCGCCAGGTACTCAAGTGGATGTTGGTGCTGGGCGGCACCGGGTTCCTGGGGTGGAATGTTCAGCAACACACGCCCCTGGGTAATCTGTGGGCCGATTACCGCACGGTCGTAGGTGAACGCCGGCGTATTGAATTGGCCGACGGCACGCGGATTGACCTGAATACCGGCACAGCGATTGATGTGCTATTTGATGAGCGCCAGCGTTTGATCCGCTTGCGCGAAGGTGAAGTACTTATTCACACCGGCAAGCTGGGTGTGCAGACGCCCTTTTATGTCGAAACCCGCCAAGGCCGCGTCCAGGCATTGGGTACTCGGTTTACCGTACGCCAGTTGCAGGACTCAACCCGCGTTGGCGTTCTGGAGGATCGGGTGAATGTGTCGCCTGGTGACCAGCCCCTCCAGGCCCGGCTGCTCAATGCCGGCGAAAGCGCAGACTTCGATCGCCAAAAAGTGCAGCCAAACACCGTTTACCGCACATCCCAGGCCGCCTGGGTCGATGGCCAACTGATCGTATTGGATGCACGCCTCGGTGATGTTATCGAAGAGCTCGCCCGCTATCGCCCAGGTGCCCTGCAATGCGACCTGGCCTCGGCACATCTGCGTGTTTCCGGGACCTTTCGCCTGGATTCCACCGACGCAGTGCTGGCCAATCTGCAGGCCACCCTGCCGATTCAGGTGAAATACTTCACTCGCTATTGGGTTTCGGTGAAGCGAATCGGTTGATCGAAAAAATATCTGCACGCGGGGTTATCTTTTTTTTACCTGACACGGCCCTACAGGTAATCACGATGCCACCTTCAGGGCTTACTCACCTATGCGCGTTCCCACCAAGCTCCGCCAGCGACTTTCCTACCACGGTATGACATGCAGCCTGCTGCTCGGCACGGCCACCACTGTCAGTGTGTTGTTATCCACGGGCGCCCAGGCCGCCAGCGCGGTGCAACACTACGTTATTGCGGCCGGCCCCCTGGATAACGCCTTGAGCCAATTTGCCGCCAAGGCGAATGTGATCCTGTCTTTTTCACCTCAACAAACCACACGTTTAAACACAGCAGGCTTGGAAGGTGACTACTCCGTGGACCAAGGTTTTGCGCTGCTGCTGCAAAACTCCGGTTTACAGGCGGTAGTCCAGGCACCTGGCAGTTATGTCCTGCAGGCCGCTTCCACCGGCGAACTCACCCTCGCGCCCACCACAGTCAGCACTTATCAACAGGGCGGTTTCAATCAGGAGATTGCTGGGGATGTGGGCTACAAAGCGCAGAACAGCAGGGTCGGTACAAAGACCAGTACGCCGCTGTCGGAAACACCACGTTCGGTATCGGTCGTCACCGGCCAGCGTATCAAGGACCAGAAGTCGCAAACCCTGACCGAAGTGTTGGGTTACGTGCCCGGTATCTTTGCACCGCCCTTTGCCGCAGGTGATGGGCTGGCGGGCGATCTGTTCTTCATTCGCGGTTTCAATGCCACGGATTACGGCTACGGCCTGCTGCGAGATGGCCTGCGCGTACAAGGTAATCGGTACGACACCACCAGTGAGCCCTATGGCCTGGAGCGGGTCGAAATCTTCCGCGGCCCCTCTTCCCTGCTCTACGGTGAAAATGCGCCTGGCGGTCTGGTGAATCTGGTGAGCAAACACCCTACTGCTACGCCACAAGGTGAAGTGCAGTTGGGTTATGGCTCCAATAATCGGCGTCAGTTGGGTGTGGATATCTCTGGGCCGCTCAATGACAGCGGCAATATCCTCGGCCGGGTTGTGATGCTCGGTCGCAAATCCGATACGCAGACCGACCATGTGCCAGACGATCGCCTGTACATCGCGCCATCACTGACCCTGAATTTCGACGACTACAACACCCTCACCCTGTTGGCCAATTACCAGAAAGACCACACTAATCTGGAACTCGGCCTACCGGCTGCCGGCACCTTGCTTACAAATCCCAATGGCAAGCTCTCCAAGCACACCATGCTCGGCGACCCGGATTGGAATACGTTCGAACGCGAAACCTGGAGTACCGGTTACGAATTCAGCCACAGCTTCAACGATGACTGGCAGTTCCGTCAGAACTCGCGCTACATGCAGTCACGCATCAACCGCCATGAAACCTGGCCCAGTGCCCTGAATAACCGCGGCTTTGGCACTCAACTGAACATGACCGCCTATGACCGCTATAACAAGTCGATGGTCTATTCGCTGGATAACCAGCTGGAAGGAAAATTCCAGGTCGGTGGCCTGGAAAACACGGTGCTGTTTGGCGCCAGTTATGACCGCACCTCGTTCAATCAGGATTGGGATGCGGGGTTTGCCGGCACCATCAATGTGTATAACCCGGTGTACCTGCGTGACCCGTTGACGCCGGTGGCGGTGCAAAACACCCTGCTCGAGCAGCAGATGAAAGGCGTTTATGCACAGATCCAGAGCAAATACGATCACTGGCTGTTCCTGCTCGGCGGCCGTCAGGACTGGGTCGACAGCGATTTCCGTGACAAGGTGAACAAGGCCGGCAATACCGGGTCCGAAGACCGCAAGTTCACCTATCAGGGCGGGGTGATGTACCAGTTCGACAACGGCCTGACGCCGTATGTCAGCTACTCCACTGCCTTTGTCCCCGTGCAGCAGATCTCCAACGCCGGCTCGCCCTTGAAACCGATCACCAGCAGCCAGTACGAAGTGGGCGTGAAGTACGAGCCGATCGGCTGGGATACGGCAATGACGGTGTCGGTGTATGACTTGCGCAAGGAAGACGACACTTACCTTGACGCCACCACCAATAGCTATCGCCAGGTAGGCGAAAGCCGGGCCAAGGGCGCTGAGGTAGAGGTCAACAGCAATCTCACGCCTAACCTGAATGTCACCGCAGCCTATACCTACACTGACGCGAGAATTACCAAGGATTCGGCGACGTCGTTGGTCGAGGGCCACCAGATGACCGGGGTTCCGCGTAACCAGGCCTCAGTGTGGGGCAAGTACCGCTTCTTCGATGGCCAACTCAAGGGCTTGTCCCTGGGCGGTGGCGTGCGTTATTTCGACAGTACCTTTTCCTACACCGCACCCACGCTGTATGGAAAGTTGGATGCAGGAAGCGTCACCTTGGTGGACGCAGCCGTTGGCTATCAGATCGACAAACACTGGTCTGTAGATGTGAACGCCAAGAACCTGTTCGACAAGGAATATGTATCTGGTTGCAACGATGCGGGCCGCTGCTATTGGGGTGACAGCCGTACCCTGCTCGGTACGGTGTCTTACAATTGGTAGGACGCTGTGGATAACTCGGTTATTTACCGATGCAGAAGCTGGAAAAGATCCGCCCCAACAAATCATCGGAGCTGAACGCGCCGGTGATTTCGCCTAACAGCTGCTGCGCCTGACGCAGATCTTCCGCCAGCAGCTCCCCGGCGCCCGCCAGGGTCAACTGCGCCCGACCGTGCTCCAACGCTGCGCTCGCATGGCGCAACGCCTCCAGGTGCCGACGGCGCGCACTGAAGCTGCTTTCCGAGGTCTGCTCGTAGCCCATACAGGCTTTGAGGTGCTCGCGCAGCAGTTCCAGGCCTTCACCGGCCGACTTCGCACTCAGGCTGATCGTGACGTGGCCATCCGCGCTGGTTTCCAGCGCAATGGCCTCTCCCGTCAAGTCAGCCTTGTTGCGAATCAAGGTGACCTTGGCCGGGTCCGGCCGGTGCTCGAGGAATTCCGGCCACAGGGCGAAAGGATCCACAGCCTCGGGCGCCGTTGCGTCCACCACCAACAGCACCCGATCCGCTTCGCCGATGGCTTTGAGCGCGCGTTCCACACCGATCTTTTCCACCTGGTCGTCGGTGTCGCGCAAACCGGCGGTGTCTACAACGTGCAACGGCATGCCGTCGATGTGGATATGTTCGCGCAGGATGTCCCGTGTGGTGCCGGCAATCTCAGTGACGATGGCGGCTTCCCGCCCCGCCAGGGCATTGAGCAAGCTGGATTTTCCCGCATTGGGCCGCCCCGCGATCACAACGGTCATGCCGTCTCGCAGCAAAGCCCCCTGCCCGGCTTCACGCAGCACTGTGGATAACTCATCGCGAACTTTATCCAGCATCGCCAGTACGTGGCCATCGGCGAGAAAGTCGATTTCTTCTTCCGGAAAATCAATCGCCGCCTCGACGTAGATACGCAGGCTGATCAACTGCTCGGTCAAGTTATGCACACGCAGGGAGAAAGCACCCTGCAGGGAGCGCAATGCATTACGTGCCGCTTGTGCAGAACTGGCTTCAATCAGGTCGGCAATTGCTTCGGCCTGGGCCAGATCCAGCTTGTCATTCAAAAATGCCCGCTCGCTGAATTCCCCTGGACGTGCCAGGCGGCAGCCCAATTGCAGGCAGCGTTGCAGCAACATATCCAACACAACCGGACCGCCGTGTCCCTGCAACTCCAGGACGTCTTCCCCGGTGAATGAATTCGGCCCAGGGAAATAAAGCGCTAACCCCTCGTCCAGCACGTTGCCGTCAGCATCCAGGAACGGGCCGTAATGCGCATAACGGGCCTTCAACTCACGGCCACTCATGGCTTTGGCTGCCACACTCGCAAGCGGCCCCGAAATTCTAACGATGCCGACACCGCCGCGACCTTGAGCGGTAGCGACAGCAGCGATGGTTTCACGAGGAGCGCTCATCAACAGGTTCCAGACCAAAAGTGACAGAAAGCAAAACGCCCCACTAGGGGGCGTCTTGAGTGGTTATCCACAGAGTAAGTTACGCAGAGGCTTTTGCGGTAGCCGCTTCGATCTTGCGTGTGATGTACCACTGTTGGGAGATAGACAACACGTTGTTGACCACCCAGTACAGCACCAGACCAGCTGGGAACCACAGGAAGAAGAAGGTGAAGATGATTGGCATCATTTTCATCACCTTGGCCTGCATCGGATCCGGCGGAGTCGGGTTCAGGCGCTGCTGGATGAACATCGTCGCGCCCATGATGATCGGCAGGATAAAGAACGGGTCTTTGATCGACAGGTCGGTTATCCACAGGATGAACGGCGCCTGACGCATCTCCACGCTTTCCAGGAGCACCCAGTACAGCGACAGGAACACCGGCATCTGCACCAGAATCGGCAAGCATCCACCCAGCGGGTTGATCTTCTCTTTCTTGTACAGCTCCATCATGGCCTGCGACATTTTCTGCCGGTCATCGCCATGTTGTTCTTTCAGCGCCGCCAGTTTCGGAGCCACCGCACGCATGCGCGCCATCGACTTGTAGCTGGCTGCCGACAGCGGGAAGAAAATCCCCTTGATCAGCATGGTCAGGAAGATGATCGAGAAGCCCCAGTTACCCACAATGCTGTGGATATGTTGCAGCAACCAGAAAATCGGCTGGGCGATGAACCACAGGAAGCCGTAATCCACAGTCAGCTCAAGACCTGGGGACAACTCTTTCAGCACAGCCTGGCTTTTCGGGCCGGCGTACAGGATAGCGCTGGTTTCAGCCTTGGCGCCGGGTGCGACGGTCAACGCCGGGCCAGTGAAGCCAATGATGTAGTTACCCTGGCTGTCCTTGCGGGTTTGAACCAGGTTGGCCTCACCCTTGTTCGGGATCCAGGCGGTCACGAAGTAGTGCTGCAGCCAGGCAACCCAGCCGCCTTGCACGGTTTCTTTCAGCGAGCCCTTGTCGATATCTTTCATCGACACTTTTTTGTACGGTTCGCTACTTGTCCACAGGGCGGCGCCCAGGTAAGTCGCGGTGCCGGTGGCAGTGCTGGAAGAAGGATCGGAGCTGGCGTCACGCTTGAGCTGGGCAAACAGGTTGCCGCTCCATGGTTTGTCGCTTTCGTTGTCGATCAGGTAAGTGACCTTCAAGTCGTACAAACCACGGGTGAAGCTGAAGCGCTTGATGTAGTTGACGCCGTCGAGGCTGAATTTCAGGTCGACGTTCAACTGGTTCTGGCCATCAGCCAGTTGATAAGTCTTCTGCTCGGTCGAGTAAATCGGACGACCGGTAGCACGTGCATCCGGACCATTGGTGCCGGTCAGGCCGCTTTGCGCCAGATAAGTACGCTCACCACCGTTATCGAACAGTTGGAACGGAACATCCGGATGGTCTTGGCGACGTGGATACAGCGGCAGTTTCAACTGCGCGATATCACCACCTTGTGGGTCGATAGCCAGGTCGAGCACATCCGTTTTCACGTGGATGAGGTCTTTGTTGGTGACCACTGGCGTTTCTAACGGGGCGCTTGTCTCGCCATTCGCGCTGGGAACATCGGCACTCGCGGACGCATTGTTACCCAGCGGGGTGTCCGGAATAGCCGGCGCAGCCTGGTTGGTAGCAACATTCTGAGTCGGCAGGGCAGCCTGGCCATAGTCCTGGTTCCACTGAAGAACCATGACGTAGGACACGATTGCCAGGGCGACGATCAGGATCGTGCGTTTAATATCCATGATTACTCGGCCATCGAAGAAGAACGGGAGGTAGGGATAGGTGGAACCGGGTCATAACCACCGGGATTCCACGGATGACAGCGACCTAAACGACGAAAGGTCAGCCAGCCACCGCGCAGAAGACCATGGTTTTCTATGGCCTCTAACGCGTAGCAGGAACAACTGGGGTAGAAACGACAGTGGTTGGCCATCAGAGGACTAATGGCATAGCGATAAAACTGGATCGGAACGAGGGCCAGTTTACGCATCAAGGCTGTCTACCCCTACAGTTTCGGTGCTGACTGCTGGTGCTGGCTTGTGGGTACGCGCCAAACGTTTCCAGAGCTTGCCGAAATGCTGAATCAATTCGGGGTTTTCTACATCCCCCAAGCCTTTGCGCGCGACGATAACAATATCCCAACCAACCAGAGTGTCCTGGTGGAGGCGAAACGATTCGCGCATCAGACGCTTGAGGCGATTGCGCTCAACGGAGAGCTTTACGCTCTTCTTGCCGATCACCAACCCGAGTCGGGGGTGATCCAGATCGTTGTTACGCGCAAGGAGCAGGAGATTTTTCCCCGGAACCTTGCCGGTGGGGGAGTCAAAGACTGCCTTGAAATGCCGGGGGGTTAGCAGACGCTTTTCCCGACTGAAGTCCTGACTCACCACCAGTACCGGATTATCAAACTGCCAGACGCGCACGACCTTTGGCGCGACGACGCGACAGGACAGCACGGCCGTTCTTGGTAGCCATGCGAGCACGGAAGCCGTGGGTGCGGGCGCGTTTGATGGTGCTTGGTTGGAAAGTACGTTTCATGGCGTTGTTACCTGGTTCGTCCACAACGGGCCGGAATGGCCCCCGTTTTAAGAGACCGGCGATTCTAGTGAAAGCAAGCCTCTAGGTCAATTTCCAACCAGCTTTTCCTTTAATTAGATCTCCACAGGCCATCGGCTCTTTTCTGTCCGCTTGGCTTCCAGTGCTCATGGGATAGATATAAAAATAAAGAAGGAAGTTATTTAAAGCTTTTCTGTAAAGCTTATAAAAGCTAGACAGGCATTCAGCTGTGGATAACTGCCTTTAGGTCATATACCACGTGATGTACAGAGAATGACAACACGGGGGAGAAACGGTGCTCTGCCTGTGCTGCGCTGTCGGATAAGCTGTGTGTGGAATGGGCTGTTATCCACAGGCTGGTTACCCACAGACTTTCGCCCCTACTTGTGCAACGATCTCAGGGCCGCTTATCCACAGAGCTTATGCACAGACCATTGGTCGCCTTTATTGCTGTTAAGACGTTGATTTTGGCTGGCCTGTGATCAAGCTACATGTGGATAAGTGGACGGCTCGCCGCTACAATGGCGGCTGTTTTTGCCTCACCGGCTTTCAACTTAGGGGATATCCGTGTCAGTGGAACTTTGGCAGCAGTGCGTGGAGCTTTTGCGCGATGAGCTGCCTGCCCAGCAATTCAACACCTGGATCCGTCCGCTACAGGTCGAAGCCGAAGGCGACGAGTTGCGTGTCTACGCACCCAATCGTTTTGTTCTCGATTGGGTCAACGAGAAATACCTGAGCCGCGTTCTCGAATTGCTCGATGAACATGGCAACGGCCTCGCGCCCGTGCTCTCCTTATTAATAGGCAGCAAACGCAGCTCTGCACCTCGCGCTGCGCCGAATGCGCCATTGGCTGCTGCGGCGTCGCAAGCCCAGGCAGCCGCCGCACCGGCCGCCAGTGCGCCTGCTCCTGCACCGGCATCATCCAAATCGTCTGCGAGAAAAAGCGCGCCAGAAAATGAAGAGCCGTCCCGCGACAGCTTTGACCCGATGGCAGGCGCCGCGTCCCAGCAAGCCCCGGTCCGCGCCGAACAGCGCACCGTCCAGGTCGAAGGCGCGCTCAAGCACACCAGCTACCTGAACCGTACGTTCACCTTCGAGAACTTTGTCGAAGGTAAATCCAACCAGTTGGCTCGCGCAGCCGCCTGGCAGGTCGCCGATAACCCCAAGCATGGCTACAACCCGCTCTTCCTTTATGGTGGCGTTGGCTTGGGTAAGACTCACTTGATGCACGCTGTGGGTAACCACCTGTTAAAGAAGAACCCGAATGCCAAGGTCGTGTACCTGCATTCGGAGCGTTTCGTGGCAGACATGGTCAAGGCCCTGCAGCTCAACGCGATCAACGAGTTCAAGCGGTTCTACCGCTCGGTTGATGCGTTGCTGATCGATGACATTCAATTCTTTGCCCGTAAAGAGCGTTCCCAGGAAGAGTTTTTCCACACCTTCAACGCCCTGCTCGAAGGTGGCCAGCAGGTCATCTTGACCAGCGACCGTTATCCGAAGGAAATCGAAGGCCTGGAAGAACGCTTGAAGTCGCGCTTCGGCTGGGGCCTGACTGTTGCGGTAGAGCCGCCGGAGCTTGAAACCCGCGTCGCGATCCTGATGAAAAAGGCCGATCAGGCCAAAGTCGACCTGCCACACGATGCCGCCTTCTTTATCGCCCAACGCATCCGCTCCAACGTGCGTGAGCTCGAAGGTGCACTCAAGCGGGTCATCGCGCACTCACACTTCATGGGCCGCGATATCACCATCGAGTTGATTCGCGAATCCCTCAAAGACTTGTTGGCGCTGCAGGACAAACTGGTGAGTGTGGATAACATCCAGCGCACCGTGGCCGAGTACTACAAGATCAAGATTTCCGACCTGCTGTCCAAGCGCCGTTCGCGCTCGGTTGCACGTCCCCGTCAGGTGGCCATGGCGCTCTCCAAGGAGTTGACCAACCACAGCCTGCCGGAAATCGGTGATGTGTTTGGCGGACGCGACCACACCACGGTCTTGCACGCGTGCCGCAAGATCAACGAACTTAAGGAATCCGACGCGGATATTCGCGAGGACTACAAGAACCTGCTGCGTACACTGACTACTTGATGACACCAGCGCAGCTTATTAAGGCAAGGGACTAGACCATGCATTTCACCATTCAACGCGAAGCCCTGTTGAAACCCCTGCAACTGGTCGCAGGCGTCGTCGAGCGCCGACAGACCTTGCCGGTGCTCTCTAACGTATTGCTGGTCGTCGAAGGCCAGCAATTGTCCCTGACCGGTACCGACCTGGAAGTCGAGCTGGTCGGTCGTGTACAGCTGGAAGAACCCGCCGAGCCTGGCGAGATCACCGTGCCGGCGCGCAAGCTGATGGACATCTGCAAAAGCCTGCCGAACGATGCGTTGATCGACATCAAGGTTGATGAAGCGAAGTTGGTCGTCAAGGCCGGCCGCAGCCGCTTCACCTTGTCCACCTTGCCGGCAAATGATTTCCCGACGGTTGAAGAAGGCCCGGGTTCTCTGACGTGCAGCCTGGATCAGAGCAAGCTGCGTCGCTTGATCGAGCGCACCAGCTTCGCCATGGCCCAGCAGGATGTACGCTACTACCTCAATGGCATGCTGTTGGAAGTGTCGGAAGGTATTATCCGCGCGGTGGCCACCGACGGTCACCGTCTGGCGATGTGTTCGATGCGTGCCGATATCGGCCAACCGGATCGTCACCAGGTGATCGTGCCGCGCAAGGGTATCCTTGAGCTGGCGCGTCTGCTTACAGAGCCGGAAGGCAACGTCAGCATCGTGCTGGGGCAGCACCATATCCGCGCGACTACCGGCGAATTCACTTTCACTTCCAAGCTGGTTGACGGCAAGTTCCCGGATTACGAGCGAGTGTTGCCTAAAGGTGGCGACAAGCTGGTGCTGGGCGATCGCCAAGCGCTGCGTGAAGCGTTCAGCCGTACCGCGATCCTGTCCAACGAGAAGTACCGTGGTATCCGTCTGCAACTGGCCAACGGTCAGTTGAAAATCCAGGCGAACAACCCGGAGCAGGAAGAAGCGGAAGAAGAAGTGGGCGTTGACTACAACGGCGGTTCACTGGAAATCGGCTTCAACGTTAGCTATCTGTTGGACGTACTGGGTGTGATGACCACCGAACAGGTTCGTCTGATTCTGTCGGACTCCAACAGCAGCGCCCTGGTGCAGGAATCCGACAACGATGACTCGGCTTACGTTGTCATGCCGATGCGCCTGTAACCATGCTCAGCAGAAGCTAGATGTCCCTCAGTCGCGTCTCGGTCACCGCGGTGCGCAATCTGCACCCGGTGACCTTCTCCCCCTCTCCCCGCATCAATATCCTCCACGGCGCCAACGGCAGTGGCAAAACCAGCGTGCTGGAAGCCATTCATCTGTTGGGGCTTGCCCGTTCCTTTCGCAGCGCTCGCCTGTTACCCGTCATCCAGTACGAACAATTGGCGTGCACGGTGTTTGGCCAGGTCGAACTGGCTGAAGGCGGGCACAGCAGCCTGGGCATATCCCGAGATCGCGGTGGAGAGTTCCAAATCCGCATTGACGGGCAAAATGCTCGCAGTGCCGCGCAGCTGGCGGAAATTCTGCCGCTGCAATTGATCAACCCCGACAGTTTTCGTTTGTTGGAAGGTGCCCCGAAAATCCGCAGGCAATTCCTCGATTGGGGAGTGTTCCACGTGGAACCACGTTTTATGGCCACGTGGCAGCGCTTGCAGAAGGCCCTGCGGCAGCGGAACTCATGGCTGCGGCATGGTACACTTGACGCCGCTTCGCAAGCGGCCTGGGACCGTGAACTGTGCCTGGCCAGCGACGAAATAGATGAATACCGCCGCGCCTATATCAAAGCCTTGAAACCAGTCTTTGAGCAGACCTTGAGTGAGTTGTTGGACCTCGAAGGGCTGACGCTGAGCTACTACCGTGGTTGGGACAAAGAGCGTGAGCTGAGTGCAGTGCTCGCGACGTCCCTGCAGCGGGATCAGCAAATTGGTCATACCCAGGCCGGACCACAGCGGGCTGATTTGCGCCTTAGATTAGGCGCTCACAATGCTGCGGACATCTTGTCCCGTGGCCAGCAGAAGTTGGTGGTGTGCGCACTGCGGATTGCCCAGGGCCACTTGGTGAGCCAAGCACGGCGCGGTCAGTGTATTTATCTGGTGGACGACTTGCCGTCGGAACTCGACGAGCAGCACCGCCACGCGCTATGCCGCTTGTTGGAAGAATTACGCTGCCAGGTGTTTATCACTTGTGTAGACCACGAATTATTGAGGGAAGGCTGGCAGACGGAAACGCCAGTCGCTTTGTTCCACGTGGAACAAGGCCGTATCACCCAGACCCACGACCATCGGGAGTGAAGGCATGAGCGAAGAAAACACGTACGACTCGACCAGCATTAAAGTGCTGAAAGGTTTGGATGCCGTACGCAAACGTCCCGGTATGTACATTGGCGACACTGATGACGGTAGCGGTCTGCACCACATGGTGTTCGAGGTGGTCGACAACTCCATCGACGAAGCTTTGGCCGGTCACTGCGACGACATCAGCATCATCATCCACCCGGATGAGTCTATTACCGTGCGTGACAACGGTCGCGGTATTCCAGTAGACGTGCACAAAGAAGAAGGCGTCTCGGCGGCGGAGGTCATCATGACCGTGCTCCACGCCGGCGGTAAGTTCGACGACAACTCCTATAAGGTCTCCGGTGGTTTGCACGGTGTGGGCGTTTCGGTAGTGAACGCACTGTCCGAAGAGCTGATCCTGACCGTGCGCCGTAGCGGCAAGATCTGGGAACAGACCTACGTCCACGGTGTTCCACAAGAACCGATGAAAATCGTCGGCGACAGTGAAACCACCGGTACGCAGATCCACTTCAAGCCATCGGCTGAAACCTTCAAGAATATCCACTTCAGCTGGGACATCCTGGCCAAACGGATTCGTGAACTGTCGTTCCTTAACTCCGGCGTGGGTATCGTCCTCAAGGACGAGCGCAGCGGCAAGGAAGAGCTGTTCAAGTACGAAGGCGGCTTGCGTGCGTTCGTTGAATACCTGAACACCAACAAGACTGCGGTCAACCAGGTGTTCCACTTCAACATCCAGCGTGAAGACGGCATTGGCGTGGAAATCGCCCTTCAGTGGAACGACAGTTTCAACGAGAACCTGTTGTGCTTCACCAACAACATTCCTCAGCGCGACGGCGGTACTCACCTGGTGGGTTTCCGTTCCGCACTGACGCGTAACCTGAATACCTATATCGAGGCCGAAGGCCTGGCCAAGAAGCACAAAGTCGCCACCACCGGTGATGATGCGCGTGAAGGCCTGACCGCGATTATTTCGGTGAAAGTGCCGGATCCCAAGTTCAGCTCCCAGACCAAAGACAAGCTGGTGTCTTCCGAAGTGAAGACTGCCGTTGAACAGGAAATGGGCAAGTATTTCTCCGACTTCCTGCTGGAGAACCCGAACGAAGCCAAGCTGGTCGTTGGCAAGATGATCGACGCTGCACGTGCCCGTGAAGCGGCGCGTAAGGCACGTGAGATGACCCGTCGTAAAGGTGCGCTGGATATCGCTGGCCTGCCAGGCAAACTGGCTGACTGCCAGGAGAAGGACCCTGCCCTCTCCGAACTGTACCTGGTGGAAGGTGACTCTGCTGGCGGTTCCGCCAAGCAGGGTCGTAACCGTCGCACCCAGGCCATCCTGCCGTTGAAGGGTAAGATCCTCAACGTCGAGAAGGCGCGCTTCGACAAGATGATTTCTTCCCAGGAAGTTGGCACCTTGATCACAGCCTTGGGCTGCGGTATCGGCCGCGACGAGTACAACATCGACAAGCTGCGCTACCACAACATCATCATCATGACCGATGCTGACGTCGACGGTTCGCACATCCGGACCCTGCTGCTGACCTTCTTCTTCCGTCAGTTGCCGGAGCTGATCGAGCGTGGCTACATCTACATCGCCCAGCCGCCGTTGTACAAAGTCAAAAAAGGCAAGCAAGAGCAATACATCAAAGACGACGACGCCATGGAAGAGTACATGACGCAGTCGGCCCTGGAAGATGCCAGCCTGCACTTGAACGATGAGGCTCCGGGCATCTCCGGTGAAGCGTTGGAGCGTCTGGTTAACGACTTCCGCATGGTGATGAAGACCCTCAAGCGTCTGTCGCGCCTTTACCCTCAGGAGTTGACCGAGCACTTCATCTACCTGCCAGCCGTAAGCCTGGAGCAACTGGGCGACCACGCGCACATGCAGGATTGGCTGGCCCAGTACGAAGTGCGTCTGCGCACTGTCGAGAAGTCCGGCCTGGTGTACAAAGCCAGCCTGCGTGAAGACCGTGAACGTAACGTATGGCTGCCGGAGGTCGAACTGATCTCCCACGGCCTGTCGAACTACGTCACATTCAACCGCGACTTCTTCGGCAGCAATGACTACAAGACCGTAGTAACGCTGGGCGCACAACTGAGCACCCTGTTGGACGACGGCGCTTATATTCAACGTGGCGAACGCAAGAAGCAGGTCAAGGAATTCAAGGAAGCCCTCGACTGGCTGATGGCCGAAAGCACCAAGCGCCATACCATCCAGCGCTACAAAGGTCTGGGTGAAATGAACCCGGATCAGCTGTGGGAAACCACCATGGACCCTGCTCAGCGTCGCATGCTGCGCGTGACCATCGAGGACGCCATTGGCGCGGACCAGATCTTCAACACCCTGATGGGTGATGCGGTCGAGCCTCGTCGTGACTTCATTGAAAGTAATGCCCTGGCGGTCTCCAACCTGGACTTCTGATTCTGATAGTCTGCTGAACCCAAAAGGCCAACGCTATGCGTTGGCCTTTTTTATTGGGTGAATATCGGCTGTCTGCTGAATGCTCCACGTGGAACATTCTGGTTTTCAGCCCTGTTGCGAGGGCACCGCTACACTTTCCAATCGGTAACCGTACCCATAGATCGTCAACAGCTGCCACCCCCTATCCGCGGTCAGTCCCAACTTATTACGCAGTCGATAGATGTGCGTATCGAGCGGCCGCGACGACACCATTTCTTCGTGGGTCCAAAACCGCTCATAGAGATACTCTCGGGAAAGCGGTCGGGCCAGGTTGGCAAACAAGCAACTGGCCAGACGGTACTCGCGTTCGGTGAGGTTGATCGGTTTTCCCGCCCGGGTCACGGTCAACTCCGCATCATCAAAGGTCAGGTCGTTGAAGCTCTGCACTTCATGGTTGGCTGATTTCTGCAGGCCGTGGCGACGTAGAACCGCCGTCACCCTCGCCTTCAGTTCATTGGGACGGAAGGGCTTGCTGACATAATCATCGGCACCACTGTTCAGCGCAGTGACGATATCGCTCTCTGCATCGCGGCTGGTCAGCATGATGACCGCAGGCGGCGACTCCATGTGTTCACGGGTCCAGCGCAACAGAGCAATACCGCTGATATCCGGCAATTGCCAATCGAGTATCAACAGGTCGAAGGTTTCCCGGCGCAATTGGCGTAGCAGGTCTTCACCGCGTTCGAAGCAGTGCAGGGTCCAGGGTTGTTCGGCAGTGCTGGGGATTTGTCGCAGTGTCTGTTCCACCCGTCGCAGTTCCGCGGGTTCGTCATCCAGTATTGCGACACGCATGGGTGGGTCCTTTCTTCTTGAAAAATACGGCAGCCGTCAGCCGGGTTAGTGATGGGCACGTACTGCGCAGATGCCGGCCTCTGAATCTGAAGAATTGTGTTCAGATCCGTCGACCCCTTGGATCTCTCGGTACGCTGGCATCAATGTGCGATTAACCCATTGAAAGTCCTTGATACCGATGTGGGAAAGATACCGGCTCCCGCCCATAAGGAAAAGGATCAGCCGACGCATGCGCTGCCGTACACTCCTGCGTGCTGGTGTCAGATACCTTCTGGAACCCAATCTTGATGAGCACCATGATCCTTTCTTCGAACCGCCTGTGCCGTGCCCTCCCCTCATTGTTGATCATGGCTGTAGGCTCTGCAGGGGCGGTTGGCAAGACGCGCACGCCTTACATTGATGATCACATGCTGTGTCGCCCCCAGCCCCTGCCGGCGGTGGTTCAGCATCTCACCGGGGAAGCCTGGAAAATTGATACCAAGGGCCAGGCGAGCCTTTTGCTGGAAGGCATGACCATTGATGAACAGGAAGGCGTGAAGACCTCGGCGTCCGCGTTCGTCAGCCTGTTGCTCGGTGACGGATCCCGGGTGGTGTTGCCCGCAAGTTCACAGGTTCGATTGCATCTGGAGCGCAAGCTGTCGATTCCCCAGGTTGTACTCGAACAGGGTCAGGCGGAAGCGTATGTGATCAAGCGTACCAGCGACCATGATCGTTTTCAGATCGTGACTCCCGTGGGGGTGTTGGGCGTACGCGGCACGCATTTCCGGGTACGTAACGACGCAGAGCAATCGCTGCTCGAAGTGTTGGACGGGCAGGTTGCCGTCAGCCGCGAGGCAAAAAACCAGCCGATGGAACAGGAGGTAAAAATCGATGCCCGGCAAGGTCTGCTGTTCAAGAAGCAGGGAGACCTGAAACCGGTTGAGCTACTTGCTGCACCGAAGCTCGTGGGTCAGGACGGCCAGAAAGGTGATGCGCCGGTCTGGAGCCTGTACCTGCGGCCTTTGCCCGGAGCCCAGCGATACCGGGCACAGGTCGCTACCGACAAAGCCTTCATGGACATCAAGCAGGAAAACTTTTCCAGTGCGCCGAAAATGAGCTTCACTGGGCTCAAAGCCTCGTTCTACCACGTGCGCCTTTCGGCCTACGATGAAAACGGGCTGGAGGGAGAAACCGGGGTCTATGACATCTTTTACTACCCACCCACCACCCAGGCACATTGACCTATGAAGCTCTGGGGCAAGACCGAGAAACGCCAGCCCACCCATGCCCAGCGCCTGTTTCATGGTCTGGTGCGCGAGTGGTTGTGGATCGGTTTGCTGTTGCTGCCTGTTACCGTCTATCTGTCGTTGAGCCCAGGCCTGGCGTTGAATAATCCGCTGTACGACAGCCTTCGGCGCCTTACCCCGCTTCCTGTAGACCCGCGCATCCTGCTGGTGACCATTGATGACGCCAGCCTGAAAAAGCTTGGCCAGTGGCCCTGGCCACGCAGCTTGCACGCCGACCTGATCGACCGCCTCAGCGCCGGTCAACCGGCGGGTATCCTCTTCGATGTGATCTTCAGTGAGCCCGGCGATCCCGCCAATGACATACGCTTGGCCGAAGCGGTATGCAATGCAGGCAACGTCTTGCTGCCTCTGGTACGTGAGGGCACTTCAAGTTATAGCCAGCCCGGTGGTCAGATGCTGGCGTTGCATAAGTGCGCCAAGGGCGTGGGCCACATCAATGTCGAAGCGGACAGCGACGGCGTGGTCCGCAGCCTGTATCTACGTGAAGGCCCTCCCGAGACGACGGCACCGCAACTGGCCTGGCTGGCCTATGAGATGAGCGGCGAGCTATCGGACATGCCGGGCGAGCCGCAGCAGGCGACCGCACAACACTGGCACCGTGAACACGCCATCCGCATCCCGTTTATCGCACCCCATACCCATTTCCCCAGCGTGTCCTACGTCAGCGTATTGCGCGGTGAGGTTCCTCCCGAGCAGCTACGAGGGCGCCTGATCCTGGTGGGTTCAACGGCTTCCGGTATGGGGGATCGGTTCGTCACCCCCCTCTCCTCCACGGTCGGTACAACGGCAGGCGTGGAAATCCAGGCCAACGTGCTCAACGGCTTGCTGCAAGGTCGCAGCATTGTCGACCTGCCGGGCTGGCTCGCGGCGCTGATGGCGACCTCCCTGGTGGCTTTGTTGCTGGGCCTGCTGCTCTATCGCCCGCGCTATGCACTGTGGATGACCCTGGGCTGCATGATCGCTGCGTTGCTCGGCGCCTGGGCCTTGTTGCGCCTGGGCCACTGGTGGTCGCCCGCCGCGTGTCTGATTGGTTTGCTGCTCAGCTACCTGATCTGGAACTGGCGTCGCCTGAGCGTGATCCTCGCCTACTTCGGCTGGGAATTGGCGCGCCTGGATAACGAACCCAAAGTCCTGCCCGAACGCCGCCGTGCGCCCGCCAGCAAAGGCGACGTGCTGCAAGCGCGTATCTTTGCCCTGGAGCAGGCCGTAAGCCGCACGCGGGATACGCGGCGCTTCATGGCCGATGGCCTGGAGTGCCTGCCGGTAGCGACGCTGATTACCGACCCCACGGGTAACATCCTGCTGGCCAACCGCATTGCCCGCGAGGTGTTCGGCAATGACCTGGTCACCGAAAACCTGCTGGAACAATTGGCCGACCTGGGCTACCCGCCGCTGCACAATGGTGTGCGCCCCGCCCTCTCGGCGCTGGAGCTGGTCGAGTTCCGCGATATCCATCAACGCAGCCTGCGCATGGAATTGGCACCCTTACTGCCGGCCGAAGGTGATGTTGCACTGGGCTGGCTGTTGAGCCTGACGGATTTGAGCAAGGAGCGTGATGCGCAACAGCACCGCGAAACCATGTTGCGTTTCCTCTCTCATGACTTGCGTGCACCGCACTCGGCGATCCTCGCGCTGCTGGATGTGCATAACGGCGAGTCCCCAGTCTTCGCCCAGATAGAACAACAGGTTCGCCGCGCCCTGGGCCTTACCGAATCCTTCGTGCAACTGGCGAAGGCCGAAGCTGACGGTTACCAGTTCCAGCCGACGCTATTTGCGATGTTGGTGATGGACGCCTTTGATCAAGTGGCGCTGATCGCCCAGCTCAAGGGGATCCACCTGGTTCATGATCTGGATGAGGCCGACGAGGGCATGGTCTCCGCTGACCAGTCGCTGCTCACTCGTGCGTTGTTCAATGTGCTGGAGAACGCGATCAAATACTCCTCTTCCGGTACCACCGTCAGGTTGCGGCACAGCAGTGCGCAGGGCTGGTTGGAATGCCGTATCAGCGATCAGGGGCCGGGGATTGCGGCAGAGGATTTGCCGGAGCTATTCAGCCAATACCGGCGCTTTGAGTCCGCTCAGGGTAGTGAAGGATTAGGGTTGGGGTTGACCATGGTCAAGGCGGTAATCGAGCGCCACGGTGGACATATCCGTTGCGAAAGCGTGGTAGGCAAAGGCACCACGTTCAGCCTGCAACTACCGCTGCTGGAAGACTGAAAAAACGTACTTTTCTGCTGTGCATGAAAAACCGGTCGCAAGGACCGGTTTTTTTATGCGGAAAAACTTATGCACCTTTTCAGCGATTTTATGAGCTTGGGAAATATGCAATAAAATCAAGATGTTATGATTAAAAAAGCACAATTCGCCAACAAACCGTACACAGGTTATCCACAGATGCTCAGGTCACCGGAGTGTCGACCACAACAGGCTCTGGCGGCAGCGAACCCATTGCCCGTTGCTGCGCTTCATTCCACGCCTGAGCGCGGTCATTCAGCGCTGCAATGGCACGTGGGCCTTCACCTTCTGCGTACATCGGTTCGCCAATCACCACGGTGATGATGCCTTCGCGCTTGGCCCATCCGGTCTTTGGCCAGAACTTGCCGGCGTTATGGGCAATCGGCAGCACGGGCAAGTTGGCATTGACTGCCAAAGCCGTACCCCCGCGTGAGAACTTGCCTACGGTGCCGTAGGGCACGCGAGTCCCTTCCGGGAAGATCAGTACCCACACGTTATCCTTGAGCAGTTCATCGCCCTTCTTGGCCACGTGCTTGAGCGCTGCCTTGGGGTTGTCGCGGTCGATGGCGATCGGACGCAACATGGCCATGGCCCAGCCGAAGAACGGCACATACAGCAACTCACGCTTGAGCACCTGGCTCAACGGCGAGAAGTACGCCGAGAGAAAGAACGTCTCCCAAGTGCTCTGATGGTTCGACAGAATCACGCACGGCTGGTCCGGGACATTTTCCGCGCCCCTGATCTCGAAGCGGATGTTCAGGAACACCTTGGTCAGCCACAACGCGCAGCGGCACCAGTAAACGTTGATGAAGCGGTAGCGCGCCTTGAACGGCAAGAAGGGCGCAATAAAAAAGCTCAGGGTGCACCAGAGAAACGAACTGGTGCCCAACAGCAGGTAAAAGAAAAAGGTTCTGATGGCCTGCAAAATCGACATGGCGGCATTTACCGTTGCGGGACAACGCCCGCCTGTTAAAAGCGCACTCCCGAACAGTCCTTGGTCAGGAAGTCGAGGGCGGCTAGTTGTTGATAAGTTCTGCGGCAACGGCCGCCAGATCGTCAAAAATCAAGGTGCCTACCGGCAGGTTTTTCGCCTGGGTCTTTTCGCCTTTCCCGGTCTTGACCAAAACTGGCTGAGAGTCGACGGCTTTGGCCGCCTCCAGGTCACCGAGGCTGTCCCCGACGAACCATAGCCCAGCCAAGGGCACCTTGTAATGTTCTGCAATGGTTTTCAACATGCCAGGCTTGGGTTTGCGGCAATCGCAGCCCTCATCCGGCCCGTGGGGGCAGTACACCACCAGCCCCACCTCACCGCCCTGCTCGGCCACCAGTGCACGCAGGCGTGCGTGCATGGCGTCCAGGGTGGCGATGTCGTAGTACCCGCGAGCAATTCCGGACTGGTTGGTGGCGATCGCCACCGTCCAGCCGGCTTTGCTCAACTGCGCGATGGCCTCGATGGAGCCGGGCAGTGGAATCCATTCCGCCACCGACTTGATGTAAGCGTCGGAGTCGTAGTTGATCACCCCGTCCCGATCGAGAATCAGCAGTTTCAACATGGTCAGCTCAGCGTCGAAATGTCAGCGATGTTGACGAACAAGCCACGCAGGCGCGCCAGCATGGCGTAGCGGTTTTTCCGCACGCCGGCATCGTCGGCATTGATCATCACCGCTTCGAAGAACGCATCCACCGGCTCACGCAAGGTGGCCAGGCGCGCCAATGCTTCGGCGTAGTTGCGCTCAGCGATCAGCGGCTTCACCGCGTTTTCCGCCTTGGCGATGGCCGAGTTCAGCGAGAACTCCTTGGCATCGGCAAACAGGCCAGGGTCGACGTCAGCGTTGCCCAGGCCTTCGGCCTTGCTCAGCAGGTTCGACACACGCTTGTTCACGGCGGCCAGGGCGTCGGCTTCCGGCAGTTTGCGGAACGCCTGCACGGCTTGTACGCGCTGGTCGAAGTCCAGCGCCGAACCCGGCTGCAGGGCACGTACCGACAAGTACACCGACACGTCCACGCCTTCGTCTTCGTAACGCGCACGCAGGCGGTCGAACACAAACTCCAGCACTTGCTCGGCCAGGCCGGCCTGTTTGACCTTGGCACCGAACTGGCCGACCGCGAACACCACGGCCTGGGTCAGGTCGAGGTCCAGCTTTTTGTCGATCAGGATACGCAGCACGCCCAGGGCCGCACGGCGCAGGGCATACGGGTCTTTGCTGCCGGTTGGCAACATGCCGATACCGAAGATACCCACCAGGGTGTCCAGCTTGTCGGCGATGGCCACGGCTGCACCGGTCAGGGTGCTTGGCAATTCAGCGCCGGCACCGCGCGGCATGTACTGCTCGTTCAGGGCCAGTGCCACGTCGTCCGGCTCGCCGTCGTTGAGGGCGTAGTAGTAACCGGCTACGCCTTGCATCTCCGGGAACTCGCCGACCATCTCGGTGGCCAGGTCGCACTTGGACAGCAGGCCAGCGCGGGCAGCCCAGGCGGAGTCACCACCAATGCGCGGCGCAATGTAGGCGGCCAGCTTGGAAACCCGCACAGCTTTGTCGTAGACGCTGCCGAGTTTTTCCTGGAACACCACGTTCTGCAGGCGCAGGTTGAAGTCTTCCAGCTTCTGTTTCTTGTCTTGCTTGAAGAAGAACTCGGCGTCGGTCAGGCGCGGGCGCACGACTTTCTCGTTACCGGCGATGATCTGCTGCGGGTCCTTGCTCTCGATGTTGGCCACGGTGATAAAGCGCGGCAGCAATTTGCCGTCCACGTCCAGCAGGCAGAAGTACTTCTGGTTGTCCTGCATGGTGGTGATCAGGGCTTCCTGCGGCACGTCGAGGAAACGCTCCTCGAACGAGCACACCAGCGGCACTGGCCATTCAACCAGCGCGGTCACTTCGTCGAGCAGGCTTGGCGGCACGATGGCGGTGCCCTCCTGCAGGCGGGCCAGTTCTTCGGTGCGCTTGCTGATCAGCTCGCGACGCTCGTTGGCATCAGCCAGCACATAGGCAGCGCGCAGATCGTTGAGGTAGTTGGCCGGCGAAGTGATACGTACCGCTTGCGGATGATGGAAGCGGTGGCCACGGGAGTCACGGCCGGCCTTCTGGGCGAGGATGGTGCAGTCGATGACCTGGTCACCGAGCAGCATCACCAGCCATTGGGTTGGGCGTACGAACTCTTCCTTGCGTGCACCCCAGCGCATACGCTTGGGGATCGGCAGGTCGTTCAACGAATCTTCGACGATGGTTGGCAGCAGGCTGGCGGTCGGCTTGCCCGTGATGACCTGGCTGAACCGCAGTTTCGGGCCGCTCTGGTCGATCTCACTCAGTTCCACGCCACACTTCTTGGCGAAACCCAGGGCGGCCTGGGTCGGGTTGCCTTCGGCGTCGAAAGCGGCCTGGCGCGGTGGGCCGTCGAGGTTGATGCTGCGGTCCGGCTGCTGGGTTTCCAGTGCGGTCAGCAACACGGCCAGGCGGCGCGGCGCGGCATAGACTTTTTTCGCGGCGAATTTCAGGCCGGCGGTTTGCAGGCCCTTTTCGATACCGGCCAGGAACGCATCGGCCAGGGTGTTCAGTGCCTTGGGTGGCAGCTCTTCGGTGCCCAGTTCAACCAGGAAATCTTGAACACTCATTGTGCAGCCTCCAGCTTAGCCAACACTTCATCACGCAGGTCCGGGGTGGCCATCGGGAAGCCCAGCTTGGCGCGAGCCAGCAGGTAGGCTTGGGCGACGGAACGCGCCAGGGTGCGTACACGCAGGATGTATTGCTGGCGCGCGGTTACCGAGATGGCACGGCGCGCGTCCAGCAGGTTGAAGGTATGGGAGGCCTTCAACACCATTTCATAGCTTGGCAACGGCAGCGGCTGGTCGAGCTCGATCAGGCGCTTGGCTTCGCTTTCGTAGAAATCGAACAGTTCGAACAGCTTGTCGACGTTGGCGTGTTCGAAGTTGTAGGTGGACTGCTCCACTTCGTTCTGGTGGAACACGTCGCCGTAGGTGACCTTGCCGAACGGGCCGTCAGCCCACACCAGGTCGTAGACCGAGTCCACGCCCTGCAGGTACATGGCCAGGCGCTCGAGACCGTAGGTGATCTCGCCGGTCACCGGGTAGCACTCGATACCACCGGCCTGCTGGAAGTAAGTGAACTGCGTCACTTCCATGCCGTTGAGCCAGACTTCCCAGCCCAGGCCCCAGGCGCCCAGGGTCGGCGATTCCCAGTTGTCTTCGACGAAACGGATGTCGTGGACCAATGGGTCCAGGCCCACATGCTTGAGCGAGCCCAGGTAGAGTTCCTGGAAGTTGTCCGGGTTCGGCTTCAATACCACCTGGAACTGGTAGTAGTGCTGCAGACGGTTCGGGTTTTCGCCGTAGCGGCCGTCAGTCGGGCGACGACTGGGCTGCACATAAGCGGCGTTCCAGGTTTCCGGGCCGATGGCCCGCAGGAATGTAGCGGTGTGGAAAGTGCCGGCGCCTACTTCCATATCGTAGGGCTGAAGTACCACACAACCTTGCTCGGCCCAGTATTGCTGGAGGGCGAGGATCAAGTCTTGGAAGGTACGCACGGCTGGCGTAGGCTGGCTCACGAAATTCACCTGTTACTTGGGCTGCGATTTAAAGAGCGGGAGTATACCCGATTCGGCCCCGCCACCACTCCCTGGAGCCTTATGCCACGCTGCTTTTGGTGTTCTGAAGATCCGCTGTACATGGCTTATCACGATCAGGAGTGGGGAACGCCGCTGCGCGATGCGCAGGGTTTGTTCGAGTTGCTTTTGCTCGAAGGGTTCCAGGCGGGCCTGTCCTGGATCACCGTTTTACGCAAACGCGAGCATTATCGGAAGGTCTTATTCGGGTTTGATGCGCAGCGCTTGGCCCAACTGAGCGACGCCGAGATAGACGCGCTGATGCTCGATCCGGGCATCGTGCGCAACCGCCTGAAGCTCAACGCCACTCGGCGCAACGCCGCTGCCTGGCTGGCGCTGGAGGAACCGGTGGGTTTGCTCTGGTCCTTCGTCGGCGGCAAACCCAAGGTCAATCACTTCAAGGACCGCAGCGAAGTCCCGGCGATCACGCCCGAAGCCGAAGCCATGAGCAAGGCCCTGAAAAAAGCCGGTTTCACCTTCGTCGGGCCGACCATTTGCTACGCCTTCATGCAGGCCTCGGGCATGGTCATGGACCACACTCAGGACTGCGACCGTTACGCGGACTTGGCCAACGCCGGTTAGAATGCGCGCTTTGCGCACCACACACGATCAGGAGTGACCTGTGGAAAAGTTTAAAGGCGCCTTGCTGGTAGGCGCTCTGCGGTTGTTTGCCCTGCTGCCCTGGCGCGCTGTCCAGGCGGTTGGCACGGCCATCGGCTGGATCATGTGGAAAACCCCCAACCGCTCCCGTGACACGGTGCGGATCAACCTCTCCAAGTGCTTCCCGGACATGGACCCGGCTGCCCGTGAGCGCCTGGTCGGCCAGAGCCTGATGGACATCGGCAAGTCCCTCACCGAAAGCGCCTGCGCCTGGATCTGGCCGGCCCAGCGCTCCATCGACCTGGTACGTGAAGTCGAAGGCCTGGAAGTGCTGCACGAAGCCCTGGCCTCGGGCAAAGGCGTGGTCGGCATCACCAGCCATCTGGGCAACTGGGAAGTGCTCAACCACTTCTATTGCAGCCAGTGCAAGCCGATCATTTTCTACCGCCCGCCCAAGCTCAAGGCGGTGGATGAACTGCTGCGCAAGCAGCGCGTGCAACTGGGTAACCGCGTGGCCGCGTCGACCAAGGAAGGCATCCTCAGCGTGATCAAGGAAGTGCGCAAGGGCGGCCAGGTGGGGATTCCCGCCGACCCGGAGCCGGCCGAATCCGCCGGGATCTTCGTGCCGTTCTTCGCCACCCAGGCGCTCACCAGCAAGTTCGTGCCGAACATGCTTGCTGGCCACAAGGCGGTGGGCGTGTTCCTGCATGCACTGCGGCTGCCGGATGGCTCGGGCTACAAGGTGATTCTGGAAGCGGCGCCGGAAGACATGTACAGCACCGATACCGCCACGTCCTGCGCGGCGATGAGCAAGGTGGTGGAACGTTACGTCGGTGCCTACCCGAGCCAGTACATGTGGAGCATGAAGCGCTTCAAGAAACGCCCGCCGGGTGAAGAGCGCTGGTACTGATTCAAGATCAACGCAAAACCAATGTGGGAGGGGGCTTGCCCCCTCCCACATTTAAGTCCTGCTCAGGCTTGGCGATCGAGTTTTTTCAGGAACACGGTCATCTCTTTCTCTGCCTGCTTGTCGCCGTGAGCAAGCGCCGCTTCTATCCCCTTCTCCCACGCCAGCCGCGCCGCTGCACGATCTTCCAACCCCAACAGCGCCTTGCCCAACAACTTCCACGCCGCCGAATACTTCGGGTCGAACTCGACGCACTTGCTCAAATGCTCCGCCGCCTTGGCGTTGTCCTTCAGATCCAGATAACCCTTGCCCAAGCCAAACCGCAGCAGGGCGTTATCCACACCCTTGGCGAGCATTTTCTCCAGGGATTCGAGCATGCCGTTCACTCCATTCGATCAGAAAAAGCTCAACCCCACGTGGAACAGCTTCTCCACATCGCGGATATGTTTCTTGTCCACCAGGAACAGAATCACATGGTCCCCGGTTTGGATCACCGTATCGTCGTGGGCAATGATCACCTCTTCGTCACGGATGATCGCGCCAATGGTGGTACCCGGCGGCAAGCCGATATCGCGGATGGCCTTGCCGATCACCTTGCTCGACTTGGAGTCGCCATGGGCAATCGCCTCGATGGCTTCCGCCGCACCACGGCGCAGGGAATGCACGCTGACGATATCGCCCCGGCGTACGTGGGCGAGCAAGGTGCCGATGGTAGCCAGCTGCGGGCTGATGGCGATGTCGATATCACCGCCCTGGATCAGGTCCACGTAGGCTGGGTTGTTGATGATGGTCATCACCTTCTTTGCCCCCAGCCGCTTGGCCAGCAACGACGACATGATGTTGGCTTCGTCATCGTTGGTCAGTGCCAGGAAGATGTCGGCGTCGGCGATGTTTTCTTCCATCAGCAGGTCGCGGTCCGAGGCGCTGCCTTGCAGTACGACGGTGCTGTCCAGGGTGTCGGACAAATGCCGGCAACGTGCCGGGCTCATCTCGATGATCTTCACCTGGTAGCGGCTTTCGATGGCTTCGGCCAGACGCTCACCGATCTGCCCACCGCCGGCGATGACGATGCGCTTGTAGGTCTCATCGAGACGGCGCATTTCGCTCATCACCGCGCGAATATTCGCCTTGGCGGCGATGAAAAACACTTCGTCGTCGGCCTCGATCACCGTATCGCCCTGGGGCAGGATCGGACGGTCACGCCGGAAAATCGCCGCGACGCGGGTTTCCACATTCGGCATATGCTCGCGCAACTGGCGCAGTTGCTGGCCCACCAGCGGGCCGCCGTAGTAGGCCTTTACCGCGACCAGTTGCGCCTTGCCGCCGGCAAAGTCGATCACTTGCAGAGCACCCGGGATTTCGATCAGGCGCTTGATGTAGTGGGTTACCACCTGCTCCGGACTGATCAGTACGTCTACCGGAATCGCATCGTTGTCGAACAGCCCGGCGCGAGTCAGGTAAGCCGCTTCGCGTACGCGGGCGATCTTGGTCGGCGTGTGGAACAGGGTGTGGGCCACCTGGCAGGCGACCATGTTGGTTTCGTCACTGTTGGTCACGGCCACCAGCATGTCGGCGTCATCCGCACCGGCCTGGCGCAGCACGGTCGGGAACGAGGCGCGGCCTTGGACGGTGCGGATGTCGAGGCGGTCGCCGAGGTTGCGCAGGCGCTCGCTGTCGGTGTCGACCACGGTGATGTCGTTGGCTTCGCTGGCCAAATGTTCGGCCAAGGTGCCACCAACCTGCCCTGCCCCAAGGATGATGATTTTCATCCGGTCACTCCCTTTAACCCGTTCAGCCGCGCGCGGCGGCGATCTTGATCAGTTTGGCGTAGTAGAAGCCATCGTGTCCGCCTTCTTGCGCGAGCAACTGGCGACCGTGGGGCTGCTTGATGCCAGCGGCGGTGGCGAGGTCCAGCTCCCGTGCACCGCTGGTGCGGGCGAGGAAGGCTTCGATCACCTCGGTGTTTTCCGTCGGCAAGGTGGAGCAGGTGGCGTAGAGCAGGATGCCGCCGACTTCCAGGGTCGGCCACATCGCGTCGAGCAACTCGCCCTGCAGCACGGCCAGGGCGGCGATGTCATCGGGTTGGCGGGTGAGCTTGATGTCCGGGTGGCGACGGATTACGCCGGTGGCGGAACAGGGTGCATCGAGCAGGATGCGCTGGAAGGGTTTGCCGTCCCACCACGTCGCGGTGTCACGGCCGTCGGCGGCAATCAGCTCGGCGCTGAGGCCCAGGCGCGCCAGGTTTTCACGCACGCGCACCAGGCGCTTGGCTTCCAGGTCGACGGCGACGACACCGGCCAAGTCCTTTTCGACCTCCAGAATGTGACACGTCTTACCGCCTGGCGCGCAGCAGGCGTCGAGGACGCGTTGGCCCGGTGCCAGGTCGAGCAGGTCGGCAGCCAGTTGTGCGGCCTCGTCCTGCACGCTGATCCAGCCTTCGGCAAAGCCCGGCAGGTTGCGCACATCGGTGGCCGTTTCGAGCACGATGCCGTCGACGCTGTACACGCAGGGCGTGGCATTGATGCCGGCGGTAGTGAGCAATTGCAGGTAGGCGTCACGGCTGTGGTGACGGCGGTTGACCCGCAGGATCATCGGCGGATGCGCATTGTTAGCCGCGCAGATGGCTTCCCACTGTTCGGGCCAGAACGCCTTCAGGGATTTTTGCAGCCAGCGCGGGTGAGCGGTACGCACCACCGGGTCATGTTCCAGCTCGGCCAGCAGTGCTTCGCTTTCGCGCTGGGCGCGGCGCAGCACGGCGTTGAGCAGGGCCTTGGCCCAGGGCTTTTTCAGTTTGTCGGCGCAACCGACCGTCTCGCCGATGGCTGCGTGGGCCGGCACACGGGTGTAGAGCAACTGATAGAGGCCCACCAGCAGCAGCGCTTCCACATCGGCATCGGCGGCCTTGAACGGCTTCTGCAGCAACTTGGCCGCCAGTGCCGACAGGCGTGGCTGCCAGCGCGCGGTGCCGAAGGCCAGGTCCTGGGTGAAACCGCGATCGCGGTCTTCGACCTTGTCCAACTGGGTCGGCAATGAACTGTTCAGCGACGCCTTGCCGTTGAGGACGGCGGCGAGAGCCTTGGCGGCAGCCAGACGTGGGTTCATTGGGCTGTCCCGAGGATGGTGCCTACAGCAAATTTCTCACGACGGCTGTTGAACAAATCACTGAAATTAAGCGCCTTGCCACCCGGCAATTGCAGACGGGTCAGGCACAGCGCCTGCTCGCCGCATGCGACCAGCAGGCCGTCCTTGCTGGCGCCGATGATTTCACCTGGAGCGCCTTTGCCCTCGGCGAGTTTGGCGGCCAACACTTTTACGGCTTCGCCATTGAGGGTGCTGTGGCAGACCGGCCAGGGGTTGAAGGCGCGTACCAGGCGTTCCAGCTCCACGGCCGGGCGGCTCCAGTCGATACGCGCTTCGTCTTTGTTCAGTTTGTGGGCGTAGGTGGCCAGGCTGTCGTCCTGGACTTCGCCCTCCAGGGTGCCGGCGGCCAGGCCGGCGATGGCCTGGATCACGGCGGGCGGGCCCAGTTCGGCGAGGCGGTCGTGCAGGCTGCCGCCGGTGTCTTCGCCGGTGATCGGGGTGGTGACCTTGAGCAGCATCGGGCCGGTGTCCAAGCCCGCCTCCATGCGCATCACGGTTACGCCGCTTTCGCTGTCGCCGGCTTCCACGGCACGTTGGATCGGCGCCGCACCGCGCCAGCGTGGCAGCAGCGAGGCATGGCTGTTGATGCAGCCCAGGCGCGGGATATCCAGCACCACTTGCGGCAGGATCAAGCCGTAGGCTACGACCACCAACAGGTCAGGCTTCAGTGCTGCCAGCTCGGCTTGGGCTTCGGTATTACGCAGGGTCGGCGGCTGCAGCACGGGAATATTGTGCTCCAGCGCCAGCTGCTTGACCGGGCTTGGCATCAGTTTTTGCCCGCGACCGGCCGGGCGATCCGGCTGGGTGTACACCGCGACGATGTCATAAGGGCTGGCAAGCAGGGCCTTGAGGTGTTCGGCGGCGAATTCTGGAGTGCCGGCAAAAACAATGCGCAGTGGCTCGGTCATGGGAGGTCTCGGTTAAAAGCAGTCACAAAAGAAAAAGGCTTGCCGCAGCAAGCCTTTGGAAGAAGGGCATCAAGCTTGCTGGCGATGCTTTTTTTCCAGCTTCTTCTTGATCCGGTCGCGCTTGAGCGTGGACAGGTAATCGACAAACAGCTTGCCGTTGAGGTGGTCGCATTCGTGCTGGATGCACACCGCCAGCAGGCCTTCGGCAATCCGCTCGAACGGCTTGCCGTCGCGGTCCAGAGCCTTGATCTTCACGCGCAGCGGGCGCTCGACGTTCTCGTAGAACTCGGGCACCGACAGGCAGCCTTCCTGATACTCGCCCATCTCGTCGGTCAGCGGTTCGAACTCGGGGTTGATGTACACCATCGGTTCGCTGCGATCTTCCGACAGGTCCATGACCACGACACGCAGGTGTACGTTGACCTGGGTCGCGGCGAGGCCGATGCCCGGGGCTTCATACATTGTTTCAAACATGTCATCGACCAACTGACGAACCTTGTCGTCCACTACGGCCACCGGCTTGGCGATCGTGCGCAAACGCGAGTCGGGAAATTCGAGGATGTTCAAAATAGCCATAAGCGTAATTGCTGCACATGTGAGGTAAAGGCAAATCGGCGTTGGGATGGACCCAGACAGCCGGTGTGAAACGCCCCGAAGCCGCGAAGGCCCTGGCATTTCACGCGAACGCACATAATAAAGGAGATTCACCCCATGAGGAAATCGCTACTCGTCTTGCTGCTGTGGGCCCCGTTTGCCATGGCCCTGCTGCCCCAGCCCGTCCAGCGCCTGGATCAATCGACACAACAGGCCATCCAGCGCTTTTTACTGCACAACCGCATTCTTGATTCGCCACAGGACCTGGACAGCGCGCCGTACATTGTTGCCGCTGATGCGGGTCGAGTGCTGGGGGGCAACGGTGAGCGGGTGCATGCCAGGGGCAACCTGGATCCTTCCCAACCCCATTACGGAATATTCCGACGCGGCAAGGTCTACACCGACCCGCAGACCCAAGAACTACTGGGCATCAACGCCGACGATATCGGCACTGCCCGTTTCGTCACGGCTGGCGACCTCACCACCCTGGCCGTGCAGCGAGTGACCCAGGAGGTGCGCCCGGGTGACCGCCTGCTACGTGCGCAATCTCCTGTCGATCCGGCCACCCTTGAGGTCATTTCAACGGCACCCTTCATCGAAGGGCACATCATCGATATCCCCAAGGGTGTCACCCAGATCGGCGTGCTCGATGCTGTCACCCTGAACAAAGGCCGCCGTGACGGCCTGGTCGAAGGCCAACTGCTCAGCGTGATCAAGGCTGGCGCCACCGTGCGCGACAGCCTCACCGGCACGCCGACCCGACTCCCCGATGAACGTGCCGGCACCCTGCTGGTATTTCGCACCTACGAAAAGCTCAGCTACGGCCTGATCCTCAATGCCTCGCGACCGCTGGCGGTGATGGACCGTTTCGAGACTGCGCATCAAACACAATGAATAGGTTGCTAAATAAGTTACCAACAGAGTTATCCACAGCTTGTTCCGGTCAAGGATGATCAAATGAATCCGATAAACAGTCATGAAATATCCCCGTCAGAACTGGAAGCCCGACTACGCTTGCACAGGCTGCCGGAACTGGGCCCCAAGCGTTTTCGCTTATTGATCGAAGCGTTCGGCTCTGCGTCAAAGGCCATCAGTGCTCCCGCCAGTGCCTGGCGTTCGCTAGGGTTGCCGGCCATCAGCGCCGATGCCCGGCGCAGCCATGAAATCCGCGAGGGCGCCAGCGCGGCATTGGCCTGGCTGGGGTGCCCTACCCAGCATTTGCTGATGTGGGACCAACCGGAGTACCCCGCACTGCTCGCCCAGATTGACGACGCGCCGCCGCTGTTGTTCGTCGCGGGTGACCCTCTGATCCTGGAAAAACCGCAACTGGCGATGGTGGGAAGCCGCCGCGCATCCCGTCCTGGCATGGACACCGCCGCTGCATTTTCCCGCAGCCTGGCGAGCGCGGGTTTTGTCATCACCAGCGGCCTGGCCTTGGGTATTGACGGCGCCGCCCATCAAGCCGCATTGGACGTGGGCGGCCAGACAATCGGCGTCCTCGGCACCGGGCTCGAAAATTTTTATCCACAGCGCCACCGACGGCTGGCGGCGGCGATGATTGACCAGGGCAGCGCCGTGGTTTCCGAGTTTCCGCTGGACGCCCCGCCTCAGGCCGGCAACTTTCCCAGGCGTAACCGCATCATCAGCGGGCTGTCCCTTGGCGTATTGGTGGTGGAGGCGAGCATGGCCAGTGGTTCGCTGATTACGGCCAAGCTGGCGGCCGAGCAGGGCCGTGAGGTGTACGCGATTCCGGGCTCCATCCATCATCCCGGCGCCAAGGGTTGCCATCAGTTGATTCGCGACGGTGCGGTATTGGTGGAGACCATCGAGCACATTCTTGAAGGCTTGCGCGGCTGGCAGGCGCTGTCCCGTCCGGAGCCGATGCCGGTGACCCATCCGCTGGTAGCGCTGCTGCACGCGGCGCCGCACACCAGTGAAGCGCTGGCGATTGCCAGCGGGCGGCCGTTGTCCCAGGTGTTGGCGACGCTTACGGAGCTGGAGCTTGAAGGCCAGGTCATCTGCGAAAGCGGGCGCTGGCTTGCGCGCTGCTAGGTTTTGTAACGAAGATCGGTAAACTGCGCAGAGCTTTAGTCTGGAGAGTGAACAATGGTCAACCGGTGGCGTGTGCTGGAAACCGCACGAGAAATTCGCGCAGGCGCAGTGATTGCCTACCCAACCGAAGCGGTTTGGGGCCTGGGCTGCGACCCGTGGAACGAAGAAGCAGTGGACCGTTTGCTCGCCATCAAGAATCGCTCGGTGGACAAGGGCCTGATCCTGGTGGCGGACAGCATCCGCCAGTTCGACTTTCTCTTCGAAGACTTCCCGCAGGAATGGATCGACCGCATGGCCGCCACCTGGCCCGGGCCGAATACCTGGCTGGTGCCCCATCAGGACTTGCTGCCGGAATGGGTGACAGGTGTGCATGACACGGTGGCGCTGCGGGTGACTGACCATCCGCTGGTGCGGGATTTGTGCTCACTGGTAGGGCCGTTGATTTCCACCTCGGCCAACCCTCAGGGTCGCCCGGCGGCGCGTACGCGGATTCGCGTGGAGCAATACTTCCGTGGCCAGGTGGACCTGGTGTTGGGTGGCGCCCTGGGTGGGCGCAAGAACCCCAGCCTGATTCGTGACCTGGTGACCGGTGAGGTTGTGCGGCCTTCCTGAGACCGAGGTGCGGTCATCGCGGGCAAGCCCGGCTCCCACACCTGATCCGCGTCTTTCATGACAACACGGTCAAATGTGGGAGCCGGGCTTGCCCGCGATGAGGCCCTTACAGACTCCAGATATCCGTTGCCTTACGGCAACAGAATGGTCGACCCCGTCGTGCGTCGCGCCGACAACTCGGCCTGCGCCTTGGCCGCCTCCGCCAACGAGTACCGCTGGTTGATATCAATGCGCACCTTGCCGCTCTTGATCATCGAGAACAGATCATCGGCCATCGCCTGCAGGTTCTGCGGGTTGTTGGCATAGGTAGCCAAGGTCGGCCGGGTGACGTACAGCGAGCCCTTGGCCGACAGGATTCCCAGGTTCACCCCATCCACTGCGCCCGACGCATTGCCGAAACTCACCACCAGCCCACGCGGGGCCACGCTGTCCAGCGAGGTCAGCCAGGTGTCCTTGCCGACGCCGTCATACACCACCGGCACCTTTTTGCCGTCGGTCAACTCCAGCACGCGCTGGGCGACGTTTTCCTTGCTGTAGTCGATGGTTTCCCAGGCGCCGAGGGATTTGGCCAGGGCGGCCTTTTCCGGCGAGCTCACGGTACCGATCAGCTTCACGCCCAAAGCCTTGGCCCACTGGCACGCCAGGGAGCCCACACCACCGGCTGCGGCGTGGAACAAGATGGTTTCACCGCCTTTGAGTTCATAGGTCTGTCGCAGCAGATACTGCACGGTCAGGCCCTTGAGCATGGCACCGGCGGCCTGTTCGAAGCTGATATCGTCCGGCAGGTGCACCAGGTTGGCGGCGGGCAACACATGCAGTTGGCTGTAGGCGCCCAGCGGGCCACTGCCGTAGGCCACGCGATCGCCGACTTTGAATTGGGTGACTTCACTGCCGACGGCATCGACCACGCCGGCGCCTTCTGCGCCCAGCCCCGATGGCAAGGCCGGCGGCGCGTACAGGCCGCTGCGGAAATAGGTGTCGATGAAGTTCAGGCCGATCGCCTCGTTACGCACGCGAACCTGCTGCGGGCCAGGCTCGGCCGGCGTGTAGTCCACATACTCAAGCACTTCGGGGCCGCCATGGGCGCTGAACTGGATACGTTTGGCCATCTGCACTTCTCCTGGGTTCGAATCGCGTAGCCCCCTATCGGACTCCTAAGCTTGATCTTCGTCAACTGCGACGCACATGGGTGCGGTGTTATCCTGTGCGCCCATTTGCCGCCGACGCCCAATGGCCTCGCGTAGCTTTGCCCGATTCAAGGTGATGCCATGACTACCCGCACCGAGGCTGTAAAGGCCTACCTGCTTGACCTGCAAGACCGCATTTGCAGCGCCCTGGAAACCTTCGAGACGGACACTCGCTTTATCGAAGACGCCTGGACCCGGCCTGCCGGCGGCGGCGGTCGCACCCGTGTGATCGAGAACGGTACGGTGATCGAAAAAGGCGGCGTTAACTTTTCCCATGTGTTTGGCAGCGGCCTCCCTCCTTCTGCCAGTGCGCATCGGCCCGAGCTGGCCGGTCGCGGTTTCGAGGCCCTGGGCGTGTCGCTGGTGATCCACCCGCACAATCCTCATGTGCCGACGTCCCACGCCAACGTGCGGTTTTTCATCGCAGAAAAAGAAGGCGAAGAACCGGTGTGGTGGTTCGGCGGTGGCTTCGACCTCACGCCTTACTACGGCAACGAAGAAGACTGCATCCACTGGCACCGGGTGGCCGAGCAGGCCTGTGCGCCGTTCGGTCCTGACGTGTATTCGCGCTACAAAGCCTGGTGCGACACTTACTTCCACATCAAGCACCGCAACGAACCGCGCGGTATCGGCGGCCTGTTTTTCGATGACCTGAACGAGTGGGGCTTCGACACCTGCTTCGCCTTCATCCGTGCCATCGGCGATGCCTACCTCGACGCCTACCTGCCGATCGTGCAGCGCCGCAAGGCCATCGCCTACACCGAGCAACAGCGCGAATTCCAGGAATTCCGCCGAGGCCGCTACGTTGAATTCAACCTGGTCTACGACCGTGGCACCTTGTTCGGGTTGCAATCGGGCGGGCGTACCGAGTCGATCCTGATGTCGCTGCCGCCGCAAGTGCGCTGGAGCTACGACTGGAAGGCCGAGGCCGGCAGCGAAGAAGCACGCCTCACCGACTACTTCCTGCAAGACCGTGACTGGCTTGGCCTTGACGCACCCAAGGCGGCTGTCTGATGGACCGTTATGTCGTCTTCGGCAACCCCATCGGCCACAGCAAGTCGCCGCTGATCCACCGCATGTTCGCCGAGCAGACCGGCGAGCAACTGGACTACAGCACACTGCTGGCGCCCTTGGATGATTTCACCGGCTGTGCCCGTGAGTTCTTTCTGCAGGGCCGTGGCGCCAATGTCACCGTGCCGTTCAAGGAAGACGCCTACCGACTGGCCGACACCCTGACCGAGCGCGCCCAACGTGCCGGTGCGGTGAATACCTTGAGCAAGCTGGCAGACGGCAGCCTGTTGGGCGACAACACCGATGGCGCCGGCCTGGTGCGCGATCTCACCATCAACGCCGGGCTGAGCCTGCAAGGCAAACGCATCCTGCTGCTGGGCGCGGGTGGTGCGGTGCGTGGCGCGCTGGAACCGTTGCTGGCCGAGCAGCCGGGCTCGCTGATCATCGCCAACCGCACCGTGGAAAAGGCCGAATTGCTCGCCGAGCTGTTCGACGACCTGGGCCCGGTATCTGCCAGCGGTTTCGACTGGCTGCGTGAGCCGGTGGACGTGATCATCAACGCCACGTCCGCCAGCCTGTCAGGCGATGTACCGCCGATTGCGGGTAGCCTGATCGAGCCGGGCAAGACCTTTTGCTACGACATGATGTACGCCAAGGAACCGACCGCGTTCTGCCGTTGGGCGACGGAGCACGGTGCAGCGGTGGCGATGGATGGCCTGGGCATGCTGGTGGAACAGGCGGCGGAAGCCTTCTACCTGTGGCGCGGCGTGCGCCCGGATTCGGCGCCTGTATTGGCTGAACTTCGCCGCCAGTTGATCTGACACTGATCCAAATGTGGGAGGGGGCTTGCCCCCGATGAGGGAGTGTCAGTTGATACATCCATGGCTGACACACCGCTATCGGGGGCAAGCCCCCTTCCACATTGTTGATCGTTTTCAGTCTTGGAACTGGATGGGGCAATTGTCGGCCCCTTCCAGCTTTCTCAACTCTTCCACCACCTGCGGCCTGGCCCGGCGCAGCGTCAAACTGCGGCCCAGCCCACGCAAGCGCCGAGCCTCCTGGTGCAGCATCTCCACCCCTGAATAGTCGATAAAGTTGATCTGCTGCGCCTCGATCACCACCCGCTCGCCCTGCAGGCTTTGCAGACGCACTTGCAGGTAATGGCTGGCGCCGAAAAAGATCGAGCCGCCCACGCGCAGCACATCCTCATCGCCATCTCGCCACTGTTGTACCCGTGGCTGGGAGGTGCGCTTGAGGTAGAAAAACAGCGACGCCAGCACCCCTGCATAAATGGCGGTTTGCAGCTCCAGCAACAAGGTGGCCACACACGTCAAGCTCATCACCACAAACTCGGCGCGACTGACGCGGAACAGCGCACGAATGCCGCGACGGTCCACCAGCCCCCAACTGATCAGCAAGATGCTCGCGGCCATGCTCGGGATCGGGATATGGGCGATCAGGGCCGCGCCAAATAACGCGAACAACGCCACCCATAACGCGGAAAACACCCCGGCCAACGGCGAGCAGGCGCCCGCCTCGTAGCTGAGGCCGGAACGTGTGAACGAGCCGGCTGACAGGTAGCCGGAGAAAAATCCGCCCACGATATTGGATAGACCCTGTGCACGGACTTCCTGGTTGGCGTCGAGCAATTGCTGTGAGCGCGCCGACAACGAGCGGGCAATCGACAGGCTGGTCACCAACCCGAGCATGCCCACCGCCACGGCGCTCGGCAGCAGGCGCAGGAGCATGTCCAGGTCCATCGGCAACGGGCTGAACGGCGGCAGTTTGCCCACAAACGAACTGACCAGCGCTACGTGCCCGAACATCGCTGGCCACAGCCACGCCACCAGGCTGCCCAGTGCCAGCGCAATCAACAGCGTTGGCCAGCGAGGCACCAGGTACTTGAGCAGCGCGCCGACCAGAAACGTGCCAAACCCCAGTAAGAGGGACGCGTGGTCCCATTCGCCGCTGTGATGAATCAGTGCCAACAAGCTATTGATGGCGGTGGCCTGGCTTGGCAGATCCAGCCCCATCAGGTTGGGCAACTGGCCGAGGGCGATCACCACGGCGGCACCCAAGGTGAACCCGAGCACCACCGAGTGCGATACAAAATTTACCAACGCGCCGAAGCGCAGCATGCCCAACAGCCACTGGAAAACGCCGGCGAGGAAGGTCAGCAGCAGGATCAGGGTGATGTAGTCCTGTGACCCCGGCACGGCCAATGGACTGACGCTGGCGTACAGCACAATGGAAATCGCCGCCGTGGGCCCGCAGATCAAGTGCCAGGACGAACCCCAGAGGCAAGCGATCAGTACCGGGATGATCGCGGCGTACAGGCCGTACTCGGGTGGGAGACCGGCAATCAGCGCGTAGGCAATCGACTGTGGCAGGGCGAGGACTGCGCCACTGAGGCCGACGATTGCATCCCGGCCGACGCTGGCACGGGTTTGGCGCGGGAGCCAGCTGAGGAAGGGAAAGAGTGTGTGGCGGTTGGGCCGGGGCATCGCGGACTCGGATCGGAAGGTTTGCATCAGAGTATCAGTACACACAGGGCCTATGTGGGAGGGGGCTTGCCCCCGATGAGGGAGTGTCAGTTGATACATCCATGGCTGAGACACCGCTATCGGGGGCAAGCCCCCTCCCACATTTGAATTGCATCAGGCCTCAGAGTCTGGCTTTAACTGCAGGGAGTGCGTCTTTACCGTCCAGTGTTTTTACACCCTCAAGCCACTTATCCAATACCGCCGGATTGGCCTTGATCCACGCCTTCGCCGCATCGGCGTTGCTGACCTTGTTGTTGGCGACCTCGGCCATGATGCCGTTCTCCATCTCCTGGGTAAAACTCAGGTTGGTCAGCAGTTTTCCTACGTTCGGGCAGGCCTGTGCGTAACCCTTGCGGGTCAAGGTATACACGCTGCCAGTGTCACCAAAGTATTTCTCGCCACCCTTGAGGTAGCGCATTTTCAACTGCACGTTCATCGGATGCGGGGTCCAGCCGAGGAAGGTGACGAATTTCTGTTTCTTCACCGCTCGCGACACTTCGGCCAGCATCGCCTGTTCGCTGGACTCGACCAGCTTCCACTGGCCCAGGTCGAAGTCGTTCTTCTTGATGATTTCCTGCAACGAGATATTTGCCGGCGCGCCGGAGCCGATGCCGTAGATCTTCTTGTCGAACTTGTCGGCAAACTTGTTCAGGTCGGCAAAATCATGCACCCCGGCGTCCCACACATAGTCGGGCACAGCGAGAGTGAACTCGGTGCCGTCGAGGTTTTTCGCCAGTTGCACCACATCGCCATTGGCCACGAACTTGTCGTAGAAGCCCTGCTGTGCCGGCATCCAGTTGCCGAGGAACACGTCCACCTGGCCGTCCTTGAGCCCGCCGAAGGTGATTGGCACCGCCAGGGTGTCCACCTTCGGTTTGTAGCCCATGCCGGTCAGCAGGAAACCGGCGATGGCGTTGGTGGCTGCGATATCGCTCCAGCCCGGATCGGCCATTTTTACCGTTTCACAACTGGCGTCCGCGTACACGTTGGCGCTGGTCAGTACCAACAGGCTCAACATCACAGTCAACTTTTGCATGGCCTTCCCTCTGTATTTATTGGTTTTGGCAGGGTTGTGGATAACGTGCCTTGCGCTCCAGGTCGTCGAGGTCGATATGGTTGCGCATGTATTGCTGACTGGCGTCCACCAGTGGCTGGTGATCCCAGCTCTTCAGCTTGCCCTGGGTGAGTGCCTCGAATACCAGGCGACGACGGCGTTGACTGGCGAGCACCTGCTGGTGGATCGCCGGGATGTCCCATTTGGCCCGCGCCTCACTCAAAAACGCCTCGAACAGTGGCCGGTGTTCCGGTGACTGGCTGAGGTTCTCCCGCTCGTGCGGGTCGTTGTGCACATCGAACAGTAGACAAGGGTCGTCTTCGCTGTAGATGAATTTGTAGGCGCCTCGGCGAATCATCATCAGCGGGCTGATGGTGCCTTCGGCCATGTATTCGCCGAACACTTCGTCGTGCCCGCCCTGCCCTTGCAAGTGCGGGACCAGAGAGCGGCCGTCCAGCGGCAGGCGCGGGTCCAGTTCGCCGCCGGCCAGTTCCACCAGGGTCGGCAGCAGGTCGGCGGTGGACACGGCTTGCGTCACTCGGCCCGCCGCGAATTGCCCCGGCGCACTGACCAGCAGCGGTACGCGCGCGGCCATTTCGAACCAGTGCATTTTGTACCAGAGCCCGCGCTCGCCGAGCATGTCACCGTGGTCGCCGGAGAAGATGATGATGGTGTCATCGGCCAGGCCGGTGTCTTCCAGGGTCTGCAGCAGCTTGCCGACATTGCTGTCGATGTAGCTGCACGCGCCGAAGTAGGCGCGGCGCGCATCGCGGATCTTATCCACGGGCAGCGGTTTGTCCCACAGGTCGTAGACCTTGAGCAGGCGCTGGGAGTGGGGGTCGAGATCAGCCTGGGCAGGCGTTGCAGGCAGGGGGATGTCGGCGTCGTCGTACAGGTCCCAGAACGGCTTGGGAATGGTGTACGGGTCGTGCGGGTGGGTCATCGATACCGTCAGGCAGAACGGTCGTTCGCCGTCTTCGCGGATATGGTCGAACAGGTATTGCCGGGCCTTGAACACCACCTCTTCGTCGAAATCCAGCTGGTTGGTGCGCACGCACGGGCCGGCTTGCAGCACCGACGACATGTTGTGGTACCAGGTGGGGCGCACGTGCGGCTCGTCCCAGTTCACCGCCCAGCCATAGTCGGCGGGGTAGATGTCACTGGTCAGGCGTTCTTCGTAACCGTGCAGTTGGTCGGGACCGCAGAAGTGCATCTTGCCCGACAGCGCGGTGCGGTAGCCGAGGCGGCGCAGGTAGTGAGCGTAGGTCGGCACGTCGGCGGGGAAATCGGCGGCGTTGTCGTAGGCGCCGATCTTGCTCGGCAACTGGCCACTGACCAGGGTAAAGCGCGACGGTGCGCACAGCGGGCTGTTGCAGTACGCGGCATCGAACACCACGCCCTGTGCGGCGAGGCGGCTCAGGTTGGGCAATTTGATGGGGGAAGGTCCGTAGAACGGCAACATCGGCGCGGCCATTTGATCGGCCATGATGAAAAGAATGTTCTTGCGCTTCATGATCTATCGGCATTCCATAGGCGGTGTTTATGCGAATGAGCATGCAGCCCATGGAAAATGGGGTAAAGCCCATGAAAAGCAATGTCTAGGATAAGCACCGCTTATGTATGAAGCCCTTGGCGACCTGTCCCTCGATCTGCTGCGCGCGTTCGAAGCAGCGGCGCGCCACCGCAGTTTTACCGCCGCTGCCATGGAACAGGGCACCACCCAGCCCGCGATCAGCCAGCAGATCAAGCGCCTGGAGGAACAACTGGCGATCCGCCTGTTTGATCGCATCTACCGTGGCATTGAGTTGACCGATGCCGGCGCCCTGTTGTTCGAGCATGTGCAGGGCGGTTTGCAGGGCATCAACCAGGGACTGAGCCTGATTACCCAGCAGGATCAGCATGAAGTGCTGCAAGTGGCGACCGACTTCGCCTTCGCCGCTTATTGGTTGATGCCGCGTTTGCACCGCTTCCACCAGGCCAACCCCCAGGTGGACGTCAGCCTGGTGACCAGCGAACGCAACCACGCGACCTTGCGCAGCGATATTGATGTGGCGGTACTGTTTGGCGACGGCCGTTTCAAGCAGGGCGATAGCCTGTGGCTGTTCAACGAGGAAGTGTTCCCGGTGTGCAGCCCGCAGTGGCTCAAAGAACAGGCCACGCCACTGACTAAGCAAAATTTGCACGATTTTCCGTTGTTGCACCTGCGCCAGGAAAACAACAGCCAGTGGTTCGACTGGAGTGGCGTGTTTCGCGAACTGGGCATCACCACTGCGCCTACTCCCGGCCAGTTGCGCTTCGATAACTACACCCTGTTGATCCAGGCTGCGATTGCCGGCCAGGGCGTGGCCATCGGCTGGCGCCATCTGGTGGACAACCTGCTGGAGCAGAACTGGCTGTGCCGACCGATCCACGACACGGTGATCTCGCGTTTCGGCTATTACGTGGTGCAACCCCAGCGCAAACGCCGAGGGCAGTTGGTGGAGCGGTTTGTCGACTGGCTGGTGGCCGAGCAGGCCAGCAGCGCGCAGTCGCTGACCGGACTGGCCCTGCCATCGATTGCGGTCTAGCATCTGGCGCATATTGGATCCGGAGTCCGTCATGCAACGTATCAAGGGCTATCACGCCCATATCTACTTCGACGCGAACACTATCGAACAGGCGCGCACCTTGTGTGAAGACGCTGCCAAACTGTTCCCGCTGCGCATGGGCCGTGTGCACGAGCGGCCTGTAGGGCCGCACCCGGACTGGAGCTGCCAGTTGGCGTTCGACCCGGAATACATCGGTGTGGTGTTGCCGTGGCTGGTGATCCATCGCAATGGCCTGGTGGTGTTCCTGCACCCCGATACCGGCGATGACCTGAAGGACCACACTGACTATGCCGTCTGGATGGGGGCAATGCGGGAGCTGAACTTGTCAGCCTTTTCTTAAATTAAATCCCTAAATATGGGATTGATATTTATATATTGAGACTTTCTGCGCCGTAGGTTTATATTCACTGCATCCGCTCAGAACTCAGGTGAAGCGATGCAGGCGCAATTGATCGCGCTCGATTGGGGTACCAGTTCCCTTCGTGCTTATAAACTCGGCCCCGTCGGCGCAGTGCTGGAACAGCGCTCGCTGGCGTGGGGCATCATGCATTTGCCCAATGAACCCCGGGACATTGCTGGCGTGCGTTGCAGCGATGGCTTCGAGTTGGCGTTCGATGCGGCGTGTGGTGACTGGCTCGACGCCGAGCCCGGTTTGCCGGTGATTGCCTGCGGCATGGTCGGCAGTGCCCAGGGCTGGAGCGAGGCGGCTTATCGCAACACCCCTGTCGATGTCGCCAGCCTTGGCCAGGCGCTGCACAAGGTGCGCAGCCTGCGTGGCGTGGATGTGCATATCGTGCCGGGCGTGATCGAGCAGATCGGCTTGCCCAACGTGATGCGCGGCGAAGAAACCCAAGTGCTGGGCGTGCTTCAAGGGCTGAGCACCAATGGGTTGATCGGCCTGCCCGGCAGCCATTCCAAGTGGGTCGAAGTGGTCGATGGCTGCATCACTCACTTCGACACCTTCATGACCGGCGAGCTGTTTGCGGTGTTGAGCAAGCACAGCATCCTTGGGCGTACCCAACAACAATCCGCACAATTCCAGGCTGACGCCTTTGACCGCGGCGTGCAGGTGGCGCTGTCCAAAGACGGCGAGCGCGGCGTGCTGTCGACGCTTTTCAGTGCGCGCACCCTGGGCCTCACCGCTGAACTCACTGCCGAGCAGCAGCCCGATTACCTCTCCGGCTTGCTCATCGGCCATGAACTCGCCGGCCTGCCCGGCAGTGCCCGGCACAAGCCGATCATCCTGGTCGGCGCCGCGCCCCTCTGCGCCCGCTATCAACGCGCCCTCGCCCTCTGCGGCTTCGCCCACGTCAGTCTGGCGCAGGAGGCCACCGAGCGCGGACTGTGGCAATTGGCGGTGGCATCCGGGCTCACTCAACCTGTATTGGAGGCCTGACATGCTCAAGCACGCACTCGCACAAAACGGTTTGATCGCGATTCTGCGCGGCATCCGTCCGGACGAAGCCCAGGCCGTCGGCCAGGTGTTGTACGAGGCCGGGTTTCGTGTGATCGAAGTCCCGCTGAATTCGCCCGATCCTTACACCAGCATCCGCACCCTGCGCGACAGCCTGCCCGCCGATTGCCTGATCGGCGCAGGCACGGTGTTGCTGCCTGAGCAGGTCGAGCAGGTGAAGGCGGCCGGTGGCCAGGTGATCGTGATGCCCCACAGCGATGCCAAGGTGCTGCGAGCGGCGAAAGCCGCAGGCCTGTTCCTGTCGCCAGGTGTGGCGACACCGACCGAAGCTTTCGCCGCCCTGGCCGAAGGTGCTGACGTGCTGAAGCTGTTCCCCGCCGAGCAGATGGGCCCGGCGGTGATCAAGGCGTGGCTGGCGGTACTGCCGGCAGGCACCTTGCTGCTGCCGGTCGGCGGCATTACCCCGGACAACATGCAGGTGTTTGTCGATGCCGGCGCCAAAGGGTTCGGGCTGGGTTCCGGGTTGTTCAAACCGGGTATGACAGTGGATCAGGTAGCGAGCCGTGCCCAGGCTTATGTCGCCGCCTGGAAAGTCCTGAGCTGACATCAAGTTCCGCGCCCCTGGCGCTGCATCTATAAGAGAGACAAGAGATGAAAATCACCAAACTGACGACCTTTATCGTCCCGCCGCGCTGGTGCTTCCTCAAGGTCGAGACCGACCAGGGCGTGACCGGCTGGGGTGAGCCCGTGGTCGAAGGCCGCGCCCATACCGTGGCGGCTGCCGTCGAAGAACTGTCCGACTACCTGATCGGCAAAGACCCGCGCAACATCGAAGACATCTGGACCGTGCTCTATCGCGGCGGCTTCTACCGCGGCGGTGCGGTGCACATGAGCGCCCTCGCCGGTATCGACCAGGCGCTGTGGGACATCAAGGGCAAGGCCCTCGGCGTGTCCGTCAGCGACTTGCTCGGCGGCCAGGTGCGCGACAAGATCCGCGTGTACTCGTGGATCGGTGGTGACCGCCCAGCCGACACCGCCCGCGCTGCCAAAGAGGCTGTGGCTCGAGGCTTCACCGCGGTGAAGATGAATGGCACCGAAGAACTGCAATTCGTCGACAGCTTCGAAAAGGTCGACCTGGCCCTGGCAAACGTCGCCGCTGTGCGTGATGCGGTCGGCCCCAACGTCGGCATCGGCGTCGACTTCCATGGCCGTGTGCACAAGCCCATGGCCAAGGTGCTGATGAAGGAGCTGGATCCGTACAAGCTGATGTTTATCGAAGAGCCGGTGCTCAGCGAAAACTACGAAGCGCTCAAGGAACTCGCGCCGCTGACCAGCACCCCGATTGCCCTGGGCGAGCGCCTGTTCTCGCGCTGGGACTTCAAGCGTGTGCTCAGCGAAGGCTATGTCGACATCATCCAGCCCGATGCTTCCCACGCGGGTGGCATCACCGAAACCCGCAAGATCGCCAACATGGCCGAGGCCTATGACGTGGCCCTGGCACTGCACTGCCCGCTGGGTCCGATTGCCCTGGCGGCGTGTTTGCAACTGGATGCGGTCTGCTACAACGCGTTTATCCAGGAGCAAAGCCTGGGCATTCACTACAACGAGAGCAACGACCTGCTCGACTATGTGCGCGACCCCGGTGTGTTCGACTATGACCAGGGCTTCGTGAAGATCCCCAACGGGCCGGGGCTGGGCATCGAGATCAATGAGGAATACGTGATCGAGCGCGCGGCCATCGGCCACCGCTGGCGCAACCCGATCTGGCGGCATGCCGACGGCAGCTTCGCCGAGTGGTAAGCACCCTGCAGGAGCCGGGATGCCGGCTCCTGCAAGCCCTCAATAAGCATAAGAAGAGGCAACCCCCATGCACCCTGAATCCTTCACCGGGCAGGCTTCTTTAGTCACGCCTACCAAAAAGCGTTTTTTCATCATGGTGCTGCTGTTCATCACCGTGGTGATCAATTACCTCGACCGCAGCAACCTGTCGATTGCAGCCCCGGCGCTGACCAGCGAACTGGGCATCGACCCGGTTCAGGTCGGGCTGATTTTCTCCGCGTTCGGCTGGACCTACGCAGCCATGCAGATCCCTGGCGGCTGGCTGGTGGACCGCGTGCCGCCGCGCATTCTCTATACCGCCGCGCTGATCTTGTGGTCCATCGCCACCGTGATGCTCGGCTTCGCTGCCAGCTTTATCGCGTTGTTCGTGCTGCGCATGGCGGTGGGTGCCCTGGAAGCCCCGGCGTATCCGATCAACAGCCGCGTGGTCACCACCTGGTTTCCCGAGCGCGAACGCGCCACGGCGATTGGCTTCTATACCTCCGGGCAGTTTGTCGGGCTGGCATTCCTCACGCCGGTACTGGCCTGGCTGCAACACGCCTTCGGCTGGCACATGGTGTTTGTCGTCACCGGTGGCGTTGGCATCCTGTGGGGGATCATCTGGTACGCGGTGTATCGCGAGCCGAAGGATTTCAAAGGCGCCAACGCCGCTGAAATCGAGCTGATCCGCGAAGGCGGCGGCCTGGTGGACATGCAGGAAAAAACCGCCAAGGCCCCGTTCAGCTGGGTCGACCTGGGGATCGTGCTGAGCAAGCGCAAACTCTGGGGCATCTACCTGGGGCAGTTCTGCCTGAACTCCACGCTGTGGTTTTTCCTGACGTGGTTCCCCACCTACCTGGTGAAATATCGCGGGATGGACTTCATCAAGTCCGGCCTGCTGGCATCGTTGCCGTTCCTGGCGGCGTTTGTCGGCGTGCTGTGTTCCGGGATCTTTTCCGACTGGCTGATTCGTCGCGGTGCGTCGGTGGGGTTTGCGCGCAAGTTGCCGATCATTGGCGGGCTGCTGATTTCCACGGCGATCATCGGCGCCAACTATGTGGACTCGACGGCCTGGGTGATTGCGTTCCTGGCGGTGGCGTTCTTTGGCAATGGCCTGGCGTCGATTACCTGGTCGCTGGTGTCGACCCTGGCACCGGCCCGCCTGTTGGGGCTGACCGGTGGGGTGTTCAACTTCATCGGCAACCTGTCGGCGATTGCCACGCCGATTGTGATCGGCTTTTTGGCCAGCGGTGATTCGTTTGCGCCGGCGATTACCTACATCGCGGTGCTGGCCTTGCTCGGGGCGCTTTCCTACGTGTTGCTGGTGGGTAAAGTCGAGCGGATCGAGTTGTAAAAAAGGGCGACCCTTGCGGTCGCCCTTTTTCCTTTTGGCTCAGGGCACCGACATCTCGTTACGGAACACATTCAGCGGGTCCCAGCGCTGCTTGGTGCGGCGCAGGCGGCTTTCGATCATCAGGTCAGGGAAGAAGATCTTGTACCACTGCGGGTTGGGTCCCTTGCTGGGGTCGCCGTCGATAAACAGCATGTCGCGGTCGGGGTAATTGATGTAGCACCCTTCGAACTGGGCATTGACCGGAACGCCGTTGTCATTGGCAAATGCCGCGAAAAACAGTCCCTGGATCCATTGCGCATGGGCTTGATCCGAAGTGCTGCTTTCGTCACGCCAATAGCATTGTGGTTGCCACTTCAAGTAGGACGAACGCTGTGCAACCGATGATTCCCGCCGCACGGCGGCGCTGGCCTGATTGATTTGCCCACCGAAGGACTGGATCTGGATCAGGCTTTGAGTCAGCCGTTTATCGGGATCGTCCCACGTCAGCGTGTCCCAGATCGCCTGCAGCACAGTGGCGATGAAAATACCCTTCTGGTAGGCCGACTTATACCGGCCACGCTGGTTGGGCCCTGAGCCGTTGAGTGTCTGCTGGCAATGCAGCCAATCCATTCGACGGGTCGCCGCCAGGGCAGACGCCAGTGAATTGATCGTCGGCCCTGGCGGGTTGCTGTGTGGCAGGTGGGTCGTTGGCGAAGGACTCAGGCATTCGGTCGCGGGAATGCCGATGGCATTGAGCATCGAGCTAACAAAGTCTTCAAAAGGCGCTTGATCATTCAACTCGCCCTGCTTGTCCACGTAATGAACATCCATCGTGACGTTGCCAGTGTTCTGATGGCGCATCTCCAGTTTGGTCGCCAGGCCCCAGGTGTCCGGGTTGGCCTGGTTGCGGGCAAACCAGCCCTGATAGGCCGCCAGCAATCTGTCGAGGGCTGGCTTGGTCAGCAGGGACCAGTCCCATTCCAGTACCAGCCACAGCACTTCCTTGGGGGCTTGTGGCAAACGTTCGAAGTAGTAACTGGTGATAATCCCGAACTGCCCGCCGCCTGCGCCGCAGCAGGCGGCGAACAGATCCAGTTCGTCCTGTTGGGTGCTATTGCGGGCGACATGCACAGGGACCAGGCCGTTGCCCTGGGCGTTCGGCACCAGGATGTCGACGCCGCTCAACCAATCGCACACCAGGCCATCCTTGCGTGACAGCAGCCCGTAGCCACCGCCGCAAATATGCCCACCCAGCCCGACCGAATAGCACGAGCCGCCGGGCAAGCTCGTGTTGGCCAGTTTGTACAGCGCCACATAGGCATCCCAGTTCTGGCCGCCCGCTTCCAGGCGGTAGCTGTAGCGATGAGGCGAGGCGGGCACCAGTTGTGAGGCAATCTGCCCCGTGGCGTCGTAGACCACTTGGTTCAGTTGGCTGATATCGATGATCGAGAGCACTTCGTTGGGACTGTCGGGCATTTTGTTCGCGACAAAACCCTCATAGCAGTGGCCACCGCTGCGCACCGTAATCCGGCCATCGGGGATCGCCAACGCCTGGGCGGCGGCGTCGATGATGTCCTGGGGGCTGTAACAGAGATAAATCAAGTTGGCGCCGTTCGACGACGATTCACCCTGCACATTGCCCAGCGGCCAGCGCAGGTTGAAACCTTTTTGCAGCGTTGAATGACGACGATCCGCAGCGGTAATGAGATCAAATGCCATGATGTACTCCAAAGAGCCAAGAATGACTTCTGATGCGACTAACTTAACGACCGGGAGGGCAAGGAATGCGGGGCTTGCGCAGGCGGTTAGACGGCAATAGGCATGAAGTGCGTTGAGGGAGGACGCAATGTCCACCCTCAAGCCTAGCGGAAAAAGCTGAAAGCGCCGGGCGCTTACTTACGGGCGTTACGCACGCCTTCCGACAGCGCCGCACACAGGCTCAACACGCCGTCGATGGCTTGCTGGTCGTTCTTGGCATTGGCGATGTGATCGATCAGCGCCGAACCCACCACCACACCGTCGGCCAGCCGGGCGATGGCCGCCGCTTGTTCCGGTGTGCGGATACCAAAGCCGATGCTGATCGGCAGGTCGGTGTGGCGGCGCAGACGGGTCACGGCTTCTTCGACGTGTTCCAGGGTCGCCGCACCGGCACCGGTCACGCCGGCGACCGAAACGTAATACACGAAGCCTGAGCTGCCGTTGAGCACGGTAGGCAGGCGTACGTCGTCGGTGGTCGGTGTGGTCAGGCGGATAAAGTCGATGCCTGCGGCCTGGGCCGGGTCGCACAGCTCGCCGTTATGCTCGGGCGGCATGTCGACCACGATCAGGCCGTCGACCCCGGCTTCCTTGGCGTCGGCGATGAACTTCGGTACGCCGTATTTGTGGATCGGGTTGAAGTAGCCCATCAACACCAGCGGCGTGTCGTTGTTGTCCTGGCGGAACTCGCGGACCATCTGCAGGGTTTTCACCAGGTTCTGCCTGGCATTCAACGCACGGATGTTGGCCAGCTGAATGGCCGGGCCGTCCGCCATCGGATCAGTGAAGGGCATGCCCAGCTCGATCACATCGGCACCGGCGGCCGGCAGGCCTTTGAGGATCGCCAGGGAGGTGTCATAGCCAGGGTCGCCAGCGGTGACGAAGGTTACCAGGGCGGCACGGTTCTGTTCTTTCAGCTGGGCGAAGCGGGTGTGCAGGCGGCTCATCAGTGTTTCTCCTGCTGCGATTGTTCCATATGGTGCATGACGGTTTGCATATCTTTATCGCCACGCCCCGACAGGTTGACCACCATCAGGTGATCCTGCGGCAGGGTCGGGGCGCGCTTGAACACTTCGGCCAGGGCGTGGGCGCTTTCCAGGGCCGGAATGATCCCTTCCAGGCGGCAGCATTTGTGGAAGGCGTCGAGGGCTTCGTCATCGGTCACCGAGGTGTACTGGACGCGGCCGATGTCATGCAACCAGGCGTGTTCCGGGCCGATGCCGGGGTAATCCAGGCCGGCAGAGATGGAGTGGGCGTCGATGATCTGGCCATCGTCGTCCTGCAGCAGGAAAGTACGGTTGCCGTGCAGTACGCCAGGTACGCCACCGTTGAGGCTGGCGGCGTGCTTGCCGGTTTCGATGCCGTGGCCGGCAGCTTCCACGCCGATGATCTCCACGCTCGTGTCATCCAGGAACGGGTGGAACAGACCCATGGCGTTGGACCCCCCGCCGATGCACGCCACCAGGCTGTCCGGCAGGCGGCCTTCCTGGGCTTGCAGTTGGTCGCGGGTTTCCTTGCCGATCACGGCCTGGAAGTCGCGCACCATGGCCGGGTACGGGTGCGGGCCGGCCACGGTGCCGATCAGGTAGAAGGTGCTGTCGACGTTGGTTACCCAGTCACGCAGGGCTTCGTTCATCGCGTCCTTGAGGGTGCCGGTGCCGGCGACCACCGGGATCACTTCGGCGCCCAGCAGCTTCATGCGGAACACGTTGGCCTGTTGGCGCTCGATATCAGTGGTGCCCATGTAGATCACGCATTGCAGTCCAAAGCGCGCAGCCACGGTGGCAGTCGCCACGCCGTGCATGCCGGCGCCGGTCTCGGCGATGATGCGTTTCTTGCCCATGCGCCGCGCCAGCAGGATCTGGCCGATGCAGTTGTTGATCTTGTGTGCGCCGGTGTGGTTCAGCTCTTCGCGCTTGAGGTAGATCTTGGCGCCGCCACAGAACTCGGTCAGGCGCTCGGCAAAATACAACGGGCTTGGACGACCGACGTAGTCACGTTGGAAGTAGGCCAATTCCTCGTTGAACGCCGGATCGATCTTGGCCGCTTCGTATTCTCGGGCCAGGTCTAGGATCAACGGCATCAGGGTTTCAGCGACGTAACGGCCGCCGAACGCGCCGAACAGGCCGTTGACGTCTGGGCCGTTGCGTAGATCGGTCTGGGACTGAGTCATGGGACGCTCCAGGAGAGAATGGGTGTAGGAAGCAATGAGGGCCACTCTACCCCTGACGTCCTGCGCTGAAAACCGATAAGATCGCCGCAACCTGTCAGGAAAACTCACAGATGAGTCGAGACCTTCCACCCCTCAATGCCTTGCGTGCCTTTGAAGCCACCGCCCGTTTGAACAGCGTCAGCCAGGCAGCCGAGCAATTGCATGTGACCCATGGGGCGGTCAGCCGGCAGTTGAAAGTGCTGGAGGAGCACTTGGGCGTGAGTTTGTTCGTCAAGGAGGGGCGCGGCCTTAAACTCACAGATGCCGGTACTCGTCTACGTGACGCCAGCGCCGAGGCGTTCGAGCGGCTGAGGGACGTGTGCGCCGAACTGACCCAGAGCAGTGCCGACGCACCGTTCGTGCTGGGTTGCTCGGGCAGCTTGCTGGCGCGCTGGCTGATCCCGCGCCTGGGGCGCTTGAACGCGGACCTGCCGGACCTGCGTCTGCACCTGTCGGCGGGTGACGGTGACCTTGACCCGCGCCGCCCCGGCCTGGATGCCCTGTTGGTGTTCGCCGAGCCACCCTGGCCTGCGGATATGCAGGTGTATGAACTGGCCAGCGAACTCATCGGCCCGGTGATGAGCCCGCGTTTCGCCCGCTACGAGCGGCTGCGCCGGGCACCCGCGTCGGTGTTGTGTGGTGAAGCGCTGTTGCACACCACCTCACGTCCGCAAGCCTGGCCCAGTTGGGCGCGGCAACACGGCATCGAACCCGGCGCGTTGAAACACGGCCAGGGGTTTGAGCATTTGTATTATTTGCTGGAGGCGGCAGTGGCCGGGCTGGGCGTTGCGATTGCGCCAGAACCGCTGGTGGTCGAAGACTTGCGCGCGGGTCGCCTGGTGGCGCCGTGGGGTTTCAGTGAAACCCCGGCGCACCTGGCGTTGTGGCTACCCAAGCGCGCCGCGGACGGACGCGCCGGGCAACTGGCGCAGTGGCTCAAGGCTGAGCTGTTGCGCCAGCCAGATTAGTCACCGCGCTTGCACAGCAGGTAGGCGGCCAGCAGGCCCAGTGCGCCTACGGCAACACCGGCTGTAGTCCATGGGTGTTCTTGTGCGTAGTCCCGGGTTGCAACACCGGTTTCGCGAATTTTGACTTTGCTTTCTTCGTAGGCATCGCTGATCAGGTGGCGGGAGTGCTTGAGGGCATTCTCGGCATTGCTTTTCAGGGCCTTCAAGGTTTTGCGCGATTCGTCAGACGCATCGTCCTTGAGGCTTTCCAGAGACTTGAGCAGGCTCGAAATCTCGGCTTCCATGCTTTCCAGCGACGCTTTGCGTAAAGAAGTGTTGGCCATGTGGACTCTCCTGAAGTGATTGAGTGGCGTGTGTAGATACCGACTGCGGCCGTTTCAGAAAGTGCAGTTAATCTGAACTTTCAGGTAGGAACGGTCGCCAGAAGCAGTACGAACATTGACTGCTACGCTTGCTTAACGACCCTTAGGAGAACTGCCATGAGTGATCATCACACCTACAAGAAAGTCGAATTGGTTGGCTCGTCGACCACCAGCATCGAAGACGCGATCAACAATGCCATTGCTGAAGCCAACAAGAGCATCAAGCATCTCGAGTGGTTTGAAGTGACTGAAACACGTGGCCATATCGAGAATGGCAAGGTTGCGCACTATCAGGTCACCCTCAAGGTAGGGTTCCGAATTGCCAGTAGTTGATCGCAGCGGTTGAACTTGCTGACTGGCCGATTGCCATAACCTGCGCTACAACCAATGGGTGCCGATGCCGCAAGCGTCGGCACGCTCTTTTTGATCAGCGCAAGGAAAGTAACGGATGAAGAAGTTCCTGTTAGCGGTAGGTTTGTTGAGCATTGCAGGCACAGCCCTGGCGGCAGGCAAGCCTTGTGAAGAGCTGAAAAGCGAGATTGCGGCGAAAATCGACGCCAAGGGCGCTTCGGGTTATTCGTTGGAAGTTGTGGATAAAGGCGCTGCAGCCGATGGCTACACGGTAGTCGGCAGCTGCGAAGCCGGTACCAAGGAAATCGCCTACAAGCGCGGTTAATCCCGTGTTGCAGACGTAAAAAACCGACGCGAGTGCGTCGGTTTTTTTTCGCCTGAGGGTTTTAGCCCTTCATCACTTGCGCCAGCAGTTCGTAGGAATGAATCCGATCGGCGTGCTCGTACAGGTCGCAGGTAAAGATCAGCTCATCGGCGCCGGTTTGTTCGATCAGCACCTCCAGCTTGGCGCGGATCTTCGCCGGGCTACCGACCATGGCCAGGCCGAGGAAGCTGCCGACCGCGTCTTTTTCATGGGGCAGCCACAGGCCGTCCATGGTTTTCACCGGTGCGCGCTGCACCAGGCTTTGCCCGCGCATCAGCGCGAGGATGCGCTGATAGACCGAGGTGGCGAGGTATTCAGCCTGTTCATCCGTATCTGCAGCGACCAGCGGAATGCCAAGCATCACGTAAGGCTTGTCCAGCACGGCCGAAGGCTTGAAGTGATTGCGATACACGCGAATCGCCTCATGCATCAGGCGCGGTGCGAAATGCGAGGCGAAGGCGTAAGGCAGACCGCGTTCACCTGCCAATTGCGCGCTGAACAGGCTGGAGCCCAGCAGCCAGACCGGTACGTTGGTGCCGGTACCGGGGACGGCGATCACCCGTTGGTCGGGGGTGCGTGGGCCGAGGTAGGCCATCAGCTCCGCCACATCTTCGGGGAAATCGTCGGCACTGCCGGAGCGCTCACGGCGCAGGGCGCGGGCGGTCATCTGGTCGGAGCCGGGTGCGCGGCCCAGGCCCAGGTCGATACGGCCGGGGTAGAGGCTTTCCAGGGTGCCGAACTGTTCGGCGATCACCAGCGGCGCATGGTTGGGCAGCATCACGCCGCCAGAGCCGACGCGGATCGTCGAGGTGCCACCGGCCAGGTAACCCAGCAGCACCGAGGTGGCCGAACTGGCGATACCGTCCATGTTGTGGTGTTCAGCCACCCAGAAACGGGTGTAGCCAAACTTTTCTACATGCTGGGCCAGGTCCAGGGAATTGCGCAGTGACTGCGCCGGACTGCCGTTGGCGCGCACGGGCACCAGGTCGAGGGTCGAGAACTTTACGTCGGACAGCGATTTCATAAGCCTGCTTCTCCAAAGGGGCCGCAGGCTTTTTAGACGAACCAAAACCTGCCGCTTCATGTGCATGCTCTATGCAATGAGGGCATATACCCGAGATTCAATAGCAGGCCAGGAAATTTCCTACTGAATCGCTAGGTTTTTCTCACAAGATGAACTTTGCCGGGCCGACTATCCTCAGAACCCTTACTGACGCAAAACCACCGTTCGAGGAGACCGCTATGAGTATCGTTAAAAAAGCATCCGCGCATTGGGAAGGTGACCTGAAGACTGGCCTGGGCTCTATTTCCACGGAAACCGGCGTACTGCGTGAAGCGCCCTACGGCTTCAAGGCCCGTTTCGAGGGCGGCAAGGGCACCAACCCGGAAGAACTGATCGGTGCGGCCCACGCCGGCTGTTTCTCCATGGCGTTTTCCATGATTCTCGGCGATGCCGGGCTCAAGGCTGACAGCATTGATACCCAGGCCGAAGTGACTCTGGACCAGGTTGACGGTGGTTTTGCGATCACCGCTGTGCACCTGATCCTCAAGGCCAAGATTCCGGGCGCGAGTCAGGCGCAGTTCGATGAACTGAGCAAAAAAGCCAAGGAAGGGTGCCCGGTGTCCAAAGTGCTGAACGCAAAAATCAGCCTGGATGCCACCTTGGTCAGCTGACACAGCCCGTCCAATGTGGGAGGGGGGCAAGCCCCCTTCCACATTTAGCCCTGCGTTAGATCAGAACTCGTGTTTTGTAAGTGTGGTCCTATTACCATGCAGCCTAGGCGCACACCCGTGCGCAATGCATTCAGGGAGCTTCACACATGAAACGTTTTGCCTTGGCGATCATCTGCGGTGTATTGGCCACATCGGCTGTGGCCGCGCCAAAAGACTGCGAAGAGCTCAGGAAAGAGATTGAAGTGAAGATCCAGGCCAAGGCGATTCCTTCGTACACCCTGGAAATCATCACCGCCGAAGAAGCCAAGAATCACGACAGTGCGATGATTGTCGGTTCGTGCGAAAACGGCACCAAGCGCATCATCTACCAGAAAAACAACAACTGATCAGATGCAGTTGACGCTGCGTTCCTCCGCGAGCAACTGACGCGCCGAATCGTACAACCGGATATTCGGCGTGAAGGCCAGCGAGCGTCCTTCCAGCACATAACGCTGGCCAGCCTGGAAGTGGTCATATTCCAGGGTCATGAAGCAGGTGCGATACATCATCTGGCTGAGCCCACCCAAACCGCCGCCGGCCGGGACTTCAAAGTCGAAGCGCACCATCAGTTCATGATGGCCGGGTGGCATTTGGAAGAAACGTCCGTCATCCAGGTTCTTGCCGTCCAGGCGCTGCGCCATGACCAGCTTGGAGCCCGGCGTCGGCGTAGTGAAATCGACCCACGCCTGTTGCGGATCCATCGGTGGTACGGGTGTTGTCGTGCAGGCGCTGAGGAACAAAGCGGCGACGGGTAACAAGAGCTGGCGCATGGCAGGCACTCAACGGGAAGATAGAATTGAGCCTGCTGCGACGGCGGCAGACCTCCCATGAGTATAAACACGTCGCGCCATGGAAAAATTCTGCCTGGGCGCGATAGTCTGGCGAGCAAATTACCCAGGAGCGGTCGGGGCATGGTCAGGCGTTTTCTTCCAGGGTTGATGGTTGTGCTGCTCAGCGGCTGTTCCAGTGTCAGCTATTACAGCCAGTTGGCCAGCGGTCAGTGGCAATTGCTGCGGGCCCGGGAGCCGGTGGCGCAGGTGATCGCCGACCCTTCCCGCCCACCGTTGTTGCGCGAACACCTGGCGCAATCGCAAAAGGCGCGTACGTTCGCCAGTGAACACCTGCATCTGCCTGACAACCAGAGTTACAGGTTGTACGCCGACATTGGCCGACCCTATGTGGTCTGGAACGTCTTCGCCACGCAGGAGTTTTCCCTGTCTCCTGAAACCCATTGCTTCCCCATTGCGGGCTGTGTGGCCTATCGCGGCTACTACAACCAGGGTGCGGCGCGTGGTGAGGCGGCGTTGTTGAAGCAGCGAGGCATGGACGTGTCGATCGGCGGTGTCGAGGCCTATTCCACCTTGGGCTGGTTCAATGACCCGATCATGAATTCGATGATGAACTGGGGTGATGAGAGGCTGGCCACGTTGATCTTCCACGAACTGGCGCATCAGCGTTTCTATGTGAAGGACGACACCGAGTTCAATGAGTCGTTTGCCAATTTCGTCGAGCAGGAAGGTACGCGTCAGTGGCGCGCTGCACGTGGCTTGGCGCCGCAGAGCCTGTCGGCGTCGAAGCAGCGTGATGAGTTCATTCAGCTGATCCTCGATACCCGCCAACGATTGGAAAAACTCTATGCCCAACCCTTGGCCACTGATGTGATGCGCCAGGCGAAGGCGGCCGAGTTCGAGCGTCTGCGTCGCGATTACCGGCAGCTGCGCGACAGCCAGTGGGGCGGGGACAAACGGTATGACGCGTGGATCAACCAACCCATGAACAATGCGCGGTTGTTACCGTTCGGGCTGTATGACCAGTGGGTGCCTGCGTTTGCGGCGTTGTTTGCGCAGGAAGGTGGGGATTGGCTGAGGTTTTATGCGGCGGTGGAGAAGCTGGGCGGATTGCCGATGGAACAGCGCAAGGCGGCGTTGAGGCAGTTGCAAGGTATTGGCCTTCAGGGCCTCATCGGGGACAAGCCCCTCCCACATGCTAATTTGTGAACACACTCCACTGTGGGAGGGGGCTTGCCCCCGATAGCGTCCTCAAGTGCGCTGCAAAAATGCCTGGTGCATCTGCGCCAACGTCTCGAAATGCCAGGTCGGCGCCTCGGCATCCAGCTCCTCGAAACTGCCGAACCCATACCCCACCGCCGCCGAATCCAGCCCATTCTTGTGCGCGCCGATCAGGTCATGCTTGCGATCACCAATCATCAAGGTGGTGGCCGGGTCCAGGCCTTCCTCGCTCATCAGGTGGGCGATCAGTTCGATTTTGTTGGTGCGCGTCCCGTCCAGCTCGCTGCCGTAGATCACCTTGAAGTGCTTGGCAAAGTCGAAATGCCGGGCGATTTCGCGGGCAAACACCCAGGGCTTGGAAGTGGCGACGTAGAGCTGGCGGCCTTGATCGTTCAATGCTTCCAGCAGCGGCATCACGCCGTCGAACACACGGTTTTCGTACAGGCCGGTGACCTTGAAACGCTCGCGATAGAAATTCACCGCTTCCCAGGCCTTGGCCTCGTCGAAGCCGTAGAACTGCATGAACGCCTGCAGCAAGGGCGGGCCGATGAAGTGTTCGAGTTTGGTCAGGTCCGGCTCGTCGATACCCAACTTGCCGAGGGCGTACTGGATCGAGCGGGTAATGCCCTCGCGTGGGTCGGTGAGCGTGCCGTCCAGGTCGAACAGGACGGTTTGGTAAGGCAAGGTCATCGGTCGAATCCTTCAGCCAGGTGCAGGTCTTTGAGCTTCACGTAATTCGCGGCGCTGTAGGTGAAAAAGGCGCGTTCCTTGTCAGTCAACGGGCGAATCTGTTTGACCGGGCTGCCGACATACAGGAAGCCGCTTTCAAGTTTCTTGCCCGGCGGCACCAGGCTGCCGGCGCCGATGATCACGTCGTCCTCGACCACGGCGCCATCCATCACGATGCTGCCCATACCGATCAGGATGCGATTGCCGACTGTGCAGCCATGCAGCATGACCTTGTGGGCGATGGTCACGTCGTCGCCGATCAGCAGCGGGAAACCGTTCGGGTTGAACGGCCCGGCGTGAGTGATGTGCAGCACACAGCCATCCTGCACGCTGGTGCGCGCACCGATACGGATACGGTGCATGTCGCCACGGATCACGGTCAGCGGCCAGACCGAGCTGTCGGCGCCGATTTCGACATCGCCGATCACCACCGCCGAAATATCGACAAAAGCCCCGGCGCCCAGGGCTGGCGTGTGGTTCTGATAGGTGCGAAGGGTCACGATAGCCTCTCTCTCTTCTGCTGATAGCTGCGGTGGGCGTTGATTGTAATTAAGATGGCCCCATCTTTGTTCTTACATGTTTCTTCAGCCAAGGTGCCAACCGTGAGCGCGAACAACCCTCTTCTGCAGTCCTACGACCTGCCGCCGTTCTCGGCGATCCGTGCCGAGCACGTCCAGCCGGCCATCGAACAGATCCTCGCCGACAACCGCGTTGCCATCGAAGGCATCCTGCAAAGCCAGGGCAAAAATCCGACATGGGCCGGCCTGGTGCTGGCCATGGACGAGCTGAATGATCGTCTGGGCGCCGCGTGGAGCCCGGTCAGCCACCTCAACGCCGTGTGCAACAGCGCCGAACTGCGCGAAGCCTACGAAGGCTGCCTGCCGGCATTGAGCGCCTACTCCACCGAGATGGGCCAGAACCGTGCGCTGTTCCAGGCCTTCGAAGCCCTGGCTAACAGCCCGGAAGCCGCCGGTTTCGACGTGGCGCAGAAAACCATCCTGGAACACTCCCTGCGTGACTTCCGCCTGTCGGGCATCGATCTGCCGCCGGAGCAGCAAAAACGCTACGCTGAAGTGCAGAGCAAGCTGTCGGAACTGGGCAGCAAGTTCTCCAACCAGTTGCTGGACGCCACCCAGGCCTGGACCAGGCACGTCACCGATGAAGCCACCCTCGCCGGGCTGACCGACTCGGCCAAGGCGCAAATGGCCGCCGCCGCCCAGGCCAAAGGTCTCGACGGCTGGCTGATCACCCTCGAATTCCCTAGCTACTACGCCGTCATGACTTACGCTCAGGACCGTGCCCTGCGTGAAGAAGTCTACGCGGCCTACTGCACCCGCGCGTCGGACCAAGGCCCGAATGCCGGTCAGAACGATAACGGCCCGGTGATGGAACAGATCCTCGACCTGCGCCAGGAACTGGCCCAGTTGCTGGGTTATGCGTCGTTCTCCGAATTGAGCCTGGCCACCAAGATGGCCGAGTCCAGTGACCAGGTGCTGAGCTTCCTGCGTGACCTGGCCAAGCGCAGCAAGCCGTTTGCCGCCCAGGACCTGCAACAGCTCAAGGCCTACGCCGCCGAACAAGGCTGCGCCGACCTGCAAAGCTGGGACAGCGGTTTCTACGGCGAAAAACTCCGCGAGCAGCGCTACAGCGTGTCCCAGGAAGCCCTGCGCGCCTACTTCCCGATCGACAAAGTGCTGGGCGGCCTGTTCGCCATCGTGCAGCGCCTGTACGGCATCGAGATCGCCGAGCAGAAAGGCTTCGACACCTGGCACCCGGATGTCCGCCTGTTCGAAATCAAGGAAAACGGGCAACACGTGGGCCGCTTCTTCTTTGACCTGTATGCCCGCGCCAACAAGCGCGGCGGTGCCTGGATGGACGGTGCCCGCGACCGTCGTCGCACCATCGACGGTGTGCTGCAAAGCCCGGTGGCCAACCTGGTGTGCAATTTCACCCCGGCCGACAGCGGCAAGCCTGCCCTGCTGACCCACGATGAAGTCACCACGTTGTTCCACGAATTCGGCCACGGCTTGCATCACCTGCTGACCCGCGTAGAACACGCAGGCGTGTCCGGCATCAATGGCGTGGCCTGGGATGCGGTGGAACTGCCGAGCCAGTTCATGGAGAACTGGTGCTGGGAGCCGGAAGGCCTGGCGCTGATCTCCGGCCACTATGAAACCGGCGAGCCGTTGCCCCAGGACCTGCTGGAAAAAATGCTCGCGGCGAAGAATTTCCAGTCCGGCCTGATGATGGTGCGCCAACTGGAGTTCTCGCTGTTCGACTTTGAATTGCACGCCACCCACGGCGATGGTCGCAGCGTGGCGCAGGTGCTGGAAGGCGTGCGCGATGAAGTGTCGGTGATGCGTCCGCCGGCCTACAACCGCTTCCCCAACAGCTTTGCGCACATCTTCGCGGGCGGTTATGCGGCGGGTTATTACAGCTACAAGTGGGCCGAAGTGTTGTCGGCGGATGCCTTCTCCAAGTTCGAAGAAGACGGCGTGCTCAACGCCGAGACCGGCCGTGCCTTCCGCGAAGCGATCCTGGCGCGTGGCGGCTCCCAGGAGCCGATGGTGCTGTTCGTCGACTTCCGCGGACGCGCGCCGTCGATTGACGCACTCTTGCGCCACAGCGGCCTGAGTGAGGACGCGGCAGCATGAGTGAAGGGCCTGTGATTACCAAAAAGCAATTTATCGCCGGGGCGGTCTGCCCGGCATGCAGTGAGCCGGACAAGCTGAAGATGTGGACCGAGGACAACGTGCCGCACCGTGAGTGCGTGGCCTGCGGCTATACCGACACGCTGAATGATCAAGGGTTGTCGGTGCCCAAGGAATTGGGCACGCGGGTCAATACCACGGCGTTGAAAGCACCGGCGGACCCGAAGGTGCAGGCGGTGCAGTTCTTTCCTAATCCGAAGTTGAAAAAAGACTGACGGGCGGCCCTCTGTAGGAGTTCGGCCAGCCGGGCTCCTACAGTTATTTCTCGTCTTTTCCCGTCGTCGTGATCCAATCCTTCATCGAGCACAACGCGAACGCGCTAGTGCTGCAATCGCCATTCGCCAAGGCCGTGCGTAACTTGTCGATATCGGCCCTCATCATGTAGCGAACGCCGTCCTTGAAGCCATTGCTGGAGCCAAACCCGCCCAAGGTCATTTCGTTCAGCGCGTCTTCCTTGCTCCATCCCTGAATCACTACCCGATACATCGCCGCCATCAGGCCAGTGCGGTCAGAGCCGTGCTTGCAATGCATCAGCACCGGGCCGTTGGCTTCGGCTTCCCGGATGGCCCTCAGCGCCGCCAACACGTCCGTATCATCTACATGGTTGGTGCGATACGTCAGTTGAACCTGACGGATGCCAGGCGATTTGAGCCAGTCGGCATCCGACTCCGGCAGGAAGTTGATCACGGTGCCGATCTTCAGTTGTTCCAACAGCGGCCCGGCGTTGCGATCCGGTAGTGCGCTGCGGTAGAGGGTGGGCGTCATCTGGTGCAAGTTGTATTGATTACCCACAGGCTGGGCCCACTCCGGTGAACGGATGGAGACGGTGTCGTCGGCTTGAGCGTAAGCGCAGGTGAACATCGCGATGATCGCGAGGCCGAGGCCCGACAACCATTGATTCTTGAGCATGGGTGACATAACCGAGCAAGGAGTGGGTGGTGCTCAGGTTCGTCCAGAGGGGGTCAATGAGGCGTGAGGAGGCCGTCAAAGAATCGTGAATCCTCAGTCTTTAGTCGCTGAAACGGTTCTGTGAATTCATAGCCTGCTATCATTTGTAACTATCGATTGCCTAAAAGGCCAAGCCGCTCACTAGAAGCCGGCCGATATTCCCGTGACCACATGATGAGGTGCCACCATGTCTGATCAAGATCAAGACAACCCCCGGCGTGACTTTTTGCGCAAATCCTTGACCTTGATCCCGGTGGTCACGGTTGCCAGCACTGGCCTTGGCGGCTCGATGCTGATGGCAACGCCTGAACCGGCGCAGGCCGCTCCCGCCAAGCCTGTGGTGAGTGAAAAGGCCTACGAGCCTGCTTACTTCACGGCTGAGGAGTGGGCGTTTATCAACGCCGCCGTCGAGCGCCTGATTCCCGCCGATGAGCAAGGCCCGGGCGCCCTGGAAGCCGGTGCGCCGGAATATATCGACCGTCAGATGAACACCCCGTACGCCAGCGGCGCGCTGTGGTTCATGCAAGGCCCGTTCAACGCGGATGCCGCTCCAGAGATGGGCTGGCAGTCCAAACTGGTGCCCAAGGACATCTATCGCCTGGGCATTGCCGCGACGGATGCCTGGTCGAAAGCCTTCAACGGTAAAGCTTTTGCTGCGCAAGACAGCGCTACCCGAGACGATATGTTGCGTCGTCTGGAAGCTGGCGGCAGTGAAGTGACGGCGCATTTTGAAGCGGTGCCGCCCAAGATGTTCTTCAACCTGTTGCTGCAAAACACCAAGGAAGGGTTCTTTTGCGACCCCATCCACGGTGGCAACAAAGGCATGGTCGGCTGGACCATGATCGGCTTCCCTGGCGCTCGTGCCGATTTCATGGACTGGGTTGAACGCAACGAGCAATACCCCTTCCCGGCAGTTTCCATCCGCGGTGAGAGGGCATAAACGTGGCGACCATCATGAAGAAAGTGGATGCAGTGATCGTAGGCTTCGGCTGGACCGGCGCGATCATGGCCAAGGAGCTGACGGAAGCAGGCCTCAACGTGGTTGCGCTGGAGCGTGGCCCGATGCAGGACACTTACCCGGACGGCAACTATCCCCAGGTCATCGACGAACTGACCTACAGCGTGCGTAAAAAACTCTTCCAGGACATTTCCAAAGAGACCGTGACCATTCGCCATAGCGTGAATGACGTCGCCCTGCCCAACCGTCAGTTGGGCGCGTTCCTGCCGGGCAACGGTGTGGGCGGCGCGGGCCTGCATTGGTCGGGGGTGCATTTCCGTGTCGACCCGATCGAGCTGCGCATGCGCAGCCACTATGAGGAACGCTACGGCAAAAACTTCATCCCCAAGGACATGACCATCCAGGACTTCGGCGTGAGCTATGAAGAGCTGGAGCCGTTTTTCGACTACGCGGAAAAAGTCTTCGGCACCTCCGGCCAGGCCTGGACCGTAAAAGGTCAGCTGGTAGGCGAAGGCCGTGGCGGCAACCCGTATGCACCGGACCGTTCCAATCCGTTCCCGTTGGAAGCGCAGAAGAATACGGTCTCCGCACAGCTGTTTCAGAAAGCGGCTGCCGAGGTGGGTTACAAACCCTACAACCTGCCGTCCGCCAATACCTCGGGGCCCTATACCAACCCCTACGGTGCGCAGATGGGGCCGTGCAACTTCTGCGGTTTCTGCAGCGGCTATGTCTGCTACATGTATTCCAAGGCCTCGCCGAACGTGAACATCCTGCCGGCGTTGCGCCAGGTACCGAACTTTGAGCTGCGGCCCAATTCCCACGTACTCAAGGTCAACCTCGACAGCACCAAGAGCAAGGCCACCGGCGTGACCTACATCGACGCCCAGGGCCGGGAATGCGAACAGCCGGCAGATCTGGTGATTCTCGGCGCCTTCCAGTTCCACAACGTGCGTTTGATGCTGTTGTCGGGCATCGGCAAGCCCTACGACCCGATAACCAATGAGGGCGTGGTGGGCAGGAACTTCGCCTACCAGAACATGGCCACCATCAAGGCTTTCTTCGACAAAGACACTCATACCAACAACTTCATCGGTGCAGGCGGCAATGGCGTGGCCATCGATGACTTCAACGCCGACAACTTCGACCACGGCCCCCATGGCTTCGTGGGTGGCTCGCCGATGTGGGTCAACCAGGCCGGCAGCCGGCCGATTGCCGGTACGTCCAACCCGCCAGGCACACCGGCCTGGGGCAGCGCGTGGAAACGCGCCACCGCCGATTACTACACCCACCAGGTGTCGATGGATGCCCACGGTGCCCATCAATCCTACCGGGGCAACTACCTGGATCTGGACCCTGTTTATCGCGATGCCTACGGCCTGCCGCTGCTGCGGATGACGTTCGACTGGCAGGAAAACGACATCAAGATGAACCGCTTCATGGTCGAGAAAATGAGCAAGGTCGCCGAGGCGATGAACCCCAAGGCGATTGCCCTGCTCGGCAAAAAGGTCGGTGAGCATTTCAATACGGCGTCCTACCAGACCACCCACCTCAATGGCGGCGCGATCATGGGCACCGACCCGAAAACCAGCGCGTTGAACCGCTACCTGCAGTGCTGGGATGTGCACAACGTGTTTGTCCCAGGTGCGTCCGCTTTCCCACAAGGCCTGGGCTACAACCCTACCGGCCTGGTGGCGGCGCTGACCTACTGGTCGGCGCGGGCCATTCGCGAGCAATACCTTAAAAATCCCGGCCCACTGGTTCAGGCATAAGGAGCGATGATCATGAAAGCACTTGTTATCGCCACCTTCGCCCTGTTCAGCAGCTGCTCTGTCAGTGCGGCTGAAACCGATTTGATCAAGCAAGGTGAATACCTGGCCCGCGCCGGTGATTGCGTGGCCTGCCACACCGCCAAAGGCGGCAAGCCCTTCGCCGGCGGGCTGCCGATGGAAACGCCGATCGGCGTGATCTATTCCACCAACATCACCCCGGACAAGACCGGCCTGGGCGACTACAGCTTCGAAGACTTCGACAAGGCCGTGCGCCATGGCGTCGCCAAGAGCGGTAGTACGCTTTACCCGGCGATGCCCTACCCGTCTTATGCGCGTGTCAGCGACAGCGATATGCAGGCGTTGTATGTGTATTTCATGAAGGGTGTCGAGCCGGTCGCTCAGCAGAACAAGGACAGCGATATTCCGTGGCCCTTGAGCATGCGCTGGCCGCTGGCGGCGTGGCGTTGGATGTTTGCGCCGGCTGTCGAAGCGCATCAGGCGCAAGCCGCCGTCGACCCGGTGGTCAGCCGTGGCGCCTACCTGGTGGAAGGCCTTGGCCATTGCGGCGCATGCCACACGCCACGGGCCCTGACCATGCAGGAAAAAGCCCTGAGTGCCTCTGACGGCAACGCCTTCCTGTCCGGCAGTGCGCCGCTGGAGGGCTGGATCGCCAAAAGCCTGCGCGGTGACCACAAGGACGGCCTCGGCAGTTGGAGTGAGGAGCAGCTGGTGCAATTCCTCAAGACCGGCCGCAGTGATCGCAGCGCGGTGTTTGGTGGCATGAGCGACGTTGTCGTCCACAGCATGCAGTACATGTCGGAGGATGACCTGACGGCTATCGCCCGTTACCTCAAGAGCTTGCCGGCGGTGGACCCCAACGACCAACCGCATCAGTACGACAAGCAGGTGGCCGAGGCGCTGTGGAAAGGCGATGACCGCAAGCCGGGCGCGTCGGTATACATCGACAACTGCGCGGCCTGCCACCGTACTGATGGGCATGGCTACACGCGGGTGTTCCCGGCGCTGGCGGGCAACCCCGTAGTGCAGACGGCGGATGCCACGTCGTTGATCAACATCGTGTTGAATGGCGGCACCTTGCCGGCTACCCACGCGGCGCCCTCGACCTTCACCATGCCGGCGTTCGCCTGGCGTCTGTCGGATCAGGAAGTGGCGGATGTGGTCAGTTTCATTCGGGGCAGTTGGGGCAATAAAGGTGCGCCGGTGAAAGCCAACGAAGTGGCGGACCTGCGCAAGAACGATATGCGCACCACTTCGGGCGATGACCTGGGCCAGGTCACGCAACGGCACTGATCCCTGGCTGACCGCCAAACGGCACTGGTCAGAAGCCCTGCGCCTCGATACTGTATATAAAAACAGTATCGAGGCGTTTTCATGTCTACTCCGTTGCCGCCCCGTGGCCGGGGCACGGCCACCAACCTGCACAACCGCTTCGCACCGACTGTCAGCGTGGTCGAGGATGACGGCTGGTTCCAGGAAGTGCCGCCGACCCAGGGCACTGAAGTGCGCATCGAAACGGCCAAGACCATCATCACCCGCAACAACTCGCCGGACTTGCCGTTCGATCGTTCGATCAACCCCTACCGTGGCTGTGAGCACGGCTGTATCTACTGCTACGCGCGGCCGAGCCATGCCTATTGGGACATGTCGCCGGGGCTGGATTTCGAAACCAGACTGATCGCCAAGACCAACGCCGCCGATGTGCTGGAACAGCAGTTGTCGAAACCGGGTTACGTGTGCGCGCCGATCAACCTTGGGTCCAACACCGACCCGTACCAACCGATCGAGCGCGAGTACAAGATTACCCGGCAAACCCTGCAAGTGCTGCTGCGCTATCGCCATCCGGTGACCATCATCACCAAGGGCTCGCTGATATTGCGCGATCTGGACCTGCTCACCGAGTTGGCGCGCCAGCGGCTGGTCGCCGTGATGATCAGCCTCACCAGCCTGGACGACGAACTCAAGCGGATCCTGGAGCCACGCACGGCGGCGCCCAAGGCGCGCCTGCGCGCGATCCGGGTGATGCGTGAGGCGGGGATCCCGGTGGGCGTGCTGTGCTCGCCGATGATTCCGATGATCAATGACAGTGAGCTGGAAAGCCTGCTGACCGAAGCTCACGCTGCGGGCGCGCAAAGTGCGGCGTACATGATGCTGCGCCTGCCGCTGGAGGTGGCGCCGTTGTTCGAGGAGTGGCTGGCGGCGCATTACCCGCAGCGTGCGGCCCATGTGATGAGCCTGGTGCGCCAGGTGCGTGGCGGCGAGGTGTATGACAGCCGCTTCGGCGTACGCATGCGTGGCGAAGGGCCGTTTGCCGACTTGCTGGCGCAGCGCTTCAGCAAAGCCATCAAGCGGCTGGGGCTCAACCGGCGGGAAGGGTTTGACCTGGATTGCACGGCGTTCTGTCCTCCGGGCAGACAGATGGCATTGTTGTAGACTGACAGGGCAGAACGCACCGTTCCTGTAGGAGTGGTCGCGTTTTGACATCACTGAAACCCGCGATCTAGAGCGGTTCATTCAGTTTGAGTTAAGTTTCGGCGGTTACCTTGTTCAGCGAGTGACTGATGAGTCGGCACTGTGGCCCCTGGCGTTTTACAACTAATCCACTGGCCAAGCGTCCAACTGACCTGAAAACTCCCCTGCATTAATCAAGAGGATGAATCATGAGTGACAAGGATAAACAGCCGTTGGCTGCGTCGGCTTCTGCCCCTCAGGTGGCTGAAACCGCCGATGCAGCGCTGAAGCATATCGTTGACGGCTTTTTGCATTTCCATCACGACGTCTTCCCCCAGCAGGAAGAACTCTTCAAAAAACTCGCCACGGCCCAGAGCCCACGGGCGATGTTCATTACCTGCGCCGACTCGCGCATCGTGCCTGAGCTGATCACCCAGAGCTCTCCTGGCGATCTGTTCGTGACGCGTAACGTCGGCAACGTCGTACCGCCTTACGGCCAGATGAACGGCGGTGTTTCCACGGCCATCGAGTACGCGGTACTCGCCCTTGGCGTGCAGCACATCATCGTCTGCGGGCACTCCGATTGTGGCGCCATGCGCGCGGTGCTCAACCCTGACAGCCTGGAGAAGATGCCGACGGTCAAGGCCTGGCTGCGGCATGCTGAGGTTGCCAAGACCATGGTCCATGACAACTGCGACTGCGCCAATGAAGGCGAGAGCATGAAAGTGCTCACCGAAGAAAACGTCATCGCCCAACTGCAACATTTGCGCACCCACCCCTCCGTGGCTTCGCGCATGGCCAATGGTCATTTGTTTATCCACGGTTGGATCTACAACATCGAGACCAGTGAAATCCGCGCCTACGATGCCGACCAGTCGACGTTCCGACCGTTGAGCGGCGACGGACCGATCCCTTGCGCGACGCCTAAAGCGCGCTTCTAACACACTTCCCTGCCGGGTAAAGCGGTGGCTGCCATGGACGCAGCCAGGCTTTACCGCGCCCGGCGAATGCCTCGGGAGAGTCATCATGCGTGCTGCTCAATTGAAAGCTGTATTGCCAAGGGAGCTGCTCGCTTCCGTGGTTGTGTTTCTGGTCGCCCTGCCCTTGTGCATGGGGATTGCGATCGCCTCTGGCATGCCGCCGGCCAAAGGCTTGATTACCGGGATTATCGGTGGCCTGGTGGTGGGCTGGTTGGCGGGCTCGCCGTTGCAAGTCAGTGGCCCGGCGGCGGGCCTGGCGGTGCTGGTGTTCGAGTTGGTGCGCCAGCACGGCATGCTGATGCTCGGGCCAATCCTGCTGCTGGCGGGATTCCTGCAACTGGTTGCCGGGCGTTTGCGCCTGGGCTGCTGGTTTCGCGTCACGGCACCGGCGGTGGTGTACGGCATGTTGGCGGGGATTGGCGTGCTGATTGTACTGTCGCAGATCCACGTGATGCTCGACGGCGCGCCCAAGCCTTCGGGGCTCGACAATCTGGCAGGCTTCCCGGCGGCACTGGCCGACGCAATCCCGACCCTGGGCGGCGGCCTGGGCTGGCAGGCCGGGTTGCTCGGTTTGTCGACGATGCTGGTGATGTACGCCTGGGACAAATTGCGCCCGCAGCAACTGCGCTTTGTGCCCGGTGCTTTGCTGGGCGTGGGCCTGGCCACGGCTGTCAGCCTGGTGCTGGCGTTGCAGGTCAAGCGTGTCGAAGTCCCGGAAAACCTTGCTGATGCCATCGACTGGCTACGCCCCAGCGACCTGTTGAACCTTGCCGATCCCCAACTGTTGATCGCCGCATTTGCCGTGGCGTTTATCGCGAGTGCTGAAACGCTGCTGTCTGCGGCGGCGGTCGACCGCATGCACAGCGGTCAGCGTTCGGATTTCGACAAGGAGTTGTCTGCTCAAGGGGTGGGCAACATGCTCTGCGGCCTGGTCGGCGCCTTGCCGATGACCGGCGTGATCGTGCGCAGCTCGGCCAACGTGCAGGCCGGTGCAACCACGCGCTTGTCGGCGATGTTCCATGGCCTGTGGCTGCTGGCGTTCGTGCTGTTGCTGTCGAGTGTGCTGCAAAGCATCCCGGTGGCGAGCCTGGCGGGTGTGCTGGTGTACACCGGTATCAAGCTGGTGGACATCAAGGCCTTCAAGGCGCTGGGACGCTATGGGCGGATGCCGATGTTTACCTACGCGGCCACGGCGCTGGCGATCATCTTTACCGACCTGCTGACCGGCGTATTGGTGGGCTTCGGGCTGACGTTGGTCAAGCTGGCGTTCAAGGCTTCGCGGTTGAAGGTCAGCCTGATCGACCTGCCCCAGGACGGTGAGATGGAGCTGCGCCTGACCGGTGCGGCGACCTTTCTGAAAGTGCCCGCGTTGACTCAAGTATTGTCGACGGTGCCTGTCGGGACGACCGTGCATGTTCCGCTGAGCAACCTGAGTTACATCGACCATTCCTGCCTGGAACTGCTGGAGGAATGGGGGCGGGCCAATGCGGCCAAGGGCTCGACGTTGGTGATCGAGGCGCGCGGGTTGAAGCGTCGGCTGGAAGGCCGGGTGAGGACGACGACGGGGATAGGCTCCGCGCCAGCCTGAACAGCAAAACAACGCCTGTAGGAGCCGGCAAGCCAGCTCCTACAAGGCGGGATCAGGCCGGCTGATCCAGCGCCAACTCAACCCCCAGCTGTCGCGACAGGCATGGCCAGCGCTTCCACGCGGCTTCCGTGTCGGGGCTCTTGAGCTGTTCGCGATAAGCCTCCACGGACTCCAGCGCAAAGCTTTCTTCGTTGAGCATTTCATCCACTGCGTGGTGTACCGCTTCATCCAGCTGGTTGGCGAAGGTTTCGCCGATCAGCTGATGGGCAATGACATTGGCCACCGTGGTATCGGCCGGAATCAACGGCTGGCCGAAGTGCTTGATATACAGATCGTTGACCTCTTCGACCAGGCGATGAGCCAGGTAGGCCTCATCCAGCAGGCCATCGAGACCTTCATGGCCGGCCAGGATGGCAGGCGGTTGCAGGAAGAAGTGCTCGGCGATTTTCAGTACCGGTTTGATCTGGCTTTCGATACCGGCCTCGCGGGCCACGTCGTTGGCGGCGTCCAGCAAGTCCGGGACCAAGTCGATGTAGGCGGTGACAAAGCGGGTCATGACAATGTTGCGATCACCGTCAGCCAGGGAGATGGCCGAATGCAGGTGCGGCAATTGTTTTTCCAGTTGCAGGGCAAGCTGGCCAGTGCTGGCTTCGTGTTGATGGGCACGGGAAATCTGCTCGCGCAATGCGGCGGTGTTCATGAAAGCTCCAGTGATGCAGGCGTAGGAAAAGGGAGAAGATAAGGTAGCTCGTTTATACGAGCGCCTCAGACGCATTTGTCATAATTATTTCATGGTTATGCGCCCGCGTTATATCGAATTGCCATCGTTCGTCGGATAAACGATTCCGTGCCCGGTTCTATTGACTCCAGCCAGTCATTTCTACTCATTTGCCCCTACACATTGCGGGGTTGCAGAGCCTGTCTATACTCGGATTTGTACGCGATTAGCTGATGACGCCAGACTGCATAAGCAGGCAAGGCCAGGCGGTTGTAAGCAGTATGGAAGCCGCTCCCTTCGACGCAGGTGCAAACCGGCGGGATAACAAGAACGATAAGGGGAACCCGCAATGATGCGACATCCACATGTTTGGATGGGCCTCCTGTTGTGGTCGGTATTCGGCCAGGCACATGCCGCCTGGACAACGAATATGGCGCCAGGGGCGACAGAAGTCAGTCACGCTGTGTTCGACCTGCACATGACCATATTCTGGATCTGTGTGGTGATCGGCATCATCGTGTTTGGCGCGATGTTCTGGTCGATGATCGTTCATCGCCGGTCTACGGGCCAGGTCGCGGCCAAGTTCCACGAGAGCACTACCGTGGAGATCCTCTGGACCGTCGTGCCCTTGCTGATCCTGATCGCGATGGCCATTCCGGCCACCAAGACCCTGATCAATATCTACGACAGCAGTGAGTCGGATATCGATATCCAGGTCACCGGCTACCAGTGGAAATGGCATTACAAATACCTGGGCCAGGATGTGGAGTTCTTCAGCAACCTGGCCACGCCCGCCGAACAGATCCACAACCAGGCGACCAAGGGCGAACACTACCTGCTGGAAGTCGACCAGCCGCTGGTGTTGCCGGTGGGGGCCAAGGTGCGCTTCCTGGTGACCGCCGCCGATGTGATCCACTCCTGGTGGGTGCCGGCGTTTGCGGTCAAGCGCGACGCGATTCCCGGCTTCGTCAACGAGGCCTGGACCCGTGTCGAGAAGCCCGGCATCTACCGTGGCCAGTGCGCCGAGCTGTGCGGCAAGGACCACGGCTTCATGCCCATCGTGGTCGAGGTCAAGTCCAGGGCCGACTACGACACCTGGCTCGGCGAGCGCAAGGCAGAGGCCGCCAAGCTCAAGGAGCTGACCTCCAAAGAGTGGACCCTGGAAGAGCTGGTGGCCCGTGGCGACAAGGTCTACCACACCACCTGCGTGGCCTGTCACCAGGCCGAAGGCCAGGGCCTGCCGCCGATGTTCCCGGCGCTCAAGGGTTCCAAGATCGCCACCGGTCCCGCCGCCGATCACCTGAGCCTCGTGTACCACGGCAAGCCCGGCACCGCGATGGCGGCGTTCGGCAAGCAGCTCTCGGAAGTGGATATCGCCGCCGTGGTGACCTACGAGCGTAATGCCTGGGGTAACAACAAAGGCGACATGGTCACGCCTAAAGACGTGCTGGCCATCAAGCAGGCGGAAAGCAAATGACCTCTCTCATGGCATTGACCGCGACCCGCCCCGCCCACTCGCTTGCAGGAGAACGACCATGAGCGCTGTGATCGACGACCATGGTCACGCCGACCATGCCCACGGCCCCGCCAAGGGCCTGATGCGCTGGGTGCTGACCACCAACCACAAAGACATCGGCACCATGTACCTGTGGTTCGCCTTTGCCATGTTCTTGCTCGGCGGCTCGTTCGCCATGGTGATCCGGGCCGAGCTGTTCCAGCCCGGCCTGCAGATCGTGCAGCCGGCGTTCTTCAACCAGATGACCACCATGCACGGTCTGATCATGGTGTTCGGCGCGGTGATGCCGGCGTTTGTCGGCCTGGCCAACTGGATGATCCCGTTGATGATCGGCGCGCCCGACATGGCCCTGCCGCGCATGAACAACTTCAGTTTCTGGCTGTTGCCGGCGGCCTTCCTGCTGCTGGTCTCGACGCTGTTCACGCCAGGCGGCGGGCCGAACTTTGGCTGGACCTTCTACGCGCCGCTCTCCACCACCTACGCGCCGGAAAGCGTGACGTTCTTTATCTTCGCCATCCACCTGATGGGTATCAGCTCGATCATGGGCGCGATCAACGTGGTCGCCACCATCCTCAACCTGCGTGCCCCGGGCATGACCTTGATGAAAATGCCGCTGTTCGTCTGGACCTGGCTGATCACCGCGTTCCTGCTGATCGCGGTCATGCCGGTGCTGGCCGGGTGTGTGACCATGATGCTGATGGACATCCACTTCGGTACCAGCTTCTTCAGCGCGGCCGGCGGCGGTGACCCGGTGCTGTTCCAGCACGTGTTCTGGTTTTTCGGCCACCCCGAGGTGTACATCATGATCCTGCCGGCCTTCGGCGCCGTCAGCTCGATCATCCCGACCTTTTCGCGCAAGCCATTGTTCGGCTACACCTCGATGGTCTACGCCACGGCGAGCATTGCGTTCCTGTCGTTCATCGTGTGGGCGCACCACATGTTCGTGGTGGGCATCCCGTTGGTGGGCGAGTTGTTCTTCATGTACGCCACCCTGCTGATTGCCGTGCCCACCGGGGTGAAGGTGTTCAACTGGGTCAGCACCATGTGGCAGGGCTCGCTGACCTTCGAAACGCCGATGCTGTTCGCCGTGGCCTTCGTGATCCTGTTCACCATTGGCGGTTTCTCCGGGCTGATGCTGGCGATTGCCCCGGCGGACTTCCAGTACCACGACACCTATTTCGTGGTGGCGCATTTCCATTACGTACTGGTGCCCGGCGCGATCTTCGGCATCTTCGCCTCGGCCTACTACTGGCTGCCGAAATGGACCGGCCACATGTACGACGAAACCCTGGGCAAGCTGCACTTCTGGCTGTCTTTCGTGGGCATGAACATGGCGTTTTTCCCGATGCATTTTGTCGGGCTGGCGGGCATGCCGCGCCGGGTGCCGGACTACAACCTGCAGTTCGCTGACTTCAACATGGTCTCGTCGATCGGCGCGTTCATGTTCGGCGCCACGCAGATCTTCTTCCTGTTTATCGTGATCAAGTGCATCCGTGGCGGCCCGCCGGCGCCGGCCAAGCCCTGGGATGGCGCTGAAGGCCTGGAGTGGAGCATCCCTTCGCCGGCGCCATACCACACCTTCACCACGCCGCCGGAGGTCAAATGAACACGCCTTGGCACTGCTTACACGGCCAATGTGGGAGAGGGCTTGCCCCCGATGGCGGTGTGTCAGCCGACATCATGATTGGCTGTAAAACAGCCATCGGGGGTAAGCCCCCTCCCACAATGGCCTCATTCACATTGGGTGGGCGTCATGGCTGAATACTTGCCGATCAAGCGCCTGGTCACACGGCTGCTGATCCTGGTGGTGGCGATGTTCGCCTTCGGCTTTGCGCTGGTGCCGATCTACGACGTGATGTGCAAGGCGTTCGGCATCAACGGCAAGACCGCCGGGCAGTATGAGGGCGAGCAGGTTGTCGACCCGACGCGCCAGGTGCGCGTGCAGTTCCTGTCTACCAATGCCATCGACATGGTCTGGGATTTCTATGCCAAGGCGGACGAAGTGGTGGTCAACCCGGGCGCGGTGACCGAGATGCTGTTCGTGGCCCACAACCCGACTGACAAGCCGATGACTGCCCAGGCCGTACCGAGCATTTCCCCGGCCGAAGCGGCGATGTATTTCCACAAGACCGAATGCTTTTGCTTCACCCAGCAAGTGCTGCAGCCGGGCCAGCGGATCGAGATGCCGGTGCGCTTCATCGTCGACCGCGACATGCCCAAGGATGTGAAGCATCTGACTCTGGCGTACACGCTGTTCGATATCACTGCGCGCCAACCGCCGGTGGCTGTACATACCGGCGGCTAGCTACTGTTTGCCCCCTCAATCAGGAGAGCGAATACATGTCGACTCATGATACGTACTACGTACCAGCGCAAAGCAAATGGCCGATAATTGCCACGATTGGCATGCTGGTCACCGTGTATGGACTGGCTGTGTGGTTCAACGACCTCAAGGCGGCACGCCCGGAATCCCATGGCCCGTGGATCTTTTTTGTCGGTGGGCTGCTGCTGGCTTACATGCTGTTTGGTTGGTTCGGTGCGGTCATCAAGGAAAGCCGCGCCGGTTTGTACAGTTCGCAGATGGACCGTTCGTTCCGTTGGGGCATGACCTGGTTCATCTTTTCCGAAGTGATGTTCTTTATCGCGTTCTTCGGTGCGCTGTTTTATGTGCGGCACATGTCCGGCCCGTGGTTGGGCGGTGAGGGTCACAAGGGCATTGCGCACATGCTGTGGCCGAACTTCGAGTTTGCCTGGCCGTTGCTCAACAACCCTGACCCCAAAATGTATCCCGCGCCTGAAGGCACCATCAGCCCTTGGGGTCTGCCGCTGGTCAATACCATCCTGCTGGTGAGCTCCAGCGTGACCATTACCATTGCCCACCATGCCCTGCGCAAAGGTCATCGCGGTGCGTTGAAGATCTGGTTGGCGATCACGGTGCTGTTGGGGCTGGCGTTCCTGGGGTTCCAGGCCGAGGAGTACATCCACGCCTATAAAGAGCTGGGCCTGACGCTGGGCTCCGGCGTGTATGGCGCAACGTTCTTTATGCTCACCGGCTTCCACGGCGCCCACGTGACCATCGGCACCCTCATTCTGTTCGTGATGCTGATGCGCATCCTCAAGGGGCATTTCAATGCCGAGCACCAGTTCGGCTTCGAGGCGGCCAGTTGGTATTGGCACTTTGTGGACGTGGTGTGGATCGGGCTGTTTTTCTTCGTTTACGTGCTGTGAGGCGGCTTACCACGGCGCATGAGAAACCAGTTGGCCGCTGAAAAAGCCCCAGGTGATCAAGGCCAGGGTGATCACGGCCAGCACGACACGCAAGGTCAGGGCGTTGACGAGGCGATTGGAGTTGCCCTCGTCCTTGACCAGGAAGAACAAGCCACTGAACAGGCTCACGACGGTCGCGATCAGCATCAGGGCAATAGCAGCTTTGAGCATGGTCGGGCTCCACGGGGATGGGCGGGCAATGAAAACAAGTATAGCCAGCGCCGCAAAACGCTTTCGTCCAGGAATCGCACCCACCTTAGTGGTGCTGGTACTGCTGCCCCTGATGGTGGGGTTGGGGTTCTGGCAACTGTCGCGCGGCCATGAAAAGCAGCTGCTGGTGGACAGTTATGCCGAGCGGCGCGCAGCGGAGCCGATCAGCAGTGCGCAACTCAATGACATGGCCGACCCGGCCTTTCGCCGCGTGCGCTTGCGCGGGCAGTTGGATGCCGGGCACAGCGTGTTTCTCGATAACCGCATGCGCGACGGCAAGGCCGGCGTAGAGCTGCTGCAACCCTTCCACGATCAGGCCAGCGGCCTGTGGCTGTTGCTGAATCGCGGCTGGCTACCCTGGCCGGACCGGCGCACGCCACCGGTATTCAGTACCCCGGAGCAGCTCTTGAATCTGGATGCCTGGGTCTACGTCGCCCCTGGCGAAACCTTCCAATTGCACGCCGACCCCGCCAGTGCGCAATGGCCACGTCTGCTGACGGCGCTGCACCCTGCCGCGTTGTGGGCGCAATTGGGCCGCAGCGGTTTCGCCTATGAGCTACGTGCCGAGCCCGGCCCCGGCACTTACGAAACCAGCTGGCCCATCGTGGCCATGGGGCCGGAAAAACACCTGGCGTATGCCGTGCAGTGGTTCGCCATGTCGCTGGCGTTGCTGGCGCTTTACCTCTACCTCGGATGGCACAACAAAAAGGAGAAGCCCCATGGGAGCGGCCATGAATCCACCCAACATGTCTGAGGTGCCTGATCGGCGCAAAGGCCGTTGGCAACTGATTCTGATCCTGATGATGGTGATCGGCCCGATGGCGCTGGCCACTTTCATGTACAAGCTGCAGTTCTGGGTGCCGCAAAGCCGCAGCTACCACGGCGAGATGATCGGCAACGGCCAGACCCGCGCCGACATTGGCGTGCCGGCCGATGAGCAGCGCTGGCAACTGCTGGTCACCGCGCCCGCCGCCTGCGCCGCCGATTGCCAGCAACTGGTCTACCTCGCGCGTCAATTGCAGATTGGCCTGGGGCGCGATGCCTCCCGCGCCAGCCATGCCTTGGCCAGTGCGCAGCCGCTGGACAGCGACTATGACGCCAAGCTCAAGGCCGAGTACCCGCAACTGCAACGCTACCCGCTGGACCTGTCGACCTTCAGTAAAAACGCCGCTGCACCGGGGGATGCTCAGCTGTGGATCGTCGACCCCCACGGCAACCTGGTGCTGCGCTATGACACCAAGGTCAAGGGCAAGGACTTGCTCAACGACCTGCGCCACCTGCTGAAACTGTCGAACATCGGATAGGGGCACCGTCATGGCCAAACCTGGATTTCGCCTCGCGTTGTTTGCCACCTTGCTGGCGCTGATCGTTGTGCTGCTCGGCGCTTATACCCGCCTGACCCATGCGGGTCTGGGCTGCCCGGACTGGCCCGGCTGCTATGGCTTCATCGGCGTGCCCAACACCGAAGCCCAACTGGCCCACGCCGAGCTGCACTTCCCCGATACGCCGGTGGAGGCGGACAAGGGCTGGGCCGAGATGACCCATCGCTACTTCGCTGGCACCCTGGGCTTGCTGATTGTGTTGCTGGCGGCGCGCTCGTGGAGCCATCGGCGCGATCCGGGCCAGCCGGTGAAGCTGCCGCTGTTTGTACTGGCGGTGGTGTTCGCCCAGGCGGCATTTGGCATGTGGACGGTGACATTGAAGCTGTGGCCGCAGGTGGTGACGGGGCATCTGTTGGGTGGCTTTGCGACCTTGAGCCTGCTGTTCCTGCTGACCCTGCGTTTGTCCGGCGTATTGCCCGCGCTGATCGTGCCCAAGCGCCTGCAATATTGGGCGACGGCAGGCCTGGTGCTGGTGATCGGCCAGATTGCCCTGGGCGGTTGGGTCAGTTCCAACTACGCGGCGGTGGCCTGTATCGATTTGCCAACGTGCCATGGGCAGTGGTGGCCGGCAGCGGACTTTGCCAACGGCTTCCACCTGACTCAACACATCGGCCCCAATTACCTCGGTGGGCAGTTGGACAGCGAGGCGCGCACCGCCATCCATCTGACCCACCGCATCGGCGCCGTCATCGTCAGCCTGGTGCTGCTGGGCCTGGCCTGGCAGTTGCGCGCAGTCGGCATGACGCGGTTGGCCGGCTTGCTGTTGATCGCCCTGGCGGCGCAAATCTGCCTGGGCCTGAGCAATGTGTATTTCCACCTGCCGCTGCCGGTTGCGGTAGGGCATAACGCGGGCGGTGCGGCGTTATTACTGACGCTGGTACTGGTCAACTATCACGCGCGCACCAGTCTGGTCCGGGTGCGCAACCAGTTGCCGTTCGGCTGGCGCTTTATTCCACGCAAACACGTATCGGGCCTCGTTACCCTTAAAGGAGAGATGCCATGGCGACCTTGATCGGCGCACGTCACGACCAGGCCATCTGGCGTGATTATCTGGAGCTGACCAAGCCCAAGGTGGTGGTGCTGATGCTCATCACCTCGCTGGTGGGGATGTTCCTGGCGACTCGCGCTGGTGTGCCGTGGACCGTGCTGGTGTTTGGCAACCTGGGGATTGCCCTGTGTGCAGGCGGCGCGGCGGCGGTCAACCATGTAGTGGACCGACGCATCGATGCGGTAATGGCGCGCACTCACAAGCGGCCGTTGGCGGAGGGCCGGGTGTCACCGCTGGCGGCGTTGGCCTTTGCTTTGTTTCTGGCTGTTGCCGGGTTGGCCCTGTTGCTGGCATTCACCAATCCGCTCGCAGCCTGGCTGACGCTGGCCTCGCTGCTCGGCTATGCGGTGATCTACACCGGTTTTCTCAAGCGTGCGACGCCACAGAATATTGTTATCGGCGGCTTGGCCGGTGCAGCGCCGCCCTTGCTGGGTTGGGTCGCCGTCACCGGGCATGTCAGCGCCGAGCCTCTGCTGCTTGTGTTGATCATCTTCGCCTGGACCCCGCCACACTTCTGGGCCTTGGCCATCCATCGCAAGGAAGAATACGCCAAGGCCGATATCCCGATGCTGCCGGTGACCCACGGCGAGCACTACACCAAGGTGCATATCCTGCTCTACACCTTTGCCCTGCTGGCGGTGAGCCTGATGCCCTATGTGATCCACATGAGCGGCCTGCTGTACCTCGGCTGCGCCCTGGTATTGGGCGGGCGCTTTCTGCAATGGGCCTGGGTGTTGTACCGTGGCGGTCGGCCGCACGCGGCGATCAACACCTTCAAGTACTCTATCTGGTACTTGCTGCTGCTGTTTATCGCCCTGCTCGTAGACCACTACTTACTGTTGAACCTATGAATCGAACTCAAAAGACTGTCTTCATCCTGGTGGCCCTGGTGGCACTGATCATGGGCCTGACCGTTAACAAAGTGCTCTCGGGCAAGGGCCAGGGCGACCCTACCGCGCTGATCGACGCAGGTATCATCCTGTTGCCGCAAAGCCGTCAGTTGCCGCCGGTGACCATGACCAACCAGGACGGCCAGCCGGTGCTGGTCAACGAATTGAAAGGCAAGTGGAGCCTGTTGTTCTTCGGCTACACCTTCTGCCCGGACATCTGCCCGACTACCCTCGCCCAGCTGCGCCAGATCAAGAGCGAGCTGCCTAAAGAGGCTGTGGATAAGTTGCAGGTGATTTTGGTCAGTGTGGATCCGAACCGCGATACGTCGACCCAGCTCAAACAGTACCTGGGCTACTTCGACCCGCAGTTCCAGGGCCTGACGGGCGCGAATGTGGAGGAGGTGCAGAAGGTCTCTAATGCGGTGAGCATCCCGTTTATTCCGGCGGACACCAGTAAGCCGAACTACACCGTCGACCACAGCGGCAACCTGGCATTGATCGGGCCGGATGGGACTCAGCGCGGGTTCATCCGTGCGCCGTTGAACAACCAGAAGCTGGTGGCGCAGTTGCCGGGGTTGTTGAAGCGTCAGTAACAGGCGACACATAACAAATGTGGGAGGGGGCTTGCCCCCGATAGCAGTGGGTCTGCCACCAGATGCAGTGACTGACACTCAGCAATCGGGGGCAAGCCCCCTCCCACATTTTTTGATCTTCAGCGTGTTGGAGATCGAATCAGATCAGAACGCCGGCTTGATCGCGCCTTTGTACTTCTCTTCGATGAATTGCTTCACTTCAGGCGTGTGCAGGGCTGCAACCAGCTTCTTCACGGCGTCCGAGTCCTTGTTGTCTTCGCGGGTCACCAGGATGTTCACATAAGGCGAGTCGCTGCCTTCGATCACCAGCGCATCCTTGGACGGGTCCAGCTTGGCTTCCAGCGCGTAGTTGGTGTTGATCAGCGCCAGGTCGACCTGGGTCAGTACGCGCGGCAGGGTGGCGGCTTCCAGTTCGCGGAATTTCAGGCCTTTCGGGTTGGCGGTGATGTCCTTGATGGTCGACAGGATGTTGGTCGGGTCCTTCAGGGTGATCAGGCCGTTCTTGGCCAGCAGCAACAGGGCCCGGCCGCCGTTGGTGGCGTCGTTGGGGATCACCACATTGGCGCCGCTTGGCAGTTCGTCCAGCTTCTTGTACTTGCTGGAGTAGGCGCCCAGGGGTTCTAGGTGCACCGCGCCGACGCTCACCAGGTGGGTGCCCTTGGCTTTGTTGAATTCATCCAGGTACGGCTGGTGTTGGAAGAAGTTGGCGTCCAGGCGCTTTTCCGCGACTTGTACGTTCGGCTGCACGTAGTCGGTGAAGACTTTGATCTGCAGGTCCACGCCTTCTTTGGCGAGGGCAGGTTTCACGAATTCGAGGATTTCCGCGTGTGGGACCGGCGAAGCCGCGACCGTGATGGTCTCGGCGTGGGCGGAAAACGCGGCAACGGCGGCGAACGCAACCAGTAGTTTCTTCATCCAACAAGCTCCTTGTTCGGGCATGTGCCGGCTTATCCCCGGCAATGGCCGTTATTTTCGAGAAAAGTGCACCACCAGCTTGTCGCCGACGGTTTGCAGAATTTGCACCAGGATCAACAGCATCACCACCGTGACCACCATCACGTCAGTCTGGAAACGCTGGTAACCGAAACGGATCGCCAGGTCACCCAGGCCGCCGGCACCCACCACACCGGCCATGGCCGTGTAGGACACCAGTGTAATCGCGGTCACCGTAATCGCCGCGAAAATGCCTGGGCGCGCTTCGGGCAGCAAGGCGTTGGTGATGATCTGGCGCGTGCTGGCGCCCATCGATTGCGTGGCTTCGATAATGCCGCGGTCCACTTCACGCAGCGCGGTTTCCACCAGGCGTGCGAAGAACGGCGTCGCGCCCACCACCAACGGCGGAATCGCACCAGCCACACCCAGCGAAGTGCCGGTGATCAATACGGTGAACGGGATCATCACGATCAGCAGGATGATGAACGGCAGCGAACGCAGGATGTTCACGATCAGCGACAGCAGCGCGTACAGGCCCTTCTGTTCGAACAGTTGGCGCGGGCTGGTGAGGAACAGCAGCACGCCCAGGGGCAGGCCCAGCACTACGGTGAAGAACAGTGAGCCGAACAGCATGGTCATGGTGTCGCCGGTGGCGAGCCAGATTTCGGACCAGTCGATATTGGCGAAGAAACTCAACAGGACGTCCATTAGCGCAGGATCTCCATGTGGACGTCAGCAGCGGTGAAGCGCGCAAATGCGGCGTCCATGTCGCCACCGGTGACGGCGAGGGTCAATTGCCCGTAAGGGATGTCTTTGATGCGGTCGATACGACCGGCGAGGATGCTGTAGTCCACGCCCGTTTCGCGTGCGACGGTGCCCAGCAGCGGCGCGTAGGTCGCTTCGCCCTGGAACGTCAGGCGCACGATGCGGCCGGGTACGTGAGCGAAGTCATCGCGTTGCTCGTTTTCGTCGACCTGCTCGGACTCTTGCACGAAACGCTTGGTGGTTGGGTGCTTGGGGTGCAGGAATACATCGGCCACCGAGCCTTGCTCGACGATCACGCCGGCGTCCATTACGGCCACCTGGTCGCAGACACGGCGGATCACGTCCATTTCATGGGTGATCAGCACGATGGTCAGCTTCAGCTCGCGGTTGATCTCGGCCAACAGTTGCAGCACCGAGGCGGTGGTCTGCGGGTCGAGGGCGCTGGTGGCTTCGTCGCACAGCAGGATCTTCGGCTTGGTCGCCAGGGCGCGGGCGATGCCGACGCGTTGTTTCTGGCCGCCGGACAACTGCGCCGGGTACTTTTTGGCGTGGTCCGACAGGCCGACGCGGGCGAGCAGTTCTGCGACGCGCAGGTCGATGTCCTTGCGCGACAATTCGCCGGCCAGGGTCAGTGGCAGTGCCACGTTGTCGGCGACGGTCTTGGACGCCAGCAGGTTGAAGTGCTGGAAGATCATCCCGACCTGCTGGCGGAAACGGCGCAGGCCGTTGGCGTCCAGGGCGGTGACTTCTTCGCCATCTACCCTGATGGTGCCGCCGCTCGGTTCTTCGAGGCGGTTGATCAGGCGCAGCAGGGTGCTTTTGCCCGCGCCGGAGTGGCCGATGAGGCCGAACACCTGGCCGTTTTCGACACTCAGACTGGTGGCGTGCAGCGCGGGAATATCCCTACCGGCGACGCGGTAGGTTTTATGGACGTTTTGAAACTCGATCACGTAGCGAACCTTGTGGGGCGCATGGAAAAGGGATCAGCGGTTAGCCGGGCGCGCATTTTAGCCTGTCTGTATAGCGTTTCTTAGCATTTATTTCGTATTCAACCAGCGATTTGGCAATAACGCGATCAAAGGTCATAAAAAAGGAACGGTACAAAACCGCGTCAGTCACTACTTAAGCAACTCGATTTCCCAGGTGCCGTGCCTGGGGTTTTGCTCAAACGAGCCGGGGACCGCTCTGGCCACTTTGAATAAGGAGTTTTGACTGATGAGTAGCAAAAAGCCAAAGAGCGAGCTAGCGGGCACCGACACCCTGGATCGTGGTAACACCAACGCCAAGCTGCAGGCCCTGGAGGCCTTCCGCTCCGATGCGACCGGTCAGGCCCTGCGTACCAATCAGGGCGTCAAGATTTCCGACAACCAGAACACCCTGAAAGTGGGCTCCCGTGGCCCATCGCTGCTGGAAGATTTCATCATGCGTGAAAAAATCACGCACTTTGACCATGAGCGTATCCCGGAGCGCATCGTGCATGCCCGTGGCACCGGTGCCCATGGCTATTTCCAGACCTACGAGAACCATTCGGCGCTGACCAAGGCTGGTTTCCTGCGTGACCCTGGGCATAAAACGCCGGTCTTCACGCGCTTTTCCACTGTGCAGGGCCCGCGCGGTTCGGGTGATACGGTGCGTGATGTGCGCGGTTTTGCCGTGAAGTTTTTCACCGAAGAAGGCAACTTCGACCTGGTGGGCAACAACATGCCGGTGTTTTTCATTCAGGACGCGATCAAGTTTCCTGACTTCGTACACGCCGTGAAGCCCGAGCCGCACAATGAAATTCCTACAGGCGGGTCGGCGCATGATACCTTCTGGGACTTCGTCTCGTTGCAGCCTGAATCGGCGCACATGGTGATCTGGGCGATGTCTGACCGTGCCATTCCAAAGAGCCTGCGCAGCATGCAGGGTTTTGGCGTGCACACCTTCCGCCTGGTGAACGCCGAGGGGAAATCCAACTTCGTCAAATTCCACTGGCGTCCTACGGCGGGTACTTGCTCGCTGGTGTGGGACGAAGCGCAAAAGCTGGCCGGTAAAGATACCGACTACCACCGCCGCGACCTTTGGGAAGCCATTGAGATGGGCGACTACCCTGAGTGGGAATTGGGCGTGCAGGTGATTCCCGAGGACAAGGAGCATGCGTTCGACTTCGATATCCTCGACCCGACCAAGCTGATCCCTGAGGAGCTGGTGCCGATCACGCCGCTGGGCAAGATGGTGCTCAACCGCAACCCGGACAACTTCTTCGCTGAAGTCGAGCAGGTCGCGTTCTGCCCAGGCCATATCGTGCCGGGTATCGACTTCTCCAACGATCCACTGCTGCAAGGTCGGCTGTTTTCCTACACTGACACGCAGATCAGTCGACTCGGCGGGCCGAACTTTCATCAGTTGCCGATCAACCAGCCGGTCACGCCGCTGCATAACAACCAGCGCGATGCCATGCACCGCAGCACCATCGATAAAGGGCGAGCCTCTTATGAGCCGAACTCCATCGATGGCGGCTGGCCGAAGGAAACGCCACCGGCTGCGCAGGATGGTGGTTTTGAGTCCTACCCTGAGCGCATCGACGCGCACAAGATCCGTGAGCGCAGCGAGTCGTTCGGCGATCACTTCTCCCAGGCGCGTCTGTTCTTCCACAGCATGAGCAAGCACGAACAGGAGCACATCATTGCGGCTTACAGCTTTGAGCTGGGCAAGGTCGAGCGCGAGTTTATCCGCGCGCGTCAGGTCAACGAGATCCTGGCCAACATCGACCTGGAACTGGCCAAGCGCGTGGCGCAGAACCTGGGGCTGCCCGCGCCGACCCAAGGCACGGTGCCTGTCCGTAAAACCCAGCCGGAACGTTCGCCGGCATTGAGCCAGGCAAACCTGCTGCCGGGTGATATCAAAACGCGAAAAGTGGCGATTCTTGCCGCGAACGGCGTTGATGGTGCTGCAATTGATGCGTTGAAGAAGGCACTGGAAGCCGAGGGCGCACATGCCAAGCTGCTGGGGCCAACCTCGGCACCGGTAAAAACGGCTGATGGTAAAAGCCTGAAGGTGGATGCCTCCATGGAAGGTATGCCGTCGATTGCGTTCGATGCGGTATTTGTCCCTGGCGGGAAAGACTCTGTTAAAGCCTTGAGTGGTGATGGCGTGGCGTTGCACTTCCTGTTGGAAGCGTACAAGCACTTGAAGGCGATTACCGTCGCCAACGACGCTAAGTCATTGCTGGATCTGTTGAAGCTTGAGGCGGATGCGGGACTGATCGTCGGGTCGGATGCCAAGGCGTTCAAGGCATTCTTTGCCGCGATTGCCCAGCACCGGGTCTGGGATCGTGAGCCTAAGGCCAAGGCGATTCCGGCTTAAGTCTTTGGTTGTTTGTTAGATCGTCATCGGGGGCAAGCCCCCTCCCACATTTTGAGCTGTGAATACATTCAAAGTGCGGGAGGGGCTTGCCGCCGATGGTTTTATTCCGCCTTGCGCGGAATAAGCACAACCTGCGCCGGAATCTTCTTCAGAATCTGCCGGTGAATCTTCAGGTCATACCCCGAATCAATTCGCTTCACCCGTTTGGTCAGCAACGTGGCCAGCCACGGGTAATCCTCTGTGCGCGGCGCCTGGATGCTCACATCGCATTGGTAATTCACCACGTCGGTGGCAATTGCATCCAGCTGATGGCGCAGTTCTTCGATGTTGGTGAGGTTCAACGCCACGGTGGTGCTGGGCGCCGTGGGGTCGATGACCTTGGCGGCGGGCTTGGCCTCGGCGGCTTTCAGGTCGGCTTCGGCTTTGTCCAGTTCGGCCTTGCGCGCATGGCTGATGGCGCTGTTGACGCCACCGGTCAGCGCGGGTGCCTTGGGCATCAGGGCGCGGGCACGGCTCAGGGCGGTCGCCGCAGCGTTTACGTCGCCCTTTTGCAGCACGATCTGGCTGCGTTGCAAGTAGGCTTCAGCCAACTGCCGCTGGTAGGTTTCCAGCGCCGGGTCGTTGGGCGACTGGGCTTGCAGCGCCGCTAGCTGGTCTTCTGCGGTGGCCAGTTCGCTGCTGGCCAGGTTTTGCTCCAGCTGTGCGATGGCCGCAGCGCGTGCGTCCGGGGCCTCGGGGACGGCGGGCGGTGTGCTTTGACAGGCGCCCAGCAGCAGGGAAAATGCGGCAAGGAGCAGATAACGGGAGGTGAACGGCTTCATTCCTGCGACTCTCTATTTGCGCAAAAAGCGAGCAAGTCTACACCCCTCGACGGGGCAGGACAAAACTCAGCAGAAACAGGGCGGCGGCCGTGACCACAATCGACGGCCCGGCCGGCGTGTCCTTGAACCAGGACAACGCCAGGCCCCCGCACACAGCGAGCATCCCCAGCAGGCTGGCGCCCACCGCCATCTGCTCCGGTGAGCGGGCGTGGCGCTGGGCAGCGGCCGCAGGAATGATCAGCAGCGACGTGATCAACAATACGCCGACAATCTTCATCGCGACAGCGATCACCACGGCGATCAATAACATCAGGGCCAGGCGCAGGGCCGGCACGGGCAAGCCTTCTACCGTGGCCAGCTCTTCGTGCACGGTAATCGCCAGCAGCGGGCGCCACAGCGCGACCAGCAGCGCCAGTACGGCCGCGCTGCCGCCGAGGATCCACGCAAGGTCGCCGGGGCTGATCGCCAGCAGGTCGCCGAACAGATAGGCCATCAAGTCGATGCGCACTTCATGCATGAAGCTCAGCACCACCAGGCCCAGGGACAGGGTGCTGGGTGCCAGGATGCCCAATAGGGTGTCGGAGGCCAGGGGCTGGCGCTGTTGCAGGGTCACCAGCAGTACCGCTAATAACAGGCAGCCAACGGTCACGGCGATGGTCGGGCTCACATCCAACAGAAAGCCCAGGGCCACGCCCAGCAGCGCGGCGTGCGACAAGGTGTCGCCAAAATAGGCCATGCGCCGCCAGACCACGAACGAGCCCAACGGGCCCGCCACCAACGCCAAAGCCAAGCCTGCCAGCAGGGCGTAGAGCAGAAAATCAGCCATGCTTGCAGCTATCTCCATGAACGTGGGTATGAGGGGCGGCGGGGTCATCGACGACGGCGCCATGCAGGTCGTGGGCGTGGTCGTGATGGTGGTGGTAGATCGCCAGGCTCTGGGCGTTCTTGCCGAACAGCTCGACGAACGCCGGGTCGCCGCTGACCTGTTCCGGATGGCCCGAGCAGCACACGTGGCGGTTGAGGCACACCACCTGGTCGGTGGTGCTCATCACCAGGTGCAAATCGTGGGACACCATCAATACGCCGCAGCCATGGCGGTCGCGCAGACGGGTAATCAAGCTGTACAGCTCCGCCTGGCCGGCGACGTCGACGCCCTGCACGGGCTCATCCAGCACCAGCAGTTCCGGCTCGCGCAACAGGGCGCGGGCCAGCAGCACGCGCTGCATTTCGCCGCCGGAAATGCTTTGCACCGGGCTGTCGATCACCTGTTCGGCGCCGACTTCCCTGAGCGCCGCCTGGGCGCGGGCACGGTCTACGCCGGGCACCAGGCGCAGGAAGCGCAGGACTGACAATGGCAAGGTTGGATCGACATGCAGCTTCTGCGGCATGTAGCCGACGCGCAGCTTGGGCTTGCGCCACACACTGCCGGTGTCGGGCTTGAGCAGGCCCAGCACGGCACGCACCAGGGTGGTCTTGCCGGCGCCGTTGGGGCCGATCAGGGTAACGATCTGCCCCGGCTCCACGCTCAGTGCGATGTTATCCAGCACGTTTTGCCCGGCGAACGTGACCCCGACCTGCTCCAGGCGGATTAACGCGTTGCTCATCAAGCCCCCTGGCAGCCCGAGCACAGGCCGACCACTTCGACCGTTTGCCCTTCGACCCGGAAGCCGACATCGGCCGAGCTTTTGATGATGGCGTCGCTGATGCTTTTTTGTTCAAGCTCGATGGCGGCGTGGCACTCGCGGCAGATCAGGAACTGGCCCTGGTGCGCGTGTTCCGGGTGGCTGCAGCCGACGAAGGCGTTAAGCGAGGCGATGCGGTGCACCAGGCCGTTTTCCAGCAGGAAGTCCAGTGCGCGGTACACGGTGGGCGGCGCGGCGCGGCGGCCGTCCTGCTCGCTGAGCACGCCGAGAATGTCGTAGGCGCCCAGCGGCTTGTGGCTCTGCCACACCAATTCCAGCACGCGGCGGCGCAGTGCGGTCAGGCGCAGACCCTTCTGTGTGCACAGGGTGTCGGCTTCCGACAGCGCGGTATGCACGCAGTGAGAGTGGTCGTGGGGACGGCTGGCAAGCGGTGTTTTAGGCATGAGCGGCGACAGATATTTGATAGAGACGTTATTATGTTACCCGTTCCTACGCCATTGAGTGGTCATCGTGTCCCGACTTTTTCCCGTTTTTGTCGTATTTGTCACCAGTTTGTTCATGGCTGGCGCCGCTCAGGCCGAGGTCAAGGTGTTGACCAGCATCAAGCCGTTGCAGTTGATTGCTGCGGCGGTGCAGGACGGCGTGGCGGTTCCGGAGGTGTTGTTGCCACCGGGCGCGTCGCCGCATAACTATGCGTTGCGACCATCCGACGTACGGCGTGTGCAGTCGGTGGACCTGCTGTACTGGATCGGCCCGGACATGGAGAGTTTCCTGCCGCGCGTGTTGAAAGGTCGTACGGCAACAACGGTAGCAGTGCAGGACCTGCCGGGCATGAAGCTGCGCCGTTTTGCCGAAGATAGCCACTCCCACGCCGATGAAGCCGACGAACATGACCACGATCACCGCCCAGGCAGCCTGGACGCGCACTTGTGGCTGTCCACGATCAACGCACGGGTTATTGCTGCACGCATGGCCACTGACCTGGCTGCTGCCGATCCGGCTAATGCCTCGCGTTACCAGAGCAACGTGAAGGCCTTCGACGAGCGCCTGGATGCCCTGGATGCTCGCCTGAAAGCCCGTCTTGCGCCGATCGATGGCAAGCCCTACTTCGTGTTCCATGAAGCCTTCGATTACTTCGAAGACGCTTATGGGCTCAAGCATGCCGGCGTGTTCAGCGTGGCCGCTGAAGTCCAGCCCGGCGCCCAGCATGTCGCGGCGATGCGTACCCGTTTGCAGGAAGTGGGCAAGACGTGCGTGTTCAGTGAACCGCCGTTGCGTCCGCGCCTGGCTGAAACGCTGGTGGCTGGGTTGCCGGTGAAGTTGGCAGAGTTGGATGCGCTGGGGGGTTATACCCCGGCGACCGCTCAAGGCTACGAGCAAGTGCTGGATAAGTTGGGCAACGACTTGGCGGGTTGCCTGGAATCGCTCTGACAGCAAACGACGACCAAATGTGGGAGGGGGCAAGCCTCCTCCCACACTTTTTGATCTCACAGGCTTTTAGAGGGCAAATGGCAGTTGCACGGTGACCCGCTGACGCTGCATCAGTCGATGCTCGAACTCCGCCGGGTCGTGGATCAGCACATCCTGTCCCGCAAAGGATTCAGCCGCGATCAGGCGTGACAGCCAGAATCGCACACAGGCCACGCGCAACATCGTCGGCCACAGCTCGGCTTCCTTCGCGGTAAACGGCCGCAGCCCTGCATACGCTCCCAGCAAGGCCCTGGCGCGTTGCCCATCAAGCACGCCATCGGCGTCCGAGCACCAGTCATTCAGGGCGATCGCCACGTCGTACAGCATCGGGCCGGAGCAAGCGTTGTAGAAGTCGATCAGGCCGGTGAGGTGCGTGCCTTCGAACATCGCGTTGTCGCGGAACAGGTCGGCGTGCACGTTGGCGCGTGGCAGGGCGAGGATCTCGGCCTTGTGCGCTGCGATCTCGGTCAGAGCATCCTGCAACAGGCGTTGCTGTGCGGCGTTCAGGTGCGAAATCAGTTGCGCGCCTTCACTGAGCATCCAGTCCAGGCCGCGATCGGTCTTGCGCTCGAGGACTCTCTCGCCCTGCGTCGCCAGGTGCAGATGGCCCAGCAGGTCACCGACCTGGGCGCAGTGCTGGGCGTTGGCGTCCTTGATGTGCTTGCCGGCCAGGCGCGGTTGCAGCAGTGCCGGTTTGCCTTTGAGTTCGCGCAAGGCCACGCCGTCGGTGGTGCGCAGGGCGTAGGGCACCGGCAGGTCGGCGTCGTGGAGTACGTCGAGCAGTTCGATGAAGAACGGCATTTGCGCAACCGGGCCACGCTCGACCAGGGTCAGGACAAACTCACCCTGCTCCAGGCTGATAAAGAAATTGGTGTTTTCGCTACCGGCGGCAATCCCCTGGAAGTCGATCAGGCGGCCGAGGCCGTAAGGGGCGAGAAAGGTTTCCAGCTCGGGCCGAGCCAGGGGGGTGAACACAGACATGGTTAAAACTGCCAGTACGGGCGCCGCGGTGCGCGGCGCCAATTGAAGTTAAGAAATCATTTCCATTCGAAGATCTTCCATGACGGGATCAGCATATCCGGCTGGTCAGAACGGATGAAGTTCGCATCGGTTCCGTCCGCGCGCACCAGGAAATAAGGAGGTGCGCCCTTCGGGATGACCTTGATTGCGTAAAGGAAACCGTTCTGGCGGTACTCCTGAATGGTCTTGTCGCCTTCCGTGCGAATGGTCACTTCCGGATCGCCCCCAGGCGCATCGTCTGCCGCCACGGCAGCCATCGGAGCGAGTGCAATCAAGCCAGTCAACAGCAGGCGATTGAATGTACGCATGATAACCTTGTCCCTTTGTCGTCATTGGTCCGGCTATTCTAGCGCCTGACCCGCCGAAAAGGTTGATTCTGCTCATGAGCCAAGCACCCCTCGTCCTGGTGGACGGTTCTTCGTATCTGTACCGTGCCTTCCACGCATTGCCACCGCTGACCACTTCCAAAGGCCTGCCCACCGGCGCGGTCAAGGGCGTGTTGAACATGCTCAAGAGCCTGCGCAAGCAGTACCCGGACAGCCCGTTCGCGGTGGTGTTCGACGCCAAGGGTGGGACCTTTCGCGATGACATGTACGCCGAATACAAGGCCAACCGCCCGAGCATGCCTGATGACATGCGCGTGCAAATCGAGCCGTTGCACCAGAGCGTGATCGCGCTGGGCTTCCCGTTGCTGTGCGTCGAAGGCGTCGAGGCCGACGATGTGATCGGCACCCTGGCGCGCAGCAGTGCGGCGGCTGCCCGCCCCGTGGTGATCTCCACCGGTGACAAGGACATGGCGCAACTGGTCGACGGGCACATTACCTTGGTCAACACCATGACCGGTAGCGCGATGGACATCGAGGGCGTGAAGGAGAAATTCGGTGTCGCTCCCGAGCAGATCATCGACTATCTGGCGCTGATGGGCGATTCGTCCGACAACATTCCGGGTGTTCCGGGTATCGGTCCGAAGACCGCTTCCGGCTTGCTGGTCGGCGTGAACGGCGGCATCAAAGAGCTTTATGAGCAGTTGGATATTGTGCCGACCTTGCCTATCCGAGGCGCCAAGACGTTGCCGGCCAAGCTGGAAGAACATCGGGAGAGTGCTTTTCTTTCCTACCAGTTGGCGACGATCAAGTGCGATGTACCGTTGGATATCGGTCTGGATGATTTGCACCTGATCGAGCCGGATCGCGAGAAGCTGCTGGAGTTGTACACGCTGCTGGAGTTCAAGAGCTGGATTGATGAGGTCCAGCGCGATGCCAAACGCGTGGAACTCAAGGCTGCGCCGGTTGCCGAGCAAGCCGTCGAGGCAGTAGCGCCGGCAGAGGCCACCTACACCACCATCCTCGATCAGGCGACGTTCGACCTTTGGCTGAAGAAGCTCAACGACGCGAAGTTGTTTGCCTTCGACACCGAAACCACCGGTATCGATGCCCAGCAGGCGCAGCTGGTCGGCGTCTCCTTCGCCGTGCAGCCCCATGAAGCGGCCTACATCCCGTTGACCCATTCCTACATCGGCGCGCCGGAGCAGTTGGATCGCGACACCGTCCTGCTGGCTCTGAAACCGCTGCTGGAAGACCCGACCAAGCTCAAAGTCGGCCAGCACGCCAAGTTCGATATGAACATCCTGGCTAACTGCGCTATCGGCGGCGACCCGGCGCAGGGCATTACCGTGCGTGGCATTGCGTTCGACACCATGCTTGAGTCCTATGTGCTGAACTCCACGGCAACCCGTCACGACATGGACAGCCTGGCCAAGAAGTACTTGGACTACGACACTGTTGCTTTCCAGGACATCGCCGGCAAGGGCGCCAAGCAGCTGATCTTCGATCAGATCGCCCTGGAGCAGGCCGGCCCTTATGCGGCGGAAGATGCCGATGTGACCCTGCGTCTGCACCAGGCGTTGTTTGCACAGTTGACGGCCATCCCGAGCCTGGCGAGCGTGCTCACGGATATCGAGATTCCATTGGTGCCGGTGCTGGCCCGTATCGAGCGCCAGGGTGCACTGGTGGACAAGGACCTGCTGGGTATCCAGAGCATCGAGCTGGGCAACAAGATGGTCGAACTGGAGCGCCAGGCCTTCGAGATCGCCGGCGAGGCGTTCAACCTGGGCTCGCCCAAGCAGCTCGGCGCGATTCTTTATGAAAAACTCGGCCTGCCGGTGCTGAAGAAAACCGGCAAGGGCCAGGCCTCCACCGCCGAAGAAGTGCTGGCCAAGCTGGCTGAGGATGACTATCCGCTGCCCAAGGTGCTGATGCAGTACCGCAGCATGAGCAAGCTGAAAAGCACCTACACCGATCGCCTGCCGGAACAGATCAACCCGCGTACCGGACGTATCCACACCTCCTATCACCAGGCGGTGGCGGCGACCGGGCGCTTGTCTTCCAGTGATCCGAACCTGCAGAACATCCCGGTGCGTACCGCCGAAGGGCGGCGGATTCGCCAGGCGTTTGTTGCACCCAAGGGCTACAAGCTGCTGGCGGCGGACTATTCGCAGATCGAGCTGCGGATCATGGCGCACCTGTCCAAGGACGAGGGCTTGATGAACGCCTTCCGTCACAACCTGGATGTGCACACCGCCACGGCGGCCGAGGTGTTCAAGGTTGAGCTGGGCGAGGTCACCTCCGACCAGCGCCGCAGTGCCAAGGCGATCAACTTTGGTCTGATCTACGGCATGGGCGCGCAGAAGCTGGGCAAGGACATCGGCGTCGATACCAAGACGGCCAAGGCCTACATCGATGTGTATTTCGCCCGTTATCCCGGGGTTCGCGAGTACATGGAGCGCACCCGCGCCCAGGCGGCAGATCAAGGCTACGTGGAAACCTTCTTCGGCCGTCGCCTGTACTTGCCCGAGATCAACTCCAACAAGCCCCAGGAGCGCGCGGCCGCTGAACGCACCGCGATCAACGCGCCGATGCAGGGCACGGCGGCCGACATCATCAAGAAAGCCATGGTGTTGGTGGACAACTGGCTGACCGATTCGGGCCTGGATGCCAAGGTGATCCTGCAGGTGCACGATGAATTGGTACTGGAAGTGCGCGAAGATCAGGTGGCGCAGGTCAGCGAAAAGATTCGCGAGCATATGAGTGCGGCCGCGAAGCTGGACGTGCCGCTGCTGGTGGAAGTGGGCGTCGGCAATAACTGGGATGAAGCGCACTGACGTGCGGGCGCTGCCACCGCGCTGTGTGGTGGCAGAGTGCTTTAGTGCGGAAATCGCCGTTGGTTATTTCAAATAGTTTTTCTGACTTGCCGGAACTTAACCCGTGAACTGCTACTCAGAGTTACTGAATGGGTGGTGAAGCCCTTCAATGCTCCTATGTTGTGTTAAGTGTTGGCAGATATCTGGACCCCGCCCTAGCGGTCCGGAACTTGAACCCCGAACTTCCCCTCCCCATACGAAGTCCGGGGTTTTTTTTGCCCGCAGAAAAGTTATTCCGCGAGTTCCGCGCCTTTGTCCGCCAATTCCATCCAACCGGCCAGCACGGTGTAAGCCTCTTCCAGGCCCATGCGCTTTGGTGCAGAGAACAGCTGGATCGTGATCGCGTCGCCCCAGCCCTTACGGATTTCGGACTGCACTTTGAGCAAGGTGTTCTTGGCCGCGCCGTAGGTCAGCTTGTCGGCCTTGGTCAGCAGGATATGCATCGGCATGCCGCTGGCGACCGCCCAATCGAGCATCAACAGGTCGAAATCGGTCATCGGATGGCGGATGTCCATCATCAGAATCAAGCCTTTCAAACTCTCCCGGCCACCCAGGTAAGCCTCCAGGTGACGCTGCCAGTGCAACTTCAGCGGGATAGGTACTTTTGCATAACCGTAACCCGGCAGGTCGACCAGACGCCGATCATCGTCTAGCTTGAAGAAATTGAGGAGTTGCGTGCGGCCCGGGGTTTTCGAGGTGCGCGCCAGGCTCGCGTGAGTCAGGGTGTTCAGCGCGCTGGACTTGCCGGCGTTGGAACGACCGGCAAAGGCGACTTCAAAGCCTTCGTCATCGGGGCATTGGTCAACTTTGGCGGCGCTGAGCATGAACGTGGACTGTTGGCACAGGCCGAGGATGGGATTCTTGAGTTGCATGAGATTTCCGATGTGGGCGGTGCCGAGAAAGGGTGCGGCAAGCGGTGTCGTTTCCGTTTCAGTAGCGCCAGTATATAATGCCGCAGATTTTGTGTGTGCTTTGTCCCAGCGAAGGATGAAGTTCACGGGAGCGATAGACCTTTATTGCGCATTAGAACGCAGAACGCTCTCAAACCCTGAAATGGTCGACGTATGACCAAGTGGTTGCTCGCTATCGGTGCCCTGGTCCCGCTTTACGGCGCTCAGGCTACACAGGATCCGGAAGCGGTGTACAACCGAGTTTGCGTGGCTTGCCATGCCGGCCAGTTGCCCAGCGCCCCCAGACGGGGTGACCAGGCAGCCTGGGCGCCAAGACTGGCGCAGGGCATGGACACGCTGGTGCTACACGTGACCCAGGGTTTCAAGGCAATGCCGCCGCGTGGTTTGTGCATGGACTGCAGTACTGAGGATTACCAGGCCATCATTGAATTGATGGTGAGTAAACCCGGTAGATAACTCTTAAACCCCTTAGCCGTAGTTGGATTAGCTGATGAACAAACTGATCGTGAGTCTGCTGTTGACCTTGGGCATCACCGGTGTTGCCCATGCTGCAGGCGACGCTACAGCGGGCCAGGCGAAAGCCGCCGTATGTGGTGCTTGCCATGGACCGGATGGTAACAGCCCGGCACCGAACTTCCCCAAACTGGCCGGCCAGGGCGAGCGTTACCTGACCAAGCAGATGCAGGATATCAAGTCCGGCAAGCGCACGGTCCTGGAAATGACCGGCTTGTTGACCAACCTCAGCGATCAGGACCTGGCAGACATCGCGGCGTATTTTGCCAGCCAGAAAGGCAGTGTGGGAGCTGCTGATCCGAAACTGGTGGCCCGCGGCGAGAAACTGTTCCGCGGTGGCGACCTGGATAAAGGCCTGCCGGCCTGCACCGGTTGCCATTCGCCCAATGGCGCGGGCATTGCCGCCGCCGGCTTCCCGCACTTGAGTGGCCAGCACGCCACCTACATTGCCAAGCAGCTGACCGATTTCCGTAAGGAAGAGGCCGGGCGCACCAACGATGGCGACGCGGCGATCATGCGCACCATCGCCCGCAAGTTGAGTGACGAGGACATTGCGGCGGTCTCCAGCTACATCCAGGGCCTGCACTGAGGTGCACGCAACGTTAACACTCGATTAATCCCGCGATGCAAGCATAAAAAGGGTGGCCCAGGCCGCCCTTTTTTGTGGCCGGTGCCGTTACACTAACGAACTCATGCCCGCGCGGACCTGTCACAACAAAGGTCGCGTGAGGCGACTTTATTTGTCCAGGAGTAAAGCATGCGTAATCTGATCCTCAGCGCCGCTCTCGTCACTGCCAGCCTCTTCGGCATGACCGCACAAGCCGCCGACGTGCCGCTTGAAGCCGGTAAGACCTACGTTGAATTGGCCAATCCGGTTCCGGTTTCCGAACCCGGCAAGATCGAAGTGGTGGAGTTGTTCTGGTACGGCTGCCCGCATTGCTACGCTTTTGAACCGACCATCAACCCATGGGTTGAAAAACTGCCCAAGGACGTGAACTTCAAGCGCATTCCAGCCATGTTCGGCGGCCCATGGGATGCCCACGGCCAACTGTTCCTGACCCTGGAAGCCATGGGTGTCGAGCACAAAGTCCACAACGCGGTATTCGACGCGATCCAGAAGCAAGGCAAGCGCCTGACCAAGCCGGACGAAATGGCTGACTTCGTGGCCACCCAAGGTGTCGACAAGGACAAGTTCCTGGCCACCTTCAACTCCTTCGCTATCCAGGGCCAGATCAAGCAGGCCAAGGAGCTGGCGCAGAAGTATGGCGTGCAAGGCGTACCGACCATGATCGTCAACGGCAAATACCGTTTCGACCTGGGCACTTCCGGTGGTCCTGAGCAGACCCTCAATGTTGCCGACCAACTGATCGCCAAAGAGCGCGCAGCCAAGTAAGGGGCCCGTCATGCGCCGCTGGGGTACCGAACGTGTGGTTGGCCTGCATGATCCGCAGGTCAATGAACATCACCTGGAGTCCACGGGCCTGCCGGCAGACAGCCGCCTGCGCCTGCTCAGCTTCAATATCCAGGTAGGCATCAGTACCGAGAAGTACCGGCACTACCTCACCCGTGGCTGGCAGCACCTGCTGCCCCATAACGGACGTGCTGGCAACCTGCAAAAGATCGGCAACCTGCTGAACGACTTCGACCTTGTCGCCTTGCAGGAAGCTGATGGCGGCAGCATGCGCTCCGGCTATATAAACCAGGTGGAACACTTGGCCCAGCTGGGTGCCTTCCCCTATTGGTATCAGCAGCTCAACCGTAACCTCGGGCGCCTGGCGCAGCACAGCAATGGTGTGCTCAGTCGCTTGAAGCCCTCAGTCATCGAAGATCACCCGTTACCCGGACCCAAGGGGCGGGGTGCGATCCTCGTGCGCTTTGGCGAAGGCCCGGAGGCCTTGGTGGTCGTGATGATGCACCTGGCACTGGGCGCCCGCACTCGCACGATGCAACTGGCTTACATCCGCGAGCTTATTGGCAATTACAAACACCAGGTGCTGATGGGGGACATGAATACCCACGCCAGCGACCTGTTGCAGAATTCTCCGTTGCGCGACCTCGGCCTACTGGCGCCGCAAGCCGAAGCCACGTTTCCCAGTTGGCGCCCGCAACGCTGCCTTGACCATATCCTGCTCAGTCCTACCCTCACACTCGAGAGTGTGCAGGTGCTGGCGCAGCCCATCTCCGATCACCTGCCGGTCGCGGTAGAGATTCGTCTGCCGGGTTCGCTCACGGCTGATGCATTACCCGCGTTGAGCCCTGGCCCCCGCGGACCCCTTGCATGAGCGACGACGCCCAGCGCTGGAAAGAGAAATACCTCAAGAGCATCGAGCAACAGGAAAAACTCGAACGCCGCTGGGCTGCCCGCCTCGACCTGCTGCGCCGTGGACTGGTGCGCAGCACGCTGGCGGCTGAGGGCACTGACCGCGCCGTCGACCAATGCATGAAGGAAATGCGCGACGTCGTCCGTACCGATGATATGGACGCCGCCCTCGCCGCCTTGCTGCCGCGCCTGGAAAAAGCCGTGCTGGATTCGGAGCAGCGCCGCGAAACCCGGGTCGACCAGATCAGCACCGCGCTGACTTCCCTGGTCACGCAACTACAGAAACTTCCATTGCCCCGTGAGGTGGCCCGGCCGCTGAAGACGTTCGCCAAGCAGTTGGACGGCCGCGTCGGCCAGGCGCGAGAGATCCCGCTGTTGCTCAGCGAGTTGAGCGGCCTGCAGGGCCAGGCACTGAACAACCTGGAGCCGGACGGCGAAACCGCGCGACCAGGCCCTGGGCTTTTGCAGCGCCTGTTCGGCGCCAAGGACATTGCGAACGAAGCGGTGGCGGACGAATCGACCCCCCGACCGGCCCCGCAGCCTGCGGCGACCAAGCCAGTCGCTGTCGAGCCACAGCCGTCCGAGCAATCCGAGGAGCTGACGCAAGCGTTGCGTGCCTTTGCGCCGCAGCCTCAAGAAACCGCCGCTCCGGTCATCGAGCCCGTAGCCCCCGCCCAGGAGGCCGAGCCCTCCAGCGAAACCTTCGTTTATGAAACCCCGCCTCGAGCCGACGCTATTGAAACACCCGGAGCGCGTGTCGAGCCCAAGCCTCAAGACGAAGAACCCGCACCGGAAAGCGCCCTCGCAGCCTTAATCGAAACGCCTGAAGTTCAGGTCGAGACCCCGGATGAGACCACCATTGGCAGCTTGTCGCTTCCACCGGTGCTAGAAGAGCTTGATCCTGACGAATTGCAAGCGGATGGAGCCTATGCCCTGCCCGACTCGCCAGAACCGTCCTACAGCTCCGTGGCCAAGCACATCGAAGACACTCTGCTCGGCCTGCTCGAAGAACTCTCGTTGCCCGAACGTCACCGACCCCAGGCCGAAGCCATGCGCGAGCGCCTGGCCCATGGTTTGAACTGGTACGAACTGCTGCCGATCCTCGACGATCTGGCAGTCTTGATGCTGGCGATCACCGACAGCGGCCAGCATGAGTTCGAGGCTTACCTCAAGCAGCTCAACGAACGGCTCGAGGCGTTTCAGGGTCACTTGCAAGTCGCCAGCGAGGGGCATGCCGACAGCCGCTCCGCCGCCCGTGAGCTGGACACACAGATCCGCGAACAGGTCGATGGCCTGCAAAGCAGCGTGCAGGAAGCTGCCGACCTGGACAGCCTCAAGCACGTGTTGGAAAGTCACCTTGAGGGCCTGCTCGGTACCATGGATGAGCATCAGCAGCAGCGCGACCTGCGCGAGCAGGAGACGGCGGCACGCCTCAAAGGTCTGGCTGAGCGGGTTGCCAACATGGAGCAGGAAGCCCAGGGCTATCGCGAGCACCTGGAGGTGCAGCGCCAGAAGGCGTTGATCGATCCGCTCACGGGCCTGCCCAATCGTGCCGCCTGGAGCGAGCGCCTCGATTATGAGGTAAACACCTGGCACCAGCACGGCAACAACCTGTCGTTGGCGATGCTGGACCTGGATCACTTCAAGCGTATCAACGATGGCTACGGCCACCTCGCCGGCGACAAGGTGCTGAAGATCATCGCCAACGTGCTGCGCAAGCGCCTGCGCCCGACCGACTTTATCGCGCGCTTTGGTGGTGAAGAGTTTGTCTTGCTGATGCCCGACTCATCCCTGGCGGATGCCCTGGCCGTGGGCGAGGTGTTGCGTGCGGCGATTGAAGCGTGCCCGTTTCACTTCAAGGGCGAGCCGGTGACGATCACCGTGTCCATGGGCGTGGCGCAGTTCCAGCCGGGAGAGCGCAGTGATCTTGCGCTCAAGCGTGCCGATGAAGCGTTGTATCGGGCCAAGGCCGCGGGGCGCAACCAGGTACAGGCTGCCTGAAAAATGTTCCATTTTGTGATTTGACCGCTGGCTTGCGATCGGTACGTTACACTGTTGCATTATCGTCTTCTGCGTAACGTCTACCGCCATGAAATCCTTGTACTTCGCTTTTGTGTTCCTTGTGCTCGCAGGCTGTGCCAGCGGCCCTCGCCTAAACACCAATCACCCCTCGGTGAACCACGACAACCGCGTGCAGTTCGTAGTCGTGCATTACACCTCGACCAACCTTGAACGTTCCCTGGCACTGCTCACCCATGGTCAGGTCAGCAGCCATTACCTGATCGGCGACGACGCCTCGGCCACGATCTACAAGCTGGTGGACGAGAGCCAGCGCGCCTGGCACGCGGGGGAAAGCGAGTGGATGGGCCGCACCTGGCTCAACTCCAGCTCCATTGGCATCGAGATCGTGAACCCAGGCTACAAGGACACACCTACGGGCCGCTTGTGGTACCCCTACTCAGAGGCGCAGGTGAAGTCCCTGGTGGTGTTGCTCAAGGATATCAGCAAGCGCAACGGTATCGACCCCAAGAATATTATTGGTCACAGCGATATCGCGCCGTTGCGCAAGCTCGACCCAGGCCCGCTGTTCCCCTGGAAGCGGCTGGCCGCCGAAGGGTTGGGCGTTTGGCCGGATGCGCAGGCCGTTGCGCGCTTTCAGGTGCAATACGCCGCCGAGCTGCCAAGCATCACCTGGTTCCAGGAAGAGCTGGCCCGCCTGGGCTACCAGACGCCCCAGACCGGCGAGTTGGATGTCGCCACGCGCCATGTGATCGCGGCGTTCCAGATGCATTTCCGGCCGTCGCTGTTCGATGGCACACCGGATGCAGAAAGTGCAGCCATTCTGCGTGCGTTGAACCGAAGCTAGAGCGGCAGCGCCATATAGAACTGAGTGCCCTGCCCCGGTCGTGAGTACACGCCCATGCGACCACCGTGCAATTGCACGATTTCCTTGCACAGCGCCAGCCCCAGGCCGGCGCCGCCTTTCTTGCGGCCCACCTGGACAAAGGGTTCGAAGATCCGCCCCTGCTGCCCGTAGGCGATGCCCTCGCCGTTATCCTCGACGCTGACGATCACCCGCTCGCCATGGCGCCGTGCCTGCAGGCGTATCTGCCCGCCCGCGGGAGTGTGGCGCAGCGCGTTGCCCAGTAGATTGTCGAGCACCCGCTCGAGTTGCACCTGGTCTGCATACAGCCGAGGCAGGTCGGATTGGGCTTCTACCAGCAGTTCGATATCTTGCGCGTTGGCGGGCTCGGCGAAGCGTGCGCGAGCGTGTTCGAGAAGATCGGTGACGTCGCACGGCCCCAGCGTGAGTTTTTGCAGGCCGTTCTGGTAGCGTGAGAAGTTGAGCAGGTCGTTGATCAACTGCATCAGGCGCTGCATCTCTTCATTGACGGTATCCAGCAAGTCCGCTTCGCGGGACTCCGCCGGGAACTTCGCACGTTCGCGGAAGAGTCCGAAGGCCATATGCATGCCGGTCACCGGCGTACGCAGTTCATGGGAAGCGCGCAGTACGAACTCGCTGCGCACCCGCTCGAAGGCGCGTTGTTCAGTCACGTCATGCAGCACCATCACTGCGCCGAGAATATGTCCCTGGGTATGGCTGACCGGGGTCAGGCTGTAGGTCAGCAGGCGCAGTTCGCCCTCGACCTCCACTTCCAGATCCTCCGGCGCCCGCTCTAGGTTGCCGCCGCGCAGCACCAGGTGCAGTTGCTCATCCAGCTCCGGACGCGACAAGGCTTCGCCCAGGCCTTGGCCGAGGCGCTCCTCGTCCCAGCCCAGTTGGCGCTGAGCCACGGGGTTGAGATGCTCCAGGCGGCCTTGGCGGTCAATCATCAGCAAGCCATCGTCGATGCTGTCGAGCACAGCCTGCAAGCGCTGTTGGCCGGCCAGCAGTTCATCCACATTGGTCGCCTGATGCTGGCGCAGAGCTTCGGCCATGATGCCGAAGCGGCGGGTCAGCTGGTTCATTTCTGCTGCCGAGGAGATTGGCAGCGTCACCTCGAAATCCCCTTGTCCGATCTTGTCTGCCGCTTTGGCCAGCGCTTCGATCGGTCCGCCAAAACGCCGCGCGATGCCATGGGCTGTCACAAACCCGATGATCAGCACGGCAAGCCCCACCAACCCCAGTAATCCGGCGACCAATAACGCGCGTTCGCGGGACTTGTGCTCGCTGTTGCTGATGTTTTCCAAAGCCTGCTTGTGTTCGGCGATCAGGCCATTGCGCAGCGTGTTGAAGGTGTCGGTGAGTTTGTCCTTGGCGCCGGGCGGCGGCGTCGGTTGCTGGGATTCATCAAAGGCCTCCAGCAGCGCCTGATATTGGCCTCGGGCCTGACTGAAGCCCGTCCCGCGACCGTCGCGCTGTTCATGGGCAATGCCTTGATCCAGCAGGTCGAAGTAGCGCCGTTCCGAGGATTGCAGCGCCTCGGGGTCCGGCCGGTCTTCCAGCATCATGATCAATTGATCGCCCAGGCTCTGGCGTAGCTTGAGGCCCAGGTCCAGGGTGACGAAGTTGCTGCGAATCAGGGACTCCTGGGTCTTGGCCATTTGCATGACACTTACCAGGCCCAGGATCAAACCCAGCAGGGCAACGGTAATCAGCGCTGAGATGCTCAGGAATAATCGAGTGCGCAACTTCATCGCTAACTTCATAGAGTACAGCTCACAGGTTGTACTGTTTGCGTTTGCGGTACAGGGTCGACGCGTCGATGCCGAGGGTGCGGGCCGCCTGGTCCAGGGTATCGCTGGTGGCAAGCACTGCGCCGATGTGGGCTTTCTCCAACTGGTCCAGACTGAGTGCCGCGCCAATGCGTGGAGCATTGTTGCTAGGTTGTTCGGCCATGCCCAGGTGGCTGATTTCCACCTTCTCCTGCGGGCAAATGATGCTGGCGCGCTCCACCACGTTACGCAGTTCGCGAATGTTGCCCGGCCAGCGGTAGTTGAGCAGCGCTTCGCGCGCTTCATCGCTGAAACCGCGTGCTGGTCGGGCATATTCCTTGACGAAGCGCGCCAGGAACCGGTCGGCCAGGGTCAGGATGTCTTCACTGCGCTCGCGCAACGGTGGCAGATGCAAGGTGATTACATTGAGGCGGTACAGCAAGTCTTCACGGAAGCGGCCGTCACGCACCATGTCTTCCAGGTTCAGGTTGGTGGCGGCGAGGATGCGCACATCGGCACGGCGGGTGACAGGGTCGCCCACGCGCTCGTACTCCTTGTCCTGGATAAACCGCAGTAACTTGGGTTGCAAGGTGAGGGGAAAGTCGCCGATCTCGTCGAGAAACAGCGTGCCGCCGTCCGCTTGGTTGACGCGGCCCAGGGTGCTTTCACTGGCGCCGGTAAACGCCCCTCGGCTATGGCCGAACAGCTCGCTTTCCATCAGCTCTGCCGTCAAAGAAGGGCAGTTGATGGTCACGCAGGATTTCTTCGAACGCTTGCTCCAGCCGTGAATCGCGCGGGCCAGTTCGCCTTTACCCGTGCCGGACTCGCCAAGGATCAGGATGTTCGCATCTGTCCCAGCCACCTGGCGCGCCGTTTCCAGCACCACCATCATTGACGGGCTGTGAGAGTCGAGGCCGTCTTTCGGCTGGCGCACTTCGCCCTCCAGGGCTTCGAGCCGAGCAGACAGTTGGCGCACTTCCAACTGCTTGGCGGTGGCCAGGCGCAGTTGATCGGGGCTGCAGGGTTTTACCAGGTAGTCAGCGGCGCCGGCCTGGATAGCATCGACGGCGGTATCGACTGCCGAATGGGCGGTGACGATCACCACGCGCATCCAGGGCGCCTGGATTCGCATCTGGGCCAGCACATCCAGGCCATTGTCTTCGCCCAGGCGCAAGTCCAGGAAGCACAGGTCGAATACCTGGCGTTGCATCAAGGCGTCGGCCTGGGCCGCGCTGTTCGCAGTGGCGACGGTGTAGCCTTCATCTTCCAGGCAATAACGGAAGGTGCGGAGGATCGCAGACTCATCGTCCACTAAAAGAATGCGGCCTTGAAGTTCCTTGGCTGATTCCATCTGTCCCGCGCTCCTTAAACTATGAATGATGGTGTTTAGTCCCGGAATAATCGGGCAAGTTGCATGGTTTATTCTGATCGATAAATAGCAGTGTCGTGCAGGTATCTGCATCACTTCCTACAAAGCCCCGTCTGATGCTGTTTTCATGCCGTCTTGCCACTTCGGCAACACCCTCTTCGTTTTCTATCCCTCGACCCGACCGCTGGCCATCGTGCATTTCGCACGGCATCCACGGGGGCATCGTGCAGGATGCTGGAGGGTGCATGAGTCTTTAGTTCATAACCATCTGATTTTATTGGGTTTTATTTTGTAAAAAAACTGGCACGCGCTCTGCAATAGCTCTTCCAACGAATAATCAAAATGCGGGAGAACAACAGCATGACTCGCCAAAGCCTCAGCCAACTGCGTGTATCGCCACTGCGCTTGCAGCAAGGCCTGTTTGCCAGCCTGGCCCTGATGGTCACGCTGATCGGTGGCCAGCAGTTGCAACATTGGCAGCAGAGTCAGCCGCAGATCCCCCAGTTTGAACGTCCGTCCATGACCCAGACCCATTTCCGTTCCGTTGGCAGTGTTGCTGCCGATGCAACAGCCCCGCAACTGCGGATGGTTGACCAGGAGTCTTCCCTGAGTGAGCTGCCATCCCAGGAGCGTTGGGTGTTCTAGGCACCAAAAGGCCACTTTCGTGGCCGCAAAGCACTACCGCTGTTACCTCTATAAAGAAGCATAAGGAGAATCACCATGTTGAGTTGGGCAATCACATTTCTGATCATCGCCATTGTGGCTGCAGTCCTGGGCTTCGGTGGTATCGCGGGCACTGCCACGGGTATCGCAAAAATTCTGTTTGTGGTGTTCCTGGTGATGTTCATCGCTTCCTTCTTCTTTGGTCGTCGCGGCCGAGGCTGAAAATGACCACTTTGTCCTTCAAAGCCATTACTGTCGCCCTGCTACTGGGCGGCAGCGGCTTGGCGATGGCTGCCAACGACGGCCAGTCCCGAGCCAACGAATTGCTCAGCGCGGACCCGCAATACCGTGAGACCTGGCAAGGCGTGGTGAAGAAAGAAGAGCGCCTGCCGGAATGGGTGATGAACCTGTCCGGCACCGCTGAGCAAATGAATGCCGTGGAAGAAGATGGCGACAAGTATCTGGTCGGGCCGCTCTGCGAAACTGCGGACACCTGCCTGAACAAGCGCCTGATCGTTGCCTTCAGCCTCGACAAGGAAGATGCCTACGCCATGTTGGTGGAAGTCCCGGCCGGTCTGCCGAAGGACAAGTCGCCAACGCGGCACGCCGATTACCGTTTTATCGGTAAACCGGATGAAGGCATGCAGAAGCTGCTGATGGAGCAGCTGAAGAAAGATCCGAATTGGTACTAGGTTCCGTCTGACACGCGTGTTGTCTGCGGGGCCGGCGTCCATAGAAGGAAGCCCTCGCTTCTTTCTGTTTGCACCGCTCGCCAAGGGCGGTGCATGACCAAGGGGCCGGGTTGCTCTGATCACCTGCGATCGGCGCGACCTACGGGTACAGGGAGTGCCTGCGCAAGGGCCGGGTCAGGCGAAAAGCTGCGACGCAGGTTCACAAGCCATCGGCTTGCTGAACTTGCGGCGGGCTTTAACGCTCCTTCTTCCGTTGTTCATGCCGCCCTTAGTCGCAAATCACCTTTCTGCTCATCTCCAAACATTACTTAGTGTGTCGGGTAGACCATCTATCGATAAATTTTGGTGGGTGCCATAGGACATTTCCGACACTAAATGATGGAATTCTCAGGCATTTCCGCCAGGTCCCCGGAGACGTCCCGAATCTCTGAGCGAGCCGGGTTTGGCCGGTTCACGGCATTTTTGTCGGACAAAATGTCACATTTGAACTGACCGTTCGGACAGTTATTATTAAAAAATCTCATGCCGATTCGGCATAGGGTAGGCGTTTACGGCATTAGACGTCGAACCCTTGCATGGGAATAGTTGCGCCTTTTTTCGCCTGCCAGTAAGCCATTTCGGCCATGCTGCGGTGACCTTCCATGGAGGCAGATGCACACACTTTTTCGCTCTCGAGCGTTGCGGCTGGCGCATTTGCCTTAAGTTCACTTGAAGTAAGGGTAATGACATGAAGAAGGCAAAGCTAAGCCTCGCCTGGCAGATCCTCATCGGTTTGGTGCTGGGGATCGCAATCGGTGCAGTGCTTAACCATTTCAGTGCTGAAAAAGCCTGGTGGATCAGCAACGTATTGCAGCCAGCGGGCGATATCTTTATCCGCCTGATCAAGATGATCGTGATCCCGATTGTGATTTCCTCGCTGATCGTCGGCATTGCCGGTGTGGGTGATGCGAAGAAACTCGGGCGCATCGGCGTCAAAACCATCCTTTACTTCGAAATCGTCACCACCATCGCCATCGTGGTCGGCCTGCTGCTGGCCAACCTGTTCCACCCGGGCGCGGGTATCGACATGAGTACCCTGGGTACCGTCGACATCTCCAAGTACACCGCCACCGCCGCCGAAGTGCAGCATGAGCATGCGTTTATCCAGACCATCCTCAACCTGATCCCGTCGAACATCTTCGCCGCCGTCGCCCGTGGCGAGATGCTGCCGATCATCTTCTTCTCGGTGCTGTTCGGCCTTGGCTTGTCGAGCCTCAAGCCTGAGCTGCGTGAGCCGCTGGTGACCATGTTCCAGGGCGTGTCCGAGAGCATGTTCAAAGTCACTCACATGATCATGAAGTACGCCCCCATCGGGGTCTTCGCACTGATCGCGGTGACCGTTGCCAACTTCGGCTTTGCCTCGCTGCTGCCGCTGGCCAAGCTGGTGATCCTGGTTTACGTCGCCATCCTGTTCTTCGCTTTCGTGATCCTCGGCCTGATTGCCCGCCTGTTCGGCTTCTCGGTGATCAAGCTGATGCGCATCTTCAAGGATGAGCTGGTACTGGCCTACTCCACCGCCAGTTCCGAGACCGTGCTGCCGCGTGTGATCGAGAAGATGGAAGCCTACGGCGCGCCGAAAGCCATCTGCAGTTTCGTGGTGCCGACCGGTTACTCGTTCAACCTCGACGGTTCGACCCTGTACCAGAGCATCGCGGCGATCTTCATTGCCCAGCTGTATGGCATCGACCTGTCGATCGGCCAGCAACTGATGCTGGTGCTGACCCTGATGGTCACCTCCAAAGGCATCGCTGGCGTACCGGGTGTGTCCTTCGTGGTGCTGCTGGCCACCCTGGGCAGCGTGGGCATTCCGCTGGAAGGCCTGGCGTTCATCGCCGGTGTCGACCGCATCATGGACATGGCGCGTACTGCCCTGAACGTGATCGGCAATGCCTTGGCCGTGCTGGTGATCTCCCGTTGGGAAGGCATGTACGACGACGCCAAGGGCGAGCGCTACTGGAACTCGCTGCCGCATTGGCGCACCAAGACCGCCGCACCGGTCGCCCAGGCCACCCGCAGCTGATAGCGTGACGGCTTAAAGACAAACCCCGGAAAATTCCGGGGTTTGTCGTTTCTGCCGGCCCCGCTATCATTCGTCCCATTCTTCGGGGGATTCAACTGATGCTCAATGGCCTGTGGCTTGGCTTCTTTGTCGTGGCAATGGTGTCGGCACTGGCGCAATGGCTGGTCGGCGGTAACGCCGGGATATTCGCGGCAATGGTCGAAAGCATTTTCGCCATGGCCAAATTGTCGGTGGAAGTCATGGTGCTGTTGTTCGGCACCCTGACGCTGTGGCTGGGTTTTCTGCGCATCGCAGAGAAAGCCGGGATCGTCGATTGGCTGGCCAAGGCCCTCGGCCCGCTGTTCCGCCGTTTGATGCCGGAAGTGCCCGCCGGCCACCCGGCCATCGGCTTGATCACCCTCAACTTTGCCGCCAACGGCCTGGGCCTGGATAACGCCGCCACCCCCATCGGGCTCAAGGCGATGAAGGCCTTGCAGGAACTCAACCCCATCCCCAACACCGCCAGTAACGCGCAGATCCTGTTCCTGGTGCTCAACGCGTCTTCATTGACGCTGTTGCCGGTAACCATCTTCATGTACCGCGCCCAGCAAGGCGCGGCGGACCCGACGCTGGTGTTCCTGCCGATCCTGCTCGCAACCAGTGCATCCACGCTGGTGGGGCTGCTCTCGGTGGCAATCATGCAGCGCCTGCGGCTGTGGGACCCGGTGGTGCTGGCGTACCTGGTCCCCGGTGCGCTGGTCTTGGGTGGTTTCATGGCGTTGTTGGCGACGCTCTCCGCCACGGCGCTGGCCGGGCTGTCCTCGATCCTTGGCAACCTCACCTTGTTCGGCCTGATCATGCTGTTCCTGGTGATCGGTGCGCTGCGCAAGGTCAAGGTCTACGAGGCGTTTGTCGAAGGCGCCAAGGAAGGCTTCGACGTGGCGAAGAACCTGCTGCCGTACCTGGTGGCGATGCTCTGCGCCGTGGGGGTGTTGCGAGCGTCGGGCGCGTTGGACTTCGGCCTTGAAGGCATACGCCATGTGGTCGCCTGGACGGGCATGGACACGCGCTTTGTCGATGCCTTGCCGACCGCGATGGTCAAGCCGTTCTCCGGCAGTGCCGCGCGGGCGATGTTGATCGAGACCATGCAGACCCAGGGCGTGGACAGCTTCCCTGCACTGGTCGCGGCGACGATCCAGGGCAGTACCGAGACCACTTTCTATGTGTTGGCGGTGTATTTCGGCTCGGTGGGCATCCAGCGCGCGCGGCACGCCGTGGGCTGTGCGTTGCTGGCGGAGTTGGCCGGCGTCGTTGCGGCGATTGCGGTGTGCTATTGGTTCTTTGGTTAAGGCTCGGATTGCTATCGGGGGCAAGCCCCCTCCCACAGGTTGATCTGTGAACACATTCAAATGTGGGAGGGGGCTTGCCCCCGATGAGGCCCTCAGTGTTTAGCTGCACTATTGCCTTGCTGAACAACCCAATCCACCACCTGCTTATTCAACTGATCCCCCGCCTGCCCAAACCCGGCGACCACCGCCGGCACCTTGGTGTCGCTCACCGGCTGCCTCACCTCAAACCGTCGGCTGGCCACGATCCGTTGATCACTGCCGCGTACCAGCCGCGCATCCAGGCGAATCACCACCTCTACCGCACCGCCGTGATATTCACTCTGGAACGCCTGCAATTGCCCACCCAGTTCGTAGTCGGACTGCAGGTTGGTGTCATCGGTGCTCAGCAGCGTCACCCGGCCATCACGCTGGAAGCCGTCCATGAAGCGGTTGCGCAACAGCACCGGCGCCGGATCGCTCCAGCGCGAGTTCGCATAGCTGCTGATCAGGTCGCCAGTGGGCACCACGGCAATGCGCGGGCTGTCGAGAAACTCGCTGGTCTGCGGCTTGTTCACACGCAGTGACCAGCTGACCGGCGCGCCCTGGCTGGCGGTCTGCGCCGCGGCAAGGCGATACACATCCGAAGGGTCGGCCTTGGGCAGAATCGAACACGCGCTCACCAGCGCCAGGGCCAAAGGGGCGATCATTGTGTAAGCACGCTTCATGGCGTGAACTCCTTGTTCTTGTCGCTGCCCAGCAAGTAACCGCTGGGGTTGGCTTCCAGGCGGCGGGAGATGGCGCGCAGCGAACCGAGGGTTTCGCGCAGCTCGCGCACGGCCGGCGCCAGTTCGTTGAGGCCTTGCATGCCGCTGTTCACCGAGTCCTTGTTGTTGGTCAGCAAGGTGTTGATGGTCGCGGTGCTTTGTTCAAGAGATTTCATGGCCTGCTCGGCGCTGCCGAAGGCCTGCTTGCCTTGTTCGTTGAGCAAGCCATTGGCGTTGCGCATGAGCACGGTGGTCTGTTCCAGCGCCGCAGTCGCCTGCTTGCTCACCTGCATCAGTTGCTGCATCACCACCTTGATATCGCCGCGCTGGTCGGCAATCGCGCCGGTGGTTTGCTGCAGGTTCTCCAGGGTGTTGCTCAGGCGTTCGACGTTCTCGCGGGAGAACATGTGATTGGCGTTGTGCAACAGCAGGTTGACGCTGGTCATCAGGTCGTTGCTGTTGTTGAGCAAGCGCGCGATGGGCGATGGCGAGGCGATGATCTGCGGCAGGTTGCCGTCCTTGCCCTTGAGCTCGGGACTCTGCGGGGTGCCGCCACTGAGCTGGATGATCGAGGTACCGGTGATACCGGTCAGGGCGAGCTTGGCCTGGGTGTCTTCCTTGATCGGCGTCTGCCCGGCCAGGCGGATGCGCGCGAGCACGCGGCGCGGGTCCTTGGGGTCCAGGCTCAGGCTGATCACGTCGCCCACCTTGATCCCGCTGTACTGCACCGAGCTGCCCTGGGACAGGCCGCTGACCGCCTCGTTGAAGATCACTTCGAAGTCCTGGAAGGCGCTGTCGACGCTGGACTTGGCCAGCCACAGGCCGAACAGCATCGCGCCGACCACCACGATCACACTGAACAGACCGATCATCACATGATGGGCTCGGGTTTCCATGTCATACCTCGTTGAGCGATTGAGCGGCATCCAATGCCGCGCGGCCACGGGGGCCGTGGAAATATTCGTGGATCCACGCGTCGTCGGTTTCCGAGACAACATCGATGGCATCGGCCACCAGCACTTTCTTCTGTGCCAGCACCGCCACGCGGTCGGTAATGGTGTACAGCGTGTCCAGGTCGTGGGTGACCAGGAATACGCTCAGGCCCAGCGCATCGCGCAGCGTCAGGATCAGTTGGTCGAATTGCGCTGCACCGATGGGGTCGAGGCCCGCCGTGGGTTCGTCGAGGAACAGAATGTCCGGGTCCAGCGCCAATGCGCGGGCCAGGGCGGCGCGCTTGATCATGCCGCCGGACAGCGACGCCGGATATTTGTCCGCCGCCGACAATGGCAGCCCGGCCAGGGCCAGCTTGACGGCGGCCAAGTGCTCGGCGTCGCGGCGGCTGAGGCCGGCGTGTTCGATCAAGGGCAGCGCGACGTTTTCGGTAACGGTCAGCGAGGAAAACAACGCGCCCTTCTGGAATAGCACGCCAAAGCGTCGTTCCACCAAAGAGCGTTCGTGCTCCGGCAGGCTCGGCAGGTTCTTGCCGAACACCCGCACCTCACCTTCGCTGGGACGACGCAGGCCGACGATGCTGCGCAACAGCACCGACTTGCCGCTGCCGGAGCCGCCAACCACTGCGAGGATCTCGCCCTTGTACAAATCCAGGTCGAGGTTTTCATGCACGCTCTGGCTGCCAAAGCGATTGCACAGGCCGCGCACTTCAATCACCGCCTCACTGGGCGCTCGGTGTAGACGACTCACCAGCCCATCTCCATGAAAAACAGCGCGGCCACGGCATCCATCACGATCACCACAAAGATCGATTGCACCACGCTGGAGGTGGTGTGGGCACCGACCGATTCGGCGCTGCCGCTGACCTTGAAGCCTTCCAGGCAACCAATCGCAGCGATCAGGAACGCAAAGATCGGCGCTTTCACCATACCCACGAGGAAGTGCTGCACGCCGATGTCCGATTGCAGCAGCGAGAGGAACATCGCCGGCGAAATATCCAGGGCCACCGCGCACACCACGCCGCCGCCGATGATGCCCGAGAGCATTGCCAGGAACGTCAGCATCGGCAGCGCCACCAGCAGCGCCAGCACGCGGGGCAGTACCAGCAGCTCCATCGGGTCCAGGCCCAGGGTGCGGATCGCGTCGATTTCTTCGTTGGCCTTCATCGAGCCGATCTGTGCGGTAAAGGCACTGGCGGTGCGGCCGGCGATCAGGATCGCGGTGAGCAAGACGCCGAATTCCCGTAGGAAAGAGAACGCCACCAGGTCTACCGTGAAGATCGTCGCACCGAAGCTCTTGAGCACCGTGGCGCCGAGGAAGGCCACCACCGCACCCACCAGGAACGTCAGCAAAGCCACGATGGGCGCGGCATCCAGTCCGACCTGTTCGAGGTGCGCAACCATGGGCGTCACGCGCCAGCGCTTGGGGCGCAAGATGCTACGGGCGAAGGTTTCGAGAATCAGGCCGACGAAACCCAGGAGTTTCTTGGTGTCCTGCCAGACCGTGTCCACCGCACGGCCGATACGTGCCAGAACCTGAATGCCCGCCGCTTCTTCCGGGGCTTTTTCCGGCACGCAAAAATCATTCAGGGAACGGTAGACGGTCTTGAGCAGCGCGCGGTCGGCGGCAGACAAGCTGCAATCGGTCTGCTCGGCGGACTGCTCGATGCGGGTCGGTCCCAGCAGTTCCACCAGCAACGAGGCGCCGGCGGTATCCAGGGCGCCGAGGCCGTTGAGGTCGATGCGCGCGCCGGCGTCGTATTGGCCGTCGAGCTTGTCCGACAGCTTTTTCAGGCTGGCATAATGGGCAAGCGTCCAGTCCCCCGTAATCCGCAGTTGTGGCGGGGTGGTGGACGTATCGAGGTGGGCTGCGCCGGCCGTTGTAGGGGGGGTCATAAGCTCCGAGCTTGTTTGGCTATCCACAATTCCTACGTAATAGCACGATACGGCCTACTTTGGGTTGTCCGTTTGTGCTGAGTCCGTCACCTTGAAACGCAGCACACCGATCACCTGCCCGTCTTCGGTCAGCACCCGCACCTGCCAGCGGCCCACGGCGTCGGCCGGGAAATTCTGTTTGTGGGTCCACGCGCGGTAACCCTCTTTGCGCCCGCCGTGGATATCCAGGGCGATGCGGTCGACCTCTTGGCCGTTGAATTTCCACACGTGGTAGATGCGTTCATCCAGTCCACGCGGCGCATTGATCGCGGTATAGGCGTACAGCCCACCGCTGCGCAGTTGGGCGGCAGTGACTTCCTTGAGGTCGTCGCCTGGCGTGCGGTCCTGCAGTTGGGTGCTGATGGCCACTTCGGTCATCCACAAGGTGGCCGGAGGCACCCAACTGCGCAGGAACCACCCGGCGCAGCCGATGGCGGCGGTGACCCCGAGCAGCATCGCCCAGCCTTTGACGCTACGCAGCGGCAGGCTTACCGCCAGGCTGGGGATCGACAGTGCCATGGCCACGCCGAGGGCCAGTTTGTAACTCTCGGCGGTGGTCAGGTGCAGGATGATCGGCAACGCGGTGAGCAGCGCCGCGAACAGCGTAAAGGTGTGCAGTGCAAGGAACAGCGAGCGCTTGGGCGCCAGCCACTTGTAGTACAGCGGGTCGGTGATCGAGATCAGCGCCGCCGCGCCAAGCAAGCCCGTGAATATTGATTGGCCACTGTTCCACGCGGTGGTGACGAAAAAGAACGGCAGCACGAAAAACAGACTTTCCTGGTGGATCATCTGGGTTGCGTAGCGCAACAGCGGTTCGGGGATTTCGCGCTTGAAAATCCTGGTGAACAGCTGGGTGAAGCTGTTTTCCAGCATCAGCCACAGCCAGCTCACCAGCATGATCACCGCAATCCAGCTGGCCATGCCCTGCTGGCGATCCACCAGGATGAAGCTGCCCACGCCTGAGATAAAACCGCCGAGTGCAATCACCCCTGGGTAGCGCTTGATCAGCTCGAGGATGCGCTGGATTAAGTGGGTCAGGTTTGGCATTCGGCGGTTCACAGTCTTATAGGAAAAAATCCCAGACAGAATAACGTCTTAGGCCGTTGTCCGGTGCCTCATTGCGCAATCCGTTTGCGATAAAGCCGCACGCCGATCAGCACAAAGGCGATCAGTCCCAGCACTGCGGCGCCGATCCAGCTCAGCATGTCGTAGCTGAGCAGCGGTTTTTCGATACGCCAGTAACCGGGCTGCTTGAACACTTCACGCATGGCCTGGTTGGTCTGGTCCAGGCTCACGGCCTTGATGCGCTTGGCCGGGTCTCTGAAGTGGCCGTTGTTGTAATCGCCGGACGCGCTCCAGTAGTAGTCGGCCAAGGCGCTGTTGCCTTGCACGGCCCACGCCTGGCGCGCAATGGCAGCTTGTTGCAGTCGCGCAAATACCGCTGGGTCGAGGCCGTCCTTGAGCAGTCGGGCCTTGAGGTCCTGGAGTACGTGTTCCGCTTCGGGGAGGTTTTCCCGCTCTAAGTCGGCATTCAGGCTGAGGAAACCGACACCGCCGAGTACTTCGCGCTCGCTCCAGGGGCCGTAGGACAAACCGTGCTTGAGACGCAGTTGGCGGTACAGCGTCCAGTCGAGGTAATCCTTGAGCAGGTCGTAGGTTTCATCATGCCCCTCGTCCAGCATCGGTTCGGGAAATAACCAGTGCAATTTGGCGCTGTTGCCGACCCAGCCGTGGATCAACTCGCGATGGCTGGCAGCGGCGTGTTGTATTTCCGGCAGCGCCGGATGCTCAGTGGGGTCGACCGGGTCGAGTTTGCCGTAGGTGCGTTCCAGGTAGGCGGGCAGCAGTTTGTCGAGGTCGCCGACGATAATCAGGGTCATGTTGTTGGGGGCGTACCAGCGTGCGCGCAGGTTCTCCAGCTGGTCGCGGGTCAGGTGGTCGACCTCGGCGCGCTCGGCGCATTTGAGCCCCAGTTCGACGGCCAATTGGTTGCTGGCGGTGTGGCCCAGGTCCTGGCGGTCCAACAGGCGTTGCAGGTGTGAGTAGTGGCCGCCGTCTTCGCGCTCCACTACCCGCTTGGCGGCGTTGATATTGGCGTCGGTCAGTTCGGTGCGGGTGATGATCGCCAGCAGCAGGTCCAGCACTTTGCGCTGGTTTTGCGCGGGCGCCTCGATCACAAAGGTGGTATCGGCGTTGCTGGTGTAGGCATTCCACTCGCCGCCCAGGGCTTGCATACGGTCTTCCAGCTCGGCTTCGCCACCGCCGTCGATGCCGCTGAACAGCAAGTGTTCGAGCAGGTGCGGCAGTTCCTTGTCTGCGCAGTTGAAGTCATCCAGGCCTACACCGACCACCAGGCGGATCGCTACATGCCCGCGCTCGGTGCCCGGTTTGAGCAGTAATTGCAGGCCGTTGGGCAAGGTGTAGCCTTCGACTTGCAGGCGGTCAAAGGCAAAGGCGTGGGCAGATCCCATGAGCAGGCAAGCGAACAACAGGCGACGCATAACAAGCTTCCTGGCGAGTGAGGTCATTTTTAACTGACTTCACGGGCCACCGTACGTTCAGGGCGAATGTGTGATGTCGGCAATATCTTCGGCGGAGAGCGCGCCGGTGTCAGACGTTTCCAACACTACATAAGCACTGCTGCAAAACAACGAGTTCAGGCGTTTCATATCGGCAATCAGTTCCAGGTGCAGGGAGCTGGTCTCCAGGCTCTGGACGATCTTGCGCTGAAGGCGGCTGACATGGGCGTGGGCCAGGCGCCGCTCCTGGGCGCGGAAGCGGCGCTTCTCGCGCAGCAACTGGCGGGCGCTTTCCGGGTCGGCACTGAGGAACACCGACAACCCCAGGCGCAGGTTGGCGATCAGCTGGCTGTGCAGGCCGGTGAGTTCTTCCAGGCCCACTTCGGAGAACTGACGACGCTGGGAGGTTTTCTGCTGCTGGACTTTGCGCAGCATGCGTTCGATCAGGTCGCCGGCCAGTTTCAGGTTGATCGACAGTTCGATGATCTCGGCCCAGCGCCGATTGTCATGTTCACTGAGGTCTTCCCGGGGCATCTGGGCCAGGTAGAGTTTGATCGCGCTGTACAGCGCTTCGACATCATCGCTGAGGCTGCGCATTTCCTGGGTGATCGCGGTCTGCTTGCCGCGCAGCACTTCGAGCATGGCGGTGAGCATATTGTCGATCAGGTCGCCCAGGCGCAGGGTCTCGCGGGCAGCGTTGGCCAGTGCCAGGCTGGGTGTGGCCAGGGCGGCCAGGTCCAGATGGCGTGGTTTGGCCTTGCCGTTCATCTCTTCGCGCTCAGGCAGCAACCAGGCACACAAGCGGGCCATCGGGCCAATGGTGGGCAACAGGATCAGGCAACGGCTGACGTTGTAGAGCAGGTGGAAGGTGATGACCATGCCTTGCGCGCTGTAGTCCAGGCCATCCATCCAGCGTACGAGCGGGTCGAGTACCGGGATGATCAGCAGCAGGCCGATCAATTTGTACAACAGGCTGCCCAAGGCTACCTGGCGTCCGGCAGCGTTCTGCATGCTGGTGCTGAGGAACGCCAGCACGCCGCTGCCGATGTTGGCGCCGATCACCAGGCCGATGGCCACGTGCAGGCCGATCACACCGGCGCCGGCCAGGGTGGCCGTCAGCAGGACGGCGGCCAGACTGGAATAGGAAATCATCGCGAACAAGGCGCCGACCAGAGCGTCGAGCAGGATGTCGCCGGTCAGCGACGCGAAGATGACTTTGACGCCCTGGGCGTGGGTAATCGGCCCGGCCGCTTCCACAATCAATTGCAGTGCGAGGATGATCAGCCCGAGGCCGATACCCACCCGGCCCAACTGCCCTGCCCGCGTCTGTTTGCGTGACAGGAAGAAGATCACCCCGAGAAAAATCAGCAGTGGCGACAGCCAAGACAAATCAAACGTCAGCACCCGCGCCATCAGCGCGGTACCGACATCGGCGCCGAGCATGGTCGCCAGGGCGGGCATCAGCCCCATCAGGCCTTGGCCGACAAAGGACGTGACCAGCATTGCCGTGGCGTTGCTGCTCTGCACCATGGCCGTCACCAGGATACCGGCGATAAACGCCAGCCAGCGCTTGGACATGTTCTGCCCGATGACTTGGCGCAAGTTGGAACCGTAGACCCGCAGGATGCCGGTACGGACGATATGCGTGCCCCAGATAAGCAGGGTCACGGCGGAAAGCAGATTGAGCAAGGTCAGCATGCTCGGCCCCCCGTGTGGGTGCGCTCGAAAATGAGCGAAGGAAAGTTGCCGCGTGCCGCTCTACGTCTTGTACTTAAGCTGTAGTTGGCGAATGCGCTCTGCGCCAGCATCGCATAGCTAAAGTGGGGATTGAAATAAAACTGTCATGAAATCAGCTTTTTGCGGATAAAAATAAGGGGCCTGTGCAGGCCCCTTAATTGTCTGGCTCGGGTTTATTGACCCGGAATGTCTTTGCGCAGTTTCACAGGATCCTGCTGTTTCTTCTTTTTCGCGATCGCGGTGCGCATCTTGATGTTCACCGCTTCCACCGCCAGCGAGAACGCCATGGCGAAGTAGACATAGCCTTTTGGCACATGCACATCGAAGGATTCGGCGATCAGCACGGTACCGACTACCAGCAGGAACGACAACGCGAGCATCTTCAACGACGGGTGCTTGTCGATGAATTCGCTGATGGTGCCGGCCGCCAGCATCATCACCAGCACCGCTACGACAATCGCCGCGACCATCACTGGCACGTGGGAGACCATGCCGACCGCAGTGATCACCGAGTCCAGGGAGAACACGATGTCGATGATCGCGATCTGGATGATGGTGTAGATGAACTTGCCACCGGCGCCCTTCGGCTCGTCGTGGGTTTCGTCTTCACCTTCCAGCGCGTGGTACATCTCCTGGGAGCTTTTCCACAGCAGGAACAGGCCACCGAAGAACAGGATCAGGTCGCGACCGGAGATGCCTTGGCCGAAGACCACGAACAGGTCGGCGGTCAGTTGCATCACCCAGGTGATCGACAACAGCAACAGGATGCGCGTGACCATGGCCAGGGCCAGGCCGAAGATCCGGGTGCGTGCCTGCATGTGCTTGGGCATGCGGCTGACCAGGATCGAAATCATGATGATGTTATCGATGCCCAGGACGATCTCGAGGGCCGTCAGGGTGAAGAAGGCAATCCAGATTTCCGGATTGGTCAGCCATTCCATGTGTATTCCTTTAAGCGAGTGTTAAACCGCGCAAGCTGCAGCGCCGCGCGGTTGGGTGTTTGGGATTATAGAGTGCTGAAAAGCGGAATAATCCCCATCAGCAAAGCGGCGACCATTATGCACAGGCATACCAGCACTGCCCACTTGAGGGTGAAGCGCTGGTGATCGCCAAATTCGATACCTGCCAAAGCGACCAACAGGTAGGTCGAGGGCACCAGTGGGCTCAACAGGTGCACGGGTTGTCCGACGATCGACGCACGTCCCATTTCTGCAGCCGTGATGCCGTAGTGGCTGGCGGCTTCGGCGAGTACGGGCAGCACGCCATAGTAGAACGCGTCGTTGGACATGAAGAAGGTGAACGGCATGCTCACCAGTGCGGTGATCACCGCCAGGTAAGGGCCCAATGCATCTGGGATGACCGCCAGCAGGCTCTTGGACATGGCATCGACCATGCCGGTGCCCGACAGGATGCCAGTGAAGATACCGGCCGCGAAGATCAACCCAACCACCGCCAGTACGCTGCCGGAGTGGGCGGCGACGCGGTCTTTCTGCATCTGCAGGCACGGGTAGTTGACGATCATCGCGATACTGAACGCCACCATGAACAGTACCGGCAGCGGCAGCAGGCCGGCGATCAGCGCGCACATCAGGGCGAAGGTCAGCGCGCCGTTGAACCAGATCAGTTTTGGGCGACGGGCGTCCGGGTATTGGGAGACGCTGATCTCGCTGTGGTCGATCTCATCGCCTTGCAGGTGCAGTTCGCCCAGACGTGCGCGCTCGCGCTTGCCGTACAGGTAGGCGATCGCCAGGATCGCGACCACACCGGCGGCCATCGCCGGGATCATCGGCACGAAAATGTCCGAAGGGTCCACATGCAATGCACTGGCGGCACGAGCGGTCGGGCCACCCCAAGGGGTCATGTTCATCACGCCACCGGCGAGAATGATCAGGCCGGCCATGACCCGTGGGCTCATGCCAATGCGCTGGTACAGCGGCAACATGGCGGCCACGCAGATCATGTAGGTGGTGGCGCCGTCACCGTCCAGGGACACGACCAGGGCCAGTACAGCGGTGCCGACCGAGACTTTCAGCGGGTCGCCCTTGACCATTTTGAGGATCTTGCGCACGGCCGGGTCGAACAGGCCGGAGTCGATCATCAGGGCGAAGTACAGAATGGCGAACATCAGCATCACGCCGGTCGGCGCAAGCTTGGTGATACCGGCCAGCATCATTGGGCCGATCTCGGGTGCGAAGCCACCGAACAGCGCGAACAGGATCGGCACGATGATCAGGGCGATCAGCGCGGACAGGCGCTTGGTCATGATCAGGAACATGAACGTGATGACCATGGCAAAGCCAAGGAAAGTCAGCATAGGAATACTCCAGGCGTAGCGCGGCTAGGGAATGGCGAACCGGGTGGCGGTCAGCGCAGAACGAAAGGCACGAGGCGTACGGGTGGAGTTGGGGCGAACAGGCGGGTACGGGCGGACATCGGGAATCACCATTGTTGTTGTTAACAGCCGGTCTGTTGCCGGCAGTGGGGGCGATCCTAGACGGGTAAGCTTTCAGCCAGCTTTCGCTGAAAAAACAGGTGACGAAGGGGATGCACGCGGTCCCTGGATTTATGTAGATCAACATGTGGGAGGGGCTTGCCCCCGATAACAGGGTGCCAGTCACTGCATGCGCAGGCTGACACACCGCTATCGGGGGCAAGCCCCCTCCCACATTTGTCTATATTTTGCTTGAGGTTTTTAGGGCAGTTCGAGGCCGCCGGCGGCTTTGTGCAGCCTGCGCAAGTGTTCGCCCACCAGCTTGAGGTTGGCTTCACAGGCGGCAATCTCGGCTGAGCGGGAAGGCTCCAGCAGTGCCCTCACCTCTTTATCCAGTTCGCCGGTCAGCGATTGCAGCTGCTTCTGGCGCTCGGCGCTTTCCGATTCCAGGCGCGTGGCTTCCGAAGGTTGCGGCAAGCCATAGCCGCCGCTGCCGAGCAGTTCCGCCGGGCGACTGAGGAAACCGCTGTTGGCGAGGATCTGTTGCAGCGTGGCGTTGGCTTTTTCCATGCCACCGTTTTTCAGCTCGCGGGCGCCGAGGTAGCGTTGTTTGACTTCGTCCTGGGCGAGCATCAACTGCTTGCGAAAGCTCGCCTGCTCCAGCAGCAGCAACGCGGCGCTGGTGCGCAGATCGGCCTGGTCGAACCACTGGCGACGCTCCTCGGCGCTCAGGGATAGCCAGTCTTCGACCTGGGTCTGTTTGATCGGCAGGTGTTTGCGCAGCACGTCGAACATGGCTTGGTAGCGTTCGCGGAAGGAGTCGAAGTGATAACCCAGGCGCAATGCCCTGCGTTTGTCATCCAGCACACTGGTGTCGGCCAGGCCGCGTGCGCTCAGCACCTCGAGCAAGCCATTGGGGGTGATGTTGTCCAGGCCGGTCAATTGCGGGTTGGCGCTGCCGCTGCGTAGCAGTTTCAGGCTTTCCACCGCACAGTTGTTGGAGATGAAGAAGTAGTTGCCGTCGTAGCTCCAATGCATTTCGGCGGCATGCTCGACGGTATCGTTGATTTCCTGGCGGGTCAGTTTCAACGGCACCGAGGCCAGCCCGCGCAGCTCGGTCTTGGTGTATTCATCGATCACTTGCGCCAGCGGCAGCACGAACAGGCGCGAGGGGTACTTGCCGACCAGGCCATCCCAACTCGACAGCTGTACGTCACCGACGAACGCGCGATAGGACAAAACCAGATGCTGGTCCAGGTCCAGCCGGCAATCCGGCCCACGCGGGCGCCCCGGTGCGCAGATCACCAGGCGCAGCATGCTGTGGCCCCAACGGCTGACCAGGTTCTGGTTGGCTTCGGCCAGCAGGTAGTCGATCTCGTAGACGCGCTCCGGGTCCACATGGCCCAGCGGTGTCTTGGCAAAATCGTTACCGGCATTTAGGAAGGCGTAGGTGCTGGCGCAGGTGTCTTGTTGCGGCGGGGCCCAACCGAAGTGTTCCTTGTAATAGCGGAACAGCGCGGGACGGCGGCAGGCGTAGCCAGGGTCGAGGAGGAAATACTCCATGTTGACCGCGACGAACTCCAGCGGGCTGGTGGTTTCGTAAATGTCCGGGCTGCGAGCCACCTGATGGTTGTGCTGCTCACGCTCGCCACGGCGCCCGACGTATTGCGGCCAACCGGCCAGGTCCAGCAGGCGTGGATCATCGCTCAGGGTAAAGCGCCGGCCATTCTGGCCACGGCATTGATCAGGCAGGCCGATCAGGCCGGTGAGGTTGTTCTGGCGGCTGCAGCGATTGATCAGCGTGCGGTCTTCTTTGGACCACAGGCGCGCACGGTCATAGATGTGGGTCAGTTCATGCAGCACCGTGGCGAGCATTTCCCGGCGCACAGTGCCATGGGGGCGATTGGTTTTCTGGGTGGCGGCGCTACCGTCGGTCAGGCTGGCCAGCAGGTTGCTGTTGAGGTCCAGCTCGGACACGAGCGAGGCTTGCCCGTAGGCGTTCTCGGGCATCTTGTCGGTCCAGCCGACATCAATGCGCCGGTCCAACTGCTCGACGAAGCGTGGCGGCAGGGAACGCATCGCTTCGTCGAGCAACGCCTGGCTGGCCTGTTGTTCAGCCGGGCTCAGACCTTCGGTCTTGAGTCGCAGCTGCAGGCTGGCCTGGGCTGCGCTGGCGCACAGCAGCACTGCCCCGGCCAGGAGCCAGGCGACGATTCGCCTCACAGTGCGAGGATGGCTTCGGCGAGGGTCTGGTCGCTGGCGTCGCGGGCTTCCGGCAGGCGTGTGCGCAGGGTGTCGAAGGCGGCCTCAAGGTGGGCGCCACGGATCTCGCCATTGCTGGCGACGAAACTGGCGGCGTCATCGTGGGCTTCGCGCACGACTTTGGAGTCGCGGATGGAGGTGGTGGTGTCCGAGGTGAAATCAATGGTGCGGCCGGAGGCGCGAACAATGATGTTACTGGTGGCCACCAGCGTATGCGCCTGGGCGATGTCGGCCAACAACAGCAGGCCCAGGGTGGCAGCAATCAGCGGGCTACGCATGGAATGACTCCAAAAAATAAGGATGATTATTGGACGAGAATTGCCTGCGCCAGTTCAAGGTCGCTGGCGTTAAGTTTTGGTTGGCTGCGGCGCAGATAATCCAGTGCCGACTCCAGCCGCGCGCCCCGCCATTGGCCGTCAGTGGCGATAAACGCAGCGGCGTCATCCTGGGCGGCCATTATCACTTTTCTGTCGAAGGGTGCGGAGGTCACCTTGCTGGTGACATACGCGCTCACGACGGTGCTCTGGGTGGTGAGGTCAAAGGCTGAAGCCATCGGCGACCAAGCGAACGAAAACAACGCAGGGACGATTAAAAGGCGGTATGAAAAAACCATGGCACTCGACAACTGAAAACGAGCGCCAAGGCTAGCGCAATGCCCGGGCGAGAGCCAGCGCTCGGGCGTCCGCCTTGTCGTCAGATGGCCAGGATGGCTTGGGCCAGTTGTGCGTCAGTGGCAGTGTTCAATTGCGGCGCCTGCTGGCGGATCTGGGCCAGGGCGCTTTCCAGCTTCACGCCACGGATGGCGCCTTCGCTGGCGACAAAGCTGGCAGCGTCGTCACGGGCTGCACGCACGACCTTGTTGTCACGTAGAGAGGACGTGGCATCGGAGGTGGCGTCGGAAGTGGCCTTCAGCGCGCCGACGATGGAGTCGGTGGTCACGATGAAGCTGCTCGCGTTGGCGTTGGCAGCCAGGGCCAACAGGGTGGCAGCACTCAGCAGGCGAAGACGGGACATGGGATGACTCCAGTAGATGAACGGATAAGGTGGCGCAGGGCAGCCATTGGGGATCAGACGCCTGTACTACGCGGTTCGCCACGTGGTGACTGGATATTAAGCCGCCGCTTATCCGTTCGGGAAGCGCCTTGACTGCCTAGTCACGCCAGAACGGCTTGGACAGCTCGGCCATTCGGTCGCCCTGGCTGATGCCGACGTCGGAGAGCTCCCGGGTATCAAGCTGCGACAGTTGGCGTCGTTCATAAGCGTGGCGTAGCCATTTAGCCAGGATGGAGGCTGCCTGGCGTGGCAGTCGCTTATAAAGGGGGGGTGACGTATCCATGGTGAGTACCTTTCATGAGGTCTTGGAACACCATGTTGGCTGGCGGCGTCCGACCGATACAGATACACCAATATTAAATTGTACTGCTTAACTGTTATATTTTTTTAACTGTACCTATTGCTGTGCTAGGCTTCTGTTTTCCGTTAAAAATCCGAATCCCGGAAACAACAAAGCCCGCCTCCGGTTTCCCGGGGCGGGCTTTGTTTTGACAAATCAGGTTGCTGGCAGTGGACCCGTCAGGTCAGGGCCAGCGAGCGCTGAATCAGCGCCAGAACGGCTTGCTCAGCTCTTCGTAGCGTTGAGCTTCGCTGATACCTGCGTCAGCCAGCAGACGCGAATCCAGACGAGCCAGCTGGTGGCGGCTGGAGATGCGGCGCTGCCACAACATCAGGTTGGCGATAACGCGCAGAGGCAGGGAGGCCTGGGTGTTTACAGCTTTTTCTTCGAAGAACAGTTCGGAACTGAGTGTACGTTCCATGATGACATCCTTCCGCTTGTGGCGGGATTAGGTAGTGGTTTAACTGATGCCAATGATCCTCTTCCGGCGCAACACTCTCTAGATACAGTTCACCTGTATTGTGAGGGGCCAGTTAACTGTTTATAGCTGCTGTACTGTACGTAAATGGGGCAACTGTATCTGTCCGCACTGAAATAGTGCGAAATAGGTATTTTCGGTGAGGTTCGTAGGATATTTCGGTAGGAAATGACCGGTACAGCAGTACAGTTTTATCAATAAGTCGGGGCGAATCCATCGAGCTGATGAAACTGTATTTGCATCAGCTCGGATCTGTATCAATCACGCCTTGAGCATGTGCCCGGTTTCTTCCAGGTTGATGTGCCAGCTCAGTGCTTCGCGCAGGATGTGCGGGGTATGCCCGCCGATGGCGCAGGCGGCATCGAAGTAACTGTTGAGGGCATCTCGGTAGGCCGGGTGCACGCAGTTGTCGATGATTACCCTGGCCCGCTCCCGTGGCGCCAGGCCACGCAGGTCGGCCAGGCCAATCTCGGTCACCAGGATGTCGACGTCATGCTCGGTGTGGTCCACGTGGCTGACCATTGGCACCACGCTGGAAATTGCGCCCCCCTTGGCAATCGACTTGGTGACGAAGATCGCCAAGTGCGCATTGCGCGCGAAATCCCCGGAGCCACCAATGCCGTTCATCATCCGTGTACCGCAGACATGGGTGGAGTTGACGTTGCCGTAGATATCGAATTCCAGCGCGGTGTTGATGCCGATAATGCCCAGGCGCCGCACCACTTCAGGGTGGTTGGAGATCTCCTGCGGGCGCAGTACCAGCTTGTCCTTATAGTGTTCCAGGTTGCCGAACACGTCGGCGTTGCGTCGCTCCGACAAGGTGATCGAGCTGCCCGAGGCGAAACTGAGCTTGCCGGCGTCGATCAGGTCGAAGGTCGAATCCTGCAACACTTCCGAATACATGGTCAGGTCTTCGAACGGCGACTCGATCAAGCCGCACATCACCGCGTTGGCAATGTTGCCGATACCGGCCTGCAGCGGGCCGAGCTTGTTGGTCATGCGGCCGGCGTCGACTTCCTGCTTGAGGAAGTTGATCAGGTGATTGGCGATGCCTTGGGTGTCGCTGTCGGGCGGCGTCACCGTGGAGGCGGAGTCGGCCTGGTTGGTGATCACGATGGCGACGATCTTTTCCGGTGGGATCGGGATCGCGGTGCTGCCGATACGGTCATCAACTTTGACCAGCGGGATCGGCGTGCGCGTCGGCCGGTAGGTCGGGATATAGATGTCGTGCAACCCTTCCAGGTTCGGGTTGTGCGCCAGGTTGATCTCGACGATCACCTGTTTGGCAAAAATCGCGAAGCTGGCCGAGTTGCCCACAGACGTGGTGGGCACGATATGCCCTTGTTCAGTGATCGCCACCGCTTCAATCACCGCGATGTCCGGCAACTTGAGTTGGTTGTTGCGCAGTTGTTCGACGGTTTCCGACAAGTGCTGGTCGATGAACATCACTTCACCGGCGTTGATTGCCTTACGCAGGGTGCTGTCGACCTGGAAAGGCATGCGTCGTGACAGTACGCCCGCTTCGGTCAGTTGCTTGTCCAGGTCATTGCCCAGGCTGGCGCCGGTCATCAGGGTGATTTTCAGCGGCGACGTCTTGGCGCGTTCGGCCAGGGCGTGAGGGACGGCCTTGGCCTCACCCGCACGGGTGAAGCCACTCATGCCGACGGTCATGCCGTCCTCGATCAGTGCGGCGGCGTCTGCCGCGCTCATGACCTTGTTCAACAACGAAGGCAAGCGGATGCGATCACGGTACATGGATTCTTATCTCAGGCTACGGAAGCAAGGTGCGCAGTTTAGTGATTTCAAAAAATTTCGGCCCGCTACCATGGTCGAATGCCAGGCAGCGATTTAGAGCCTTTGGTCGGGTTTCATGCAGTAATAAAAAACCCCAGCCTATCGCAGGCCGGGGTTTCGAGTATTGCGCTGAGGCAGTGTTACTCGACGGCTTTGACCATGTCTTCGATGACCTTCTTGGCATCACCGAAGACCATCATGGTCTTGTCCAGATAGAACAGTTCGTTATCCAGCCCAGCATAACCACTGGCCATCGAGCGCTTGTTGACGATGATGGTCTTGGCTTTGAACGCTTCGAGGATCGGCATGCCGGCAATCGGCGAGTTCGGGTCGTTCTTGGCGGCCGGGTTGACCACGTCGTTCGCGCCCAACACCAGCACCACGTCGGCTTGGCCGAACTCGGAGTTGATGTCTTCCATCTCGAACACCTGGTCGTAAGGCACTTCGGCCTCCGCCAACAGGACGTTCATGTGTCCAGGCATGCGGCCTGCCACTGGGTGGATCGCATATTTAACGGTGACGCCGTGGTGGGTCAGCTTCTCGGTCAGTTCTTTGAGCGCGTGTTGCGCCCGCGCCACCGCCAGGCCATAGCCCGGGACGATGATCACGGTGTCGGCGTTGGTCAGCAGGAAGGTCGCATCGTCCGCAGAGCCGGACTTTACCGGACGTGCTTCTTTTGAGCCCGTTGCTGCACCCGCATCCGGCGCATTGCCGAAACCGCCGAGCAGTACGTTAAAGAAGGAACGGTTCATCGCCTTGCACATGATGTAAGACAGGATCGCGCCGCTGGAGCCCACCAGGGAGCCGGCGATGATCAGCATCGAGTTGTTCAGCGAGAAACCGATGCCCGCCGCCGCCCAGCCGGAGTAGCTGTTGAGCATCGAGACAACCACGGGCATGTCCGCGCCGCCAATCGGGATGATGATCAGCACGCCGAGCACGAAGGCCAGGGCCAGCATCAACGCGAAGGCGGTGAGGTTGCCGGTGAACATAAACGCCAAGCCCAGGCCAAGTGTCAGCAGGCCGAGCACCAGGTTCAACTTGTGTTGGCCGCCGAACTGTACCGGTGCACCCTGGAACAGGCGGAACTTGTACTTGCCCGACAGCTTGCCGAACGCAATCACCGAACCGGAGAAGGTGATGGCACCGATGGCTGCGCCAAGAAACAGTTCCAGGCGGTTACCGGCAGGGATCGAATCGCCCAGGTGTTTGACGATGCCCAGTGATTGCGGCTCGACTACGGCGGCAATGGCGATGAACACTGCAGCCAGGCCGATCATGCTGTGCATAAAGGCGACCAGTTCGGGCATCTTGGTCATTTCCACGCGCTTGGCCATGATCGAACCGGCGGTGCCGCCGATCAGCAGGCCGACAATCACGTAGCCGATACCGGCAGTGGCGAGTTCAGCGCCGAGCTTATAGATGAGGCCCACGGTCGTGAGCACCGCCAGCGCCATGCCAAGCATGCCGAAAAGGTTGCCGCGTCGCGAAGTGGTCGGGTGTGACAGGCCTTTAAGGGCCTGGATAAAGCAGATCGACGCGATCAAGTAGAGCGTCGTAACCAGATTCATGCTCATTACTTAGGCGCCTCTTCTTTTGCTTTCGGGGCTTTCTTCTTGAACATCTCGAGCATGCGGCGCGTCACCAGGAAACCGCCGAACACGTTCACTGCTGCCAAGGCCACGGCCAGGGTGCCCATGGTCTTGCCCAGGGGCGTCACGGTGAGTGCGGCGGCGAGCATGGCGCCGACGATCACAATCGCGGAAATCGCGTTGGTCACCGCCATCAGCGGCGTGTGCAGTGCGGGTGTGACGTTCCAGACCACGTGATAACCGACATAAATCGCCAGCACAAAGATGATCAGGTTGTAGATACCGGGGGAGATAAGCTCTTCCATCGTCTGAATCCCTGCTTAGGCGTTTTTACGGATGACTTGGCCGTCGCGGCACATCAGGCACGCGGCGACGATGTCGTCTTCGAGGTTGATTTCAAACTGCCCTTCCTTGGTGAAGACCAGCTTCAGGAAGTCCAGCAGGTTGCGCGCATACAAGGCTGACGCGTCGGCAGCGACGGCACCGGCCAGGTTGGTCGGGCCGCAGATGATCACGCCATTTTCCACTACTACTTGGTCGGCGACGGTCAGCGGGCAATTGCCGCCTTGGGCGGCCGCGAGATCGATCACCACGGAGCCGGGCTTCATCTGTGCCACGGTTTCAGCGCTGAGCAACGTCGGAGCTTTACGGCCTGGGATGAGGGCGGTGGTGATGACGATGTCAGCTTGCTTGGCGCGTTCGTGCACAGCCAGGGCCTGGCGTTGCATCCAACTGGTGGGCATCGGGCGAGCGTAACCGCCGACGCCGACGGCGCATTCGCGTTCTTCGTCGGTTTCGTAAGGCACGTCGACGAACTTGGCACCGAGAGACTCGATCTGCTCTTTTACGGCCGGGCGTACGTCGGACGCTTCGATGACGGCACCCAGGCGTTTCGCTGTGGCGATGGCCTGCAAGCCCGCCACACCGGCGCCGAGGATCAGCACGCGAGCAGCCTTGACGGTGCCCGCGGCGGTCATCAGCATCGGCATGAAGCGCGGATAGTGATGAGCGGCGAGCAGTACCGCCTTATAGCCGGCGATGTTGGCCTGGGAGGACAGCACGTCCAGGCTCTGGGCCCGCGAGGTGCGCGGTGCAGCTTCCAGGGCGAAGGCTGTAATACCGCGCTCGGCCAACTTGGCAATGGTTTCGCTGCTGAACGGATTGAGCATGCCGACCAACACGGTGCCACTTTTGATCAGCGTCAGTTCGCTGTCGCTGGGGGCTACCACCTTGAGAATCAGCTCTGCGCCAAACGCATCGTTGGCACTGCCAATGGTCGCGCCTGCCGTTTCATACGCACTGTCGACGATGCTGGCCTTGATGCCTGCTCCGCTTTGTACAGTGACCTTATGGCCCTGGCCGATCAGCTTCTTGATGGTTTCCGGGGTGGCAGCCACCCGCGTTTCACCGGTATGGGTTTCGAGAGGAACACCAATGTGCACGTCAAATCTCCTGCATGATCTTTTTGCTTTTGATCTTTTTGTAAAAAGGCCAGTGCACCGCGAGTGGCGCAACTGGGGCGGCCGATCAGCACGATCCCGCTGAAATGACAGCGGGGCGCGGCATTTTGCAGGCGAACTTTACGGCCTTCAAGGGATTATGACGGGTGACGAAAAATTAACTACAAGTCACCCTGTGACTGATTGTCGCAATGCACTGAATTAAGCTGTTCAAATACATAGGCTTAAAGGGTTTCGCACGCTTTTCCAATATTTTTGCATGGTTGGTGTGAATGGTCGGCCATTGGCTTGCAATAGTCGCTATAAGCCACGTAATTAATGGCTTTCAGCTGTATTTTTACCTTTGAGATACGGTCTGTTTAAATGCGACATATATATACATCTGTAGGACTGTAAGTTGGTTGACTACAAAGTCAGCAATGTTGTTTTAGCCTTTAAACATTGGAGCTGTAGCGTTGCGACTGGTCGATGAGCCAGTCTCTGAACGCGTGCAACGAAGCGGATTCGATTTTTCTGTCGGGAATCATCAGGTAATAAGCCTTCGTACTGCTCAGCGCCTCGGGGCTTGCTATCACCAATTGGCCATCGTTCAATTCACGCTGGATAAGGAACGGGGGGATCAGCGCGATCCCCATGTCATGCATGGCCGCTTGGGACAACATCGAGAATAGCTCGTAACGGGGGCCTGTCATGTCGCGTGGGATGTTCAGATGTTGGGCGTTGAACCATTGGCGCCAGGCGTAGGGTCGTGTGGTTTGCTGCAGAAGCGGCAGTTCTGCAATCGCCTGGGCGCTGAACTGCGCACGGTCACCCAATAGTCGAGGGCTGCATACGGGTACAGGATTTTCGCCCATCAGCCGGTGGGATTCGGTACCGGACCAGTCGGCGTCGCCAAAGTAGATGGCGGCGTCGAACTCTGTGTCGGCAAACAGGAAAGGTCGGGTTCGATTCGTGAGGTTGACCGTGACCTCGGGGTGCTGGCGTTGGAAATCCTTGAGGCGAGGTATCAACCATTGAGTGCCGAACGTCGGGACTACGGCCAGTTCGATGGTGTTGGCGCCCTGCTGGCCCATGACGGAAAGCGTATCGCGCTCCACCGCATCCAGTTGCGTCGCCACGCGACGGCTATACGACAGCCCCGCCTCTGTCAGCTTTACCCCGCGCCGTGAACGGCGAAACAGCTCGACACTTAAAAACTCCTCGAGACTGGCGATCTGTCGACAGATAGCGCCTTGAGTGATCGAAAGCTCCTGCGCAGCCTTGGTGAAGCTCTCGTGGCGGGCTGCCGCTTCAAAACTGACCAAAGCGGTGGTACTGGGAATTTTCCTGCGCATATACCGTGTCCTCACTTGCTAAGGCGCATATACGCCATTTTTGGCTGCTTCGAAGTGAGAAATTAGCACAACCCTATGCGGAAACCTCGTTTGCCCTACGCGCATGGCGGGCCTACGCTGGCTCCACGACTTCCGATTTCTTCCGCGAGGGCTTATTCATGGCTGGCAAGGCAAGCTTCAACTGGATCGATCCACTGCTGCTGGATCAGCAGCTCACCGAAGAAGAGCGCATGGTGCGCGACAGTGCTGAGCAATTTGCTCAGGACAAGTTGGCGCCGCGTGTGCTCGAAGCCTTCCGCCATGAAAAGACAGACCCTGCAATTTTCCGCGAGATGGGCGAGACGGGCCTGCTCGGCGCGATGATTCCCGAGCAGTACGGTGGCAGTGGCTTGAATTACGTCAGCTATGGGTTGATCGCACGCGAAGTGGAACGTGTTGACTCGGGCTATCGTTCGATGATGAGTGTGCAGTCGTCGCTGGTCATGGTGCCGATCAATGAATTCGGCACTGAGGCGCAGAAGCAGAAGTACCTGCCCAAGTTGGCCTCTGGCGAGTGGATCGGTTGTTTTGGTCTGACAGAGCCTAACCACGGTTCCGACCCGGGGGCTATGATTACTCGCGCACGCAAGGTGGAAGGTGGCTACAGCCTGACGGGCGCAAAGATGTGGATCACCAATAGCCCGATCGCGGATGTGTTTGTTGTGTGGGGCAAGGACGATGCTGGCGATATCCGTGGCTTTGTCTTGGAGAAAGGCTGGAAGGGCTTGAGCGCTCCGGCGATTCACGGCAAGGTCGGGCTGCGCGCCTCCATCACCGGTGAAATCGTGATGGACAACGTGTTCGTGCCGCAAGAGAACATCTTTCCGGATGTGCGTGGCTTGAAGGGGCCTTTCACATGCTTGAACTCTGCACGCTATGGCATCTCCTGGGGGGCGTTGGGGGCTGCCGAGTTTTGCTGGCATACCGCTCGCCAATACACGCTTGATCGCCATCAGTTCGGCCGTCCACTTGCGGCAACTCAGTTGATCCAGAAGAAGCTGGCAGACATGCAGACCGAGATTACTCTGGCTCTGCAGGGTTGCCTGCGTCTGGGGCGCATGAAGGATGAAGGCACGGCGGCGGTTGAGATCACTTCGATCATGAAGCGTAACTCGTGCGGCAAATCCCTGGACATTGCACGGATGGCCCGGGATATGTTGGGTGGCAATGGGATTTCCGATGAGTTCGGAGTGGCGCGTCATCTGGTCAACCTCGAGGTGGTCAACACCTACGAGGGCACTCATGACGTGCATGCGTTGATTCTGGGGCGTGCGCAAACCGGTCTTCAGGCGTTCTATTAATAGGAGCACGGCATGGGCGCGCTTTCGCACCTGCGGGTGCTGGATTTATCTCGAGTACTGGCGGGCCCCTGGGCCGGGCAGATCCTTGCGGACCTTGGGGCTGAGGTGATCAAGGTCGAGCGGCCGGGCAGCGGCGACGATACGCGCGCCTGGGGGCCACCCTTCCTCAAGGATGCCTATGGTGAGAACACCAGTGAGGCGGCGTATTACCTGTCGGCCAATCGCAATAAGGAGTCGGTGACAATTGACTTCACGCGGCCGGAGGGTCAGGCGCTGGTGCGTGAGCTGGCGGCCAAGTCGGACATCCTGATCGAGAACTTCAAGGTGGGTGGTCTCGCGGCTTACGGGCTGGATTATGAATCGCTCAAGGAGATCAACCCGGAGCTGATCTACTGCTCGATTACGGGGTTTGGGCAAACAGGGCCCTATGCGGCGCGTGCTGGTTATGACTTCATGATTCAGGGCTTGGGCGGGCTTATGAGTCTGACTGGCCGTCCAGAGGGGGAAGAGGGGGCTGGGCCGGTGAAGGTTGGCGTAGCGCTGACGGACATTCTCACGGGGCTTTACTCGACCGTGGCGATACTGGCGGCACTGGCTCATCGGGATCATGACGGTGGCGGGCAACATATCGATATGGCATTGCTGGATGTACAGGTGGCATGCCTGGCCAACCAGGCGATGAATTACCTGACGACAGGTGTGCCACCAAAGCGCCTGGGGAACGCCCATCCGAATATCGTGCCTTATCAGGACTTTCCCACAGCCGATGGCGACTTCATCCTGACGGTGGGTAATGACGGGCAGTTCCGCAAGTTTGCCGAAGTGGCTGGGCAGCCACAGTGGGCAGATGATCCACGCTTTTCTACTAATAAGGTGCGGGTGGCCAATCGGGCAGAGCTGATTCCTCTGATACGTCAGGCTACGGTGTTCAAGACGACGGCGCAGTGGGTGTCGCAGCTGGAGCGGGTGGGGGTGCCTTGTGGGCCTATCAATGACCTGGCGCAGGTGTTTGCCGATCCTCAGGTGAAGGCGCGTGGGCTGGCGATGGCGCTGCCTCATTCGTTGGCAGGGATGGTGCCTCAGGTTGCCAGCCCGATACGGTTGTCCAAGACGCCGGTGGAGTATCGTAGTGCGCCTCCTCTGCTGGGAGAGCATACGGCCAAGGTGCTTCAGGAAGTATTGGGGCTGGGGGTGGCGAATGTGGTCGCATTGAAGGCTGCGGGCGTCATCTGAATTCTTTCTTCTATATAGAGAGCATTAGCGGCGCTTTATTGGTGGTTTTTTAATCAACTCTAACTAATTGATAGAAAAGCAAAATTAAGGGTTGACGGCAGATCCTGGAAGTCTATAATTCGCCCCACTTCCGGCGCAGTCGAAACGGAAAACTCCTTGGTAAACAAAGAGTTACGCAGAATTCGAC
>NZ_JBYSZX010000006.1:342507-400277 GCF_058787615.1 Pseudomonas sp. FW305-3-2-15-C-LB1 | reverse complement strand
ACGCATATCCAAACACCTCAGATTTGGGCGCCATCATAGCGCCCGATTGAAGTGTCCAAAATCATTAGGCCAGTTCAGCTTGCCCCCGATGGCCTCACCGCGTTTTTACAGATGCAGTGCGTGCCCCAACGCCCGCAGCGCGGCTTCCTGCACCGCTTCGCCGAGGGTCGGATGCGCATGGATGGTGCCCGCCACGTCTTCCAGGCGCGAACCCATTTCCAGGCTCAGGCCAAAGGCGGTGGACAGTTCCGAGACGCCCACCCCCACGGCTTGCCAGCCGACGATCAGGTGGTTGTCACGGCGTGCCACCACCCGCACGAAGCCGGTCTTGGACTCCAGGGTCATGGCCCGGCCATTGGCCGCGAACGGGAAGCTCGACACGATGCAGTCAAGGCCAGCGGCCTTGGCTTCGTCGGGCGTCTTGCCGACCACCACCAGTTCCGGGTCGGTAAAGCACACCGCCGGAATGGCCGCCGGGTTGAATTCGCGATGCTTACCGCTGATCAGTTCGGCGACCATCTCGCCCTGGGCCATGGCCCGGTGCGCCAGCATCGGCTCGCCGCTCAGGTCGCCAATGGCATACACATTGCGCATGCTGGTCTGGCAGCGATTGTCGATCCTGATCGCCGCGCCGTTCATGTCCAGGTTCAGCGCTTCGAGGTTCCAGCCCTGGGTGTTGGGTTTGCGACCGACGGCAACCAGCACCTGATCAGTGGCCAACGACAAGGTGTCGCCGTTCGGGTCGCGCACTTGCAGGCTGCCATCGGCAAAACCGGTGACACTGTGCTTGAGGTAAAGCTTCACGCCCAGTTGCCTGAGGGATTCGTTCACCGGCTGCGTCAGCTCGGCATCATAGGCCGGCAGGATACGATCCTGTGCTTCGACCACACTCACGTCGGCGCCGAGCTTGCGGTAAGCGATGCCCAGTTCCAAACCGATGTAACCGCCGCCCACCACGATCAGGCGCTTGGGCACGCTTTTCGGTGCAAGGGCTTCGGTCGAGGAGATGATCGGCCCGCCAATCGGCAGCATTGGCAGGTTGACGCTTTTCGAGCCGGTGGCCAGCAGCAAGTGTTCGCACTGGATGCGCTGGTCGCCGACGTCGACGGTCTTGCCGTCCACCACCTTGGCCCAGCCGCGGATCACTTGCACCTTGTGCTTTTTCAGCAGCGCCGCGACGCCAGTGGTCAGGCGATCGACAATGCCGTCTTTCCATTCCACGCTCTTGCGGATGTCCAGGGTTGGCACATCCACTTCGATGCCCAGTTGTGAGCCCTGGCTGTGGTGCACGGTTTGCTGGAATTGCTCGGCCACATGGATAAGGGCCTTGGATGGGATGCAGCCGATATTCAGGCACGTGCCGCCCAGCGCCTGGCCCTCCACCAGGATGGTCGGGATACCCAGTTGGCCGGCACGGATCGCCGCCACATAACCGCCAGGGCCGCCACCGATAATCAGCAGGGTGGTATTCAATGTCTGCGTCATGCCTTACTCCAGGAACAGGCTGGCGGGTTGTTCGAGCAGGCCGCGAATGGCCTGGATGAATTGCGCCGCGTCCATGCCATCGACCACGCGGTGATCGAAGGAGCTGGAGAGGTTCATCATCTTGCGCACCACGATCTGGCCCTTGATCACCATCGGCCGCTCGACAATGCGATTGACGCCGACGATGGCCACTTCCGGCAGGTTCAGCACCGGCGTGCTGACAATGCCGCCCAGCGCGCCCAGGCTGGTCAGGGTAATCGTCGAACCCGATAGCTCATCGCGGCTGGCCTTGCCGTTGCGCGCCGCCGTGGCCAAACGTGCGATTTCCTCGGCATTGCCCCACAGGCTGCGGGCTTCGGCGTGGCGCACCACCGGCACCATCAGGCCGACATCGCTCTGGGTGGCGACGCCCACATGCACCGCGCCGAGGCGGGTGATGACCTGGGCTTCGTCGTCGTAACGCGCATTGATCTGCGGGAAGTCGCGCAACGCCACGACCATGGCGCGCACGATGAACGGTAGCAGGGTCAGCTTGCCGCGTGTGGCGCCGTGTTTCTCATTGAGGTGCACGCGCAACTCGTCGAGGGCGGTAACATCGATTTCTTCAACATAGCTGAAATGCGCGGCGCGCCGGGTGGCGTCCTGCATGCGCTGGGCGATCTTGCGGCGCATGCCGATCACCGGGATCTGTTCCTCGGTGTTGCGTTCGGCGTAAGGGTTGGCCGTTGCCGAAGGCTTTGCCGCGCCTTGTTGCAGGTAGGCGTCGAGGTCTTCGTGCAGAATCCGCCCGGCGGGGCCCGTGCCCTGCACCAGGCGCAGTTGAATCCCGGCGTCCAGGGCGTGTTTGCGCACGGCGGGGGAGGCCAATGGGCGCTCGTCGGCGGCACGTGCCACGGGGGCCTGGGCCGCGACAACCGGTGCGGGCTTGCTTTCAACCACGACCGGTGCAGGCTTGGCTTCCATCACCGGTACGGCCTTCGGCGCCTCTTTGACGACCGGCGCATCCTTGGCGTTGCCCACGCCTTCCACTTCAATGCTGATCAGAATACTGCCCACCGCCATGACCTCACCCGGCTCGCCGCCGAGGGAGATCACCTTACCGTGCACCGGCGAGGGAATATCCACCATCGCCTTGTCGGTCATTACGTCCGCCAGCACCTGGTCTTCGACCACCATGTCGCCGACCTTCACATGCCACACCGACAGTTCAACTTCCGCGATGCCTTCGCCAATGTCCGGCATCTTGATAACGTGCGTGCCCATTCAGACCTCCATGACCCGTTTCAACGCCGCACCCACGCGGGACGGCCCTGGGAAATACGCCCACTCCTGCGCGTGCGGGTAGGGGGTGTCCCAACCGGTAACGCGTTCGATCGGCGCTTCCAGGTGGTGGAAGCAATGCTCTTGCACCAGCGACACCAGCTCGGCACCAAAGCCGCAGGTGCGGGTGGCTTCGTGTACCACCACGCAACGGCCGGTCTTCTTCACCGATTTGACGATGGTTTCCAGGTCCAGCGGCCACAGGCTGCGCAGGTCGATGACTTCGGCGTCGATGCCGGTTTCTTCGGCGGCCACTTGCGACACATACACCGTGGTGCCGTAGGTCAGCACGGTGACGGCCGAACCCGGACGCACGATGGCGGCCACGTCCAGCGGCACGGTGTAGTAACCGTCCGGCACCTGGGCTTGCGGGTGTTTCGACCACGGCGTTACCGGGCGGTCGTGGTGGCCGTCGAACGGGCCGTTGTACAGGCGCTTGGGCTCGAGGAAGATCACCGGGTCATCGTTTTCGATGGAGGCGATCAGCAGGCCCTTGGCGTCATAGGGGTTGGACGGCATCACCGTGCGCAGGCCGCAGACCTGGGTGAACACCGCTTCGATACTCTGGCTGTGGGTCTGGCCGCCGTAGATACCGCCGCCGCAGGGCATGCGCATGGTCAGTGGCGCGGTGAACTGGCCGGCCGAGCGATAACGCAGGCGCGCCGCTTCCGAGATGATCTGGTCGGTGGCGGGGTAGACGTAGTCGGCGAACTGGATTTCGGCCACCGGGCGCAGGCCATAGGCGCCCATGCCCACGGCCACGCCGATAATGCCGCTTTCCGAGATCGGCGCGTCAAACACCCGCGAGCTGCCGTACTTGGTCTGCAAGCCTTCGGTGCAACGGAACACGCCGCCGAAATAGCCCACGTCCTGGCCAAACACCACCACGTTATCGTCTCGTTCGAGCATCACATCCATGGCCGAGCGCAAGGCCTGGATCATGGTCATGGTGGTGGTGGTCATGGCGGTTTCCACTTCAATGCTGTTGTTGTGATCGTTCATGTCAGACCCCCAACTCTTGACGCTGGCGCTTCAAGTGCTCCGGCATCTCTTTATAGACGTCCTCGAACATGGTCGCGGCGCTTGGAATCTGGCCACCGGCCAGGGTGCCGTACTGTTCGGCCTGCTTTTGCGCGGCAATCACTTCGGCTTCAAGTTCGGCACTGACCGCCGCGTGTTCCTCTTCGGACCACTGGCCAATCCTGATCAGGTGCTGCTTGAGACGGGCAATCGGGTCGCCCAGGGGGAAGTGGCTCCAGTCGTCGGCGGGGCGGTATTTGGAAGGATCATCCGAGGTGGAGTGCGGACCGGCGCGGTAGGTCACCCACTCGATCAGCGTGGGCCCCAGGTTGCGGCGCGCGCGCTCGGCAGCCCAGGCCGAAGCGGCGTACACCGCGATGAAGTCGTTGCCGTCCACCCGCAGGGAGGCGATGCCGCAACCCACGCCGCGTCCGGCGAAGGTCGTTGCTTCACCACCGGCAATCGCCTGGAAGGTGGAGATGGCCCACTGGTTGTTGACTACATTGAGGATCACCGGCGCACGGTACACGTGGGCAAAGGTGAGGGCGGTGTGGAAGTCGGATTCGGCGGTGGCGCCGTCGCCGATCCAGGCGGAAGCGATCTTGGTATCGCCCTTGATCGCCGAGGCCATGCCCCAACCCACGCCTTGTACGAACTGGGTGGCGAGGTTGCCGGAAATCGTGAAGAAGCCAGCGTCTTTCACCGAGTACATGATTGGCAACTGGCGGCCCTTGAGCGGGTCGCGTTCGTTGGACAGCAACTGGCAGATCAGGTCTACCAGTGGCACTTCACGGGCCATCAGGATGCTTTGCTGGCGGTAGGTGGGGAAGCACATGTCGTCGATGTTCAAGGCCAGGGCCTGGGCGCTGCCGATGGCTTCTTCGCCAAGGCTCTGCATGTAGAACGACATTTTTTTCTGACGCTGGGCGACCACCATGCGGTTGTCGAAGATCCGCGTCTTGAGCATGGCGCGCATGCCTTTGCGCAGAATCTCCACCGGGACGCCTTCGGCCCACGGACCGAGGGCCTGGCCCTGGTCGTCGAGCACGCGGATCAGGCCCTTGGCCAGGTCGGCGGTGTCGGCGGGTTCTACGTCGATGGCGGGTTTGCGCACGGTGCCTGCGTCGGTCAGGCGCAGGTACGTGAAGTCGGTCTTGCAGCCTGGACGGCCCGAGGGTTCAGGGACGTGCAGACGCAGTGGTTCATACTGCTGGGTCATGGCTTTCTACGCTCTATCTTGTGAATTTCTTGTAGTGGGCGCGCTAGCTGACAGTCAGTCCCCGGGTAGGGGAAATCTTGTCCTACAACAATCATAGGCGTGGCGTAGAAGAATATTTATCTCTGTTTCGTTGCGCCCGCGGTCATTTGCGGATAAAAAACCTGCATAAACATAATAAACAGGTGAATTTGTCTCATGCGCAAACTGGACCGTACCGATATCGGCATTCTCAACGCTCTGCAGGAGAATGCACGGATCACCAACGCCGACCTGGCCCGCTCGGTCAACCTGTCGCCCACGCCGTGTTTCAACCGGGTGAAGGCGATGGAAGAACTGGGCCTGATTCGCGACCAGGTCACGCTGCTGGACGCCGACCTGCTGGGGCTGCACGTCAATGTGTTCATTCACGTGAGCCTGGAAAAGCAGAATGAGTTGGCGTTGCAGCAGTTCGAAGGGGCAATTGCGGACCGTCCGGAAGTGATGGAGTGCTACCTGATGGCCGGCGACCCGGACTACCTCATCCGCGTGCTGGTACCGACGATCCAGTCGCTGGAGCGTTTCATGATGGACTTTCTGACCAAGGTGCCGGGGGTGGCGAACATCCGCTCAAGCTTTGCGCTCAAGCAGGTGCGCTATAAAACCGCACTGCCGCTGCCGGCCAATGGCATCAGTCTGGGTGCCTGATAAAAGTGGGAGGGTGCTTGCCCTCGATAGCGGTGGATCAGCTACACATGATGTGTCTGACATACTGCAATCGGGGGCAAGCCCCCTCCCACATTTGATCCCATTACAGATCAGAGACCATTTTCAGAGTTGGTTGACGGGGATTTTCAGGTAGGTCACGCCGTTATCTTCCGCCGGCGGCATATTCCCCGCCCGCACATTCACCTGGATCGCCGGCAGCAGCAGCGTCGGCATTCCCAGCCCGGCGTCGCGTCGGGTGCGCATCTCGACAAACGCCGCTTCATCCACCCCGTCATGCACATGGATATTGCCTGCGCGCTGCTCGGCCACTGTGGTCCGGCACTTAGCCTCTCGGCCTTCCGGCGGGTAGTCATGGCACACGTACAGTTCGGTTTCCAAAGGAAAGGCCAGCAACTTGCGCATCGATGCATACAACTGCCGCGCATCCCCGCCGGGGAAATCACAGCGGGCGGTACCGACATCCGGCATGAACAGCGTGTCGCCCACCAGGATCAATCGGCCGTCGATCAGGTAGGCCATGTCCGCCGGCGTATGCCCTGGCACATGCAGTGCCTGGGCCTTTAGGTTGCCGATGTGAAACACCTCATCCGGCGCAAACAGGTGGTCGAACTGCGAGCCATCTACACGAAATTCCGGCTCCAGGTTGAACAGGTGCTTGAATACGCCCTGGACTTTGCTGATGGCCTGGCCAATCGCGATCTTGCCGCCCAAGGTGCGGCGCAGGTAGGGCGCCGCCGACAGGTGGTCGGCGTGGGCGTGGGTTTCCAGCAGCCACTGCACCTGCAAGCCGTGCTCGCGCACGAAGGCGATGACGTTATCGGCCTGGGCGGTGTCGGTGCGCCCCGAGGCCGGATCGTAGTTGAGCACTGAGTCGACAATGGCGCACGGGCCGCCGTCGGTTTCATAGACGACGTAGGTGTAGGTCGACGATGCCTCGTCCAGAAAGGCTTGAATCAACGCTGGCATGGCGAACGTCCCCGATGGAGAAAAAAGTAGTTACAATCAGTTTACGTTTTCACATAATGTTTCGAGCTTAAGTGACACAAAGGACCCGAGGCAAATGGAATCTACTCTGAGTGAAGGCGAAGTTGCCCAGTTGCGCGCATCGGCGTCCAAGGCCTGCTCCTTGCTCAAGGCCCTGGCCAATGAGGATCGCTTGCTCATCCTGTGCCAGCTGACCCAGGGCGAGCGCAATGTCGGCGAGCTGGAAGCCCTGACCGGCGTGCGCCAGCCCACGCTGTCACAACAGTTGGGCATCCTGCGTGACGAAGGGTTGGTGGCCACCCGTCGGGAAGGCAAATACATTTTCTACGGGCTGGCCAGCCATGAAGTGATTCAAGTGATGAAGACCCTGTCCGGGCTGTACTGCGGCGCGGTCATAAAAAGCTGGGCGTGACGCCATCCGGCAGCGACCCTTGTGTGCATGTATTACAAAGGCGATAGACCATGACCGACCAACACTGGGGCCCTACCATCAGTGGCGATATCGTAGTCATCGGCGGCGGCTCGGCGGGCATCGGCCTGCTGGCCAGCCTGCTCAAGCGCGATCCCCACCTGCATATCACCCTGATCGAACCGAGCGACCACCACTGCTACCAGCCCGCCTGGACCCTGGTCGGCGGCGGTGCCTACGACGTGAAGAAAACCCGCCGCCCACTGGCCGATGTCCTGCCCAATGGCGTCACCTGGGTACAGGCCGCCGTCACCGAACTGCTGCCCGATGCGCAGACCCTGGTGCTCGACAGCGGTCAGCGCGTCACCTGGAACAACCTGATCGTCTGCCCCGGCCTGCGCCTGGCCTGGGAAAAGGTCGAGGGGCTGCAAGACACCCTGGGCAAACATGGCGTCACATCCAACTACAGTTACCAGCACGCTGCTTACACCTGGCAGTTGGTGCAGCAACTCAAGGGCGGCAAGGCGATCTTCACCCAGCCGGCCATGCCGATCAAATGCGCGGGTGCGCCGCAGAAAGCCATGTACCTGTCCTGCGATCACTGGCTCAAACAGGGCACGCTGAACAATATCGACGTCGAATTCAACCTGGCCGGCGCCGCACTGTTCGGGGTGGCAACCTTTGTGCCGCCGCTGATGAAGTACGTGGAAAAATACAACGCCCGCCTGGCGTTCAATGCCAACCTGGTGAAAGTCGATGGCCCTGCGCGCAAGGCCTGGTTCGAGGTGAAGGACCCCGAGGGTAACGTCCGCGTCGAGGAGAAAACCTTCGACCTGCTGCACGTGGTGCCACCGCAAGTGTCCCCGGATTTTATCCGCCAAAGCCCACTCGCCGACGCCGCCGGTTGGTGTGAGGTGAATCCCCATAGCCTGCAGCACCTGCGGTATCCGCATATCTTCGGCCTGGGCGACGTGTGCGGCACCACCAACGCCAAGACCGCCGCAGCGGTGCGCAAGCAAATCGTGGTGGTTGCCGAAAACCTGCTGGCCCTGCGCAAACAGGCGCCGTTGCCGCTCAAATATGACGGCTACGGTTCCTGCCCCTTGACGGTGGAGAAGGGCAAGGTGGTGCTGGCCGAGTTTGGCTATGGCGGCAAGCTGCTGCCGACCTTTCCCCTGGACCCGACCCGGGCGCGTCGTTCGATGTGGTTCCTCAAGGCGACCTTGCTGCCGTGGTTCTACTGGAACGGCATGCTCAAGGGCCGCGAATGGCTGACCCGCCTGAGCAAGGTGGACTGAATGCTGCTCGCCAGTGTGTTGGGATTGTTGATGGGCCTGGTCATGGGCCTGACCGGCGCCGGTGGCGGCATCCTCGGGGTGCCTGCGCTGGTGCTGGGCCTGGGTTTGAGCATGACCCAGGCGGCGCCGGTGTCACTGCTCGCCGTGGGCGCGGCGGCTGCGGTGGGGGCGGTCGATGGTTTGCGCCATGGCCTGGTGCGCTACCGCGCGGCGTTGCTGATCGCCTTGCTTGGCGCGCTGTTTTCGCCGGTGGGGGTGTATCTCGCCCACCAATTGCCGGAAGCCCTGTTGATGGGGCTGTTCAGCGCATTGATGGTGCTGGTGGCCTGGCGCATGTTGCAGCGGGAAAAACGCGAGGCAGGGCCGAGTGACCACGGCACCGCCTCCTGGGGCCAGAAGAACTGCATGCTCGACCAGCACACCGGGCGCCTGGCCTGGACTGCCAAATGCAGCGCGACCCTGGCCGCTCTCGGCGCAGTGACCGGTGCGGTGTCCGGCTTGCTCGGTGTCGGCGGTGGCTTCCTGATCGTGCCGGCATTCAAGCAACTCACCGACGTGCAGATGCGCGGCATCGTCGCCACCTCCCTGATGGTGATCAGCCTGCTGTCGTTGATCGGCGTGGCCGGCGCGTTGCATGCCGGTGTGCGCATCGAGCCGGTGGGTTGGGTGTTTATCGCCGCGAGTATCGTCGGCATGCTGGCCGGTCGGCGTCTGTGTTCGGTGATTCCTGCGCGTACCTTGCAAGTGGGGTTTGCCAGCCTGTGTGTCGTGGTGGCCGTGGGCATGTTGGGCAAGGCCGGTCTTACATCCTAAGTGCCGGGCCTGGACTAAACCGAACTTGCCGGGCACCCGCTGCCCCTCCAAAGCGTCCGCAAATCAGGGCCAAGGCAGCGTATGCCATGGCCCACCGCCTTTTGATAATCGCCTCCGACATCAAGTCCCCGTTGCGGAGCGCACCATGCATAATAATAAGAACGTCCCCCTGCGTCTGTTACCTGTCTTTATCCTCGGCCTGGGCCTCAGCCCATTCGCCGACGCCGAAATCATGCTGTACGACAAGGACGAAACCACCTTCTCCACCGATGGCTACATCAACGCCTTCTACGTCAATAGTGACGTCGGCCGTGCCGGTGACCAATACGACCGCCGCCAGTCGCGTGTGAAGATGGGCTTCTTGCCCAACTACCTGGGCTTCAACATGACCAAGCAGGTGGACGACCTCAAGCTCGGCGACAACCTGAAGCTGGTGGCGGAGTACAACCAGTTCCAGATCGAGGCGCATGACACCCATGCCCAAAATGAAGACACCGATACCTTTGCCGTAGGTGCTGTCCTCACGTGGTAGTCATCTGAAATGCAATCAAAATGTGGGAGGGGGCTTGCCCCCGATAGCGGTGGATCAATCACTCATGCATCGACTGACACCCTGCAATCGGGGGCAAGCCCCCTCCCACATTGGATCTCCATTGGCTTTTGAGAGAGTGGTCTTGAAAGCCTCATCCCATCGCATCCCCCACCCAGTACCCAAGTAGCATAGGCCCATGCCCAGGCCCTTCGTACACTGATGCTTCAGAGGGGGAGGCAACGATGCACAACAGTGAAGGCGTAGTCAGCGCCATGTCCCAGGCCACCGATGCCGGGCAGGCCGCCGAGGAATTGGCCCAGCAACTGCTGCACCCGTACCTGGGTTTTGTGCTGTTTTTCTGTTCCGCGTCCTACGACCTCCAGGCCCTTGGCCAGGCCCTGCAACAGTGCTTCGGCAAGGTGCGTGTGGTCGGCTGCACCAGCGCCGGCGAAATCACGCCCCAAGGCTACGGCCGTAATTGCATCACCGCGATGGGCTTTAACCACGCGCACTTTTCCATCGCCACCGAGCTGATCGATCAGGTCGAGCACTTCAGCCTGATCGGTGCCCAGGACATGGTCGAACGTCTGGTCGGCGGCTGTCGCAGCAATACCCTGGCGCCGATCAAGGGCAACACGTTTGCGCTGACCCTGCTTGACGGCCTGTCCAGCCGCGAAGAAATGGTCCTCGCCGCCCTTAGCGCGGCCCTTGGGGATATCCCGCATTTCGGCGGCTCGGCCGGTGACGACAACTTCCTCACCCACACCCACGTGTACTTCAACGGCGTGTTCCACAGCGGCGCGGCGGTGGTGATGCTGGTCAACACCTGGCTGGATTTCGAGGTGTTCACCACCCACCATATCCTGCCGTGCACGGAAAAACTGGTGGTGACCGGCGCCGACAGCGCGTCACGCCGTGTGTTCGAACTCAACGCCGAGCCCGCCGCCGAAGAGTACGCGCGGCATATCGGTGTGGCGGTGGCCGACCTCGACCACCGCACGTTCGCCGCCCACCCGTTGGCGGTGCGTATCCACGACCAATACTACGTGCGCGCTATCCAGCAGGTGCATGAAGACCTCAGCCTGAGTTTCTACTGCGCGGTGGAAAACGGCATCGTGCTGACGGTGATGACGCCCGGCCCGCTGCTGCCGAACCTGCAGGCTCTGTTCGACGGCCTGCAAGCGCGCCTCGGCGACCTGTTGCTGACCATCGGCTGCGATTGCTTTTTGCGCCGCCTGGAGCTGGAGGACAACGGCACCCTCGAACAGCTCGGCGGTTACTTGCGGGACCAGCGGGTGATGGGTTTCAACACCTACGGAGAACAGTTCAATGGCATGCACATCAACCAGACCTTCACCGGGGTCGCCATTGCCCGAGGCCGGCGCTGACCTGCCCGCTCAGCTGGCCCGGCTGCAACAGGACAACCTCAAGCTGGCGCGGATCAATGTGGCGCTGATCGAGCGCATCGAGTCCGGCATGCCCCAGGGCAACAACCCCTACACCACCTTCCAGCATTCGGTGGTGCTGGCCGAGCAAGTGCGCGAGCGCACCGACGCGCTGAACCAGGCGATGGCCGAACTCAAGGCCAGCAACCACCTGCTGATCAACGCCCGCCTGCGTGCCGAAACGCTGCGTGGCGAACAGGCGGCGGCGCAGAAAGCCCAGGAGAGCGAGCGCTGGATCCGCCTGATCACCGACAACGTGCCGGCGCTGATTGGCTACCTGAATGCCGACCTGGTCTATGAGTTCACCAACAAGGTTTATGAAGAATGGTACTGCTGGCCGCGCGGCATGATGCTCGGCCAGAGCCTGCGCGAAGTGCACAGCGAGCAGCATTGCCAGCGCCTGGATGCCTACGTCGCCCGTGCCTTGGCGGGGGAGAGCGTGACCTTCGAGTTCGCCGAAACCAACATCAACCACCAGGAACGCTACATGCTGCGTTCCTATGTACCGAACATGCTCGCCAGTGGCGAGGTGGTGGGGATCTTCGTGTTGATCCGCGATATCACCGAACGCCGCCGCACGGCCGAAGCCTTGCACCAGGCCTACCAGCATCTGGAACAGCGCGTGGCCCAGCGCACCTCGGAGCTTACGTCGCTCAATGACCAACTGCTCAAGGAAATCGACGAGCGCCGTCGCATGGAAACCCGTCTGCGCGAAGCCAAGCTCGAGGCCGAGCAGGCCAACCTGTCGAAAACCAAGTTTCTCGCCGCCGTCAGCCATGACCTGTTGCAACCGTTGAATGCGGCGCGGCTGTTCACCAGTGCCTTGCTGGAGCGTCCCAGCGAAGCCCTGGTGCGCAATGTGAGCAACTCCCTGGAAGACGTGGAAAACCTGCTGGGGACCCTGGTGGATATTTCCAAGCTGGATGCTGGCGTGATCAAGGCCGATATCGCGCCGTTCGCCTTGAGTGAGTTGCTCGACAACCTCGCCGCCGAGTACACCCAGCTGGCCCGCGCCGAAGGCCTGGCGCTGCACTTTGTCGGCTGCTCTGCGTTGGTGCGCAGCGACATCCAGTTGCTGGCGCGGATCCTGCGCAACCTGCTCAGCAATGCCATTCGCTACACCTACCAGGGGCGGGTGGTGCTGGGTTGCCGGCGTCAGCAGCAGCGCCTGTTGATCCAGGTGTGGGACAGCGGCATGGGGATTGCCCAAGAGCGCTTGGAGGAGATTTTCCAGGAGTTCAAACGCGGCGACGTGCAGCGACCGGACCAGGACCGCGGCCTGGGCCTGGGCCTGGCCATCGTGGAAAAGATCGCCGGGATACTCGGCCATCGCATCAGCGTCAGGTCCTGGCCGGGCAAAGGCTCGATGTTCTCGGTGGAGGTACCGTTGAGCGCCACGGCCCCCAAGTCGCTGCCTGCGCCTTCCATGAGCGAGCCGTTGCTCGAGCGCCTGCAAGGTGCCCGGGTGTGGGTGCTGGATAACGACGCGGCGATCTGCGCGGGTATGCGTACCTTGCTCGAAGGCTGGGGCTGCCGGGTGATCACGGCGCTGTCGGAACAGGACCTGGCGCGGCAGGTGGACAACTACCATGCCGAGGCGGACCTGTTGATTGCCGATTACCATCTGGACGACGACCAGAACGGCGTGGACGCCGTGGCCCGCATCAACGCCCGGCGCGGGAGCGCGGTGCCGGCGTTGATGATCACCGCCAACTACAGCAATGAATTGAAGCTGCAGATACGTGAGCTAGGGCATACGTTAATGCACAAACCCGTCAGGCCCATGAAGCTGAAAACCGCCATGAGCCACCTGCTCAGCCGGCCCTGACGAAATGCAGATCAAATGTGGGAGGGGGCTTGCCCCCGATAGCGGTGCATCAATCAATGGATGTGCTGACTGACACTCTGCCATCGGGGGCAAGCCCCCTCCCACAGTTGATTTGTGGTGTGTCAAAGGGTCAGCGACGCAGGTACGAGCCGAGAATTGAAGCAGCAGATACGGGAGTTGGGGCATACCTTGATGCACAAGCCCGTCAGGCCCATGAAGCTGAAAATCGCCATGAGTCACCTGCTCAGCCGACCCTGACAAAATGCAGATCAAATGTGGGAGGGGACTTGCCCCCTCCCACAGTTGATTTGTGATGTGTCAAAGGGTCAGCGACGCAGGTACGAGCCGAGAATTGAAGCTGCAGATACGTGAGCTAGGGCATACGTTGATGCACAAACCCGTCAGGCCCATGAAGCTGAAAACCGCCATGAGCCACCTGCTCAGCCGGCCCTGACGAAATGCAGATCAAATGTGGGAGGGGGCTTGCCCCCGATAGCGGTGCATCAATCAATGGATGTGCTGACTGACACTCTGCCATCGGGGGCAAGCCCCCTCCCACAGTTGATTTGTGGAGTGTCAGACCGTCAGCGGCGCAGGTACGAGCCGAAATCGATATCCCCGGCACTGAGTATCGCCTGCACCCGGTTATGCACATTCAACTTGCGCAAAATCGCCGACACATGGGCCTTCACCGTGGTCTCGGCAATCTCCAGCGTATAGGCAATCTGCTTGTTCGATTCGCCCTTGGTCATCCGCTCCAGCACCAGCAATTGTTTACGGGTCAGTGCCTGCAAGAGCTCCGGGGCAAACCCCGGGCTGTCATTCATCCGCCGCTGCCCGGTGTTTTTCTGGGTGCGGATGATGTCCGGCGGCAGGTACACATTGCCGTTGAGAATCTGCTGGATCGCCTCGGTCATTTGCAGGCGCGGTGATGACTTGGTGATAAAACCCACGGCGCCGTAGGTGATGGCCTGCAGCACGATCTGTTTGTCCTGCTCGGCCGAGACAATCACCACCGGGATGGTCGGCGATTCGTTGCGCAGGTTGATCAGGCCGTTGAGGCCGTGCATGCCGGGCATGTTCAGGTCCAGCAGGATCAGGTCGAGGTCGTCATGTTCCTGGGTCAGGGCGAGGGCGCTGTCCAGGTCGGCGGTTTCCATCACATCGCTGCCGGGGAAACCGTCGCTGATGACGTTGTGGATCGCCTCGCGAAACAGCGGGTGATCATCGGCGATCAGGATTTTGTACATGGCCGTTCACCTTCTTGTTGTGGTTTTTTATTCAAAGGGTTCGGGTGTCGCAGCCATTACTGGCAGGTTTGCCGCTTCCCATGCATCCAAACCATCGCGGTACCAATACACAGTGGTATAGCCCAGGTTGGCGGCCCGTTTTACCGCGTTCCAACTCAGCCAGCAATCGGCGCGGCAGTAGAACACCAGCGGGCGCGCCAGGTTGCCGCCCGTGTACTTGTAAAGGTGACGCACAAAGTAACCTTGCCACTCGGGCGTGAGGTCGCCGTCGCCGGTATTGGCCAGCCAGTGACTGCCGGGCAGGTTGGCGTGGGGCTGGTCTTCGATGAAACGACCCTGTAGCCACGGGCGGCGGTACACGTCGATCAATACCGGTGCGGGCATCTGGGCCAACAGCGTCTGCAGGGCCGGGGTGTCGACAATGACGGCCCCGGGCAGGTGTTCGGGCGTGGGGCTGCGGTACAGGCTGATGCGGTAGCCATCGGCGGAAAACAGTGGCGTGTCGGCCTGTACGTGCGTGATGAACAGGCACAACAGTGCCGCAAGTGGCAGTCTAGCGGGCAGCATGGCGGGTCCGGTCCTTATCGTTATGCCCCATTACACGCCAGTCCCGCTGCCTTGGGAATGCGACGATAGACAGCAAAACCAGTACCAAAGTAGTAGGTCCCATTGGTCCCCGGGGTTCTAGCATGGCCAGAGGTACTGCCATGGGAGGCACTATGAACATCCTGCTGGTCGATGATCACGCCGTGGTCCGCCTGGGTTACGCCAGCCTGTTGCGCAGCGGGCTGCCGGGTGTGGTGGTGCGCGAAGCCGCGAGTGGCGAGGACGCCTTGACGCGGGTGCACGAAGCGGTACCCAACCTGGTGATCATCGGCTTTGGCCTGCCGGGTATCAGCGGCCTGGAAACCACCCGCCGCCTGCGCCAGCGCCTGCCGCAATTGCGCGTGCTGTTTTTCAGCCAGCATGCCGAGTTGCCCCTGGTGCGCCAGGCGCTGGAGGCCGGTGCGTCCGGCTACCTGACCAAAAGCGCGTTGCCGGCGGTGATGCTGGATGCGGTCGAGCGCATTCTTGACGGCCACACCTATATTGAACAGGACCTGGCCACCCAGCTGGCTTACCACCCCACCGACCGGCGCCTGCAAAGCATGACCCAGCGTGAGCTGGAGATTTTCCTGATGCTCGCCAAGGGCACCCCGGCGCGCGCGATTGCCGCTCAGTTGAGTATCAGCAGCAAGACCGTGTCCAATCACCTGACTTTGCTCAAGAGTAAGTTGCAGGTGAGTTCCCATGCCGAGTTGGTGCATTTGGGTATCGACATGGGGGTGGTGCGGGTGGCGGGTTAACGATCCCAGGTGGTCGGGCAATCCTTGCAACCGTCCATATTCGCGTCCTGGAAATTCGCATAGTGCTGGCGGCTCCCGGTGAGCGTGGCTTTTTCCAGGTTGCTTTCGCCGAACTTGGCTTCTTGCAGGTTGGCGTCGCTGAGGTCGGCGCCTTGCAGGTCGGCCTTGCTCAGCCAGGTCATCTCCAGGTCGGCCGCACGCAGGTTGGCGTGGTGCAGCTTGGCCCCCGACAGCCGGGCAAATTGCAGGTAGGCGGCGCTGAGGTTGGCGTTTTCAAACTGCGCACCCTGGGCGAACAGCCCCCAGCCTTGCACGGCCATCAGCGTGGCGCCGGTGAAGTCGGCCATGCGCAGGTTGGCTTGTTGCAGGCTGGCGCGGGTCAGGTTGGCGCCTTGCAGCTTGGCTTTTTCCAGGTTGGCCAGGTCGAGGTTGGCGTGGCGCAGATCGGCATCGCGCAGGTCGGCACCGGCCAGGTTCATTTTGCTCAAGTCCTGGTTGCTCAGGTCGGCGCCCTTGAGGTTGGCACCGGGGCATTGGCTGTGTGCGGCCAGGGTGCAGCCGTTGATGACCAGCGGCGCGTCGTCGCCCTCGTCGGCGTGAGCCAAGGGCAGGGATAGCAGGATTAAAAATGGCAGATATTTCATCGCGAGACCTCTGGGGATCCTGGGGTGAGCGGGCTTGCTGTGGCGAGCGGGCTTGCCCCGCGTTGGGCTGCGCAGCAGCCCAAAACCTGACGACTCGGTGAGGCTGGAGAAAAGCCGGGGGCCGCTTCGCTGCCCAACGCGGGACAAGCCCGCTCGCCACAAAGGATGACCCCGGCATATAGGGTGAGGTTACTTCTGCGCGGTTTTCAGGTCCCAGCTCGGGATCTTGAACACCCAGAACGACCCACCCTGTGCCACCGGCTTGGTCAGCTCCGCCATGTCGCCGCCCCACAACGGCACCGCGCCGCCGTAGCCGACTGTCACGCCGATGTACTGCTCGCCATCCTGTTCCCAGGTGATCGGCGGCGAGACGATGCCGCTGCCGGTCTGGAATTTCCACAGCTCTTTGCCGGTCTTCGCGTCGAAGGCCTTGAAGAAGCCGTCGCCGGTGCCGGTGAACACCAGGTTGCCCTTGGTCGCCAGTACGCCGGCCCACAATGGCAGGTGTTCCTTGTGCTCCCACACCACCTTGCCGGTGGTCGGGTTCATCGCCCGCAGGGTACCGACGTGGTCGTCATACATGCGCTTGATGCGAAAGCCCATGCCCAGGTACGCCGAGCCCTTCTTGTAGTTGACCTCTTCGGTCCAGTATTCCTCTTTCCACTGGTTGCCCGGGATGTAGAACAGCCCGGTGTCCTGGCTGTAGGCCATGGGGTTCCAGTTCTTGCCACCCAGGAACGGCGGCGAGACTTCCACCGGCTTGCCCTTGGTTTCACCCGGCAAAGGCTTGGCCGGACGCTGGCCTTCGTTTTCCACGGGGCGGCCGGTCTTCAGGTCGATGTGGCTGGCCCAGGTGATGTTGTCGACGAACGGGAAGGCGTTCTGCAGCTTGCCGTTGTTGCGGTCGACCACGTAGAAAAAGCCGTTGCGGTCGGCGTGGCCGGTGGCCTTGATGACTTTGCCGGCCTTGTCCTTGTAGTCGAACAGCACCAGCTCGTTGTTGCCGGAGAAGTCCCAGGCATCGTTCGGCGTGTGCTGGTAGAACCACTTCACTTCGCCGGTGCTCGGGTCGACGCCGACCTGGCCGGAGGTGTAGAGGCTGTCGAAGTCGTGGGGGTTGCCGTCCTTGGAGGTGCGCGCCCAGGTGTTCCACGGGCCAGGGTTGCCGGCGCCGACGATGATGGTATTGGTCTCGGCATCGAAGCTCGCACTCTGCCAGGGCGCGCCGCCGCCGTGGCTCCAGGCCTCGACCTTGCCGGTTTCGGTGGTCGGGTCATCCGGCCAGGACGGAGCCTTGACGTCGCCGGTCGGGGTGCTGTCCTTGCCGTTCAGGCGGCCCATGTGGCCTTCCACGAACGGGCGCATCCACACCTCTTCGCCGGTGTCCGGGTCGCGCGCATACAGCTGGCCGACCACGCCGAATTCATCGCCGGAGCTGCCCTGGATCAGCAGCACCTTGCCGCTGACCTTGTCTTTGATCAGCACCGGGGCGCCGGTCATGGTGTAGCCAGCGGCGTGGTCGCCGAACTTCTTGTTCCACACCACTTTGCCGGTGTTCTTGTCGAGGGCGATCAGGCGTGCATCGAGGGTGCCGAAGTAGATCTTGTCGCCGAAGATCGCCGCGCCCCGGTTGACCACGTCGCAGCACGGGCGAATGTTGTCGGGCAGGCGGTGGTTGTAGGTCCACAGGCGTTTGCCGGTCTTCGCATCGAGGGCGAACACCCGGGAATAGGAGCCGGTGACGTAGACCACGCCGTCGCTGACGATGGCCTGGGATTCCTGGCCACGCTGCTTCTCGTCGCCGAACGAATAAGACCAGGCCGGTGTGAGCTTGAACACGTTCTTGTCGTTGACCTGGGCCAGCGGGCTCCAGCGCTGGGCGTTGGTGCCCATGCCGTATTGCAGCACGTCCTTGGTGGTCAGGTGGTCGTTGGCGATGTCTTCCCAGGTGACGTTGCGGGTCTGTTTGGCAGGCTCGGCGGCGGCGAAGCTGGCCGCACTCAAGGACAGGCTGCCGACCAGCAGGAAGGCCTGCACGGCAAGGCTCAGCGGCGAGAGGGCGGGTAGCGATCTTATTGTCATGGTTGCAGTTCCCAGTGGAGGTTATGGCCTGCACAGGGTGCGATGTGAACGCCGTGGCGAATACGGAAAAAGTCCCGGTGTTGCCGGGACAATTTCCCGAACCGCCTCTGATTTAGCAGTGCCCCACAAGGCCTGCTACCAACGGATGAGAACCCGCCCACCAAAGCAGCATACGGGTCCTGCCGGGTGCTTCCTAAGATGGTTGCCATAGCCTCTGCCAAGAGGTTTTGCGTGCACTCCCGAGGGAAAAAATAATGACAACAAAACGCAACGCCTTGATTACCGCCTGCCTGCTCGCCAGTGCAATCAGCAGTGGATCCGCCTGGGCTCACGGCAACGTGACGCCCACCGCCGTGGAAACCAAAGGCCTCACCCCGATCAAGGACGCCGGCGTGCCGCTGGACGCCGATGGCTGGGCCGCCACCAACCCCTATCGCACCACGCCCGAACATGACAAAGCGGTGGAGGTCGGTGCGTCGGCCTATAACCAGAACTGCGCGGCGTGCCATGGCCTGGAAGCCAAGTCCGGTGGCATCGCCCCCGACCTGCGCATGCTCGATGCCGGCGACGCCGGCGATGAATGGTTCGTGGAACGTGTGCGCCACGGCGCCGTGCGCGATGGCCGGGTGTACATGCCGAAAATGGCCGACTACCTCAGCCAGGAAGCCCTGTGGGCGGTGCGCACCTACCTCGACAGCGTGCACGTCGAGGAGTAAGCCATGGGCCTGCGCGGGTGGTGGCTGTGCTGTGTGCCGATGCTGGCCTGGGGCGCGCCCGTGGACCCGGTGCCCTCGGTGATGTGGGCCTACTATCACCAGCGCTTGCTCGACAATGCAGCGTTTGTGTTCGACGAGCGGGTGAAGCTCCTGGCGCCGCCGTTCGCCGAGGATGCGCGCCAGGTGCCGCTGGAGATCGACGCCCGCGCCTTCAAGGGGGACGTGGTGAAGATCCTTGCCTGGGCCGAGCTGAACCCTCTGCCGCAGATCGTCGATTTCCAGCCGTTGGGGCCAGTACTGCCGTGGCTGTCGCTGCGGATTCGTATCGAACAGGCCACGCCGTTGCGTGCAGCGGTGCTCACCCGGGATGGCATGTGGCATGTCGGCTCGGCCCTGATCGATGCCGCCGGTGGCGGCTGCACCGCGCCCAGCGTGGTGCGCACCCAACCCGGCTGGGAAGAGCACCTGGGCGAAGTGCTCGGCGGCCGTTACCCGCGTGCCGAGTTCAGCCGCGTGAAACTGCAAGTTGCCCATCCGATGGATAACGGCATGATCAGCGGTATTCCCGAATTCTTTATCCACCAGGCCGAGCTGCGCGGCGCAGATAACCAACTGCTGGCACGCCTGGAACTGTTCCCCGCCGTCAGCGAAAACCCCAGCCTGGCCTTCGACATCGAAGGCCGCGAGCCCACGCGCCTGACCCTGCGCGACACCAGCGGCAACCAGTTCGAGGCGGCCATCCCATGAGCCTGCGCTGGATTGTGCTGTGGCTGCTGCTGTTCAGCCTGCCGGTGCTGGCGGACCTGGATTACGTCCTCAAACCTCGGTTGATCGCCGATAACACCTGGCTGCTGGAAGGCAGCACCGACAACTTCACCAGGGACAATGGCGGCAATATCGTCAATGTCGGGTTCATCGTCACCGAGCCCGGCGTGGTGGTGATCGACACCGGGCCGTCCAGGCGCTACGGCGAAGCCCTGCGCCAGGCCATCGCCCGTGTCACCGACAAACCGGTGATCCAGGTGCTGCTGACGCACCACCATCCCGACCACGCCCTGGGCAACCAAGCCTTCAGGGATGTACCGATTGGCGCCGTGGCCGGCACCAAGGATTTGCTGCATGAGCAGGGCGACAGCATGGCCGAGAACCTGTACCGCATGGTGGGTGACTGGATGCGCGGCACCGAAGTGGTGTTGCCCACCGAAGCCCTGCAAGCGGGGGTGAAAACCTTCGGCAGCCACGACCTGCAACTGCTGCACCTGCGCGGCCATACCGGCGCCGACCTGGCGATCCTCGACCGCAGGACCGGCGTGCTGTTTGCCGGCGACCTGGTGTTCTACCAGCGCGCACTCACCACGCCCCACTCACCGGGGCTGGCGATCTGGCTGGCGGATATCGCCACCCTGCAAGGCTTGCCCTGGACCCTGATCGTGCCCGGCCACGGCCCCATTGCGACCGACGCCAAACCCTTCGAACAGATGCGTGACTACCTCACCTGGCTCGATCAATTGCTACGCGACGGGGCAGCCCATGGCAGCGACATGCCCGAGCTGATCCGCAGCCCGATCCCCGAGCGATTCGCGGGCATCAACCTGAGTCGCTATGAACTGACCCGCAGCGTGACCCACCTGTACCCCCACTACGAACGCACCCAGATGCAGCCCATCAACACCCAACAATAAGCAGAGGCCTCACCATGATCTACGCCCAACCTGGCACCCCCGGCGCCATCGTCAGCTTCAAGCCGCGCTACGGCAACTACATCGGCGGTGAGTTCGTCGCGCCGATCAAGGGTGAGTACTTCACCAATACCTCGCCGGTCACCGGTGAAGTCATCGCCGAGTTCCCGCGTTCCAGCGCCGCCGATGTCGATAAGGCCCTTGACGCCGCCCACGCCGCCGCCGATGCCTGGGGCAAGACCTCGGCCCAGGACCGCGCCCTGGTGCTGCTGAAAATCGCCGACCGTATCGAGCAGAACCTGGAAGTGCTGGCTGTGGCCGAGACCTGGGACAACGGCAAGGCTGTGCGCGAAACCCTCAATGCCGACATGCCCCTGGCCGCTGACCATTTTCGCTACTTCGCCGGGTGTATCCGTGCCCAGGAAGGCGGGGCCGCCGAGATCAACGAGCACACAGCGGCTTATCATTTTCACGAACCATTGGGCGTGGTCGGGCAGATCATCCCGTGGAACTTCCCATTGCTGATGGCGGCGTGGAAACTCGCGCCGGCACTCGCCGCCGGTAACTGCATCGTGCTCAAGCCGGCCGAGCAGACGCCGTTGTCGATCATGGTGTTTGCCGAGCTGATCGGCGACCTGCTGCCGCCCGGCGTGCTGAACATCGTGCAAGGTTTTGGCCGCGAAGCCGGGGAGGCCCTGGCTACCAGCAAGCGCATCGCCAAGATCGCCTTTACCGGCTCCACCCCGGTGGGCGCGCACATCATGCACGCGGCGGCCGAGAACATCATCCCGTCCACCGTGGAGCTGGGCGGCAAGTCGCCGAACATCTTCTTCGAAGACATCATGAGCGCCGAGCCTGCGTTTATCGAAAAGGCGGCCGAAGGTCTGGTGCTGGCGTTCTTCAACCAGGGCGAAGTGTGCACCTGCCCCTCGCGGGCGCTGGTGCAGGAGTCGATCTACGAGCCGTTCATGGCCGAGGTGATGAAGAAGATCGTCAAGATCAAGCGCGGCAACCCGCTGGACACCGAGACTATGGTCGGCGCCCAGGCCTCGGAGCAGCAATACGACAAGATCCTGTCCTACCTCAAGATCGCCCAGGAAGAGGGCGCGGTGCTGCTCACCGGCGGCGCGGCCGAGCGCCTGGAAGGCGACCTGTCCAGCGGCTATTACATCCAACCGACCCTGCTCAAGGGCCACAACAAGATGCGTGTGTTCCAGGAGGAAATCTTCGGCCCGGTGGTGGGCGTGACCACCTTCAAGGACGAGGCCGAAGCCCTGGCGATTGCCAATGACAGCGAGTTCGGCCTGGGCGCCGGCCTGTGGACCCGCGACATCAACCGCGCCTACCGCATGGGCCGGGCGATCAAGGCGGGTCGGGTGTGGACCAACTGTTATCACCTGTACCCGGCGCATGCGGCGTTTGGCGGGTACAAAAAATCGGGCGTCGGGCGTGAAAACCACAAGATGATGTTGGATCACTACCAGCAGACCAAGAACCTGCTGGTGAGCTACGACATCAACCCGCTGGGCTTCTTCTGACCCTCTGATTGCAACGCGGTCCCCTGTGGGAGGGGGCTTGCCCCCGATAGCGGTGTGTCATTGACATAAATGTTGACTGACCCGCTGCCATCGGGGGCAAGCCCCCTCCCACATTTTGGCCTCTGTACATTCGCGACTAATGCAGTGCGCTTGATACTTCGAAAGTAGCATTCGCTGCCCCATCTCCCCCATGCATTAATGACCCCACCGGAATTTTCCGGAACAACAAGAGGACTGCCCCCATGTGGACCAAACCTGCGTTTACCGACCTGCGTATCGGCTTCGAAGTGACCATGTACTTCGCCAGCCGTTGATCGCGGGAGCTGTCGGAAGGATGCCTCTTTGGTCTGATTGCATTCGCAGCCGGATCGGTTAGTGTGGAGCGCATTCTTCCAAAATAATAAAAACAGGCTTTCCAATGAGCCCAAATCTGAGCCTCCTGCGTAAATTCGTCTCGCCTGAAATCATCTTTGGAGCCGGTTGCCGGCACAACGTCGGTAACTACGCCAAGACCTTCGGCGCGCGCAAGGTGCTGGTGGTCAGCGACCCTGGCGTGATCACCGCCGGTTGGGTGGCCGATGTGGAAGCCAGCCTGCAAGCCCTCGGCATCGACTACTGCCTGTACAGCGCCGTCTCGCCCAATCCGCGTGTCGAAGAAGTGATGACCGGCGCCGAGGTGTACCGCGAACACCACTGCGACGTGATCGTAGCCATCGGCGGCGGCAGCCCGATGGACTGCGGCAAGGCCATCGGCATCGTGGTGGCCCACGGGCGCAGCATTCTTGAGTTCGAGGGCGTCGACACCCTTCGTGTGCCCAGCCCGCCGCTGATCCTGATCCCCACCACCGCCGGCACCTCGGCGGATGTCTCGCAGTTCGTGATCATTTCCAACCAGCAGGAACGCATGAAGTTCTCTATCGTCAGCAAGGCGGTAGTGCCGGATGTGTCGCTGATCGACCCGGAAACCACGGCCAGCATGGACCCGTTCCTGTCCGCCTGCACCGGCATCGACGCATTGGTGCATGCTATCGAGGCGTTCGTTTCCACCGGCCACGGCCCACTCACCGACCCCCATGCGCTGGAGGCAATGCGCCTGATCAACGGCAACCTGGTGCAGATGATCGCCAACCCCACGGATATCGCCCTGCGCGAGAAGATCATGCTCGGCAGCATGCAGGCCGGGTTGGCGTTTTCCAACGCGATCCTCGGCGCAGTGCACGCCATGTCCCACAGCCTCGGCGGCTTCCTCGACCTGCCCCATGGGCTGTGCAACGCGGTGCTGGTGGAGCATGTGGTGGCGTTCAACTACAGCTCGGCGCCGGAGCGTTTCAAGGTGATTGCCGAGACGTTTGGCATCGACTGTCGCGGCCTCAATCACCGGCAGATCTGCGGGCGGCTGGTGGAGCATTTGATAGCGCTCAAGCGGGCCATCGGCTTCCACGAAACCCTGGGCCTGCATGGTGTGCGCGTGGCGGATATTCCGTTCCTGTCCCAGCATGCGATGGGGGATCCGTGCATCCTCACCAACCCGAGAGAGTCGAGCCAGCGTGACGTCGAGGTCGTCTATGGCGAAGCTCTCTGACGACCAGCAACGCGCACTCGCCGGGTTGCTGGGGCTGGGCGACCAGTCGGCGCGCAAGAGCCATTACCCGGAACTCACGGCGCGGCTGGATGAGCTGGAGGCTGAGCGCAAGCGCTATATCCGTCTCAATGACGAGTTGGAGCAGCGGGTCGCTGCACGCACCGATGAACTGTTGGAGGCCAACCACAACCTGCAACAGCAGATCGCCCAGCGCGAGCAGATCGAACAGGACCTGCGCGACGCCCGCGACGCCGCCCAGGCCGCCAACCGCAGCAAGGACAAATACCTCGCCGCCGCCAGCCACGACCTGTTGCAACCGCTGAATGCGGCACGCTTGTTGATCGCCACCTTGCGCGAGCGTCAGTTGCCCAGCGTCGAGCAGGTGCTGGTGGAGCGCACGCACCAGGCGCTGGAGGGCGCCGAGGACTTGCTCACCGACTTGCTGGACATCTCGCGGCTCGACCAGGCGGCGGTGAAGCCAGATGTGGCGCTGTACCGCCTGGATGAATTGTTCGCGCCGCTGGTCTCGGAGTTCCAGTCGGTGGCCCAGGCGGCCGGGTTGAACCTGCGGGTGCACACCGGCTGCTATGCGATCAGCACCGACTTGCGATTGCTGACGCGGATCTTGCGTAACTTCCTCAGCAATGCCTGCCGCTATACCGACGAAGGTTGCATCCTGTTGGGCGCGCGCAAGCGGGGCGATTGCCTGCGCCTGGAGGTCTGGGACACCGGACGCGGGATTGCGGAGGACCGGCTGGAGGCGATCTTCCTCGAGTTCAACCAGCTCGACGTCGGCCGCGCTGCGGACCGTAAAGGCGTTGGGCTGGGGCTGGCGATTGTCGAGCGGATCGCCGAAATCCTGGGTTACCCGATTGCCGTACGCTCGTGGCCGGGACGGGGCTCGATGTTCAGTATCGAGGTGCCGTTGAGTAACGAGATCCCTCTGCCGATCAGCCAGTTGCCGGCCCAGCCGACCACCGGCAACCCGCTGCCGGGACGGCGTCTGCTGGTGATCGACAACGAGGTGAGCATCCTCGACAGCATGCGCGCGCTACTCGGACAATGGGGCTGTGATGTGGTCACCGCCACCGACCAGACCGGAGCGTTGCTGGCGTTGGAGGGCAGGGCGCCGGAACTGATCCTGGCCGATTATCACCTCGACCATGGGGTGGTGGGGTGTGCGGTGGTCAAGCACCTGCGTGAGCATTTCGAACTGAACATCCCGGCCGTGATCATTAGCGCCGACCGCACCGACCAGTGCCGTAGGGCGTTGCGCCGGCTGGAAGCGCCGTTGCTGAACAAACCGGTCAAGCCCGGCAAGTTGCGGGCCGTGTTGAGCCAGTTGTTGGCCTAGGTCAACACGTCGCAGGTGCTTTTAGCCCATGCTCAAGGCCTGATCTAGAGCCTTGGAGTGGCCCATGAGTGCGGCATCTTTCAAATTACCCCTGGGCCTGGTCATCGCCGTGTTGGTGATGGCCGGGGTGCTGCTGTTGCCGGTGCCCGCCGACTTGCCGGTCGCCGGACACCGCATGCTGGCTATCCTCGCGTTTGCCGTGGTGGTGTGGATCACCGAAGCGGTGTCCTATGAGGCCAGTGCGATCATGATCACGTCGCTGATGGCCTTTCTGCTGGGCACCGCGCCGTCGTTGCAGGACCCCGCGCATGTGATCGGCACCAGCCCGGCGATCAGCATGGCGCTCACCGGGTTTTCCAACCCGGCGCTGGCGCTGGTGGCCGGGGCGCTGTTTATCGCAGCAGCCATGACCCACACCGGCCTGGACCGGCGTATCGCCTTGGTGACCCTGAGCCGGGTCGGTACCAGCACCCGACGCATCCTGCTGGGGGCGATTGCGGTGACGGTGCTGCTCAGCCTCGTGGTGCCCAGCGCCACGGCGCGCAGTGCCTGCGTGGTGCCGATCATGATGGGCGTGATCGCCGCGTTCGGCGTGGACAAACGCTCGAATATCGCCGCCGGCATCATGATCGTGGTGGCCCAGGGCACCAGCATCTGGAACGTCGGCATCCAGACCGCCGCCGCGCAGAACCTGCTCACCGTCGGTTTCATGGACAAGATGCTTGGCCAGCGCGTGTCGTGGATCGACTGGCTGATTGCCGGCGCGCCGTGGGCGTTGATCATGTCGGCGGTGTTGCTGTTCCTCGTGCTCAAGTTGCTGCCGCCGGAGACCGACAGCATCCCCGGCGGTAAAGAGGCGGTGGCGCAGTCGCTGGTGGAGATAGGGCCGATGACCGGCGCGCAGAAGCGCCTGTTGAGCGTTTCGGTGTTGCTGCTACTGGCCTGGGCCACGGAAGGGCGACTGCACAGTTTCGACACCACCTCGACCACCTACGCCGGCCTGGTGTTCCTGTTATTGCCGGGTATCGGCGTGATGACCTGGAAGGATGTGCAGTCGCGCATTCCGTGGGGAACGGTGATCGTGTTCGGGGTAGGCATCAGCCTGGGAACGGCGCTGCTGACCACCCAGGCCGGGCAATGGCTGGGCGCGCAAGTGGTGGCGCATACCGGGCTTGACCAGGTGGGGCCGCTGGGTGTGTTTGCGATTCTTGGTGCGTTCCTGATCCTGATCCACCTGGGCTTCGCCAGCGCCACCGCGTTGACCTCGGCGCTGTTGCCGATCCTGATCGCGGTGTTGCAGACCTTGCCGGGGGATTTCAGCCGGTTGGGCATGACCATGCTCCTGGGGTTTGTGATGAGCTACGGGTTTATCCTGCCGATCAATGCACCGCAGAACATGGTGTGCCTGGGGACCGGGACGTTCACGGCGCGGCAGTTCGCCAAGGTGGGGGTTCTGGTGACGCTGGTTGGCTACCTGTTGATGCTGGTATTCGCTGCGACCTACTGGAGTTGGCTCGGCTGGATCTGAATACACAGGACATCCCAGCGGGGCAGGGCGACAAGTCGACTTGCCCTCGTACATTTCAGGTTCTTCGCATCAATTATGCCCTCGACATGGCAAGATGAACTCCGCTCAGGTTTACTGTCTCTGAGTATGGGTTTACCTGAGTCATCGAATGAACAAATACACCCCCCACACCTGGGAGCCCCACGAGCGCCCGAGCCTGCCCGGTTCGCCGTCTACGCCGCTGCACCCGACGCACAAGCGTTGGCTGTTCGCGATGGTGGGCGTGCTGGTGGCGATTACCGGTGGGTTGGGAAACGCACTGGTCATCGCCAACCTGCAATACCTGCAAGGCGCACTCGGCGCGACCACCGCTGAAATGGCCTGGCTGCCCGCCGCCTATGTGATGACCAACGTGTGCATGAACCTGCTGCTGGTGAAGTTCCGCCAGCAGTTCGGGCTGCGTGCGTTTACCGAGGTGTTCCTGGTGCTGTACGCCTTGGTGACTTTCGGCCACTTGTTCGTCAACGACCTCAGCTCGGCCATCGCGGTGCGCGCGGCCCATGGCATGGTGGGGGCGGCGCTGAGTTCGTTGGGTTTGTACTACATGATCCAGGCGTTCCCGGCCAAGTGGCGCTTGAAGTCCCTGGTGCTGGGGTTGGGTACGGCGCAGTTGGCGTTGCCACTGGCGCGCCTGTTCTCCGAAGACTTGCTGCAAATTGCTGAATGGCGCGGGTTGTATCTGTTTGAACTGGGCATGGCGCTGATCTGCCTGGGCTGCGTATTCCTGCTTAAACTCCCGCCCGGCGACCGCTTCAAGACCTTCGAGAAACTCGACTTCCTCACCTTCGCCATCCTTGCCACCGGTGTCGCCTTGCTCTGCGCCGTGCTGTCCCTGGGCCGCATCGACTGGTGGCTGGAAGCACCGTGGATCGGCATCGCCTCGGCCTGTTCCCTGGTGCTGATCATGGCCGGGCTGGCCATCGAGCATAACCGCGCCAACCCGATGCTGATGACCCGCTGGCTGGGCAGCGGCGTGATGATCCGCCTGGCGCTGGCAGTGATCCTGATCCGCATGGTGCTGTCCGAGCAGTCCACCGGCGCCGTAGGCTTCATGCAGATGTTGAACATGAGCTACCAGCAGATGCACACCCTGTACGTAGTGATGCTGGCCGGGGCGATTGCCGGGTTGGTGGTCAGTGCGTTGACCATCAACCCGGCCCATTTGCTGATGCCGCTGGTGATTTCCCTGGCACTGATGGCCACCGGGTCGGTGATGGACAGTTTTTCCAGCAACCTGACCCGGCCGCAGAACCTGTATATCAGCCAGTTCCTGCTAGGCTTCGGCGGTACGTTTTTCCTAGGACCGACCATGGTATTGGGCACGAAGAACGTGCTAACCAACCCGCGCAACCTGGTGAGTTTCTCGGTAATGTTCGGTATCTGCCAGAACCTCGGCGGCCTGATTGGCGCGGCGTTGCTGGGCACGTTCCAAATCGTGCGCGAGAAGTACCACTCCAGCATGATCGTCGAGCATCTGACCCTGCTCGATCCGCGTGTGGCCGCGCGGGTATCGAGCGGCGGTTCGGCCTATGGCGGCATTGTCGCCGACCCCGAGTTGCGCAACCTCATGGGCATTCGCAGCCTGGCCACGGCGGCGACCCGCGAGGCGAACGTGATGGCCTACAACGATGTCTTCATGCTGATCGCGATCATCGCGATACTGACCATGATCTGGATCTTTATCCGCAGCCTGTGGCTGATGAGCACGACCAAAACAGCAGCCCCTCCCGTTCAACCCAGCGGCGCTTCTTCATGACCGAACCGACTTCCACCACCACGACCACCAACGCCATCGCCGCCACCCCGGAAGGCACCACGCCGCCAGGCGCCTCGGTCACCGAGCCACGTTCCCTGCGGGTGCGCATCGTCTCATCGCTGGGGTTTGCCGCGATTGCCATTGTCGGGGTTCTGATCGTGTTGTATGCCTGGCAGTTGCCGCCGTTCAGCAGCGCCGTGGAAACCACCGAGAACGCCCTGGTGCGTGGGCAGGTGACGATCATCGGCCCGCAACTGAGCGGCTATGTGTTCGAAGTGCCGGTGCAGGACTTCCAATACGTCAAGGCCGGTGACCTGCTGGTGCGCCTCGACGATCGCATCTACAAACAGCGCCTGGACCAGGCGCTGGCGCAACTGGCGGTGCAGAAGGCCTCGCTGGCGAATGTGGTGCAGCAGCGCAACAGCGCCGAAGCCACCATCAAGCTGCGCCAGGCAGCCTTGGTGGACAGCCAGGCACAAGCCCGCAAAAGCACGGCCGATTTGCGCCGCAATGAAGAACTGATCAGCGACGGCTCAGTGTCCAGGCGCGAGCTGGACGTGACCCGCGCCGCCAATGCACAGACCATCGCCGCCGTGGCCCAGGCCCAGGCCAGCCTGGAAATCGCACGACAGGACCTGCAGACAGTGATCGTCAACCGTGGCTCCCTGGAAGCTGCCGTAGCGAGTGCCGAGGCCGCGGTGGAGCTGGCGCGTATCGACCTGTCCAACACCCGCATCACTGCGCCGCGTGACGGTCAGTTGGGGCAGATTGGCGTGCGCCTGGGGGCCTACGTCAACTCCGGCGCGCAACTGATGGCGCTGGTGCCGCCGCAGCTGTGGGTGATTGCCAACATGAAGGAAACCCAGATGGACAACGTGCAGGTCGGCCAGCCGGTGACCTTCACGGTGGATGCCTTGAACCACCGCAAATTCCACGGCACGGTGCAGCATATTTCCCCGGCCACCGGTTCGGAGTTCAGCTTGTTGCAGGCGGACAACGCCACCGGCAACTTCGTGAAGATCGCCCAGCGCGTGCCGGTGCGGATCACCGTAGATCCGAACCAGGCCGAGAGCGAGCGGTTGCGGCCTGGGTTGTCGGTGGTCGTCAGTATCGACACTGCCGGGCGCCTGAAAAACGCTCCACCCTGACACAACACACATCAAAACTGTGGGAGGGGGGCTTGCCCCCGATAGCGGTGTGTCAGCTACCCACTGTATTACTGATTCACCGCCATCGGGGGCAAGCCCCCTCCCACATGTTGTATGTATTTGAGCTTGAAATGGAGTTGCACCGACTGATTGTGTTCCAGCAGTTTCAGGCCCGGCCGTCCTGCCAGGTGATGGGCATTCACCGGATGGCTCACCGGTTCGATGCAGAAGAACCCCAGCCCCGGTGGGCAGTACAGCAGGAAGTAGTCGGCGCCGGTGGCCTGGCATTCCAGCGTGTAGCCCAACTCTGGCTGCTCGATCAGGCAATGCCCGTCCCACTGGCAAAAGCCATTGTCCACCAGGCCTTCCGGCAAGGTTTTCAACGTCTGGAAGTCCCAGGCGGCGGGTACCGGTGCCAACCCCGTGGGCAGTTTCGACGCATCACTCATCCACACCTGCGAGGCCTTGGCCTGCAACCGCGTTTGCGCTGTGCGCGGCAGGTAGGGATGCAATCCCAAGCCATGCCACGCGGGGTTATCCGCCAGATGGGTCACCCGCAACGTGATGCTCAGTTCACCGCCGCGCAAGCAGAACCGCTGCTCGGCGCGATAGGCGAACGGTGTGTCGCACAGCAGTTCCAGCACCACTTCGTCCGCCGACTGGCTGACCATCTGCCACGCCTGTTGCCAGGCCGACCCATGAATGGGCAGCGGGTCGGTCAGGCTGTTCGGCGTGAGCGCCAGCCAGCCGTCGGGGTTATCGAACCCGCCTTGGGCGATCCGGTTGGACCAGGGTGCCAGCGGATAACAGCCAAGTTTGCCCGGCAGACCCGTATCCAGGGCCTGTTGGTCGCTGTGGCGCAACAACGGCTGGCCGCTGGCCCGCACGCGCCAGTTGACGATGCTTGCGCCCACGGCCGGGGCCAGGGTGAGGTGGGTCAGGTTGTCTTCCAGTTCGATCAGCATCACAGCACCACGCTTGGCAGCCACAACGACAGCGCCGGAATGTAGGTTACCGCCATCAGGATCAGGAACAGCACCCCATAGAACGGCAGCAGCGCTTTCACGGTCTTCTCGATGCTCACCTTGCCCACTGCGGCGCCCACGAACAACACCGCACCCACCGGTGGGGTGATCAGGCCGATGCCGAGGTTGACCAGCATGATCATGCCGAAGTGCACCGGGTCGACGCCCAGTCCGAGCACCACCGGCAGCAGGATCGGCGTGAGGATCAGGATCAGCGGCGCCATGTCCATCACCGTGCCGAGCAACAGCAGCATGATGTTGATGCACATCAGGATCACGTAGCGGTTGTCCGACAGGGTCAGGAACGCCGTGGTGATCTTCGCCGGGATCTGCATCAGGGTCATGATGTAGCCGAAGCTGGCGGCGAAGGCGATCAGGATCATCACGATGGAAATGGTGCGCACCGTGCGGTGCATCAGCTTGGGCAGCTCGCGCCATTTGTAGTCGCGGTAGATGAACATGGTCACGAAGAATGCCCACAGCACGGCAATCGCGGCCGATTCGGTGGCGGTGAAGATGCCCGAGAGGATGCCGCCGAGGATGATCACCATGGCCATCAGGCCCCAGAGGGCATCGGCGGCGATCTTCAGCGCCTGCTTCAGGGGAATGACTTCGCCCTTGGGGTAGTTGCGCTTTTTCGCGAAGATCAGGCACAGCACCATCAGGCAGGCGCTCATCAACAGGCCCGGCACCACGCCGGCCATGAACAGCGAGGCGATGGACACGGTGCCGCCGGCGGCCAGGGAGTAGAGCACCGAATTATGGCTGGGTGGCGTCAGCAACGCCTGCACCGAACCGCTGACGGTCACGGCGGTGGCAAATTCCCGCGGGTACCCACGGCGTTCCATTTCCGGGATCAGCACCGAGCCGACCGAGGCGGTATCGGCCACCGAGGAGCCGGAGATGGCGCCGAAAAACGTCGAGGCCATGATATTGACGAGGGACAGGCCGCCGCGCACAAAGCCCACCAGCACCCCGGCAAACGCCACCAGCCGACGTGACATGCCACCCTCGGCCATGATCGCTCCGGCTAGCACAAAGAACGGAATCGCCATCAGCGAAAACTTGTTCACGCCCCCGGCCACCTGAATCATCAGGGCCTGGAACGGGATGTCGATCCACCACGCGCCGATCAGTGCCGACATCCCCAGGGCGTAGGCCACTGGCATGCCCAGCAGGATCAAGGCGATAAAACTGCCCAACAGAATCAATGCATCCATTTCAGGCAGCCCCTTCGTTTTCTTCCACCAGGTCGAACCGCACCACGCGCCGCTGGCTCTGGTCGCCGAGCAGGAGTTTTTCCAGCACGAACACCAGGGTCAGCAGCCCGCCGATGGGGATTGGCATATAGGTGATGCCCACGCGCAGTGTGGGGATGGCGCTCATGAACTGGTTCCAGGTGGACAGGCACAACTTGGTGCCCCACACGGCCATGAACAGGCAGATCGTCGCCATCAACAGTTGCGCGACGATACCGGCGATCTGGCGTTGGCGTGGCGGCAGGCGGTCAGTCACCACCGCCACCGACATATGCGCACCCGCGCGGTAACTGGCGGCGGCGCCGACGAAGGTGAAGATCAGCATCAGCAGGATGGCGGTGGGTTCCGGCCAACTGGCGCCGGTGCCGAGGACGTAGCGGGCGAAGATGCCCCAGGGGATGATCAGCGCAACCCCCAGTACCGAAAGGCCGGCGACCCAGATACAGGTCATGTACAGGCGGTCGTTGATGCGCAGCAGTAAATTCTTCATGGCGTTCACCGTAACCGGGCGCGTCGATGCCGACCGCGCCGGGCCTTGCTAGAGAAGGAGGGCGTTACTGAACGGCGTCGATACGCTTGATGATATCGGCGTAAGCCGCGCCGTATTTGGCGCGCACCGGCGCGGTGGCGTCATAGAAGGGCTTTTTGTCGACGGTGATGAATTCCACGCCGGCGGCCTTGAGCTTGGTTTCACTGCTGGCGGACTTGGCGTCCCACAGCACGCGCTCGTCCGCCTGGGCGGCCTTGGCGGCTTTCTTCACCATGTCCTGCTGGGCGGGAGTGAGCTTGTTCCAGGTGATTTTCGACATCACGATGGGCTCGGGCAAGATCAGGTGTTCGGTGAGGGTGTAGTACTTGGCGTTCTGGAAGTGGTTGTGTTCGAGCAGGGTCGGCGGGTTGTTTTCCGCGCCGTCGATCACCCCGGTCTGCAGGGCGCTGAAGATCTCGCCGGTGTCCATGGCAATGCCGTTGGCCCCCATTTCATTGAAGGCCTCGATGAACAACGGGTTGCCTTGCACGCGGATCTTCATGCCCTTGAGGTCTTCGATCTTGCGCACCGGTTTCTTGGTGTAGAGGTTGCGCGTGCCACCGTCCATCCAGGCCAGGGCCACCAGGCCGAATTCCGAATCGGTGATCTTGGCGAGGATCTCATCGCCGATCTCGCCGTCGATGACCTTGCGCATGTGCGCCTGGTCACGGAACACGAACGGCAGGTTGAACACATTCACGTCCGGCACCACCGGGCCGACGATACCGAGGCTGACACGGGTCATCTGGACCGCGCCGACCTGGGCCTGTTCGACCACTTCTTTCTCGGAGCCCAGCACACCGCCGGGGAAGTACTTGAAGGTCAGTTCGCCATTGCTTTCCTTGGTCAGGGCCTTGCCCATGTTTTCTTCGGCGACGACGGTGGGGTAGCCGGCGGGGTGGATGTCGGCGAACTTGATTTCCAGGGCGTGTGCGGCGCTGGCGAGGGTCAAGCATGCAGCGGCGAGCAAGGTGCGTTTGAAGTCCATGGGGTGTCACTCCTGTCTTGTTATTGTTGTATTCAAGGCACAGCGATGCAGCTAGAGGGTGAACGTGGGCTCCGGCAATCCGACAACGCCGGGGTTGAGGGCGAACACGCCGCCGGACAGCGACTGGGGACTCTGGTCGTCACGGATCGAGGTGACGAACAGGGTGTCCAGGCGACTGCCGCCGAAGGCGCACATGGTGGGTTTCTTCACCGGTACGGTGAGGGAGCGGTCGAGGCGGCCGTCGGGGGTGAACCGGTGGATCAGGCCGGCGTCGTTGGCGCAGATCCAGTAGCAGCCGTCGGCGTCTACCGCCGCGCCGTCGGGGCGACCGAGGTAGTTGTGCATGTCCACGAAGACGCGGCGGTTGGAGGGCGTACCGGTGTCGGTGTCGTAGTCGAAGGCCCAGATCTGTTGCACCAAGGGGTGCGAGTCCGAGGCGTACATCGTACGGCCATCCGGGCTGAAGGCCAGACCGTTGAGGGTGATGAAACCGTCCAGTTGTGCATGGGGCGCGGCGCCGCAAGCGTAGCGGTAGAGGATGCCCTCGGCCGCATTCAAGCCCATGTTCAGCACCATGCTGCCGGCCCAGAAGCGGCCCTGGCGATCACAGCGACCGTCGTTCAGGCGCATGTCGGCGCGGGGGTGTTCGACACCGGCCAACGGCGTGGTGTCGAGGCTGCCATCGTTGTGCGGGGTCAGTTGGAAGAAGCCGGTTTCCATTCCCGCGACCCAGTTGCCGGCATCGGTGCGGGCGATACAGGCGAGCATCTGCGGGGCTTTCCAGGCGGCGAGATGGCCGGTGGCAGCACTCCAGCGTTGCAGGCCACCGTTGGGAATATCCACCCAGTACAGTGCGTTCTCCTCGGGCACCCACACCGGGCATTCGCCCACGGCGTTGCGGGCGTCGACGATCAATTCAGCGGTCATGGTCAGTCCCCGAATGGCCCGGCCGCGCAGAACGCGCCACCCTGGTAGACCTTGGCCGGGTCATCGGCGGCCACGGGTGGCTGGGTCTCGACCTGGGCGCGGAACACTTCCGAGCTGTCCTTGGGCGCAAAGCCCAGGTGCGCGGCGTAGCGGTTGTCCCACCAGGTGTCGAGGTTATCCGACATGCCGTACACCACGGTATGGCCGACGTTGGGCGTGTACAGCGCACGCTCCAGCAACTGTGTGAGGTCATCGAAACTCAGCCAGGTGTGCATCATCCGGCGGTTCTGCGGCTCCGGGAACGACGAGCCGATGCGGATGCTCACGGTCTCGATGCCATAGCGGTCGAAGTAGAAACTGGCCATGTCTTCGCCGTAGGACTTGGACAAGCCGTAGTAGCTGTCCGGGCGGCGCGGCGAGTGGGCGTCGAGCTGTTCACCCTGCTTGTAGAAGCCGATCACATGGTTGGAACTGGCGAAGATCACACGCTTCACGCCGTGGCGGCGGGCGGCTTCGTAGATATGGAAAATCCCGCAGATATTGGCGCCGAGCACTTCTTCGAACGAACGCTCAACCGAGACGCCGCCGAAGTGCAGGATGGCGTCGACGCCTTCCACCAGGTGGTGCACGGCTTGCTTGTCGGAAAGGTCGCAGGTCTGCACTTCTTCGGACGCGTCGGCGGCCGGCGCCATGTTGGCGATGTCCGACAGGCGCAGCACGTTGGCGTAGGGGCGCAGGCGCTCGCGCAGGACTTTGCCGAGGCCGCCGGCGGCACCGGTGAGCAGCAGGCGGTTGAATGGAACAGGCGTGGTTGTGGAAGTGGTCATGAGGGTTCCATTGTTGTTGTAGGTTGTCGTATGACTATATCGAAGTATCGTTAGGGATTCCCTGGGTTGTCAACGCTAATACAGGCGATGGGGTTTCAAATGCGGGATATGCATTGACTCGACGTCTGCGCCCGGCCGGCCCGAAACCTACAGCAGCGAAATCGGGTAGCTGATAAAGAGCCGGTTCTCGTCGAACTCGTTATTGCTGAAGTCCCGACGCATGGTCGAGTTGCGCCAGCGCACGTTCAAGTCCTTGAGTGCACCGCTCTGTACGGTGTAGGCCAACTCCGATTCGCGGCCCCATTCCTTGCCATCGGTGATCGCCCCGGTGTGCACGTTGCTGCCGCTGATGTAGCGGTTCATCAGGGTCAGCCCCGGAATGCCGAGCACCACGAAGTTGAAGTCATGGCGCACCTGCCAGGATTTCTCCTTGGCGTTGTCGTAGCTGGCGTTGTAGCTGTCGTTGGCCAGGGTGCCGCCACTGGTGCCATTGACCCGCATCCACACGCTGTCGCCGGTGAGTTTTTGCAGGCCTACATAGAAGGTGTTGCCGTTGTACCTGGCCGAGAGCAGGGCGAAAGCGGTCTTGTTGTCGAGGTCGCCGGCCAGCGCGCTGCCATCTTCCTTGCCGGTGAAAAAGCCGAGGTTGGCGCCCAGGGTCCAGTCGCCCACGGGTTGGCTGTGGGTCAGGTTGAAATACTGTTGCTGGTAGATGTCGGTGAGTTCGGCGTACCACACACCGACCTGGGTGCGTTTGTCGTTGAAGCTGTATTCGCCGCCACCGAAGTTGAAACGGTCGGAGGTGAACGCGGCCTTGCCGTTCATGAACATGTCTTCCATGCTCGCGTCGTTGCGCGGGCTGTTGCCGCGAAACTGGCCGCCGTAGAGGGTCAGGCCGGCGATCTCATTGGACGTGACCTGGCCGCCACGGAAGGTCTGGGGCAGGGAACGGCCATCGTCGGAGCGCAGGATCGGCAGCACTGGCATCCATTCGCCGACTTTCAGCTCGGTCTTCGATAGTTTGGTTTTCAGCGCCACACCCAGGCGCCCGAAGTTATCGGCCGGGCGGCCATCGCTGTGGATCGGCAGCAACTGCGTACCGCCGGTGCCTTTACCGCCATCGAGCTTTTGCGAATACAGGCCCAGCACATCAATACCGAAGCCCACCGTGCCTGTGGTGTAGCCGGACTTGGCATCGAGGATGAAGTTCTGCGTCCACTCTTCGGCCTTGCCCTGAGGATTGCTCGGGTTGGTGAAGTTGCGGTTGAAATAGGCGTTACGCAGGTTGAGCGTGGCTTTGGCGTCGTCAACGAAGCCTTCGGCATGGGCGTTGAGGGGAAGGGTGAAGGCCAGGCTGCCGAGACCGATAAAACCCAGGCGGACGGAGGAATTGCGGGCGAGTGAACTCACAGTGAAGCTCCCTTTCTTTTGTTGTTTTTATTATTTGTTATACGTTGTCGTACAACACTGGGTGCGATATTTGCGAGGTTTTCAGGCGCTGTCAAGTAGAAGTTATACGATGACCTGCCCGGTATGGAGGTTCAATGTAGGAGGGGGGCTTGCCCCCGATGACGGTGTGTTTCAGTCAACCATGAGCATCGGCGGCAAGGTGCCCAGGAGGGAAACGGCGGCGACGGCGGCAATCCCCAGCACCCACTCCAGCTTCACGCTGGCCTTCAGGCTGCCCAGGCGTTCTTCACAGCGCTCGATACGCAGCCGGTTCAACAGCGCCAGGGCCAACATGCCCAGCACCAGCAGCACCTTGATCAACAGGATCAGGGCGAACCCGTTGAACAACGGTGTAGGCCACAGTTGCCCGGTGAGTACACGCACGTTGATCAAGCCAGTCACCAGCAAGCCGGCGACCAGGCCATAACCCACACCGCTGAACCGTCGCAGGATCGGCTCCAGCGCAACAGGCGGGGATTGGCGCAGGATCAACACCAGCAGCAGCAACCCGCCGAGCCAGGCACCGACACACACCAGGTGCACCACCTGATTGAGGATCAGCAACCTGCCGCTGAGTCCGTCCAGCATGGCGCCATGGCCGACCGGTGCCAGTGTCGCCAGCAGCAGTGCGATCACTGGCAGGCGCATCATCGGCCATGGTTTGACCAACACGATCACCAGCAGCAGGTTCAGCAACAGATGCCACACCCACACCTGGCCAAAGAAGGTCTTGCCCAGCACCAGCTGTACGGTGGCCGGCTGCAATGCCGCGTCCCAGCGGCCGGCCATGCTCGCGGTGATCAGCAACAGCCAGGCGAGACCGGAGCCCAGCCCCAGCCAGGCCAACCCCCGGGTGATCCGCTCAAGTTGCCGGTCCAGCGCCGGTTGCGGTGCAGCGCCGAGCAGCCAGGGCCTGAATGCGCAGGCCCCGAACATCAACAACACGACGCTGAAATGCAGGAAACGGCACAGCACCAGCAGGGTAGCCATGGGTTACTGGCCGACCTTGAAGCTGTATTCGCCGTTGCTCTTGTGGGTGTCGACCGAGACCGCGTTCCACACCACTTTGTAGGTACCGGCGGCCAACGGGGCGGCCGGGGTGACCACCAGCACTTTCTTGTCGGCGTCCGGCGTTTCCAGGCCCTTGATCGCGATTTCGGTGCCGTCCTTGCTCAGGGACACCTTGGTGAAGGTGGCTTCGACGCCTTCGCTGAAGGTCAGGCGCAGGTCCTTGGGCGCAGCGACGCTGCTGTCGGCCGCTGGCTCCGCACCCTTGAGGTGGGCATGGGCAAACGCTGCCGAGGCGCCGAGCAAGGAAGCGAGCAGGGCGAGGGTGGTGAGGCTTTTCTTGATCAACATTGTTCAATACCTTCGGGGTCAGGGAGTCGGTAGAGCCATGTGCAGCAAGGGAAAGGGCTTGCCTTCGCCATCCAGCGGCGAGCGCGCGACCTGGATAAAACCATAGTGCAGGTAGAACCCCACGGCTTGTGGGTTTTGTTCGTTTACATCGACGGTGAGCGTGTCGTGACGGGCACGGGCGTGGTCCAGCAACTGGCGGCCGATGCCCTGGCCACGACGCTCGGGGTCGATAAACAGCATCTCCACATTGTTCCCGCCGGTACCGATAAAACCGGCGATGCCTTGTTGATCTTCATACACCCACACTTCCAGGGCAGGCATCGGCAGGTAGGTGTCGCGTACCAGGGGCAGCAAACGTTGAATGTCATCCTCGGGGAGGAAGTCATGGGTGGCGCGCACCGAGCGTTCCCACAGTGCTCCCAGCACGGTGTCGTCGGTGGCAACACGAGGTCGAATAGTCATTGCAATGATCCTTCATGGGGACCGCGATCCTAACCAATCCGATTTCCGGGGGAAAGGTTCGCGTCAGAAGTTTCACTATGGCCTGTCGCCCCGATCTAGAGCCGATGGTAGTCTTTAAGCCAAGTTGTTGTCAGGGAGCCCTTATGGGCAATCACAAGATCGGAATTCGTCGGGTCAACGTCGAAAAAATCCTGCTGGCCGCGGAGAAAATCTTCGCCGAAAAAGGCTACGGCAGCACCGCCATGGCCGACATCGCTGAAGAAGTGCAACTGCCGCGCTCCAACCTGCATTACTACTTCACCACCAAGAGCGAGCTGTACAGCGCCGTGCTGTTCGACCTGCTGGAAGTGTGGAAGCAGGACGCCCTGAGCTTCGAGACCTTCGATGACCCCCGGGTGGTGCTCAGCAGCTACATCCGCGCCAAGATGCAGCGCTCGCGCACGCGGCCGTATGGTTCGAAAGTCTGGGCCAACGAAATCATCCACGGCGCGCCGACCTTGGGTGAGGCGCTGGATGAAAGCCTGTACGACTGGGCCAAGATGAAGGAAGCGAAAATTCGCCAATGGGTGGAGGACAAACGCATCCTGCCGGTGGAACCATCGAGCCTGCTGTACATGATCTGGGCCTCGACCCAGCACTATGCGGACTTTGATCACCAGGTGAAAATCTTGAATGATCACCAGCCGTTGTCGGATATGCAGTTCGAGAAGGCGATCCAGACGGTGACCAGTGTGATTTTGCGGGGGATTGGGTTGGAGCCTTGATCTCTGTTGGGGTTGAGGGCCTCATCGGGGGCAAGCCCCCTCCCACACCTGACTGCATTTCACCTGAAAGAATGCGGTCGAATGTGGGAGGGGGCTTGCCCCCGATGCCGGTCTAAAGGCCTACACAGCCTCCCGGTAGGGATTCCTCGGATCCTGCGTCCAATTCAAAAACGGCTTGCCGGTGTCTATCGGTACCATCTCGATGCAATCGGCCACCGGACAGGTGATCTGGCATAGGTTGCAGCCCACGCACTCATCGTCGATCACCTCATATTTATGTGTGCCATCCGCCTGTTTCAGGCTGGCAATGGCCTGGTGCGAGGTGTCTTCGCAGGCGATATGGCAACGCCCGCAGCCAATGCAGGCGGCCTGATCGATCCTGGCGATCACCTGGTAGTTGATATCCAGGTACTTCCAATCCGTGGTGTTGCCCACCGCTCGCCCGGAGAACTCCTGCAGGCTGGTGTAACCCTGGCTGTCCATCCAGCGCGACAGCCCGTCCTTCATTTCCTCCACAATGCGAAACCCATGCAGCATTGCCGCCGTGCACACCTGCACCGCGCCGCAGCCCAGGGCGACGAACTCCGCCGCATCGCGCCAGTTGCCGATGCCGCCAATGCCGCAGATCGGCAGGCCTTGGGTCTGCGGGTCGCGGGCGATTTCGGCGACCATGTTCAGCGCAATCGGCTTCACCGCTGAACCGCAGTAACCGCCGTGGGTGCTTTGGGTGCCGACTACAGGCAGGGCAACCATGCGCTCCAGGTCCACACTGGTGATGGAGTTGATGGTGTTGATCAGTGACACCGCATCCGCACCGCCGCGGTACGCCGCCCGCGCTGCTACGCGGATATCGGTGATGTTCGGGGTGAGCTTGACGATCACTGGCAGCGAGCAGTACGTCTTGCACCAGCGCGTCACTTGTTCCACGTACTCCGGCACCTGGCCCACCGCCGCGCCCATGCCGCGTTCCGGCATGCCGTGGGGGCAGCCGAAGTTCAGCTCGATACCGTCGCAGCCGGTGGCTTCAACCAGCGGCAGGATGTTTTTCCAGGACTCCTCGACGCACGGCACCATCAGCGACACGATGAGTGCACGGTCGGGCCAGTCCTTTTTCACCTGGGTGATTTCCCGCAGGTTGATCTCCAGCGAGCGGTCGGTGATCAGCTCGATATTGTTGATGCCCAGCACTTCCCGGTTGGCGCCGTAGTGCGCCGAGTAGCGTGACGACACGTTGACCGCCGCCGGGTCTTCGCCCAGGGTTTTCCACACCACGCCGCCCCAGCCGGCTTCGAAGGCGCGGACCACGTTGTAGGCTTTGTCGGTGGGCGGCGCGGAGGCCAGCCAGAATGGGTTGGGGGCCTTGATACCGGCGAACACAATCGAGAGATCGGCCATTACGCAGCCTCCACAGTCAGCATGAGTTGGGCGTGCATGGCTTCGGCGGCCAGCTTGCCGTGTTGCACCGCCTGCACGGTGAGGTCCTGGCCGAGGCTGACGCAATCGCCGCCGGCGTACACCCCGGGAATGCTGGTGCGCAGCTGTTCGTCGACGAAAATACGCTCGCCGACCCGGTGCAGTTGCTCGGCCAACGGGTCGCGCAGGGCCTCGTTATCGAAACCCTGGCCGATGGCTTTGAAGATTGCGTCGGCGGCCAACTCGAAGGTTTCACCGGTGGGGTGCAGACGGCCGTTTTCCATACGTGTGCGCAGGAAGCGCATGCCGCGTACATGACCCAGGTCATCCAGCAGCACGGCTTCGGGCTGGGCCCAGGTCAGCAGGCGCACCTGGTTGGCCTTGGCGATATCCTGTTCGTGGTGGGTGGCGCCCATGTCCGCCAGGCCGCGACGGTATACCAGGTTCACATCGCGGGCGCCGAGGCGGGCCATTTGCACGGCCATGTCGACGGCGGTGTTGCCGGCGCCAAGCACGATGCAGTGATCGGCCAGGGGCAGTTGGGTGAGGTCGTCGGCCTGGCGCAGTTCGCGGATGTAGTCGGTGGCGGCGAGCAGGCCGGGCGCGTCTTCATTCGGCAAGCCGAGCTGTTTGCTGGCGGCAAGGCCGAGGCCGAGGAACACCGCATCGAAGTGCTGGTGCAGGTCGCTCAACGTCAGGTTGTCCCCCAGGCGCTGGCCGTGGCGGATCTCGATACCGCCGATCTGCAAGAGGAAATCCAGCTCCTTCTGCGCAAAGTCATCCACCAGTTTGTACTTGGCGATCCCGTATTCATTCAGGCCGCCGGCTTTTTCCCGGGCTTCGAAAATCACCACGTCGTGACCGTGCATGGCACTGCGATGGGCGCAAGACAGACCGGCAGGCCCGGCACCGACCACGGCAATCCGTTTGCCGGTAGGCGCGGCGCGGTGGAAGGGGTGTTCGCTGAAGTGCGCGTTGTCGATGGCGTAGCGTTGCAACAGGCCGATCAGCACCGGAGCGCATTCTTCGGCGTTGTTACGCACGCAGGCTTGCTGGCACAGGATTTCGGTGGGGCACACCCGCGCGCAACTGCCGCCGAGGATATTGGCCGAGAGAATCTTCTGCGCCGCGCCTTGCACGTTTTCGGTGTGGATGTTGCGTATGAACGACGGGATATCGATTTCGCTGGGGCACGCGTTCACGCAGGGCGCGTCGTAGCAATACAGGCAGCGCGAGGCTTCCAGTTGGGCCTGGCGGGCGTTGAGGGGCGGTGCCAGGTCGGTGAAATGGCTGGCGAGTGTCGGTCCATCCTCAACGGGATGGGGGAGATGGGTCAGGGTCTGGATCACGGTGTTGGCCTCACGGTTATTGAGGTGCTGCCTCTGATGGGCATTGGTTTTTTTGTTGCTTGCACTGGCCTCATCGGGAGCAAGCCCCCTCCCACATTGACCCCATTCCAACAGGATCAACGCGGTCAAGTGTGGGAGGGGGCTTGCCCCCGATAGCGGTCTCAGCGCTTCACAGCCACTGGCCTGGAATGCTCAGCCCGCTTGCTCAACTGCTCGAACACCGGCGGATACGCCGGCCGCTCCACATAACGCCCGGCCCCGCGCTCGGCGCGCAGATCGCCATCGGCCCAGACCAGCTTGCCCTGGCTGATGGTGTGGCTGGGCACACCGCGTACGGTCTTGCCTTCGAAGATGTTGAAGTCGACCTGCTGGTGATGGGTCTTGGCGGAAATGGTCCGCGCGCCCTGTGGGTCCCACAGCACCAGGTCGGCATCCGCACCCACGCGAATTGCACCTTTGCGCGGGTAGAGGTTGAAGATCTTCGCAGTGTTGGTGGAGGTCAGCGCCACGAACTCCTGCATCGACAGGCGCCCGGTGTTCACGCCTTCATCCCACAACAGCGCCATGCGGTCTTCGATACCGGCGGTGCCATTGGGGATCTTGCTGAAGTCGTCGCGCCCGGCGGCTTTTTGCTCGGCGCAGAAGCAGCAGTGGTCGGTGGCGGTGGTGTGCAGGTTGCCCGATTGCAGGCCGTGCCAAAGCGCGTCCTGGTGCCCGCGGGGTCGGAACGGCGGGCTCATCACGTAGCCGGCAGCGGTCTGCCAGTCGGGGTGTTGGTAGACGCTGTCGTCGAGCAACAGGTGCCCGGCGAGGACTTCACCGTAGACCGGCTGGCCTTTGGCACGGGCGTAGGTGATTTCGTCCAGCGCTTCTTTGGTGGACACATGCACCAGGTACAACGGCGTGCCGAGGGTCTCGGCGATGCGGATCGCCCGGCTGGCCGCTTCGCCTTCCACCTGCGACGGACGCGACAGCGGGTGCGCTTCCGGCCCGGTGATGCCCTGGGCCATCAGCTTGCGTTGCAGGTGATACACCAGCTCGCCGTTTTCCGCATGCACGGTGGGCACTGCGCCCAGCTCCAGGCAGCGCTCGAAGCTGGCGACCAGGGTGTCGTCCGCCGCCATGATCGCGTTCTTGTAGGCCATGAAGTGCTTGAAGCTGTTGATGCCGTGGTGGCTGACCAGCTCGGCCATTTCCTCGCGCACCTGCTCGCTCCACCAGGTGATCGCCACATGGAAGCCGTAATCGGAGGCGGACTTTTCCGCCCAGCCGCGCCATTGGTGAAAGGCTTCCAGCAAGGATTGCTGTGGGTTGGGAATGACGAAGTCGATGATCGACGTGGTGCCTCCCGCCAGGCCCGCCGCCGTACCGCTGAAAAAGTCTTCACTGGCCACGGTGCCCATGAAGGGCAATTGCATATGGGTGTGGGGGTCGATGCCGCCGGGCATCAGGTATTGGCCGCTGCCATCGAGTATTTCAGTGCTGGCGGGAATATCCAGGTTCGTACCAATAGCCCGGATCAGACCGCCTGCGCACAATACATCGGTGCGGTAACTTTCATCATGGGTAATAACGGTGGCGCCACGGATCAACAGCGACATGTCGAGTTCCTCACAGGCTTGACCGGCTTGTGCCAGTTCTAAGTGTTGTATTGCTGCTTGCCGATGGTCGGTTAATTCCTGTCATCGGTGACAGGAATAGAAACTAGCCCGAGTTTTTCGATTGGGCAAGAAGATTTTTTATAAGCATATATCGTTTTCAAACTATTGATTTTTAAGGATAAAAATCAATAATCACCAAAATGTAGCGACCTCTCACCATTTTGACGCACTTGACAGGTTCTTGAATTGAGCAACATTTCCTATTGCAAATCAGACGCTTGAGACATGCCTCTTGACGGGCAGGGGAAATAAAAATAATTGTGTTGCACCAGATTGAGTCCTGATGGTTCGGGCAACTTGCGCACTATTTAGCCTGAGTAAGGCGGCAAGTACCGAAGGCGCAATCGGAAAGCTGATAAACATCAGCACGTTATATAAGCGGTGAGGGTGCGGTAACGCTTGTCGGCACGGTTATTGAGTGCAGAGGCGGCTGGCCGGGCCCGTGATGTCATGTTGTTTACGAGGTACTCCGGCCGCCTGCACCCAACTGCAGGCGCGCAACAATAATTCGAAAAAACCGTGGAGCGGCCATGCAACAGAACAGATCGCAAGTCATTGAACGCAACGGCCTGTACGAACTCGACGCCGGCCCCGACGTCCTCGACAGCCCTCGCTACAACCACGACATGGCACCGACCAAGGTGCACGAACGCACCTGGAACAAGTGGCACATCACCGCGCTGTGGGTCGGTATGTCGATCTGCGTGCCCACGTATACGCTGGGTGGCGTGCTCACTGCGTACTTCGGGCTGTCGGTGGGCGAGGCGCTGATGGCGATCCTGCTCGCGAACATCGTGGTGCTGATTCCGCTGACCCTCAACGCCTTTGCGGGCACCAAGTACGGCATACCGTTTCCGGTGTTGTTGCGGTCGTCATTCGGCATCCTCGGCTCCAATGTGCCGTGCCTGATCAGGGCGTTGGTGGCCTGTGGCTGGTTTGGTATCCAGACCATGTTTGGCGGGTTGGCGATCCACCTGTTCCTGGGCTCGATCTTCGAGGGGTGGAAGTCCCTTGGCGGCACCGGCGAGGTGATCGGTTTCATGATTTTCTGGTGCCTGAACCTATGGGTGGTGCTGCGTGGCGCCGAATCGATCAAGCGCCTGGAAACCTTGTCGGCGCCGTTGCTGGTGGCGGTGGGCATCGGCCTGCTGGTGTGGGCGATGCCCAACGTGTCGATCAGCGAATTGATGGCGATCCCGCCCAAGCGTCCCGAGGGTGCGAGCCTGACCGGTTACTTCATGGCCGGGCTCACCGCGATGGTAGGGTTCTGGGCCACCTTGTCACTGAACATTCCCGATTTCAGCCGCTACGCCAAAAGCCAGAAGGACCAGATTCTCGGGCAGATTTTCGGCCTGCCGCTGACCATGTTCCTGTTCGCCGCCCTCGGCGTGATCATGACCGCCGCTTCGGTGAAACTGGTGGGCGTGAGCGTGTCCGATCCGGTGACACTGATCGGGCATATCCAGAGCCCGGTGTGGGTGGCCGTGGCCATGGCGCTGATCATCGTCGCCACCTTGTCCACCAACACCGCCGCGAACATTGTCTCGCCCACCAATGACTTCCAGAACATCGCGCCCAAGCTGATCAACCGCACCACGGCGGTGATCCTCACCGGCCTGGTCGGGCTGGCGTTGATGGCCCATGAGCTGCTGAAGAAACTCGGCCTGATCGTTTCCGAGGTGAGCCTGGAGACCGTCTACTCCAACTGGTTGCTCGGCTATTCCAGCCTGCTGGGGCCGATCGCCGGGATCATGGTGGTGGACTATTTCATCACCCGCAAACAGCAATTGGACCTGGCCGGCCTGTATCGCGATGACGTGTACCCGGCATGGAACTGGAGCGGTTTCATCGCCTTCGGCGTGCCGGTGGTGCTGACCTTGCTGTCGTTGGGCAGCGATGCGTTCAGCTGGTTCTACAGCTATGGCTGGTTTACCGGTTCGGCGCTGGGTGGGTTGTTGTATTACGGCCTGAATGCCAAGCGCGGGGCCACGCCGGTCACCGTCAATCCATAAGAAGAAATGTAGCCTGAGGAGATCCCCATGAACGCTGCCCTGGACGTTCTGCAATCCACCCATCAGCACATCAACCGCGACCGCCTGTGGCAATCGCTGATGGACCTGGCCAGGCTCGGCGCCACGCCCAAGGGGGGTGTGTGTCGCCTGGCCCTCACCGACCTCGACCGCAAGGCCCGCGATCTGTTCGTGCAGTGGTGCGAAGACGCCGGTTGCACCGTGACCGTCGACGGCATCGGCAATATCTTCGCCCGCCGCCCCGGACGCAACCCTGACCTGCCGCCGGTGATGACCGGCAGCCATATCGACACCCAGCCCACCGGCGGCAAGTTCGACGGTTGCTTTGGCGTGCTGGCGGGGGTGGAAGTGCTGCGTACGCTCAATGACCTCAAGCTGGAGACCGAGGCACCGTTGGAAGTGGTGGTGTGGACCAACGAAGAAGGTTCGCGCTTCCCGCCCTGCATGATGGGCTCGGGGGTGTTTGCCGAGAAATTCACCCTGGCCGATACCTTGGCCAAGGTCGATGTGGATGGCGTCAGTGTGGGCGATGCGCTGAATGCGATTGGCTACGCGGGCTCGCGGCCGGTCAGCGGGCACAAGGTGGGAGCGTATTTCGAGGCGCATATCGAACAAGGGCCGATCCTTGAGGATGAGAAGAAGACGATTGGCGTGGTGCTCGGCGCCTTGGGGCAGAAGTGGTTCGACCTGAAACTGCGTGGCGTCGAGGCGCATGCGGGGCCGACGCCGATGCACCTGCGCAAGGATGCCCTGGTGGGCGCGGCAGCGGTGGTGGCGGCGGTGAACGCAGCCGCATTGGCGCACCAACCTCATGCATGTGGGACGGTGGGTTGCCTGCAGGCTTATCCGGGATCGCGCAACGTCATTCCCGGTGAAGTGCGCATGACCCTGGATTTTCGTCACCTGGAGCCGGCGCGCCTGGACTCGATGATCAGTGAGGTGCGCAAGGTCATTGAGGACACCTGCACCAAGCATGGGCTCAGTTTCGAGATGGAGCCCACCGCTGACTTCCCGCCGCTGTATTTCGATCAGGGCTGCGTAGACGCGGTGCGCAATGCCGCCAATGGCCTGGGCTTGTCGAACATGGATATCGTCAGCGGGGCAGGGCACGACGCAATTTTCGTCGCCGAACTGGGCCCGGCGGGGATGATTTTCGTGCCGTGTGAAGGTGGCATCAGCCATAACGAAATCGAGAATGCTGCACCGGATGACCTGGCGGCGGGATGTGCGGTGTTGTTGCGCGCGATGGTTGCAGCGTCAGCCGCTATCGCCAGCGGCAAGCTGGCCGCCTGAAATGCAGTAAAAAATGTGGGAGGGGGCAAGCCCCCTCCCACAATGAGTGTGTGTTCGGCTTTATATCCAGATTGCATCCCACAGCGGGTAGTCGCCAATCTTCTCTACCAACCCTGCCCTCAATGGGTTAGCCACCACATACCTGGCCATTTTCACCAAGTCATCTTCCTTGCGCAGTGCCCGGTCGTGGAAGCTTTCCTGCCAGAGTCTTCCCTTGCGTCCGCTTAGGCCGTTGACGGACCGCGTGCTCTTGGATTTCACCTGCCGCATCAGGTCCGCCAACGAGCCTTTTTTCAACTCAATAAGCCAATGAAAGTGGTCAGGCATGATCACCCACGCCAGCGAGTTTGCGAGCCCTCGGTACTGAGCCAGGCGAAACTGCCATACCACCAGTCGACCGAGGTGGAAGTCGCTGAATATCGGTAGGCGTTCGTGGGTGTTGGTGGTGATCAGGTAGATGCGGTTGGGTTCGCTGAAGCGTCCGATGCGCAGCCGATGTGAAGCGGGTAAATCTGCCATTCCCTGGCCCTCTCAAGGTGTGTTCAGAGAGGCTAGATCGGTGTGTAAAAGGCTGATTGGCCGGCCTTTGGCAGGATGTGTCTGGAAGAACGCCATCGGGGGCAAGCCCCCTCCCACATTGGTTCTGCGGCGTTCATACATTGTGTGTCTGGCACAGGAGCAGGGTGGAAGGGGACAAGCCCCCTCCCACATTGGTTCTGCGGCGTTCATATATTGTGTGTCTGGCACAGGAGCAGGGTGGAAGGGGGCAAGCCCCCTCCCACATTGGTTCTGCGGCGTTCATACATTGTGTGTCTGGCACAGGACAAGTGTGGGAGGGGGCTTGCCCCCGATTGCGGTAGTCAGTTGACAGTTATGTGACTGACCCACCTTATCAAGCACCCGGCTGCCAGCCACCGCCAAGCGCCGTCACCAACCCCACACTCGCCTGCAACTGCCGCGTCTGCACCGCCTGCAACGTGCGCTGCGCCTGTAACGCTGCCGTCTGCGCCGTCACCACATCCAGATAACTCACGGCCCCCGCCTGGTAGCTGTTCATCGCCAGCGCTTGGGTATGCTGCGCCGCATCCGTCGCTGCTTGCTCGTCCTGCGCCTCCTGTTGCAAATCCCGTAGTTGCGCCAGATTGTCTTCCACCTCGCGCACGGCCTTCAGCACCTGGCTGCGGTAGTGCGCCGATGCCTCTTCGAATTCGGCTTTGGCCTGGCGCTCGTTGGCGCTCAGGCGGCCGCCGTCAAAGATCGGCAGGTTCACCAGCGGCCCCAGCGCCCAGTAGCGATTACCGGCGGACAGCAGGTTGCCGACGCCTTGCGTCTGCCCGCCAATCAACCCGGTCAGGCTGAAATCCGGATACCACGCTGCCTTCGCTACGCCGATGTTGGCGTTGGCGGCAAACACCCGCCGTTCCGCCGCTGCAATATCCGGCCGACGTTGCAGGAGATGGCTTGGCAGCTGCGATGGAATGCCCGGCAGTGCAATCAATTGCGGGCTCGGCGGCACGGTGAACTGGCTGGCCGCCACGCCCACCAGTTCACCGATGGCATGCTCGGTCAGGTTGCGTTGCCCACGGACTTCATCCAACTGCGCCTTGGCTTCGGCCAGTTGATTCTGTGCACGCGTCAGGTCCAGCTCCGAGGCGATCTGACCCTCATACCGGCTGCGGGTCAGTTGCAGGGCCTGGCTGAAATCATCCAGCGAACGCTTGAGAATCCGCGCCTGTGCATCCAGCCCATTGAGCTGCACATACAGGCTCGCCAGTTGATGTTGCAAGCTCAGGCGCGCCACCGCCAGGTCGTCACCCGACGCTTGCGCCTGGGCGTCACCCGCCGCCACCTGGTTGCGGATTTTGCCCCACAGGTCCAGGTCGTAACTCAACGAAAACCCTGCGCTATTGCTGTTGTACACCGACGGCTGCGTGGTCCCGCGTAGCGGCCGTGAATCCGACTGGCGCTGGCGCAACGGCTGTGCGCTGGCGGTGATCTGCGGGAACAGCCCGGCATGCAGTTGGCTGGCGTACGCCTGGGACGCATCGAAGTGCGCCAGTGCCGCCGCCAGGTCCGGGTTGGCCTTGAGCAGTTGCTGTTGCAGGTCGTTCAGGCGCGGATCGTGGTAGAGCTTCCACCATTCGGGTGCCAATTGGTCGGACGGTTGCGCGCTGTGCCAGGGACCGTCGCTGGTCTGTTCGCGGTAGTTCGCAGGCAGGTCAATCGGCGGCACTTTGTAGGTGGGCGCCATCGAGCAACCCTGTAGAGCCAGCAGCATCAGTGCAACGAGGGGCTTAAGCCTTGGGCGCATGCGTACCTCCAGCGGCGGCTGCCAGTTGTACCGGGTCGCCTTCGCGCAGGGCGTCGGGCGGGTTGTCGACCACGCGGTCGGCGGGTTTCAGGCCTTGGTCGATGACCAGCCGTTCACCGAGGTCGAGGCCGATATGGATGTCCTGCAAGTGCACATGATTCTGCGCATCCAGCACCGCCACTTGGGTGCCCTGGGCGCGGAAGATCAACGCGCTGGCCGGGATGCTCACGCCATGGGTGTCCGCCGGGATCGGCAGGGTCGCTTCGGCGTAATCGCCGGGCAGCAGCTCGCCGTTGGGGTTGTCGGCCACGAACTGCGCGAGGAGGGTGCCGGAACGCCGGTCGATGGCGGTGGAGTCGCCGATCAGGCGGGCCTTGAAGTGCTCGCCGGGATGCTCGGGCACGGTCAATTCGGCTTCCAGGCCGGGGTGGATGACCGCCGCGTAGTTCTGCGGCACCGGCACATACAGGCGCAATTGGTGGGTGTCGGCGATGTTGAACAGCTCCGGGTCGCTGTCGGTGTCGGCCTTGATCAACTGGCCGATATCGGTGTTACGTGCAGTGATGGTGCCGGCGAACGGCGCGCGGATAGTCTTGTAGCTTTCCAGTGCGATCAGCCTGGCGTAGTCGGCAGCGGCGGCCTCGGCGTTGGCTTTGGCGGCGGCGGCATTGGAAGTTTTCTCATCGGCTTCCTGGCGCGACACCGAGTGGCTCGCCAGCAAGTTCTGCCAGCGCGTGGCGGTGGTGGCGGCCAGGCGTGCGTTGGCCTGTTCCTGCACCAGGCGTGCGTGGGTCTGCGCCAGTTGTTGGTCGAGGTCGGGGCTGTCGATCTCGGCAAGGATTTGCCCGGCTTCGACCCGCGTCCCGATGTCGGCTTTCCAGTCCTTGAGGTAACCGCTGACCCGCGCATGGATCGGTGCCTTGCTCCAGGCTTCCAGGTGCGCGGGCAGGCGCAGGGTATCGCCGGCCGCATTCTGCTGCGGTTGGAACACCATCACCTGCGGGATGGCGGCGGTCTCGGTCCAGGCCGTGACCGACTGTTCGTGCAAGGTACGGGCGTGCAGGCCGTTGGCGACCAACAGGGCGGCCAGGGTCAGGCCGCCGACACCCATGAGCATCAGACGCTTGCGCGAGGGTTTGTGATCAGACGACATGAGACGTTTCTCCAGCTGTAGCACGATTAGGGTGACGACCGTGGACCAGGCTGAAGACCACGGGTACAAACAACAGGGTGGCGGTGGTGGCGAGGATCAGGCCACCGATCACCGCGCGGCCGAGCGGGGCGTTCTGTTCTTCGGACATCGCCAGGGGCAACATGCCGATGATCATCGCCAGGGCGGTCATGCACACCGGACGAAAACGCGTGTAGCCGGCTTCCAGCGCCGCCTTCAATGCATCGCCATGTTCGGCCAGGCGTTCGCGGCAGAAACTCACCACCAGGATCGAGTTGGCGGTGGCGACGCCCATGCACAGGATCGCGCCGGTCAGTGCCGGCACCGACAAGGACGTGCCGCTGAGGAACAGCATCCACACGATCCCCGCCAGCGCCGCCGGCAAGGCGGTGATGATCACGAACGGGTCGACCCATGATTGGAAGTTGACCACGATCAGCAGGTAGATCAGCACCACCGCACCGAGCAGGCCAAAACTCAAGCCGCTGAACGCTTCATGCAGTGCATCGATCTGCCCATGCAGGCTGATCACCGCGCCTTTGGGGCGCATGGCGGCGGTGTCATCCAGCACTTTCTGCACGTCACGGGCCACGCCGCCGAGGTCGCGGCCTTGCACGTTGGCATACAGGTCCAGGGTCGGCTCGATGTTGTAGTGGGTCACCACCGCCGGGCTCTGCACGCGGGAGATGGTGGCTACACCGCCGAGGATCTGCGACTGGCCGTTAGCACCGGTCACCGGCAGGGCTTCCAGCGAGGGCAGGCTGTCGAGGCGGTATTGCGGGGTGGCCGCGACGATGGAATAGGACACACCGTTGGCCGGGTTGAGCCAGAAGGTCGGCGCCACCTGGGAACTGCCGGCGAGGGACGCCACCATGCTGTTGGTCACGTCGCGCTCGGTGATACCCAGGCCATTGGCGCGCAGGCGGTCGACGTTCACTTGCAGCGACGGGTAGCCGGTGGATTGCTGGATACGCAGGTCGGCGATGCCCGGTACGTTTCGCAGGCGTCGCTCAAGCTCCACTGCATAGGCGCGGTTTTCTTCATCACTGCGCCCGGAGATCTTCACGTCCAGCGGAGCCGGGGCGCCAAAGTTGAGAATCTGGCTGCTGATGTCCGCCGGCAGGAAGGCAAAGTGGCTGCCGGGAAAACTTTGCGGCAGGGCTTCACGCAGTTTTTTCACGTAATCGGCGGTGGGCGCATGGTCCTTTTTCAGGGTGACCTGTATATCGCCATCCTGCGGACCGATGGTGCCGCTGCTGCTGTAGGCCATGTCGATGCCGCTGAGCGGAATGCCGATGTTGTCGACGATGGTGTCCAACTCTTCGGCGGGGATGACTTCGCGGATCCGCGCTTCGATGCGGTCGAAGGCTGCGGCGCTTTCTTCGATACGCGTGCCCAGTGGCAAGCGCACGTGCAGGGCCAGGGCGCCGGCGTCGGTGGCCGGGAAAAAATCCTGGCCCAAGCTCGGCAGCAGCAGGAACGACGCCAGCACACAGGCCAGGAAGCCGACGATAAAACGCTTGCGATTGCCCAGCGCCAAGGTCAGCAAGCCGTGGTAGGTGTCGCGGATATTCGAGAAGTGACGCTCGAAGCCCTGCTGGAAATTCAGCACTGATTGCAGCACGCGATTGCGCGGTTTCGGGTGCTGTTCACCCTCGTGGTGGTTGATGAATTCATCTTCCGGGTGATGCCCGGCGCCTGGCTCCGGCGTGTGCGGCTTGAGCAGGAACATCGCCAGGGTCGGCACCAGCGTCCGCGAGAGGATGAACGAACTGGCCATGGCAAAGATCACCGCCAGGGCCATCGGCCGGAACAGGTAACCGGCGATGCCTTGCAGCAGGAACATCGGCACGAACACGATGCAGATGCACAGCAGCGAGACGAACGCCGGGCCGACAATTTGCGCGGCACCGTCGAGGATCGCGGTCTTCACCGCCTTGCCTTGCTCCAGATGCCAGTTGATGTTTTCGATGGTCACCGTGGCGTCGTCCACCAGGATGCCCACGGCCAGCGCCAGCCCGCCCAACGTCATCACGTTGAGGGTTTGCCCGCTGGCCGCCAGCAACGCGATGGCCGAGAGCACGGCGAGGGGAATCGACGCGGCGATGATCAGCGTCGAACGCCAGCTGCCGAGGAACAGCAGGATCATCGCACTGGTCAGCAGCGCGGCAATGATGCCTTCCTGGGCCACGCTGCCCACCGATTGCTTGACGAACACCGATGCGTCGCCGAGCAGCGAGGTCTTCAGCGACGGCGGCAGGGTTTCGTTGATGCGCGGCAACATCTGGCGGATGCCGTCGATGATCGACAGGGTGGAAATGCTGCCGTTTTTCAGCGCCGGCATCAGCACGGCGCGGTGGCCGTCGACGCGCACAATATTGGTCTGCGGTGGCGAGCCGTCACGCACGTGCGCCACCTGGCCAATCGTGATCAGCGCACCGTCGACGGTCTTGATCGGCAGGTCGTTGAGTTCGTCGATGGCCTTGGGGCTGTTGTTGAGCAGGATCGTGTATTCGTCGGGGCCGAGTTTGGCGGTGCCCACCGGGATGATCTGGTTCTGCAGTGCCAGGGCGTTACCCACGTCCTGCGCCGACAGGCCTTTGGCAGCCAGCGCCTGTGGGTCGAGGTCGAGGGTGATCTGGCGTTGCTTGCCACCCATCGGTGTCGGCATGGCCAGGCCGGGCAGGGAACTGAGCGGCAAGCGAATGTTGTTCTGCACCAGGTCGCGGATCTTGGCTTCCGAGAGGCTGGGGCTGGAGAACGCCATTTGCAGGATCGGCACCGTGGAGGCGCTGTAGTTGAGGATCAGCGGCGGCGTGATGCCGGGTGGCATTTGCTTGAGCACGGTTTGTGAAACCGCCGTCACTTGGGCATTGGCGGTGCGGATATCCACGCCGGGCTGGAAGAAAATCTTGACGATGCCCATGCCGGGCAGCGATTGCGATTCGATATGTTCGATGTCGTTGACGGTGGTGCTCAGGGAGCGTTCGTAGGTGTAGATCACCCGGCCGGCCATGGCGTCCGGTGACAGGCCGTTGTACTGCCAGACCACGGCGACCACGGGGATGCCGATATCCGGGAAAACATCAGTAGGGGTACGCAGGGCCGCCATTGGCCCGATGATGCAGATGAAGATGGCCAACACGATAAAGGTGTATGGCTTTTGCAGTGCGGTCTTTACCAGCCCGAGCATGCGTGAAACCTCCGGAAGGAGCAGGATTGCAAACCCCGGCAGTCTCACGCGACCCACCTAACACGCACCTTTCAGCCAGGTGAAGGAACATTTAGGTTAGGGCTGAAGATCGTTTCATATGTATTCATTTGTTCTACAAAGGTCAGCTCCTCAAGCTTGCAACCCATCGGACACATAGTCTTTCTTTGGAGCCCTGCCATGTCACTCAAACCTTTATTGTTGATTCCTGCCCTTGGTGCTGTGCTGTTGTTGTCGGCATGTGCCGGCCCGATCCCCAAGGCTGACCCGAGCGAAGCGTGGATCGGTCTGAAAGAAGAAGCGCCGAATGACCTGATGGCCGAGCGGGTAGACGGCAAGCGCGTGGATGACGGACGCTTTTTTGAAGTGCCACCAGGCGATCATCGCCTGGATGTGACGCTGTTCGAGGAAGAACCCGGCGACGACAATCAGCAAGACTGCCAGGGGCGTGTCGAGTACAAGCACTTCAAGGCGGGTGAGCACTACACCCTGGTCGAATCCAGCCTGGGTACTACCGTGCGTGCGTCCTTGATGGACGGGCACGGCAAGGAAGTTGCGGCCACTCAGGACTTCAATTGCATGCCAGGCTAGGCGTGATGCACCGCGGCCTTGTGAGGCTTGGCGGGTGCCGTCGGTTTGACGTGGGGGTGATGGTGCCGGCGGGCAATGCGCAACACCCCCCACAGCATGGCGCCGGCTACCGCCAGCCAACCGCAGATCAACAGGAAAATCGTCGTTGCAAGGCTCATTCGGGCCTCCTTTCGCCCCGCAGGGGGCACACACAGTCTTCTCAATGGACAGTCTAGCTACCCGGCGGTTGCCTGCTATTGACCAATGGTCGAGTGCGACCAACTTCTTTGCTATATCCACGCCCCCTGCACAATCGCGATTGGGCTATGATCAGGGCCCTTACCGGCAGTCGATCAAGAGAGTAGAAAATTGCGGTTACGGTCGAACCTGAAAATATCCTTGTTAGTTGCTTGTGCCCTGGGCCTCGCGGCCTGTTCCTCCGCACCGTCGAGGCTGGCGGGCCTGCCGGAGCGAGTCGAACTCAATGGCGTGCCGACCTTTCGCAGCGAGGCTTATCAGAGCGGTCCTACATCGTTAGCCAGCATGCTGTCGCAACAAGGCATTGTCATGACACCGGGGTTGCTGGATAAGCCATTGCATCTGCCGGGCGGTGAAGCGGACCTTGAACGCAACATGCAGGTACTGGCGCGTGAGTACGGGCTGATGGTGTATCCGCTGGATGCGAAGCTGACGGCGGTGCTGGCACAGGTGGCGGCGGGTTATCCGGTGATGGCGCGGATTGGTGGCGGGTTGTGGTCCGACGCGCACTACGTGGTAGTGGTGGGGTTCAATCAGCAGAAAAGCACGGTGCTGCTGCGCTCAGGCATGGATCGGCGCCTGTTGATGAGCTTCGGCGACTTCGAGTCAAAATGGAAAAGTGCCGGGAACTGGGCAATCCTCACCCAGCGCCCGAGCCAACTGCCAGCCAACGTCGACGCGCAGCGCTGGCGGGATGCGGCTGGCGCGACGGCTCAGGCCGGGCAGGAGCGGGCGGCGGCGCAGGCACTGAAGGTGTTGGCGGAAAGCAAATAAAAAACGGCGCTATCAAGCGCCGTTTCTTATGGTCGGTTATCGACGCGCTTCTGCAGCATTCGGCCGATTTTTCAGGTTCTTGTCGGCCTTGTAGCGCAACGCCACATCCGGCACCGACCCGCTCTTGCCGGTTTCAACCCAATTGCGGATACGGCTGGCATCGGCAAAGTGGGTGAATTTGCCGAAAGCGTCCAGGATCACCAATGACACCGGGCGGTTGCCCATGCTGGTCACCAGCACCAGGCAGTGGCCGGCCTGGTTGGTGAAGCCGGTCTTGGTCAGCTTGATGTCCCAATTGGCGCGGTTGATCAGGTGGTCGGTGTTGGAGAAGCCCAGGGTGTAGTTGGGCTTGCGGAACGACACGGTCTTTTCCTTGGTGGTGCTCAATTGGCTCAGCAAGGGGTAGTGACGCGCGGCGGCGAGCAGTTTGCTCAGGTCACGGGCGGTGGACACGTTGTGGATCGACAGGCCGGTGGGTTCCACGTAGTGAGTGCTGGTCATGCCCAGCGCCTTGGCCTTGGCGTTCATCGCGGCAATAAACGCCGGGTAACCGCCTGGATAGTGGTGTGCCAGGCTGGCGGCGGCGCGGTTCTCCGAGGACATCAGGGCGATCAGCAGCATTTCTTTACGTGGCATCTCGCTGCCGATTTTCACCCGGGAAAACACGCCTTTCATTTCCGGCGTGTCCTTGATGTTGATATCGATGTATTCATCCATGTTCTGCTTGGCTTCCAGCACCACCAGGCCGGTCATCAACTTGCTCACCGAGGCGATCGGCACCACCACGTCGGGGTTGCTGGAATAGATGACCTTGTTGGTCTGCAGGTCCACCAGCATGGCGCTGCCGGAGGCGATTTGCAGTTTGGAGGTATCACGCGGGGCCTGGGTGGTTTCGGCGGCGTGAGCGAAAGTGCCTGTAAACGCAAAAAATAGGCTGACGATAGAGAGACGAATTTTCACGCGGATGAACTCGCTAAAAAAGTAAGGAAATACCGTTCGGGAACGGTTTTTGGATAAATGCCGTTACATTTTAGGAGTATGGATCGGAAACTGTCGAATGTTCTTCTGGAACCAGACGAAAGTGCTTAAAAACTAAGAAAAAACAGGATTTATTACGCGCAATAAAAAGCCCTGCGATAAAGCAGGGCTTTTTCAGTACACCCGGTTATTAAGCGTGCAGGGTCTCTGCGGCGTACAGGGTGTTTTCCAGCAGGCACGCGCGCGTCATCGGGCCGACACCGCCGGGTACCGGGGTGATCCAGCCGGCGCGGGGCAGGGCGGTCTCGTACACCACGTCGCCGACCAGCTTGCCGTCTTCCTGGCGGTTGATGCCCACGTCGATGACGATGGCGCCTTCCTTGATCCACTCACCCTTGACCAGGCCCGGCTTGCCGGCGGCAACCACCACAAGGTCGGCGCGGCCGACGTGGCCGGCGAGGTCCTTGGTGAAGCGGTGGGTAACGGTCACGGTGCAGCCGGCCAGCAGCAGTTCCATGGCCATCGGGCGACCGACGATGTTGGACGCGCCAACGACCACGGCGTCGAGGCCGTACAGGTCGACACCGGTGCTTTCCAGCAGGGTCATGATGCCCTTCGGCGTGCACGGGCGCAGCAGCGGGATACGCTGGGCCAGGCGGCCGACGTTATAAGGGTGGAAACCGTCGACGTCTTTGTCCGGACGAATGCGCTCCAGCAATTTGGAGGCGTCCAGGTGCTCGGGCAATGGCAGTTGAAGCAGGATGCCATCAATCTTCGGGTCGTCGTTGAGGCCGTCGATCAGGTCGGTAAGGGCCTGCTGGGTGGTCTCGGAAGGCAAGTCGTAGGCCTTGGAAATAAAGCCGACCTCTTCACAGTCTTTACGCTTGTGCGAGACATAAACCTGAGAGGCAGGATCGCTGCCGACCAGGATCACCGCGAGGCCAGGCGTGCGCAGGCCTTGCTGGCTGCGCTCGGTGACTCGTTTGGCGATCTGCTGGCGCAGGCTGGCGGCGATTGATTTGCCGTCGATAAGTTGTGCAGTCATTACGCGTGATTAACCATCGAGAGGGGGAAGAAAAGTGCGCGCATTCTCGCATGCCAAGGCGTGAGGGCAAAGGCGCTTGGTCTGCAAATTGCCCTAACCCCTTAAATAAAATGAATTTTTTTCAAAAAAGATTTGACGGGTTTGGAGGGCGTCTATACTATTCGTCGCACTTGTCGGGCACAGCCTAGCACTGGTTAAGAAGGCCGAGCAGAATAGCGTGTTGTTCTGCAAGGCTGGAAGCACTTAGTTTGTAATCCTCCAAGAGTACAGATTAATAAGGCGCCCGTAGCTCAGCTGGATAGAGCATCCGCCTTCTAAGCGGATGGTCGCAGGTTCGAGTCCTGCCGGGTGCGCCATTAGGCAGCTTTGGCACAAGTAGCGTCAGATGGTGGGCGTA
>NZ_JBYSZX010000006.1:0-342412 GCF_058787615.1 Pseudomonas sp. FW305-3-2-15-C-LB1 | reverse complement strand
GGGCGTAGCTCAGTTGGTAGAGCACGGGATTGTGACTCCCGTTGTCGAGGGTTCGATCCCCTTCGTCCACCCCATATTTTGAAAGGCGCCAGATTAATCGTCTGGCGCCTTTGCTTTAAGAGCTTCAAGCGCGGATGTGGTGGAATTGGTAGACACACTGGATTTAGGTTCCAGCGCCGCGAGGCGTAAGAGTTCGAGTCTCTTCATCCGCACCAAATAAAGCCTGGCCTTGTTGAGAAACGGGGTAGGGCTAGACAAAGAAGTGGTTTGGTTTCTTTGTTAACGCAATATGGTGGGCGTAGCTCAGTTGGTAGAGCACGGGATTGTGACTCCCGTTGTCGAGGGTTCGATCCCCTTCGTCCACCCCATATTCGAAAGGCGCCAGATTTAACAGTCTGGCGCCTTTTTTGGTTTCAGCGGTTCGACTATTCGGCGGCAGCACGTAGTGGGCCGCAACGGCAGGGCGTTTCGTCGTATTTATGTATCTCGATGATGCCGCGCTGCCTGTCAGCCCTGTTTGAAGGGTTGGCCGTCAGGGAGATGGATGACGACTTCTTCTATATATAGAAGGGGCGGCGCAGAGCCCTGGCGTGATGGGTTGTATTTGTCACCGGGGCGAGGTGCATCAGTGCCTTCGTACCGATAAATTGCCGGCTGTTTTCGGGCGTATTTGCAGTAGGGTGACTTCTTGAGTTTGACCCACTAGAATGCATGCCCTTGATTGGGGTCGGAAATGGCCGGCTAACGTCTGTGCAACGAGGAATATCCATGCAAGTTTCTGTTGAAAATACTACTGCTATCGAGCGTCGCCTGAGCATCACCGTGCCGGCTGAGCGTCTCGAGACTGCGGTCAACAAGCGTCTGCAGCAGACTGCCCAGAAGGCCAAGATCGCTGGTTTCCGTCCAGGCAAAGTGCCAATGAGCGAAATCAAGCGCCGTTTTGGTGCCGATGCGCGCCAGGAAGCTGTGGGCGACGTGATCCAGGCTTCTTTCTACGAAGCGGTCGTTGAACACAAGCTGAACCCGGCGGGTTCGCCGTCGATCGAGCCTAAGTCCCTGGAAGCAGGCAAGGACCTGGAATACGTTGCCGTATTCGAAGTGTTCCCTGAGTTTGAAGTGGCCGGTTTCGACGGTATCGCCATCGAGCGCCTGAGCGCCGAAGTGGCTGACTCGGACCTGGACAACATGCTGGAAATCCTGCGCAAGCAGAACACTCGTTTCGAAGTGGCCGACCGTGCTGCCCAGAACGAAGACCAGCTGAACATCGATTTCGTTGGCAAGGTTGACGGCGAAGTGTTCGCTGGCGGCTCCGCCAAGGGCACTCAGCTGGTGCTGGGTTCCAACCGCATGATCCCGGGTTTCGAAGACGGCCTGGTTGGCGCCAAAGCCGGCGAAGAACGCGTTCTGAACCTGACCTTCCCTGCTGACTACCAGAACCTGGACCTGGCTGGCAAAGCCGCCGAGTTCACCGTGACTGTCAACAGCGTTTCCGAGCCTAAGCTGCCAGAGCTGAACGAAGAATTCTTCGCGCAATTCGGTATCAAGGAAACCGGTATCGAAGGTTTCCGCGCCGAAGTTCGCAAGAACATGGAGCGCGAGCTGCGCCAGGCCATCAAGTCCAAGGTCAAGAACCAGGTCATGGACGGCCTGCTGGCTGCCAACCCGATCGAAGTGCCCAAGGCCCTGCTGTCCAACGAAGTGGATCGCCTGCGCGTTCAAGCTGTCCAGCAGTTTGGTGGCAATATCAAGCCTGACCAGCTGCCGGCCGAGCTGTTCGAAGAGCAAGCCAAGCGTCGCGTTGTGCTGGGCCTGATCGTGGCTGAAGTGGTCAAGCAGTTCGACCTCAAGCCGGACGAAGACCGCGTTCGCGAAATGATCCAGGAAATGGCTTCGGCCTACCAGGAGCCTGAGCAGGTCGTGGCTTGGTACTACAAGAACGATCAGCAACTGAACGAAGTGCGTTCGGTTGTGCTGGAAGAACAAGTTGTGGATACTGTTCTGCAGAAGGCTAAGGTGACCGATAAAGCGGTCTCTTACGAAGAAGCAGTCAAACCGGCGGAAGCAGCACAAGCCGACTGATTGTCCAACTCGTTGGAAATTCAACCATAAGCCAGCCTCGCGCTGGCTTATGCGTTTTCAAGACATGACTATTTGGGAGTAACTGCAGAGCATGTTCCGTAATTCCTATATTCAGCAGAACTCTGATATCCAGGCCGCTGGCGGCCTGGTCCCGATGGTTGTCGAGCAGTCCGCTCGTGGCGAACGCGCCTACGACATCTACTCGCGCCTGCTCAAGGAGCGAGTGATCTTTCTGGTGGGCCCCGTAGAGGACTACATGGCCAACCTGATCTGTGCGCAGCTGCTGTTCCTTGAAGCGGAAAACCCGGACAAGGACATCCATCTCTACATCAACTCCCCAGGCGGTTCGGTAACGGCGGGCATGTCGATCTACGACACCATGCAGTTCATCAAGCCGAACGTGTCGACCACCTGCATCGGCCAGGCCTGCAGCATGGGCGCGTTCCTGCTGACTGCCGGTGCCGAGGGCAAGCGCTTCTGCCTGCCCAACTCGCGCGTGATGATTCACCAGCCACTGGGCGGTTTCCAGGGCCAGGCGTCGGACATCGAAATCCACGCCAAGGAAATCCTGTTTATCCGCGAGCGCCTCAACACGCTGATGGCCAAGCACAGCGGGCGCACCCTGGAAGAAATCGAGCGCGATACCAATCGCGACAACTTCATGAGTGCCGAAGCGGCGCAGGCATATGGCCTGATCGACGCAGTGATCACCCAGCGTCCCGCTTAATATACGCCGCTCAAAATAGGGCTGGTCGGCATGTCCGACCACTGGCGGGCTTGAAAAAGCCCGCATAAGCCTTCATCTTGTGTTGCAAGCCTATCGGATTTGGATCGAACGAATGACTGACACCCGCAACGGCGAGGACAACGGCAAGCTGCTCTATTGCTCCTTCTGTGGCAAAAGCCAGCATGAAGTACGCAAATTGATTGCCGGCCCCTCGGTGTTTATCTGCGACGAATGCGTCGACCTGTGCAATGACATCATCCGTGAGGAGGTGCAGGAAGCCCAGGCCGAGAGCAGCGCGCATAAATTGCCTTCGCCTAAAGAAATCAGCGGCATCCTTGACCAGTATGTGATTGGTCAAGAGCGTGCAAAGAAGGTTCTGGCCGTAGCGGTATACAACCACTACAAGCGCTTGAACCAGCGTGACAAGAAAGGCGACGAAGTTGAACTCGGCAAGAGCAATATCTTGCTGATCGGTCCTACAGGCTCGGGTAAAACCCTGCTTGCAGAAACCCTCGCTCGCCTGCTGAACGTTCCGTTCACCATCGCCGACGCCACCACCCTTACCGAGGCTGGCTACGTGGGTGAAGATGTCGAGAACATCATTCAGAAACTGCTGCAGAAGTGCGACTACGACGTAGAGAAGGCCCAGATGGGTATTGTCTACATCGACGAAATCGACAAGATCTCGCGCAAGTCGGACAACCCGTCGATCACCCGGGACGTTTCCGGTGAAGGCGTGCAGCAGGCACTGTTGAAACTGATCGAAGGCACGGTCGCTTCCGTACCGCCACAAGGCGGCCGCAAGCACCCGCAGCAGGAATTCCTTCAGGTTGATACACGCAACATCCTGTTCATCTGTGGCGGTGCGTTCTCCGGCCTGGAAAAAGTCATCCAGCAGCGTTCCACCCGTGGTGGCATTGGTTTCAGTGCAGAAGTGCGCAGCAAGGAAGAAGGCAAGAAGGTGGGCGAGTCCCTGCGTGAAGTCGAACCTGACGATCTGGTCAAGTTCGGTCTGATCCCTGAATTCGTTGGTCGTCTGCCGGTCCTGGCCACGTTGGACGAGTTGGATGAGGCGGCTTTGATCCAGATCCTCACCGAGCCGAAGAACGCCCTGACCAAGCAATACGCCAAGTTGTTCGAGATGGAAGGTGTAGACCTCGAGTTCCGTACCGACGCACTCAAATCAGTGGCCAAGCGGGCACTGGAGCGCAAGACCGGTGCACGTGGCCTGCGTTCGATTCTCGAAGGCGTGTTGCTCGACACCATGTACGAAATCCCCTCGCAGTCCGAGGTGAGTAAAGTGGTGATCGATGAAAGCGTTATAGAAGGCAAGTCCAAGCCACTGTATATCTACGAAAACAGTGAGCCGACTGCCAAGGCTGCGCCAGACGCGTAAGCGTTTCGCAGTGTCTGTATAAGCAAGGGGCCTCCAGGGGCCCCTTTGTTTTTACGGCGTTTTTTACGCAGGAGCGTTTACTGCGTTAACTGCTGGCAATAAGCTTGTTTTTTTTGCATGCAGACCCCATCTTGGTTTCAAGCTTACTTTTCAATTGTCATAGAGGCGAAATCATGAAGACAACCATCGAATTGCCTCTCCTGCCGTTGCGTGATGTCGTCGTCTATCCGCACATGGTTATCCCGCTGTTCGTGGGGCGCGAGAAGTCTATCGAAGCCCTCGAGGCCGCGATGACGGGCGACAAGCAGATCCTGCTGTTGGCCCAGAGAAATCCTGCCGATGATGATCCAGGCGAAGATGCCCTGTATCGCGTCGGTACCATTGCCACCGTGCTGCAACTGCTCAAGCTGCCCGATGGCACCGTCAAGGTGCTGGTGGAAGGCGAGCAGCGTGGTGCGGTGGAGCGCTTCATGGAAGTGGACGGCCACCTGCGCGCCGAAGTGGCGCTGATCGACGAAGTCGAGGCCCCCGAGCGCGAGTCCGAAGTGTTTGTACGCAGCCTGCTCTCGCAGTTCGAGCAGTATGTGCAGTTGGGCAAGAAGGTCCCGGCTGAAGTCCTGTCCTCCCTCAACAGCATCGATGAGCCGAGCCGCCTGGTCGACACCATGGCTGCGCACATGGCGCTGAAGATCGAGCAGAAGCAGGACATCCTCGAAATCATCGACTTGCCGGCACGTGTAGAACATGTATTGGCACTGCTGGATGCCGAAATCGACCTGTTGCAGGTTGAGAAGCGCATTCGTGGTCGCGTGAAGAAGCAAATGGAGCGCAGTCAGCGCGAGTACTACTTGAATGAGCAGATGAAGGCCATTCAGAAGGAACTCGGCGACAGCGAGGAAGGCCACAACGAAATCGAAGAGCTGAAAAAGCGCATCGATGCCGCCGGCCTGCCGAAAGACGCCCTGACCAAAGCCACCGCCGAGCTGAACAAGCTCAAGCAGATGTCGCCGATGTCGGCCGAAGCCACCGTGGTGCGGTCCTACATCGACTGGCTGGTGCAGGTGCCGTGGAAGGCTCAGACCAAGGTACGCCTGGACCTCGCTCGTGCCGAAGACATTCTCGACGCCGATCACTATGGCCTGGAAGAAGTCAAGGAACGCATCCTCGAATACCTCGCTGTGCAAAAACGCGTGAAGAAGATTCGTGGCCCGGTGTTGTGCCTGGTTGGTCCGCCGGGTGTGGGTAAAACCTCCCTGGCCGAGTCGATTGCCAACGCTACCAACCGTAAGTTCGTGCGCATGGCCCTTGGTGGTGTACGGGATGAAGCGGAAATCCGTGGTCATCGCCGCACATACATCGGTTCGATGCCAGGAAGATTGATTCAAAAGATGACAAAGGTGGGTGTGCGCAACCCGCTGTTCCTGCTCGATGAAATCGACAAAATGGGCAGTGACATGCGAGGCGATCCGGCATCGGCGTTGCTGGAAGTGCTCGACCCCGAGCAGAACCACAATTTCAACGACCATTACCTGGAAGTCGACTACGACCTCTCCGATGTGATGTTCCTGTGCACCTCCAACTCCATGAACATCCCGCCAGCGCTGCTGGACCGGATGGAGGTGATTCGTCTGCCGGGTTACACCGAAGACGAAAAGATCAACATCGCCGTCAAATACCTCGCGCCCAAGCAGACGTCGGCCAATGGCCTGAAGAAAGGCGAGATCGAATTCGAGGTCGAGGCGATCCGCGACATCGTGCGCTACTACACCCGCGAGGCCGGTGTACGGGGCCTTGAGCGCCAGATTGCGAAGATCTGCCGCAAGGCGGTCAAAGAGCACGCACTGGAAAAACGCTTCTCGGTGAAGGTCACGGCCGACTCCCTGGAGCACTTTCTGGGCGTGCGCAAATTCCGCTACGGCCTGGCCGAACAGCAGGATCAGGTCGGCCAGGTGACTGGCCTGGCGTGGACCCAGGTGGGCGGCGAGTTGCTGACCATCGAAGCCGCAGTGATTCCAGGCAAAGGCCAGTTGATCAAGACCGGATCCCTCGGTGACGTGATGGTCGAGTCCATCACTGCCGCGCAGACCGTGGTGCGCAGCCGCGCCAGGAGCCTGGGGATCCCCCTGGACTTCCACGAGAAGCACGACACGCACATCCACATGCCGGAAGGGGCGACCCCCAAGGACGGCCCTAGCGCTGGTGTAGGCATGTGCACGGCCCTGGTATCGGCGTTGACCGGCATTCCGGTACGCGCCGATGTCGCCATGACCGGTGAAATCACCCTGCGTGGCCAGGTATTGGCTATCGGTGGCCTGAAAGAGAAATTGCTGGCTGCACACCGGGGCGGTATCAAGACCGTGATCATTCCTGAAGAGAATGTTCGCGACTTGAAGGAAATTCCTGACAATATCAAGCAGGATCTTCAGATTAAACCGGTTAAATGGATTGACGAGGTCCTGCAAATTGCGCTGCAATACGCGCCGGAGCCCTTGCCGGATGTGGCTCCGGAGATAGTTGCAAAGGACGAAAAACGCGAGTCTGATTCCAAGGAAAGAATTAGCACGCATTAATGTGTTAAAGCCTGGGGGCTTCCTTGACAGCTTTTTAGAGCCCTTGTTATAAAGCGGCTCTTAAGTGTCTGTAGGCCATTCAGCACTGGTTTTTGCTTTCACCAAAAAACTTAGAATCATACTCAATAGATATATAAGGGGACTTAGAGTGAACAAGTCGGAACTGATTGATGCTATCGCTGCATCCGCTGATATCCCGAAAGCTGCTGCTGGCCGTGCGCTGGATGCAGTAATCGAATCCGTCACTGGCGCTCTGAAGGCCGGCGACTCCGTGGTACTGGTAGGCTTCGGTACGTTCTCTGTGACTCACCGCCCAGCTCGCACTGGCCGTAACCCACAGACTGGCGACCCACTGCAAATCGCTGCCGCCAAGAAACCAGGTTTCAAAGCCGGTAAAGCCCTGAAAGAAGCCGTTAACTAAGCTTCGACCAAGCCTTTACCTACCCGGGTCGGACGCAGGTTCGACCTGGCAGCGGAGCGGCCAGCAGACCCAGGTATTCATCGGGTCGCCAAGCCGGGGGGAGAACGAAAACCCCCGTCCGCTCCGCCAGTTGCGAGAAGGCGCATCCTTGGATGCGCCTTTCTTATATCCGTACTCTACCCACGCTCCACGGTTGCCTATTCTTGAAGTTCAACCGTTTCTGGGGGACGCATGCTGCAAAATATCAGGGACAATTCACAAGGCTGGATTGCCAAGACCATTATCGGGATCATCGTCGCGTTGATGGCGTTCACCGGTATCGAGGCCATTTTCCAGGCTTCGGGTAACAACAAGCAGGACGTGGCCAAGGTCAACGGTGAAGAAATCACCCAGACCGAACTGAGCCAGGCCGTCGACATGCAACGCCGCCAGCTGATGCAACAGCTGGGCAAGGATTTCGATGCTTCGCTGCTGGACGAAAAACTGCTGCGCGACGCGGCCCTCAAGGGCCTGATCGATCGCAAGCTGCTGCTGCAAGGCGCCGCCGACTCCAAGTTTGGCTTCTCCGAAGCTGCACTGGACCAGGTGATCCTGCAGACGCCGGAATTCCAGGTGGACGGCAAGTTCAGCCCTGACCGCTTTGACCAGGTCATTCGCCAACTGGGCTACACCCGTATGCAGTTCCGTCAGATGCTGACCCAGGAAATGCTGATCGGCCAGGTTCGCGCAGGCATCGCCGGCAGCGGTTTTGTGACCGACGCGGAAGTCCTGGCATTCGCCCGCCTGGAAAAGCAGACCCGCGATTTCGCCACCGTCAACATCAAGGCCAACCCTGCCGCGGTGAAACTCACCGACGACGAGGTCAAGGCTTACTACGACCAGCATGCCAAAGAGTTCATGACCCCTGATCAAGTGGTCATCGACTATCTGGAACTGAAGAAGTCTTCCTTCTTCGACCAGGTCACCGTGAAGGACGATGAGTTGCAGGCCGCCTATCAGAAAGAAATCGCCAACCTCGCTGAGCAGCGTCGTGCCGCGCACATTCTGATTGAAGTCAACGACAAGACCACCGACGCGCAAGCCAAGGCCAAGATCGAAGAAATCCAGGCACGCCTGGCCAAGGGTGAGAAGTTCGAAGCCCTGGCCAAGGAGTTCTCCCAGGATCCAGGCTCGGCCAGCAACGGCGGTGACCTGGGCTTTGCCGGCCCTGGCGTCTACGACCCGGACTTCGAAACCGCCTTGTACGCGTTGAACAAGGACCAGGTATCGGCACCGGTTCGCAGCAGCTTCGGTTGGCACCTGATCAAGCTGCTCGGCGTTGAAGCACCGCAAGTGCCGACCTTTGCCAGCCTGAAAGACAAGCTGACCAAAGAGCTCAAGACCCAGCAGGTCGAGCAGCGTTATGTCGAAGCGACCAAACAATTGGAAGATGCGGCATTCGAAGCCTCCGACCTGGCCCAGCCGGCGTCCGACCTGAAACTGACTGTACACACCTCCGCGCCGTTTGGCCGTGAAGGAGGCGAAGGTGTTGCGGCCAACCGGGCCGTGGTCACCGCTGCGTTCAGCCCGGAAGTGCTGGATGAGGGTGCCAACAGCAGCGCTATCGAGCTGGACCCGGAAACCATCATCGTGCTGCGTGCCAAAGAGCACCTGAAGCCTTCGCAACTGCCGCTGGAAAGCGTCGCAGCGGCGATCCGCACCCAGATGGCCAAGGAACGCGCCAGCGCGGCTGCCAAGACTCACGCTGACGAGCTGATCGCCAGCCTGCGTGATGGCAAGACCCCGCTGAACCAGCCGGTCGACGGCCAGGCCTGGAAGGTCACTGAAGCCGCTACCCGTAGCCAGGAAGCGATCGACCCTGCCGTGCTGCAAGCCCTGTTCCGCATGCCCAAGCCTGCGGCGAAGGACAAGCCGACCTTCACCACCGTGACCCTGGCGGATGGTAGCCTGGTCATCGTGCGCCTGAACGGCGTCAACGAAGCCGCTGCGCCAACGGACGAAGAAAAGGCGCAATACCGCCGCTTCCTCGCTTCCCGTGTCGGTCAGCAGGACTTCGCGGCCTACCGCAAGCAGTTGGAAACCAAGGCTGACATCAAGAAGTTCTGATGTCGGTTTGACTCAAAAGCCCCCGGCCTGAAAAGACCGGGGGCTTTTTTATGGGCGCTGGAGTGGACTGCCCGATGGGGTACGCGCCGTTCTGCTCCTTTTCAGCGTGCCTGCCGCGACCTTGACCAAGCGCTGGAAATTCGGGCATTGCCCATGGTCAGGTGCCGGGCAGTCCGCCGCATGCCGCAAGCCCTGACTCATCGCTTTCAGGCGCTTGATGGTCGCGTCGATGCTGTCGGCCTTGTCCAGCAACAGCTGTCTGTCCACCTGCAATACGCCCTCGAAGGGCAGCATGCTGCGGATTTCATCCAGCGACAGGCCGCCGGCTTGTCCGAGGGCGATCAGCGCCAATTGATCGAGCACTGCGGGCCTGAAGTGGCGCCGTTCCCCTGGGGCACTGGTCGCGGTGATCAACCCGGCCTTCTCGTAAAACCGCACGGTGGAGGAGGGCAGCCCCGTACGCCGGGCCACTTCCGAGATATCCATGATGCCTCCCTTGACTTGAAGTTGACTTCAACTTCTATCCTGCCTGTGAACGAGGGGCTCATCAATCGGAGGGCAGGTCATGTTGTCGATGGAAGAAGGTGTAAGGCTGGTATTGATCGGGATCGGGGCGACTGTCGTGATGGATGTGTGGTCGATGATTCTCAAAGGCTTGGGCATTACAACGCTCGATTACTCGATGGTGGGCCGCTGGGCCGGCCACCTGCGTCACGGCACGCTTGCCCATGCCAGTATCGGCAAGGCCTCGCCGGTACGCGGCGAATCGGCGCTGGGCTGGGCGATTCACTATGCCGTGGGTATCGCCTTTGCGGCGCTGTTGGTGAGTATCTACGGCGTGCAATGGCTGCATGATCCCCAATGGTTGCCTGCGTTGATGGTGGGCACGCTGACGGTGGTGATCCCTTACTTCGTGATGCAGCCCGCGATGGGCGCGGGTGTGGCGGCGTCTCGCACACCAACACCTTGGAGAAATCGCCTGCGCAGTGTGCTGTCCCATGGCGTGTTTGGTGCCGGTCTGTATCTTTCGGCCGTGGCGCTCAGCCAGGTAGGGTCTTATTGATTCTTCAACTGCGGGCGCCTCTCGACGCCCCGGCCAATGCCCACAGCATCAGCAACACCACCGCCCAGGGAAATGCGGCGACGCCCCAGCCCTGGAGCAGCACCCCGCCCGCGAGGCCGCCGCCAGCGATGCCCAGGTTCCACACGGTCACCAGCATCGATTGCGCGGGGTCCGCCGACTCACCTGCCGATTTGGCCAGTGCGGTTTGCAGCAACGCGGGCAACCCGCCGAACGCCAGGCCCCACAGCGCGACCGCGAGGTAGATAGCCGCCGGCAGGTTCATCCAGAACGCCAGCGCCAAGGCGACCAGACCGAACAGCGCACAACTGATCAGCAGTAACGGGCGTAACCACCGATCAATCAATACACCCGCCAGCCAGATGCTCAGCAACGCGGCAAGGCCAAACACCAGCAGCACTTGGTCAATATCGGCGGCAATCCCCGCCGGCACCAGCAGCGGCGCGATGTAGGTGTAGAGAATGTTGTGGGCAAGCACGTAGGTAAAGGTTACCCATAGCACCGGACGGATACCCGGCAAGCTGAACACTTGATGCAGCCCCAAGCGGTTGCCCGCTGGTTCGCCGGCGAAATCCGGCAGTTGCAGGCGTGCCCAGATCAGTAGCACCAGCGTCAGCCCGGTCATGATTGCAAAACTCAGGCGCCAGCCAACCGCAGCCCCCAGAAAGGTGCCGGCGGGCACACCCAGCGACAGGGCCAGCGGTGCACCCAGCATCGCAACTGCGATGGCCCGGCCCTGCAGGTGGGGCGCGACCATTCGGCTGGCATAGCCCGCCAACAGCGCCCACAGCAGTCCGGCGAATACACCGGCAAAGAAGCGCGCCACCAGCGTCAGCCCATAGTGGCCGGATAGCGCGGTCACACTGTTGACCAGGGCAAAGCCGCCGATCGCGATCAGCAACAACGGGCGGCGTCGCCAGCTTCGGGTCAACAGTGTCAGGGGGATGGCCGCCAGCAGTGATCCAAGGGCGTACAGTGTAACCAATTGACCGACCAGCGCGGGCGACACGCCCAGGCCTTCGCCCATCTGCGGCAGGAGCCCGGCGGGCATGGCTTCGGTGAGGATAGTGATAAAGCCGGCGCTGGCCAGGGCCAGTAATCCTCCCAGCGGCAGTGTTTCTTTTCGGGCGGTCACGGGGGAATCGGTGAGGGAGGTCATCGCGCTCTATCCATGCAAAAGGGCAGCCGGCAGAGTAGAGGGCTGTGATCTGCGGAAAAACAGGCTAAGGTTCCGAACTTATCGGACGCTTGTGTCCGTAATTTCCAAGGATTCACCCATGGACAGTCTGGGTAGCCTCTCTGTATTCGTGCAGGTGGCAGAAACGCGTAGCTTCACCGTCGCCGGGCGCGTGTTGGGTGTGTCGTCGTCGGCCGTCGGCAAAAGCATTGCGCGGCTGGAAGACCGCCTGGGCGTGCGGCTGTTTCATCGCAGCACCCGCAGCATCACTTTGACTAGCGAAGGTGCGCTATTGCTGGAGCGTTCGCGCAGGATCCTGGCCGAGGTCGAGGCGGCTGAGCGGGAGCTGACAGACGCCAGTGCCACGCCCCGTGGCACGCTGCGCATCAGTGTGCCACAGGTGCGTGGCCTGCTGATGCCGGTGCTCAGTGATTTCATGCGTGCGTACCCGGAGATCGAGTTGGATGTGGATTTTTCCGACCGCATGGTGGACGTGATCGAGGAAGGTTTCGATGCGGTGATTCGCACCGGCAAGCCGGAAGATTCGCGCTTGATGGCACGCCACCTGGGGCATTACCGGTTGGTGCTGGTGGGTACGCCAGCCTATTTTCGCCAGCACGGCACCCCACGGCAGCCGCAGGACTTGAACGGCCATGCCTGCCTGCGCCACAAGTTCTGCGCCACTGGCAAGTTGGAACCCTGGCCGTTACGCCTGGCCCCCGGCGCGTCGGAGCCGGTCCTGCGTACTCCGTTGGTCAGTACCACCATCGAGTCCCTCAAGCATGTGGTGCTCGACGGGTTGGGGATCGCCTGCCTGCCGGACTACATGGTCGAACAGGCCGTGCAGGAGGGGCGCCTGCAAAGGGTGCTGGATGATTTTCTGGAACACCGAGGCAGTTTCTGGATGTTATGGCCATCAAGTCGCCATGCTTCGGTCAAGTTGCGCGTGTTTATTGATCATATGTGTGCAGGTCTTTTTCCTACGGGCGGCGTAAGGTAAGGCTGTGACGTTTTACCGACAGGAATGCGCGCGCCAAGGCCTCGTTCTGTTGCACAATACCGCCCGGACCGTTTTCCTCAGGATTTTCAATGTCGACATCATTTCACTTGCGTAGCCTCGGGCTGGCGCTGGTGCTGGCGGGCGCCGCGGGCTGCTCGTCACCCAAGACCGCCATTTATGAACATGAGAATTTCGACGACTCCGGTACGTTTTCCCGCGATTACCCGGTCACCGATGTGGCGGCGTGCGAAGCGGCGCGACGTGCCTTGCTGAGCCAGGGCTATATCATCACCAGCAGCGATCCGAAACTGGTGGTGGGTAACAAGAGCTTCCAGCAGACCGGCGAGACCCACTTGCAGATCAGCTTCAACGTGGTGTGTGCCGACGATGGCAAAGGTACCAATCACTCCACCATGTTCGCCAACGCCTTGCAGGACCGTTACGCGCTGAAGAAGGTCAACAACTCCGCGAGCCTGGGCGTGGGCGTGCTGGGTTCGGTGTCGATGCCGATCGGTTCCACCGATGACTCGATGGTGAAGGTGGCGAGCGAGACCGTTTCGGCACCGAAATTCTACGAGCGCTATTTTGCGCTGGTGGACGTGTTCTTGCCTCAGGAAGTGAAGAAGGCCGCGCATATCCCCGAGCAGCCGAAAGCCGAGCTGGGTGTGCCGGAACCTAAAACCGCACCGGCAGCAGAGAAAACCGAATCGCCGAAGGAGGAGCCTGCCGTTTCCCAGCCCGTCACGCCGCCTGCCGAGGCCGCGCCGATTGCGCCGCAGGCGGAACCCGCGCCGGCTACCAGTAACCCGGACCTGCCGGCACCGACAGAAGCGATTCCGCCCCTGCCGACACCGGCGCAGTAATTCATACCGCCACGGGGTTGACCTTGTCGACGTTGATCCCGTAGCGGCTGATGGCTTCACTGACTTTTTCACGACCGATAACGCCGTCATCCGCCAACGCCTTCAAGGCTGTCAGCGCGATGAAATACCGGTCCACTTCGAAGAACGCGCGCAGGGTGTCACGGGTATCCGATTGCCCGAAGCCGTCCGTGCCCAGTGCCACAAAGCGTCGGCCGTGGACAAAGGGGCGGATCTGATCGGCGAACAGCTTCATGTAGTCCGTCGCCACCACCACCGGCCCGTTCTGCCCGGCCAGGCATTGCTCCACATAACTTACCCGTGGCTCGCTCTGCGGGTGCAGCAGGTTCCAGCGTTCGGCTGCATGCCCGTCGCGGCGCAATTCGGTGAGGCTGGTGGCGCTCCACACAGTGCTGTGCACGCCGAAGTCCTGCTCAAGCAGCTCGGCCGCCGCGATCACTTCGCGCAGGATTGAGCCACTGCCCATCAGTTGCACCCGGGCCTGCTCGCTGGTCTTGAGCGGGTACATGCCCTTCAGAATCCCGTCTTCCACCCCTTCGGGCATCGCCGGGTGCGGGTAATTCTCGTTGAGCAGGGTGATGTAGTAGTAGATGTCCTCCTGTTCCACGTACATCCGCCGCATGCCTTCGCGAATGATCACCGCCAGCTCGTAGGCAAATGTCGGGTCGTAGGACACGCAGCACGGAATCACCGACGACAGGATATGGCTGTGTCCATCGTCATGCTGCAAGCCTTCGCCCATCAGCGTGGTGCGGCCGGCCGTGGCCCCCAGCAAAAAACCGCGTGCCCGTGCATCGCCGGCGGCCCAGGCCAGGTCGCCGACCCGCTGGAAGCCGAACATCGAGTAGAAGATATAGAACGGCACCGTCATCAAGCCGTGGTTGCTGTAGGACGTACTGGCCGCGATCCACGAGGAAATGGCGCCGGATTCATTCAGGCCTTCCTGCAGGATCTGTCCGTCCTTGCTTTCCTTGTAGTAGCTCAGTTGCCCTGCGTCCTGCGGGGTGTAGAGCTGGCCTACGGCGGAGTGGATGCCAATCTGACGGAACAGGCTTTCCATGCCAAAGGTGCGCGACTCGTCCGGCACGATAGGCACGATCAGTTTGCCCAGGTGCGGGTCCTTGAGCAGGGTGCCGAGGATGCGCACAAAGGCCATGGTGGTGGAGATCGCCCGTTCGCCGGTGTCCTTGAGCTGGGTGGCAAAGGCGGCGAGTTCGGGGATCTGCAAGGGTTCGACCGCACTGTGGCGTGCCGGTACATAGCCGCCCAGGGCCTGGCGGCGCGCAGCGAAGTAACGGGCTTCTTCGCTGTCGGCGGCGGGCTTGAGGTAGGGAATGTCGGCGAGTTGCTCGTCCGCGACTTCCAGGCCAAAACGATCGCGGAAGGCTCTTACCGCGTCTGCGCCCATCTTCTTCAATTGATGGTTGATGTTCTGGCCTTCGCCGGCTTCACCCATGCCGAAACCCTTGACGGTTTTCGCCAGGATCACCGTAGGCTGGCCGCTATGGCGCACAGCGGCGGCGTAGGCGTTGTAGACCTTGTCCGGGTCATGCCCGCCCCGTGAGAGCTTCCAGATTTCGTCGTCGGACATGTCCGCAACCAATGCCAGCAACTCCGGGTATTTGCCGAAGAAATGTTCGCGCACATAAGCGCCGTTCTGCGACTTGTAGTTCTGATAGTCGCCGTCCACGCATTCCATCATGCGTTGGCGCAGCAGGCCGCTGTGGTCTTTGTCCAGCAGGGCGTCCCAACCACCGCCCCAGATCACTTTGATCACGTTCCAACCGGCGGCGCGATACAGGCTTTCGAACTCCTGGATCACCTTGGCATTACCGCGCACCGGGCCGTCCAGGCGTTGCAGGTTGCAATTGACCACAAAGATCAGGTTGTCGAGTTTCTCGCGCCCGGCCAGGGAAATGGCGGCCAGGGATTCCGGCTGGTCCATTTCGCCATCACCGAGGAAGGCCCAGACCTTGCGCCCCTGGTGGGGTTTGAGGTCGCGCAGTTCCAGGTAGCGCATGAAGCGCGCCTGGTAAGCGGCAGTGATCGGGCCAAGGCCCATGGACACGGTGGGGAATTGCCAGAAGTCCGGCATCAGCCGTGGGTGCGGGTAGGACGAAATACCCTCGCCACCGGCCTCACGGCGAAAGTTGTCGAGTTGCGCTTCGCTGATGCGGCCCTCCAGGTAGGCGCGGCCATAAATGCCGGGGGAGGAGTGGCCCTGGATGTACACCAGGTCGCCGTCAAAGTGCTCGGTACGGCCACGAAAGAAGTGGTCGAAGCCTACGTCGTAGAGCACGGCGGCTGACGCATAGGTTGCGATATGCCCACCCACCCCTGAGTGCTTGCCTGCACGCAACACCATTGCCATGGCATTCCAGCGGATAAACGCATTGATACGGCGTTCGATGGCCAGGTTGCCGGGGTAGGGCAACTGACGGTCCACCGGGAGGGTATTGACGTACGGCGTGGTCACCCGCCCGTAGAAGTCGCCATGCCGCGCCACGTCGAAATCCAGCAACTGATCGATCAGGTAGTGCGCGCGGGGCCGGCATTCAGTGGACAACACCGATTCGATGGACTCCAGCCACTCGCGGGTTTCCTGTGGGTCGTCGTCGCGTCTGACAGCGTTGTTCGGGGTCATGTGAGGCTCCAGGGTAGGCAGGTTTGAAGTGGCGGGCTCCTTGTGGGAGTGCCGGTAAATATAATTGCAATTGCAACTACATGACCGAATCTAGCGCGGGATGAGCTACTATTGCAACCTTCTTGAAATTCTCCGGATGGTGTTGCATGTCGTCGAAAGAGCCGGATGTATGGTTCCGTTTTGTCAGGGCCCACAGGACGGTCATCCGTGAAATCGAGCGTCGCCTGGCTGAGGCGGACCTGCCGCCGTACGCCTGGTACGACGCGCTATGGGGGCTGGAAAGCGGCCCCGACGGCACCCGCCGCATGCACGAATTGGCCGACGTGCTGGCCATCGAACGCTACAACCTCACGCGGCTGGTCGACCGCCTGGAAAAGGACGGTCTGGTGGTACGTTCCCGCTCCGACGGTGATGGCCGCGCGGCGTTTGCCTCGATCACCGAGGCCGGTCGGGTGCTGCGTAAAAAGATGTGGAAGATCTACGAAAGCACGGTGGATGAGTTGTTTCTGTCGCAGATTGAGCCCGAGCAGCGCCAGGGCTTCGCCGACGCGTTGGAGCGCACCGCCGGGCTGGCGATGGAGGCGGGCGTGCAGACCCGCAGTCGCCGCAAAATCTGAAACCCTGCGGCGCTGCCTTGCCGTCACTCGCATTCCACTGCATAGCGCTTCATCGCGTCCTGCACTTGCCGTGTGTCGATCCGCCCTTCATCCGCCAATGCCCTGAGCGCCGATACCACGATCCAATATCGACTCGGCGCCGCCGCCTGTACCGACCCCGCGCCCAGCGCCACAAAGCGTGCATCCACGTGCGCCCCCAACTGATCGACAATCGCCTGCGGATACCCGGTCACCGCAATTACCGGCGCAGCGGTCCCCGCCAGGCAATCACGCAAATGGCAACCGCGCTTGGGCAGTCTTGGGTGCAGGCGATTCCAGCGTTCAGCGGCCGCTGCCTCGCGGGCCAGTCGTGTGTAGCTGGGGCAGCTCCATGGCTGCGCGCTGATGTTCCAGTGCTGTTTGAGCAAGCGCCTGGCGTGCACCACCTCGTCAAGCGCGCGGCCTGCGCCGAGCAATCGCACATCGAAGGGGCTGTTGCGCTGGAGTGGGTACATGCCCTTGAGCGCGGCCTCCCGGTCCTGCTCGCCCAACGGCGCTGCACTGTCCTGATCGTGCAACGCGAGGTAATAGAAACCGGGCTTGCCCTCGACATACAGGCTTCGCAACGCCGCGAGCACAATCGCGCGGGCTTCTTCCCCCGAGGCCGGGTCATACGGGGTACAGCGCGGATGAGTGGCCAGCCACAACGGCAAGGACGGCTGCGCACCTTTGGGCCACCGGGAGGGCTGGTTTTCAATGTCGTTGCACAGGATGCCGCGCTGCCGGGTAACGTTCGATAGCGCGCTCAACTGTGCCGCCGAGTGCGCGCTGTGCAGGTACAGCAAGGGTTTTTCCACGGCGTTGCGGGCGAACCAGGCGGGCCAGTTACCCACGCGTCGGGAGTGCGACTGGCCGTGGATCACCCAGGCCTGGCGGCTGGATTCGAGGGTGCTGGCCATGCTGATCACGGTGTGCAACGGTGACCGGCTGGCGGGGGTGGCAGTGCTCAAGGCGTCGATACAGAGCTGCGCGGCGTGTGCGGTAGCGGCGGTCATGGAGAGGGTCACCTGGCGACGAATGCCCATACCCTAATGGAAATTCGCATTTAATTGCAATTGCAATGATTGCAATAGTGCCTCATTCCTCGGGTGCTAAATCCCTGCAGCGCTGCTACGTTTAATCCTTGAGTGCAGGAACGTCATGACGTCGACATTTTTTCGTCATCACGGCACTTTAGGCTGGTGATGCAGGTCATTTATCTGCAACCCCTGTTAACGCAAGAAGGAGTCCGCCATGGACGATTACCAGGAAGAACTGCTTGAGTACCACGCGATTGAGTTGGACCCGCTGGAACCGGCAGACGATGCAACAGAGCTGTAATAAAGACTTCAGGCGGAATGCCGCTGACTGCGGCGAAATTCCCCTGGGGTCTGGTTGTTCCACCGCCTGAAGGCCCGTTGAAATGCCTGGGCCGAGGCAAAGCCGAGCAAGTAGGCGATCTCGCCGAACGCCAGTTCCGTGTCGCGGATGTAGGTCATGGCCAGGTCACGACGGGTGTCGTTGAGAATCGCGCGAAACTGAGTGCCTTCATCGGCCAGTTTGCGGCGCAGCGTCCAGGTCGGCAGCTTCAAGCGTGCCGCCACTTCTTCCAGGTCGGGTTCCCGGCCGCCATTGAGCATCGGCCCGAGCAAACGGGTAATGCGCTCGCGCAGGCTGCGGGTGCGGGTCAGTTGCTCCAACTCTCGCTCACACAGCTGCAACAACAGGTTCCAGGTACTGGGGCAGTGCTGCGGGTTGCGCAGGGCCAGGGTGTGCTGGCTGAGGCGCAGTTGATTGGCGTCGGCACCGAAGTGAACGTCTCCCAGCGCGTCGTAGCGTTCGCTGTACTCCGGCGCCTCGAACTCGATGTCGATACGCTGCGCCTGCACCGGTTGCCGGGCCAGGCTCGACAACTGATGCAGCCAGCCGGCGATGATCGAGTCCACCACGAAGCGGTTGTAGGCGTTGTAGGGGCTGATGGAGTAGAAGCGCAACCAGGCGCCCTCGGCATCCTCGACGAAGCTCGACTGCCCGCGATAGTTGGAGCCGTACAGCGCCTCGAAACGCGTTAATGCGCGCGCCGCCTCGCGCACGTTGGGCGCCTGGTCGGCGGTGACGCCGGCGAGCCCCGCCTGGCTCAAGCGGCTGAGCTGGCCCATGCGCAGGCCCAGGCCCGGGTCGCCGGTGAGCTGGATGGCGGCGTGGCCCAGGCGCATGTAACGCGGGATCGACAAGCGTGCACCGGCTTCGGCGAGGCGCGCCGAGTCGAGTCCGTATTGCAGTAGCAGCGGCTGCGGGTCCAGGCCGTGGCTGCTGATGGCATCGGCCAGGCTGTGCACGAAGCCCACCGACAGGTCCCCCAGCCGTACCGGTTTCACAGCCAGATATTCAACAAGCGCGCGCCACGGGCCTCGCCATCGGCGCTGATTTGCCCGTTGCTGCTGAGAAAACTGTGCCCGGCGGTGCCCAGGTCCCAGAACTGCCCGCGCAGGAACACGCTCATGCCGGCGCTGGCCTGGCTGATCGGTTGCTGGCTGATCAGCGTAAGACGGCGCCAGGCTTCGCCTTCACTGAGTTCTTCGGGCTTGAGGCTGATTTCGGTCGGGGTGGACACGCTTTTGAAGCCGCGCCACGGACGGTCCCAGGTATCGCGACCCAGCACAAAGGCTGGCACCGCGATCAATTGCGCGCCTTGTTCGTTGAGCTTGCGGTAGTTGTCCGGGTACCAGCTGTCGCTGCCGACCAGCACCCCCAGGCGCCCGGCCGGAGTGTCGACCACGCTGACGATGTTTTCATCGCCAGGCTTGATGAAGCCGCGCTCATCGTAGATCGGGTAGAGCTGGCGCTGCGGATCGCCGATCGGCAAGCCGTCGGCGGCAAACACCACGCTGGCGTTATACAAGGCGCCATGGCCGACCTGCAGTTGACCCTGGCTCACGCTCGGGTTCGGCAGGGTGATGGAGCCGGCCACCAACGTAACGCCGAACTCCTTGGCCAGGCCGCCGAACAACAGCTGATAGTCCCGTGCCATGCCCGAGGCTTTCATGCGCAGGTAGGCGTCGTCGGTGCGATTGTCGCCGGTGGCGCTGATCCAGGCGCGGGCGAACAGCAGCGGGTTGCTGACCGACAGCCAGTTCATCGCATCTTTCACATGGAGCGCCTGGTACACCTCGTTTTTTTCGCCGGTGAGCATCAGCCAGGTGCCGATATGTTCGGGCAGCACCACGATGGTCTTGTCATTGATCAGCCCCTGGTCCCGGGCTTTTTGCAAGTACGCCGCGAGCTTCAGGTGCAGGCGTTCCAGGCTCTGGTAGTCGGCGGGGAACAGTTCCGGCTGGATGCCCAGCAGGTTGCCACGGTCGGCAGGCAGGCCTTCGTTGACGGCGAGGGTGATCCGCAGGTCCGACAGGTAATGCGCCACGGGGCGTTCCTGGGTCCAGACCAGATAGGCGGCGATGGCGGCAACCAGCGCCAGGGAGACGGTAAGAGCAAGAAGTTTACGCATGGGGGAACAGACAACAGACCGTGTGCAGGGTTCGCCGACTAGGGTAGGGCCCATGGGCGGGCTTGCCAAGGGGCGCTGTGCATTTGGATCAATAACTTGTCAGTTTCAGTCATTGAGCCGTCATCCACCGCCTCTTAGTCTGTGGGACATAAACCGATGGCGGGTCGCACGAGCCCGTCACACCCCGTGATGATCCGTTGTGGAGCTTGACCATGACCGCTGCTGCCTACCCGCATCTGCTGGCCCCGTTGGACCTGGGTTTTACCACTTTGCGCAACCGTACCCTGATGGGTTCGATGCACACTGGCCTTGAAGAGAAACCCGGCGGGTTCGAACGCATGGCTGCCTATTTTGCCGAGCGCGCCCAGGGCGGCGTGGGCCTGATGGTCACCGGCGGCATTGGCCCGAATGATGAGGGCGGGGTGTACGCCGGCGCAGCCAAGCTGACCACCGAGGAAGAAGCACAAAAACACAAGATCGTGACCCAGGCGGTGCACGCGGCGGGTGGCAAGATCTGCATGCAGATCCTCCACGCCGGCCGATATGCCTACAGCCCCAAACAGGTCGCGCCGAGTGCGATCCAGGCGCCGATCAACCCGTTCAAGCCCAAGGAGCTGGACGAAGAGGGCATCGAGAAGCAGATCCAGGATTTCGTCACCTGCTCGCTGCTGGCCCAGGTCGCCGAGTACGATGGCGTGGAAATCATGGGCTCCGAAGGCTACTTCATTAACCAGTTCCTCGCGGCCCACACCAACCACCGCACCGACCGCTGGGGTGGCAGCTACGAAAACCGCATGCGCCTGGCAGTGGAAATCGTGCGTCGTGTGCGTGAAGCCGTGGGTCCGAATTTCATCATCATCTTCCGCCTGTCGATGCTCGACCTGGTGGAAGGCGGCAGCACCTGGGAAGAAATCGTGCAGTTGGCCAAGGCCATCGAGGGCGCCGGTGCGACGATCATCAACACCGGTATCGGCTGGCACGAAGCGCGCATCCCGACCATCGCCACCAAGGTGCCGCGTGGCGCGTTCAGCAAAGTCACCGCCAAGCTGCGCGGGGCGGTGCAGATTCCGTTGATCACCACCAACCGTATCAACACCCCGGAAATCGCCGAGCAGATCCTGGCCGAAGGCGATGCCGACATGGTCTCCATGGCACGCCCGTTCCTGGCCGACCCGGAGTTCGTCAACAAGGCCGCCGCCGGCCGCGCCGATGAGATCAATACCTGCATCGGCTGCAACCAGGCGTGCCTGGACCACACCTTTGGCGGCAAGCTGACCACTTGCCTGGTCAACCCACGGGCGTGCTACGAAACCGAGCTCAACTATTTGCCCGTCCAGCAGGTCAAGAAGATCGCCGTGGTCGGTGCCGGTCCTGCCGGCCTGGCCGCTGCGACGGTGGCCGCCGAGCGTGGCCACCACGTGACCTTGTTCGATTCCGCCAGCGAGATCGGCGGCCAGTTCAACATCGCCAAGCGGGTGCCGGGCAAAGAGGAGTTCTTCGAAACCCTGCGCTATTTCAAGCGCAAATTGCAGACCACCCATGTGGAGCTGTGCCTCAACACCCGCGTGGACGTGGCGCAACTGGCGGCGGGCGGCTATGACGAGATCATCCTGGCGACCGGTATCGCGCCACGCACCCCGGCGATCCCGGGGATCGACAACGCCAAGGTGCTGAGCTACCTGGATGTGATCCTGGAGCGCAAACCGGTCGGCAAGCGCGTGGCGGTGATCGGCGCGGGCGGTATCGGTTTCGACGTGTCTGAGTTCCTCGTGCATCAGGGCGTGTCCACCAGCCTGGACCGCGAAGCGTTCTGGAAGGAATGGGGCATCGACACCCAGTTGCAAGCCCGTGGTGGCGTGGCCGGGATCAAGCCGCAACCCCATGCCCCGGCGCGTGAGGTGTTCCTGCTGCAACGCAAGACCTCCAAGGTCGGCGACGGCCTGGGCAAGACCACCGGCTGGATCCACCGTACTGGTTTGAAGAACAAGCAGGTGCAGATGCTCAACAGTGTCGAGTACCTGAAGATCGACGATGCCGGCCTGCACATCCGCATTGGCGCCGAGGGCGAACCCCAGGTGCTGGCGGTGGACAACATCGTCATTTGCGCCGGCCAGGACCCGTTGCGCGAATTGCAGGACGGCCTGGTCGCCGCCGGCCAGAACGTACACCTGGTCGGCGGCGCCGATGTGGCGGCCGAGCTGGACGCCAAGCGCGCCATCAACCAGGGCTCGCGCCTCGCGGCCGAGCTATAAGACCCGGTGCGGGGCGGTGGTAGACTACCGCCCCGTTTTTCATGCAGATCCCGCCCGATGGGTCCCTTCGATTGGCTTCCCCACGCACCGCTTGAACCGCTGTATCTGGATTGGCTCAGAGGTGTCGAGCTGGCCGTGCTGCGCCTGGATCGCATCGACCCGCTGATCAGCGGCAACAAGTGGTTCAAGCTCACCGGGCATCTGGCGCAGGCGCAGGCCGCTCGTGGCCTGATCAGCCTGGGCGGGGCTTACTCCAACCATCTGCATGCCTTGGCTGCCGCCGGCAAGCGCTTCGGTTTCCCTACCGTCGGCCTGCTGCGTGGGCACCCGCAAGACACGGCCACCGTCCTCGACTTGAAAGCTTTTGGCATGCAGTTGCATTGGCTGGGTTATGGCGGTTATCGCGCGCGGCATGAACCGGGTTTCTGGTTGCCGTGGCGTGAGCAATATCCCCACCTGCACCCCGTGCCCGAGGGCGGCGGTGGCCGTGCGGGCGCCCTGGGTTGCGCGGTGCTGGTCGAGCAGGTGCGTGTGCAGTTGCACAGCGTGGGCTGGACGGATTACGACGCCTGGTGGCTGGCCGCAGGCACCGGCACCACCCTGGCCGGCCTGGCGCTGGCAGAGGCGGGCGCGCACCCGGTGTACGGCGCCATGGCGGTGTCGGACGATCATGGTGTGGCGCAGAACGTCGAGGCCATCGTGCAGGGCGGCTATGAACTGCTGGACGCCAGCCGAGGTGGCTTCGCCAAAGTCGACGCCGAGCTGCTCGACTTCATCGAGACCACGCAACAAGCCTGCGGCGTGCCCCTGGAACCGCTCTACACCGGCAAGGCGTTACTGGCCTTGAAGGTGCAAATCGAAGCCGGACGCTTCGCACCCGGCACTCGTCTGGTCTTCGTCCACACCGGCGGCCTCCAGGGCCGGCGCGGCTTCAAGGGTTAGCGCGCTTGCCCGGCATCATCCGCAACGCGGTGTTATCCCGCAGGATGTAGTGGTGAGCGATCCCGGCCAATGCATGCAGGCCGATCAACCAGTAACCGATCTTGCCGAACAGCACATGCCAGCCTTCAATCTGCTTGGCCAGCGCCTTGTTTTCCGCGATCAGCGGCGGCAATTCAATGCCATAGAACATCACTGAATGCCCCTCGGCACTGACAATCAGCCAGCCGGCGATCGGCATGCCGATCATCAATGCGTACAGGGCAAAGTGCATCAGGGTTGCCAGCAGGCTCTGCCACGGCGGCGGCGCCGGTACGATCTTTGGCGCTACCCCCAGGCTGCGCGCGAACAGGCGCAGCCACACCAGCACAAACACGGTAAGGCCGAACATGAAGTGCATCTCGACGATCAACGTTCGTGCACCGCTGCCTTTGGGAAACTGTCCGCGTAACTCAATGCAGGCGTAGACCACCGCCAGTAGCACCACCATCAACCAGTGCAACGCAATCGACATGGTGCTGTAGCGTGTATCGGAGTTTTTCCACGGCATCGCTGGGTTCCTCACTCATCAGGGCATACCTCCATTCTTTGGCGATGGAGTCCTTTAACTGTATGCCGGTTTTGAGCGGATTGCCTGGGGTAAGTGCCGTGATGTTGACTTCTATCAGTCGCTCTGCGGCATTTCCCCACGGGCCAGGCGCGCATTGATGGCGGTGATGACAGAAGGCAAGTCGTTGATGGTGTCGATCAAGTAATGCGGACGTGAACCTTCGAACATTGCTTCGATGCGCTTGCGCTCGCTGGCCAGAGTCGCGGCATCCAGGGCACGGAACTGTTCGTAGGTCAAACCCAGTGCATTGCCGGAGCAGGTCAGGGCCACGGTCCACATGCCGGCGCGCCGCCCTTCGAGGATGCCCGGCACGGTGTCGTCGACCTTCACGCATGCCGCCACATCGTCAATGCCCAGGGCGATGACGTTGGCCAGCGCCTGGGCCGGCCATGGGCGACCGTTGGGCACTTCGTCGGTGGCGACCACATGGTCGGCGATATAGCCGTTGGTGGCGGCCAGGGCGACCACCTTGTCCATCACTTGCTTGGGGTAGCCGGAGCAGGAACCGATCTTGATGCCTTGCACCCGCAGCCGGGCGAGGGTGTCGAGGGCGCCGGGAATCAGCGCCGAGTGCTCGGCGATCTTCTCGATCTGCAACGGCATGAAGCGTTGATAGATGGCCGTCACGTCATCGTCGGTGGGCGTGCGACCGAAGGCCTTGCGGTAGCGCTCGGCGACGTGCGGCTGATCGCACAAGGCACGGATGTGATCCCACTTGCCCATGCCCATCGGGCCACGGGCTTCTTCGATGGAGACTTGCACGTCGAATTCGGCGAAGGCTTCGACAAAGATCTGCGTGGGGGCGAAGGAGCCGAAGTCGACCACGGTGCCGGCCCAATCGAGGATCACGGCTTGCAGGGCGTTGGGGTTCTGGTAGTTCATGCGTGTGCTCCAATCGATGAGAGGGTGAGACCCATGGCCTGCAATCCGTCGGCGATGGCGGTGACGGCGGCGTGCATGTCGTTGGCATCGACATGGCCGATGCAGCCCACGCGGAAGGTTTCCACCTGGGTCAGTTTGCCCGGATACAAGATGAACCCCCTGGCCTTGACCCGTTCGTAGAAATCCCTGAACTGGTAGCGCGGGTCCTGGGGCGCGTGGAAGGTGACGATGATCGGCGCCTGGATGGCGGCCGGCAGGAAACTGCGCAGGCCCAGTTCGGCCATGCCGTCCAGCAGTGCCTTGCAGTTATGGGCGTAGCGTTGATGACGTGCGGGCAGGCCGCCTTCCTCGGCGTATTGCAGCAGCGCTTCATGCAGGGCCGCCACCACGTGGGTCGGTGGGGTGAAGCGCCATTGGCCGGTCCTGGCCATGTAGCTGTGCTGGTCGAACAGGTCCAGTGCCAGGGAGTGGCAGTTGCCTTCGGCGGCGGCCAACGCCTGTTTGTCGACGAAGACAAAACCCATGCCCGGCACGCCTTCCAGGCACTTGCCGGAGGCGGCGATCAGGGCGTCGAATGGCACCGTGCGGGCATCGATGGGCAACGCGCCGAAGGAACTCATGGCATCGACGATCAGGCGCTTGCCGTGGTGTTTCACCACCTGGGCGATCTCGGCCAATGGGTTGAGAATACCGGTGCTGGTTTCGCAGTGGATCAGCGCGACATGGGTAATGGTCTTGTCGGCGTGCAGCAGGCGGCCCACATCGGCGGCGGTGGTGGGTTGGTCCTCGGCGGTTTCGAAGGTGCTGAAATCGCGGCCCAGTATTTCGCAGATTTTCGCCAGGCGCTTGCCGTAGGCGCCGTTGATCAGCACCAGCACCTTGCCGTTGCGCGGGACCAGGGTGCCGATGGCCGCTTCGACGGCGAAGGTGCCGCTGCCTTGCAAAGGCACGCAATGGTGGCTCGCGGCGCCGTCGATGATTGCCAGCAACTGTTCGCAGACGCTGGCGGTAAGCTGGTTGAAGCGCTCGTCCCATGAACCCCAATCCACCAGCATGGCCTGGCGGGTGCGGTTCGAGGTGGTCAGGGGACCTGGGGTCAGCAGGATGGGCGTCGTCATTACAAATCCTCGCGAAGCATCGGTTGAATCTACGGCGCCTAAATTGCAGTTTGGCTTGTCATCAATCAAATTGTTTGTTGTTATGCGAGCTATCAGTGAGGCCGATAGCCATGAACCTGTTCCAACTGCGTGCATTCGATGCCGTGGCCCGCGAGGGCAGTTTTACCCGTGCGGCGGCGCGGCTGTTCATCAGCCAGCCAGCGGTTACCGGGCATATCAAGGCCCTGGAGGAGCACTACCAGATCGCGTTGTTGCGCCGCACCGCCAGGCGGGTGGAACTGACCGAGGAAGGCACGCGGCTGGCGGCCATCACCCGGGCGATCTTCGGCCTGGTGGACGAAGCGCAGACCCTGCTGGAGGCCAATCGCCAATTGCTCACCGGACGCCTGGAAGTGGCGGCGGACGGTCCGCACCTGGTGATGCCGATGATCGCCAGCCTGCGTGCACGCTACCCGGGCATCACCGTGAACCTGCGCCTGGGCAATGCTCAGGAAACCCTGGCGGCGCTGTTGTCCGAGCATGCGGACGTGGCGGTGCTGACCGAGGTCGAGCCGCGCAATGGCCTGCACCTGCAGCCTTTGGCCGAATCGCGGATCTGCGCGCTGGTGCCGGTGGCGCATCCGTGGGCGAGGCAATCCGAGGGCGTTCACCTGGAGCAACTGCATGAGGTCATCATGGTGCTGCGCGAACCCGGCTCCATCACCCGGCGCACGTTTGACGGTGCTTGCCTGGCTGCCGGTGTACAACCCAAGGTGTTGCTGGAGCTGGACAGCCGCGAGGCGGTGACCGAAGCCGTGGCTGCCGAATTGGGGGTTGGGGTGGTGTCGTCGATGGAAGTCAGCCCCGACCCGCGCGTGCGCGCCGTGCCGATCCTGGGCGACGGCCTGGTGAACCGGCACCTGCTCGGTTGCATGGAACGGCGTCGCGCATTGCGCCTGATCCAGGCGTTTTTCGAGTTGGCGCCCTGACGGATTTTTGGTGGAACGATGTGTTTTTGCGCTATAAACTCTGCCCCCAAAGCGCCGGCCAGTAGACGTTTGGGCGCGATGGACATAAAGAGAGTGAGTCATGGGCGCACAGTGGAAAGTCAAACATAAAGAAGCGGCAGCCAATGCCAAGGGCAAGATCTTCGGCAAGCTGGTGAAAGAAATCACCATTGCCGCCCGCAATGGCGCCGACACCGCAACCAACGCGCACCTGCGTCTGGTGGTGGAACAGGCGAAAAAAGCCTCGATGCCCAAGGAAACCCTGGACCGCGCCATCAAGAAAGGCGCCGGTCTGCTCGGCGAAACCGTGCAATACCATCGCGTGACCTACGAAGGGTTCGCCCCGCACCAGGTGCCGCTGATCGTCGAATGCGTAACCGATAACATCAACCGCACCGTGGCGGAAATCCGCGTGGCCTTCCGCAAGGGCCAGCTCGGCGCTTCCGGTTCCGTGGCCTGGGACTTCAACCACGTCGGCCTGATCGAAGCCTCGCCGGACAGCCCGGACGCCGATCCGGAAATGGCCGCCATCGAAGCCGGCGCCCAGGATTTCGAAGCAGGTGAAGAAGAGGGCACCACCCTGTTCATCACCGAGACCACCGACCTCGACGCCGTGCAGAAAGCCTTGCCGGAGCAGGGTTTTACCGTGTTGTCGGCCAAGCTCGGCTACCTCTCGAAGAACCCGGTGAGCGGTTTGAGCGATGAGCAGATGGCGGAAGTCGAAGCCTTCCTCGAAGGCCTGGACAACCACGATGACGTGCAGGATATGTTCGTCGGCCTGGCCGGCTGATCCCTCACAATGCGGGAGGGGACTTGCCACCTCCCACATCGGCTCAGCGGAGTTGGACTGATTCCAGGAGCGCTTCGATCTCTTCGAATCCAGGCCGTGCGAATACCTCGTGCTGACAGCAGTTTTTCTGCAGCTCGACTAAGTCGCTGCTCACCTGCTCCTCAACTCGCTCCAACAATTCCCCCAGCAAAATTCCGAACGCCCGCACTTCAATACGCTGCAACGCCCTGGTTTCCAAGGTATTCGCCGTGGCATGGAACGACGCCGCGCCAAAGTCCCCGAGCAGGCAGTCACCTGCTTCATTCCACAGAATATTGTGGCCATACAGGTCGCCATGGGTGATGCCGTGCCGGTGCAGATGCGCCGCTACCGAGGCGATACCACGGGCCATACGCAACGCCACCTCAAGGCTGAAACGGGTGTCCGCTGCGTAGATATCCCGGGTGCACGACGCCAGGCTCGGCAGGGCCGCGAGGTTGCGGTAGCTCGGGTCGATCAGGTCCATCACCAGGGCGGCCTGGTCATCGGGGTGGCCGACCACGCGGCCTTCGACCTTGATCAGGTTGGGGTGCAGCCCGGCGGCGATACAGGCCTGCATTTCGTGCAGCGGCGAACCGTCGCTGGTGATGCTGCCCTTGTAAAGCTTAACGGCGACGGGCTTTCCTGACGGTGCCCAGAGCGCCTTGCGGATCACCCCGGAAGCGCCTTCGCCCAGCACTTCGGCCAGTTCCAGTTCGGACCAGGGAACCTCCGGTGTGGTGTCTTCATTCGCCAGCGTCACCGCCATTTCCACCGGGTTACCGGCGTAGGCCAGCCAGGTCAGGCTCGGCAGCGTCAACAGCCACTCTGGCAGGTGCGTGAACCGGTTGGCGGCGATGCGCAGCAGTTCGAGGTTGTGGCAGTTGGCCAGGCTTTGCGGCAGGTGCGCCAGCTGGTTGCCGGCCAGCATCAGTTTTTGCAGCAATGGCCGTTCGCCCAATGCCTCGGGCAGCGCGCTGATGCGGTTATCGGTCAGGATCAGCCAGCGCAGCAGCGGCGGCAAGGCTGCGGCGGGCACGTGGCTGATCTGGTTGGCCTTGAAGCCGATCATGCTCAGGTTGGCGCATTGACCGAGGCAAGCCGGCAGCTCGGTGAACCGGTTGTCCGAGCAGAACAGCACGCGCAGGTGCGGCAGGCGGTGCAGGTCGTCGGGCAGGCTGCTCAGGGCATTGCCGCTGAGGTTGAGGATTTCCAGGGAGTCGGCCAGCTCGAAGATTTCCCGGGGGAATTCGGTCAGCCCGCAGGACAGGTCAAGGCGCGTGATGCCGGCCAATTGGCCGGCCTTGAGTTGGGCGAGGGTATTCATGAACGGCGCGGTCACTCGGCAAAAAGGCGTGGAAGGCGCTCATGATAGCGGGTCGGACGCGGATTGCGGGGCGGCCTGCTGCAATTGTCCGAGACGGCTGGCGGTGCGGGCCAGGTCGATGGCCTGGCCGCTCAGGGCAATCTCGAGCGGCAATTCGCCGATCAATACCAGATGCTTGTCGCGGTCGTAGAGCACATCCACCAGGTTGATAAAGCGCTGTTGCACGGCAATCGGGCAGTTCGCCAGTTGAGGCAGGCCGTCGATGATCCAGTGGTCGTAGTCCTGGCACAGCAGCAGGTAGTCCATCACCGCCGTCAGTTGTTCGCACAGGTCGTTGAAGGTGAAGGCAATGCTGCGCCCTTCATGGCGGCGGCACATCAAGGTCCGATGGCCGACGTCCAGGGGGCGCGGTGGGCTGCCTGCAGCGGGCAGGTCGAGCGCCGCGCGCTGGTCCGGGGTGCCCGGCCACACGTATTGACCGCAAGTAAACCGTTGCGCGCTCTGGGCCTGGGGCAGGCTGCGAAAGTCCTGGGGCGAGCTGACTTCCAGCACCTCCATGCGCGCGGCGATCAGGTCGATCACCGGCTTGAAGCGCTCATGGTACAGGGGGTTGGGCAGCAACCCTTGCGGTGCATAGTTGGACGTCACCAGCACCAGTACACCGCGCTCGAAGAGAGCCTTGAACAGCCGCGTGATCAGCATGGCATCGCCGATATCATGGACGTGGAATTCGTCGAAACACAGCACCCGGCAGCCTGCCAACTGTTCATCGAGCGTCACGGCCAGGGCATCGTCCTGCGCATGGTGCGTGAACATGCCGCGATGCAGTTGGGCGAAAAAATCATGGAAGTGCACGCGCTGCTTCTCGGCGATCGGCAACGCCTGGAAGAACCCGTCCAGCAGCCAGCTTTTGCCGCGACCCACGGGTCCGTGGAGGTACAGGCTGCGGGCGGGCTGGCCGGCGAGCAGTTGTTGGGTTTCCCGGGCCAGGGCGGCAATTGCGCGGGTTTGACCGGTGCTCAGGGTGTAACCCTGTTGCTCGGCCTTTTGCTGAAAAAACGCGGGAATAGGCGAAGCGTCAAGGGGCCCGGGCTTTTGGCCGAGCAGGCGACGGATCAGGGAAAGCGCGGCCAATGCAAGTCACTCTGTATTTCGATGGTCGCTCACTTTAGGGCGCTCGCTGCGTTTTGACCAATAGAGAAGGGCGCTGCCAGCTATCTCGAAAAAGCATCTCACGCCGATAATCCTGTCCAGACTGGCAGTTTCTCGCTGAGTGACTAACCTTCTACACAGCAGTCACCCCTGTACAAGGATCTGGGGCAGTGAAGGGACGAGCAGTATTGGCAGTCATGGGCGCAATGCTCTGCAACGCGGCTTACGGTGCACAGCTCCAGGTGGAGGTGCGTATCGATGTGCAGCGGGGCTGCCAGTTGGTGGGCACCACCCGCAGCGCTGGCATCGAGCAACTGGGCATACTGGATTTCGGCAGCGGCCCGCGTCTGGATGACCCGGCCGGGCCCCTGAGCGCGGCACTGATCAGCCAGCGCCAGCCGCGCCTGGAGTGCAACCCCGACACGCCGTACCAGGTCCGCGTCGATGGCGGCCTGCATGGTGGCACCGGCGAAGTGCGCTACCTCAGCGCCACCTCATCGACCAAACCCATTCCCTATCGCATCTATGCCGACGCGGCGCGGCGCGTGCCGTTGCCGGTGGATGTGCCGCTCAGCGGCCGGGTGCCGGACACAGGCTTCGTCGACCTGCCGCTCTATGGTCGCATCGAGCCGCTCAAGGACATCCCCGCCGTCGGCCGCTACACCGACCTGCTCAAGGTCACGGTGACATGGTAAGCCGTTGCCTGGCCCTGGTGGCCATGGGCGGCCTGCTGGTGCTGGCAGACGACGTGCAGGCGGCTGTCGCCAGCGGGTTCATCCAGGCGCGGCTGGTGATCACCGCCAGTTGCGAAGTGAGCAAAGGCGTGGAGAGCGCGCCGGTCAACCCCACGGGCGGCACGGCGATGCTCGACTTCGGCAGTCAGGGCCCGACCTGGAACAACCCATTGGGTGCTGGCGTCACCGCTGGCGACAAGGCGCCCCTGGCGGTGTCGTGCAACCCCTCGGTCTCGAGCTTCACCGTGACCATCGACGGCGGCACCAACGGCGATGGCACCACCCGGCGCCTGAGCAATGGGCGCCAGATGATTCCTTATCGACTGTCCGCCGACCCGCAGGGGCACAGCACCTATAGCATCGGGCAACAACGCAATTTTGTCGCGGCCAAGGGCACCCAGATACCGATCCCGGTGTTTGGCTCCGTGGTGGCAAATACCAGTGCCTTACCGGCAGGGATCTACACCGACACGTTGACGGTGACACTGGACTGGTAACTCAAGAGGATGAAAACCATGCATGTACTTGTTTCGCGATTAGGTGTTTGCGCACTGGGCCTGGCGATGGCCTCCAGCCTCAACGCGGCGACCACGGTGACCGGGCAGATCACCTCCAGCCTGATATTGATCGCCAGTTGCCAGGTCAACGGTTCGGGCGCGGCTACCGGGTTGAACTTCGGTAGCTTGAATTTCGGCACCACCAATAGCCTGTTCACCAACGCCGATGCCCAGTTGCTGGGCGGTACTGGCACCGGTGGCGCGTTGTCGATCCTGTGTTCCAGCGGCACTACGCCAGCGGTCAAGGTACGCGCCGGTGCACATGATGGTGCGTCCCCCGGTGGCAGCCGTGCATTGGCCGACGGTGCGGGCAACTTCGTGCCCTACGATTTCTACACCGACAGTGGCCACTCCGCACTGCTGGCGATTGACGGTGTGATCACCCTCGCCACCAGTACCGGCGTGGCGCAAACCGTCAACCTCTACGGTCGGGCGGTGGGCAAGGCGGGGCTGCCGGCGGGCACCTATACCGACACCGTGGCCGTGGAACTGACGTTCTAGCAATGTGGCTCAGAGTCTTGCTGGCCTGTGGGCTGGCGGTACCGCTGCCGTTGTCGGCGGTGACGAGCCAGAGTTTCCAGGTGAGCGCGACCATCATCCCGGGCTGCCTGATTGTGGGCGGCAGCTCCAATTATGGTGCGCTGACCTATGGCAGTCATTCGGCCCTGGCCACCAGCACGGTCACGGCGGCGCTGACGGGGGGCGTGACGTTGCAATGCACACCGGGTGTGACGCTGAGCATGAGCGTCGACGGCGGGCAGCACAGCAGCACCGGGCGCAATCTGCAGCTCAATAGCGGTAGCGCGCGGGTGGCTTACCAGTTGTTTCGGGATGCGGCGTTCAGTCAGGGCCTAGGGATCGACCAGAGCGTCAACGTGGCCTACAGCGATGCGAACAATATCAGCCTGCCGATCTACGGGCGGGTGCAATTGCCGGGCAATCAGCCTGGGGGGACATACAGCGACACGCTGCAGGTGCAGCTGACGTGGTAAGGCTATCGGTATAAGGAGTGGGGTTATGCGTTCACCATCCCGGCGGTTGTGGGCCGCGGGCATTGCCTTGAGTACGGTGTGCACGGCGGGGCTTGTGCAGGCGGCCAGCTCGGTGCTGATCTGGCCCATCGACCCGGTGCTGGAGGCCGATCAACAGGCTAGCGCGCTGTGGCTGGAAAACCGTGGGACCGAAACCGCGAGCCTGCAGATTCGTGTGTTTGCCTGGAGCCAGAGTGGTTTCGAAGAGCAATACCAGAACCAGCGTGATGTGATCGGCAGCCCGCCCGTAGCGCGGATCGAGCCGGGGCAGAAACAATTGGTACGCCTGACCCGCACCCGTGAAGTACCACCGGGGCAAGAGTTGGCCTACCGCATCATCATCGATGAAATCCCTTCACCCCTGCAGGTGCCCACGCCGCCGGAAGGCAAGAACACCGCAGCGGCGATCCGCTTTCAGATGCGTTATTCGGTGCCGCTGTTCGCCTACGGCGCGGGCCTGTGGAACAAGGAGGACAGCACGCGCCAGCGTGACCCCAAGGGCGCGGGCAAGCCGGATCTGAGCTGGCACAAGGTCACGGTAGCAGGGCGCGACTACATCGAAGTGCGCAACCAGGGCGCCGTGCATGCGCGCCTTACCGATGCCGCATTCAAGCAGGGCGGGCAGACACGGCCCTTGGTGGATGGCCTGTTGGGCTACGTGTTGCCGGGCGCCAGCATGCGTTGGCCGGTGCCGCCAGCGCTGTCGGCCGACCAGCCGCTGCAGGTCAGGGTCAACGGCGCATCCCAGTTGGAAAGCCTCGCGCCGCAGCGGTAACAAGCCTGTAACGGGGCAGGAACGCCCCGGGATTTAAACGGATGGAGATGTCCATTGAAGGACACAACGCCATGGTGAGTCGTGGTCTGGCTCGCAGTCTATGGCTGTCGGTGGTGGGCGGACTGGGCGGCGCAGTGGTTGCGCTTCCGGGCGTGGCTGGCGACCTGCCACCGCCCCCGAGCAGTATGGAGGCTGTCGCCGATGCACAGTTGTTTCTGGAGCTGGTGGTCAATCAGATGGACACCGGCCGCGTTATCGCGGTCGATCAACGGGCCGGGCAACTCTATGTGCCGGCCAGCGCACTGCAGGACGTGGGCATGAAGTTGCCCGGCGAATTGAGCGGCAGCGTGGCGCTGGACAGGATCCCCGGCCTGCACAGCGATTACGACAGCAACGGCCAGCGCCTGCTGCTGGATGTGCCGCCGTCGTGGCTGAAGGAACAATTTATCGGCAACCGCGACACTTACCCGCGCACCCAGGCAATGAGCAGCTTTGGCGCCTTGCTCAACTATGACCTGTATTTCAACGACACTGACGAAGGCGGCAGCTACCTCGCCGCCTGGAACGAAGTGCGGCTGTTCGACAACTGGGGCACCTTGTCCAATACCGGCCAGTACCGCCAGACCTTGGCTGATGGTGTCAGCAGCGGTACGTTCAACAACGGCTACCGGCGCTATGACACTACCTGGCGCTTCTCCGATGATGAGCGGCTGCTGACCTACGAAGCCGGTGACGTGATCAGCGGCGCCTTGCCCTGGAGCAGTTCGGTGCGCCTCGGCGGTGTGCAGTTCTCGCGGGACTTCGCGGTGCGTCCGGACCTGGTGACTTACCCCCTGCCGCAATTTGCCGGTGAGGCCGCGGTGCCGTCGTCGGTGGACCTGTTTATCAATGGCTACAAATCCGATAGCGCGCAGTTGCAACCGGGACCCTACACCCTGACCAACGTGCCGTTTATCAACGGAGCGGGCGAAGCGGTGGTGGTGACGACTGACGCCCTGGGTCGCCAGGTGTCGACCACCGTGCCGTTCTATGTGACCAGCACGCTGTTGCAAAAAGGCCTGACGGATTTTTCAGTGGCTGCCGGCACCTTGCGCCGGGATTACACCCTCAAGGACTTCGCCTACGGCCCCGGCGTGGCGAGCGGTACCTTTCGTTATGGCTATTCCGACAATTTGACCCTGGAGAGCCATGCCGAAGCCTCCACTGACCTGACCCTCGGCGGCCTGGGCGGTAACCTGCGGCTGGGCAATCTCGGCGTACTCAATGCCGCCGTCAGCCAAAGTCGATTCGAAGGGCGTAGCGGCCAGCAACTGAGCCTGGGGTATCAGTACAACAGCACGCGCTATAGCCTGTCCTATCAGCGGGTGGAACGACACGACGAGTACGCCGACCTGACCCTGGTCGACACCGCTTACGCCAGCCTCAGCAAGCGCAGCGAGCAGGTGACGCTGAGCCTCAACCTTGAACGTTTTGGCAGCCTGGGCATGGGGTATTTCGACGTGCAGGCGGCGGACGATTCGCGCACGCGGCTGCTCAACCTGAGCTGGAGCAAGCCGCTGTGGCGCAATACCAGTTTCTACCTGTCGGCCAACCGCGAGATCGGCGACAGCAATTGGGCGATGCAGGCGCAGTGGGTGATTCCGTTCGACCTCAACGGCAGCCTGGCCTTGAGCACCGAGCGCAGCAAGGACGGCGCCAGTCGCCAGCGCCTCAATTACAGCAGCGCAGTGCCCAGCGAGGGTGGGGTGGGCTACAACCTCGGTTATGCCCAGGGCGATGGTGCGGCGTACCGGCAGGCCGACCTGACCTGGCGCTTGCAGTCGGTGCAATTGCAGGCCGGCGTGTACGGCAGCAGCGATGCCCAGACGCGCTGGGCGGATGCCAGTGGCTCGCTGGTGTGGATGGGCGGCGACACCTTTGCCGCCAACCGTATCAATGATGCCTTTGTGGTGGTGAGTACCCAGGGCTTCGCCGGTATCCCGGTGCGCTACGAGAACCAGCTGGTGGGCGAAACCGACCGTAATGGGCATCTCCTGGTGCCGTGGAGCAGCGCGTACTACCGCGCCAAATACGAAATCGATCCGCTGAACCTACCGCTCAATGTGCAAAGCCCAAATGTGGAACAGCGTGTATCGGTGCGCCGTGGCAGCGGCTACCTGCTGGAGTTTCCGTTGCGCCGGGTACTCGCGGCGAGCGTTACCCTGGTGGACACCCAGCATCAGGAATTACCCTTGGGCAGCCTGGTGGTGCACGAGCAAAGCAACCAGCAGGCAGTGGTCGGCTGGGACGGCCTGGTGTACCTGGAAAACCTCTCGGCACATAACACCTTGCAGGTCACGCTGGGTGAAGGGCGTACGTGCCAGGCGCGATTCGAGGTCAACGAGCAGCAACAAGGCGTGCCGCTGATCGGGCCGTTGGTGTGCCAATGAGACGCGTGGGCTGGCTGTGGCTCCTCGGGATGGTGGGCTCGGGGCAGGCAATGGCGCTGTGTTCGACGGTGGCGACGGCTCCGGTGAGTTTTGGCTCGGTGAGTTCGATCAACGTACGCACCGCGACGCAAAACAGCTCGACCCTCAATGGCGGTTTGAGCTGCACCGCTTCACTGATCGCCCTCGGCACCAGTGACCACTTCTATGCCACGATCACCTCAACCACCAGCGGCATGGTCGGCCCTACGGGGGATGTGATCGGTTATACGATTTATGGCAACAACACCACCACGTTCCCTATTACACGAGGGCTTCAGTTCGATTTCGGTCCCAATGGCATTGCGACAAGCGCGGGTCTTTTGACGGGGCCGGGCAGCAAGAACCTGCCGCTTTACGTGGGCAGTATTACCGGGACCAATGTGGCGGCCGGGGTGTATACCGAAGTCCTCAGCGTTGCATGGACCTGGGATTATTGCATTGGCCTGGGGGTGGGCAACTTGTGCGTATTGCGGGACAAAAACCTGACTCCCCAAGTCAAGCTCCTGACCGTGAGCATGACCGTCACCAATGACTGCCAGATCACCGCGCCCAATATCAGTTTTGGCAGTGCGCCCGTCATCAGCGGGTTCACTGCCGTGACCGGCCAGACCATCAGTATTTCCTGCACCAAGGGCAGCGCCTATAGCGTAGGCCTGAGCGACGGCCAGAACGCCGTCAGTGTGGGCGGGCGGCGGCGCATGATCGCCGGCACCCACTACCTGGCCTACGACATCTTCAAAAGCGCCGGCACCACGCGCTGGGGCAGCGTGGGCGCGGCGCGACGCGACAGTTCTACCGCCGAGGTCAACCCCGGCAACGGCCTGGGTATCGGCAGCCAGGTGTTCAACTACAACGCCAGGATCTACACCGATCAAGCCACACCGCCCGCCGGCACCTACCTCGACAACGTGGTACTCGACGTGGGCTTCTAGAACTTCAGCATCGCCGGGGCGGGCTGATCCGCCGGGCTGACCACCGCATAGTTGTAGCCGGCACCGGACCAGTACTGGGCCTGCAAGCCATCGGCGCTGCGGCTGCCACGGGGCAGAAAGCCGTTTTCCGGGCCTGGCGGGCGGATGTAGAAGCTGATGCGCCGCCCTTGCGGGTCTTCGTACAGCACCATGGCGGCGGCGCCTTGCTCGGTGGTGAGCAGGCGCCCGCTGACCGGCGTGAAGCCCGACGCACTCAGGTCAGGCAGGCGGTGGGCCTGGTTGAAGTAGCGGTCGAGCCAGGCCTGCATCGTGCCGCCGCCCTGGCCCTTGTAGTCCGCCGGCATGATGCCGTCCTGGGCAAACAAGCGGAACGCCTGCATCGCGTCGGCCATGGGCAGTTGGGCCGGCTGGCTGACTTCACGGGCGTGCCAGCCACCGACACCGCCGAGGCCGACAGCGATCAGCAGCACGGCTGCCGTAGCCAAGTGGCGGCGTGATTGACGCTTGATGCGCTGGCGGATCAACGTCGGGTCCAGGTCCGGGTTGGCCGGTTGCTGCAGGGCACCGCCCAACGCGGCACGCAGCAACTGCGCGTCGTGCTGCCAGGCATGGACCTGGGCTGCGACATCCGGGTGGGCTGCCAGATAGGTTTCAAGTACACGGCGATCACTCTCCAGCAGTTGGTGATCGACGTAGGCATGCAAATCGCGTTCGCTGGGGGGCAGGCTGATCATTTGAGTATCCGCAGGGAAGGGCTGGCAATTTCGCCATCACTGAGTTGACGCAGGGCCTGGCGCGCACGGGACAGGCGTGACATCACCGTGCCGAGGGGCACATCGAGGATCTCGGCGACTTCCTTGTAGCTCAAGCCTTCGACCGACACCCACAGCAACAGGGCACGCTGCTCGGTGTTGAGTTGATCGAAGGCTTGCAGGGTCGACTGGGCGATCACCGTGCGTTCGACCGATGGCTGCGTATCGTCACGCCCGGTAAAGAATTCCAGCATGCGCGCATAGCGCCGGGTGCGACGGTGGGCATCGAGGAACTGGCGGTAGAGGATCGAGAACAACCAGGCACGCAAGTCGCCTTCGACACGTTTATCGGCCCAACTGATGATCGCCCGCTCCAGGGTCGACTGCACCAGGTCGTCGGCGCTGCTGGCGTTACGGGTCAGGGACACGGCAAAGCGCCGCAGCCTGGGGATGAGTTCACGTAACTGTTCGTCGAGTTCATGCATGGGAATCTGGCTGGTCACTACGCTGGGATTAGAGAGACGTGCGCCGTTGAGGGTTATTCCCCGTGCTTGAAAATAAATCCAGGGCCAGGGAATAGAGCCGATCGGCGTTCGTCTTCATGCTCCGACCTTATGTTCACCCCTAAGGCCTTTGGCCCCGGAGTTCCTTCATGGTAGATCACTCATCACCGCCTCGTCCCCCGTTGAGCACCGCGAGCCTGATCGCGCGCCTGGCGGGTATCGGTGCCGTGGTTGCGGTTGTGGCGGGGGCCTTTGCCTACGTCAACGGCACCCTCGACCCACAGCGCCTGCGTCCTAAAACCCTGGTCAACGCGCTGGAAACCAACAATGGCGTGCACCCGGGCTTTCGGCGTAACCATGCCAAAGGCATCTGCGTCGCCGGGTATTTCGAGAGCACGCCCGAAGCTCGCACCTATTCCAGTGCCCAAGTGTTCAGCGAGGCCAAGACCCCCGTGATCGGCCGCTTTGCCTTGCCCAGCGGCAACCCTTACGCGCCCGATAGCAGTGTGCCGATCCGCAGTTTTGCGGTGCAGTTCTCCCAGGCCAACGGCCAGCAATGGCGCACCGGCATGAACAGCATGCCAGTGTTCCCGGTGGGCACGCCCGAGGCGTTCTATCAGTTGCTCCAGGCCGGCGCACCGGAGCCCACCACTGGCAAGCCGAACCCGGCGAGCATGCCGGCGTTTTTCGCCGCCCACCCCGAGACCGCGCCGTTCCTGGCGTGGGTCAAGACTGCCAAGCCCTCGGCGAGCTATGCGACCGAAACCTACAACGGTATCAACGCGTTTTACCTGGTGGGCGCCGATGGCAAGCGCCAGGCCGTACGTTGGGGCGTGGTGCCGCAGCGTCAGGATGCGCCGGGCGATACCGCGCCAGCCGGAAGTGATTACCTGGAACAAGACCTGGTGCAACGCTTGGCCGCCGGGCCGCTGCGCTGGCAGTTGAACATGACCCTGGCCAACCCGGGTGACCCGGTGGACGATGCGAGCAAGGCCTGGACTGGCGAGCATAAAGTCATCAATGCCGGCACCCTGGTGTTGCAAAGCAGCCAGCCACAGGCGGACGGTGATTGCCGCGACATCAACTTCGACCCACTGATTCTGCCCAGTGGTATCGAAGCGTCCAATGACCCGTTGCTGGCGGCACGCTCGGCGGCGTATGCCAGTTCCTACCTGCGCCGCGCCGGTGAAGTCGGCCCGTTGCACAGCGCCCCTCAGGAGTCGAAGCCATGAATGCCCAACCACGGTTTTTTGCCCCGCTGGCGCGCCTGCTGCACTGGCTGATGGCGCTGATGATCATCGCCATGCTGTTTATCGGCGCGGGCCTGGCGGCTTCAGTGTCGGAACGGCATGAGTGGTTGATCCACCTGCACAAGCCGCTGGGTATCGCGATTCTGGCGCTGGTGATCGTGCGCCTGGCGGTTCGGTTCTCCACGCGCCAACCGCCGCTGCCCGTCGACCTGCCGTTGTGGCAAGTGTTGGCGGCCAAGGCGTCCCATGTGGTGCTGTATGCCTTGATGCTGGTATTGCCACTGCTGGGCTGGGCGATGATTTCGGCGGCAGGCGATCCGGTGATGCTCAGCAGTTCTGTGCGGTTGCCGGCGCTGGTGGGCGCGAACGCGCCATTGTTCGCGGTGCTGCGCAAGGCCCATGGTTATCTGGCCTACCTGCTGTTCCTGACGGTGCTGTTGCACCTGGCGGCGGCGTTGTTCCATGGGCTGATCCGCCGCGATGGCGTGTTGCAGAGCATGACCGGCACCAAGGAGTGATGCCGGTGGGAGAGGGCGTCAGCGCAGCACGGTGACGATATCGGCCACCGTGCTCAGCACGTCCTTGCCCAACTGCCTGGAGCGCTCGCCTGACCAGCCGGTCTTCGGGTTGGGCGCGTCGTTGTTGTCCTTGAAGGGCATTTCCAGGGTCAGCGACAGGCAGTCGTATTTCTGGCCGACCGCGTTGCACGCCAGGGTCATGTTGGCTTCGCCCGGCAGGTCGCGGGTGTAGCCGTGGGTGGTCTGGAAGTCGCGGGTCAGGGCGCTCAAGTGGCTGCGAAAGTGTTTTTCCAATGCCTCGATGCGTGGGGTGTAGCCGGGGTTGCCTTCGCAGCCGGCGGTGAAGACGTAGGGGATTTCCTCGTCGCCATGGATATCGAGAAACAGGTCGACGCCGTACTTTTCCATTTGTTGCTGGACGAACAACACTTCCGGGCTGCTCTCCTGGCTGGCGCTCTGCCAGGCACGATTGAGGTCCTGGCCCATGGCGTTGGTGCGCAGGTGACCGTGGAAGGCTCCGTCCGGGTTCATGTTTGGCACCAGGTACAGGTCGGCGACCTTCAGCAGTTTTTTCAGCTCGGCGTCACCGTCCTGTTGCAGGCGTTCGATGATGCCCTCCATGAACCATTCGGCCATGTGCTCGCCGGGATGCTGTTGGGCGATGATCCAGATCTTGCGCCGACCTTCGCCGCCCTTGCCGCGACGCAGTAGCTGGATGTCACGGCCTTCGGCACTTTTGCCGGTGGCCAGCAAGCAGGTATTGGCGCGACTCAGGGCCTGCTCGATCAGCCAGTCGTGGCGCTCGCGGCTATAGGGTTCGAAATAGGCGAACCAGGCGTGCTTCTCGCGGGTTTCCAAACTGATATGCAGGATTTCCCCGTCGAAGCGCGAAGGCACCCGGAACCAATTGACGTGGTCATAGGAGGCCACGGCGTTGTAGCCACTCCACGCGTGTGGGTAGGACGATTTACCCGCATTGCTCAGGCGAAAGGTGTGGGTATGGCCCACGTGCATGCCTTCGGCCTTGAAGTGGAACCATTGGTAATGTTGGCTGCGCGTGTCGGGTTTGATTGCCAGCAGTAACTGATAGGCGTCGTGGGCATCCAGTACCTGGATATTGCCACTGTCGAAGTCGGTGCTGATCCTGATGGAGGTCAAGGCCACGGTCATAGTCTGGTTGCCTGAATATGAGTGTTGTGGCGGCTATCTTACACAGGAGTCTGGTAAAGACTGGACGCAAAATTGTTGCGAAGGGGGAGGGGGCGTCTTCCTTGACGCCGCAGCAGCTTAGGATCTATGAGATTGATTCTCAAGCGCTATTTCGAAAAGATCGGGTCTAGAGCGGTAGACTGGCTTTCTTTTGGCGATAGTCTTTTGCTACCATGCGCGCCATCAAGCAACACACAGTCTTCATTAGCCTGAAGCCATGCCAGGGAAACTGGCAAAAAAAAGACCCGGCCAAAGAGCCGGGTCAAAAACCGTGATTAGCCTGATGAGGAGATATTCCAAGAGTCCGACCTAAGGTCCCTTGGCCTATCGACTGATCTCGCGATCAGCTGGGTCCAATAATAATCATTATCATTTGCAAGTCAAATGTTTTTATCCGTGAGATAGAAATATTTTTCTTCGCGCCTGTCATCCGTTCGCTTGAGCCTCCGGCGCCTGCAACGACCGCTCCACCATCGCCTTCGCCATATCGATCAAATACACCACTGAAAACGCCAGGTCACGATGAGTGCCGCGATGGCTGCTCGCGGACTCATAGGCCGTGGCCGCTGCACTGCGCAACAGGTCCGAGGCGTGCACCAGGGCTTCCTCAGGGCTGATGCCTGGCTTGATGGCAAACAGGGCATCGTCAGGGGCTGGTGCCGACATATCTTCTTTCAAGTAAAAGTCCAATGCGCGCTTGGCGGCGCCGCTGCTGCGCAGGTCGTGCAGCTCGGTGTCTTCGGGGATTTCAGGCAGCAGATACGGGCTTGTCGTCATAAGGGGCGGTACTCTGGGGTGGGTGTCGAAAACCTTATGCCCGATGATAGTACGTATCGTATTTATGTCGTTTTATGGATTACTACAAACTGTTTATTGCCCTGGAAACTGCGTGACGTATTGTCAGCGCCCATGGATAACTGGATCGCGTTGGTCAAGGCCAACATGGAAGACCGCAAGGTCACGCAAGGTGAACTGGCTGAGCGCCTGGGCATGTCCCAGGGCGGCGTCGGCCATTGGCTCAACAAGCGCCGTGCGCCGAGCCTGGTGGACATGAATCGGGTGCTGGCGGCGCTGGGGCTGGGCTATCTGGAGGTCGCGCTGGATATTCGCGAGCGGGTCGATGAGCCGCCTGCGGAGAAAAACTACAACCCGTATTTCCGTTATCCGGTCAGCGATTGGAATGGGTTGTGCGAAGTGCGTGAGCCGCGTACACCTTACGGCGCTGCCCGCTTCGAGCTGACGGATTACCACGCCCGGGGCGAAGCCTTCTGGCTGCCGGTCACCGGCGACGCCATGACCGCACCCAGTGGCCTGAGCATCAGTGCGGGCATGATGATCCTGGTGGACCCGGCCATTGCCGCCGAGCCCGGTAAATTAGTGGTGGCCCAGTGGGTCGGGAGCCCCCGGGCGACCTTTCGCCAGTTGCTGGAGGAGAGCGGCCAGCGTTACCTGGTGCCGCTCAATCCCACCTACCCGAAGCAGTTGCTGACCGACGATTGCCGCCTCCTGGGCGTCGTCGTACAGGCCACGGCAAAATTTTAACCAGCCGTTTCAAGCTCCACCAAAGTGCAACCTTCGGCAACCATTTCGCCTTCCTGGCAGAACAGTGCCTTGACCACCCCGGCCTGGGGCGCACGGATGCTGTGTTCCATTTTCATGGCTTCCAGCACCACCAGTTGCGTGCCGGCTTCCACCGGTTGGCCCACCTCTACCAGCACCCGTACGATGCTCCCATTCATCGGGGCTGTCAGCCCACCCTGATGGGATTGGTTGGCCTCGACTGCAGCAATCGGATCGAACAACGATACGCCGCGCATCTCGCCGTCCCAACGCAGATACACCGTGTGGTCATGGCGTACCGCCAGATGGCTGCGACGCACGCCCTGTTGTTCGATCAGCAACTGTTCGCCACGCAACTGTGGCGCCTGGGCGGCCTGCGTCACCAGTCGGTCCTGGCCATTGCAACTCAAATGCAGTGACACCTCGGCAGGCAGCCCGGCGCGAAAGCCGCGTTTATCTGCCCAGGGTCCATCCGATGGTGGCAGGCTCTGCATGTATGCTGCGGCGGCCGCCTGCCAGAATTCATCACCCAGTTCACCGGCCTCGGGCAACAAGTCATCCTGATAGCGCGGAATGAATCCGGTATCCAGTTCCGCATCCGCAAACGCCGGATGCCCGATAATGCGCCGCAGAAAACCCAGGTTGGTCTTGAGCCCGCCGATGGCAAACTCATCCAGCATGCCCAACAACCGCAACCGCGCCTGTTCACGGTCCTCGCCCCAGGCAATCAGCTTGCCGAGCATGGGGTCATAGAACGGCGAGACGTTGTCGCCTTGCTCGACACCGCTGTCCACACGGCGCCCTTGTCCGGGTGCGGATTCGCGATACAGCGCCAGGTGCCCGGTGGCAGGCAGGAAGTCATTGGCCGGATCCTCGGCATACAGCCGCACTTCGATCGCATGGCCGACCAGCGGCACCTGTTCCTGGGTGATCGGCAGCGCCTCGCCCTGGGCGACACGAATCTGCCAGGCCACCAGATCCAGGCCGGTAATCGCTTCGGTGACGGGGTGCTCCACCTGCAGTCGCGTGTTCATCTCCATGAAGAAGAAATCGCCACGCGCGTCGAGCAAAAACTCCACAGTGCCAGCACCGACATAACCGATGGCCTGGGCCGCACGCACAGCCGCCTCGCCCATGGCCTTGCGTTGTTCAACACTCAACCCCGGTGCCGGCGCTTCCTCGACGACTTTTTGATGGCGACGCTGAATCGAGCAGTCCCGTTCGTTGAGGTACAGGCAATGCCCGTGTTGATCGGCGAACACCTGGATCTCCACATGACGTGGCTTGAGCAGGTATTTCTCCACCAGCATCTGCCCATTGCCGAAAGACGACAGCGCTTCTCGCTGGGCCGAAGCGAGCGCCTCGGCCAACTGGCTGACGTCCTCGACCACCTTCATGCCCTTGCCGCCGCCACCGGCCGTGGCCTTGAGCAGTACCGGGTAGCCAATGCGCTCGCAGGCGGCGCGGAAGGTGTCCAGGTCCTGGGCGTCGCCGTGATAGCCCGGCACCAGGGGCACGCCTGCGGTTTCCATCAGCGCCTTGGCGGCCGACTTGCTGCCCATGGCATCGATGGCGGAGGCGGGCGGCCCGAGGAAGATCAACCCGGCGGCTTCAATCGCACGGGCAAACCCGGCGTTCTCCGACAGAAAACCGTACCCCGGATGGATCGCCTGGGCGCCGCTGGACTGGGCGGCGGCGATCAGCTTGTCGATTTGCAGGTAGCTGTCGGTAGCCTTGCTGCCGCCCAGGTCGACGCGAATATCCGCCTCACGGCTGTGCCGTGCATCGCGGTCGATGGCGCTGTGCACCGCCACGGTGGTCAGGCCCATGGCCTTGGCGGTGCGCATCACGCGGCAGGCAATCTCGCCACGGTTGGCCACCAGCAGGGTTGTCAATGTACTCATGAACGCGGCTCCTGGGGCTGCCAGCTCGGTGGACGTTTTTGCAGGAACGCGCGCAAGCCTTCCTGGCCCTCGGTGCTGACCCGGATGCGCGCAATGGCGTTTTCGCAATAGCGGCGCAGCGCTGGGGTGAGGGCACCGTTGCCCACTTCGCGCAACAGGTCTTTGCTGGCGCGCATGGCAGCCGGGCTGTTGTGCAGCAGGTTGGCGATCCACTGTTCGACCTGATGGTCCAGCTCGCCGATGGGATAGCTTTCCGCCAGCAAGCCGATGTCGCGCGCGCGCTGGCCGCCAAAACGTTCGGCGGTCAGGGCATAGCGCCGTGCTGCGCGTTCGCCGATGGCTTGCACCACGAACGGGCTGATCACCGCCGGCGCCAGGCCGATGCGCACTTCCGACAAGCAGAACTGCGCATCATCGGCACCAATCGCCATGTCGCAGCAACTGATCAAGCCGAGTGCGCCCCCGTAGGCCGCGCCTTGCACCACCGCCAGGGTCGGGATTTTCATTTTGGCCAGGTTGTACATCAGCTCCGCGAGTTCGCGGGCATCGTCCAGGTTGGTGTGGTAATCCAACTCGGCCGACTGCTGCATCCAGGCCAGGTCGGCGCCGGCGCTGAAGTGCTTGCCGCGCCCGCGCAGGACCAGGAAGCGCAGGGACGGATCGCCTTGTACCCGATCGAGGGCGATGATCAGCTCGCGGATCATCTCGGCGTTGAACGCGTTGTTCTTGGCTTCACGACTGAGCCACAGCGTGGCAAAGCCACGGGGGTCGATGATCAGTTCGAGGGTGTTGAAATCGCTCATGGGGTACAGCTCCATTTACATGCGGAACACGCCGAAGCGGCTCGGCTCGATGGGGGCATTCAGCGACGCGGACAAGGCCAGCGCCAGCACGTCACGGGTCTGCAACGGGTCGATCACACCGTCGTCCCACAGGCGTGCGCTGGAGTAGTAGGGATGACCCTGGGTTTCGTACTGGTCGAGGATCGGCTGCTTGATCGCGGCTTCTTCTTCCGTGCTGAACGCTGTACCGGCGCGTTCGGCCTGCTCGCGCTTGACCTGCACCAGCACCCCCGCCGCCTGTTCGGCGCCCATCACGCCAATGCGTGCGTTGGGCCACATCCACAAAAAGCGCGGGTCATAGGCGCGGCCACACATGCCGTAGTTACCCGCGCCAAAGCTGCCGCCGATGATCACCGTGAACTTCGGCACCTTGGCGCAGGCCACGGCGGTGACCAGCTTGGCGCCGTGCTTGGCGATGCCGCCGGCTTCGTACTTCTGGCCGACCATGAAGCCGGTGATGTTCTGCAGGAACAACAAGGGAATGCCGCGCTGACACGCCAGCTCGATAAAATGCGCGCCTTTTTGCGCCGCTTCGGCAAACAGAATCCCGTTGTTGGCCAGGATCGCAATCGGGTAGCCGTGCAGGTGGGCAAAGCCGCACACCAGGGTGGTGCCAAACAGCGCCTTGAATTCATCGAACACCGAACCGTCCACCAGCCGTGCAATGACTTCGCGCACATCAAACGGCTGCTTGGCGTCGGCCGGGATCACGCCGTACAACTCTTCACTGCTGTACAGCGGAGCTACCGGCGAACGTTGCAGCAACTGGCCTTGTTTGCGCCAGTTGAGGTTCGCCACGCTGCGCCGGGCCAGCGCCAGTGCATGCTCATCGCTGTCGGCATAGTGATCGGCCACCCCGGAAATCCTGCAGTGCACATCGGCCCCACCGAGGTCTTCGGCACTCACCACTTCACCGGTCGCCGCCTTCACCAACGGTGGACCGGCGAGGAAGATGGTGGCCTGGTCGCGCACCATGATTGCTTCGTCGGCCATGGCTGGCACATAGGCGCCACCGGCGGTGCACGAACCCATCACCACCGCAATCTGTGGGATGCCCTGGGCGCTCATGTTGGCCTGGTTGAAGAAGATCCGCCCGAAGTGCTCGCGGTCGGGAAACACTTCGTCCTGGCGCGGCAGGTTGGCACCGCCTGAGTCCACCAGGTAGATGCACGGCAGGCGGTTCTGTTCGGCGATGGTCTGGGCGCGCAGGTGTTTTTTGACGGTGAGCGGGTAGTAGGAGCCGCCTTTGACCGTGGCGTCGTTGGCGACGATCATGCATTCGACGCCTTCCACGCGGCCGATCCCGGCAATCACCCCGGCGGCCGGCACGTCTTCGCCGTACACCTGATGGGCGGCCAGTTGGCTGAGTTCAAGGAACGGCGAGCCCGGGTCGAGCAAACGATTGATACGCTCGCGGGGCAGCAACTTGCCGCGTGAGGTGTGTCGCTCCTGTGCCTTGGCGCCGCCGCCTTGCTGCACGTGGGCGAGCAGGGTGTGCAGGGCGTCGACCTGTTGGCGCATCGCCGCGCTGTTGGCGGCAAACTCCGCCGAACGCGGGTTGAGCTGGGTGTGCAAGGTGGCCATGGTGCGCTCCTTCAGCGGGTTTCGTTGAAGAGTTCGCGACCGATCAGCATCCGCCGGATTTCACTGGTGCCGGCGCCGATCTCATACAGCTTGGCGTCGCGCAGCAGACGCCCGGCCGGGAATTCGTTGATGTAGCCGTTGCCACCCAGGATCTGGATCGCGTCCAGGGCCATTTGCGTGGCGCGTTCGGCACTGTAGAGGATCACCCCGGCGGCATCCTTGCGCGTGGTCTCGCCACGCTCGCAAGCCTGGGCTACCGCGTAGAGGTAGGCGCGGCTGGCGTTGAGCTGGGTGTACATGTCGGCAACCTTGCCCTGGATCAGCTGGAATTCGCCGATGCTCTGGCCGAACTGCTTGCGGTCGTGAATGTAGGGCACGATCAGGTCCATGCACGCTTGCATGATTCCGGTAGGGCCGCCGGAGAGCACCACGCGCTCGTAGTCGAGGCCGCTCATCAGCACTTTCACGCCGCCGTTGAGCGCGCCGAGGATGTTTTCTTCGGGCACTTCCACATCATCGAAAAACAGCTCGCAGGTGTTGGAGCCGCGCATGCCCAGCTTGTCGAACTTGTTGCTGCGGCTGAAGCCCTTCCAGTCGCGCTCGACGATAAACGCGGTGATGCCGTGCGGGCCTTTTTCCAGGTCGGTCTTGGCGTAGATCACATAGGTGCTGGCATCGGGGCCGTTGGTGATCCAGGTCTTGCTGCCGTTGAGTACGTAATGGTCGCCGCGCTTATCGGCGCGCAGCTTCATCGAGACCACATCGGAGCCGGCGTTTGGCTCGCTCATGGCCAGGGCGCCGACGTGTTCGCCACTGATGAGCTTGGGCAGGTATTTGAGTTTCTGCGCGTGATTGCCGTTGCGGTTGATCTGGTTCACACACAGGTTGGAGTGTGCGCCATAGGACAACGCCACCGAGGCCGAGCCGCGGCTGATCTCTTCCATGGCCACCACATGGGCCAGGTAACCCAGGCCGGCACCGCCATATTCTTCTGGCACGGTGATGCCCAGCAGGCCCATGTCACCGAACTTGCGCCACAGGTCGGCGGGGAACAGGTTGTCGATGTCGATCTGCGCCGCACGGGGCGCGATTTCCTTGCCCACAAAGGACTGCACCTGGTCGCGCAGCATGTCGGTGGTTTCACCGAGGGCGAAGTTCAGGGACGGGTAACTCATGGACAGGCACCTTAATGTGAGCATTGTTGTTGTGTGGATGGGGCGCCAGGGGAGGGCGCTCACCTTTACGTTAACGTAAGCTTGCGTTGCGGCGCTGTCAATCGTAGTTTACGTTTACGTCAACCTACAAAAAAGACAACAGGGGTCGTTATGGAACAACCGAACCAGAGCTACAGCCGCGGCTCACAGGACAAGACCTTGCTGGCCATGACGATTGGCCAAGCCTTTGACCGAACCGTTGCGCAGTTCCCCGATGGCGAGGCCTTGGTGGTGCGTCATCAACAACGCCGCTACACCTGGCGACAACTGGCGGAGACTGTCGATTTGCACGCGCGGGCGTTCATGGCCCTGGGCATGCAAACGGGCGACCGCCTGGGCATCTGGGCACCCAATTGTGCCGAGTGGTGCATCAGCCAGATTGCCAGTGCCAAGCTCGGGGTGATCCTGGTCAACATCAACCCGGCCTATCGCAGCAGCGAGTTGGACTACGTGCTCAAGCAGTCCGGCTGCCAGTGGCTGGTGTGCGCCGGCTCATTCAAAAGCTCCGATTACCACGCCATGCTGCAGGAGCTGAAACCGGACGTGCGCGGCCTCATCAGCCTCGATCCCAAACCGCCCGCAGGGTTCATGCCGTGGTCGCAACTGGCCGCGCTCGGCGCTGGCATTGCGCCCGAACAGTTGCACAGTCGCCAGGCCAGCCTGCACTTCGATCAGCCCGTGAATATCCAGTACACCTCCGGCACCACCGGCTTCCCCAAGGGCGCCACCCTCAGTCATCACAACATCCTCAATAACGGCTACATGGTCGGCGAAAGCCTGGGCCTGACCGCGCAAGATCGCCTGGTGATCCCGGTGCCGCTGTATCACTGCTTCGGCATGGTCATGGGCAACCTGGGCTGCATCACCCATGGCACCACCATGATCTATCCGAACGACGGCTTCGACCCGCTGCTGACCCTCACCACCGTCGCCGAAGAACGCGCCACCGGTCTTTACGGCGTACCCACCATGTTCATCGCCCTGCTCGATCACCCACAGCTGGGCGACTTTGACCTGTCTACGCTGCGCACCGGCATCATGGCTGGCGCCACGTGTCCCATCGAGGTGATGCGCCGGGTCATCAGCGAACTGCACATGCGCGAGGTCCAGATTGCCTACGGCATGACCGAGACCAGCCCGGTGTCGCTGCAAACCGGAGCGGACGATGACCTGGAGCGCCGTGTGACCACGGTCGGGCGCACCCAGCCACAATTGGAAAGCAAGATCATCGATGCAGACGGCAACACGGTGGCGCGTGGAGAAATCGGCGAATTGTGCACCCGCGGCTACAGCGTGATGCTCGGCTACTGGAACAACCCCGACGCCACGCGCGAGGCCATCGACGACGCCGGCTGGATGCACACCGGCGACCTGGCAAGCATGGATGCCCACGGCTACGTATGCATCGCCGGGCGCAACAAGGACATGATCATTCGCGGCGGCGAGAACGTGTACCCGCGTGAGCTGGAGGAGTTTTTCTTTACCCATCCGGCGGTGGCGGATGTGCAGGTCATCGGCATTCCGGATGCGCGCTACGGTGAAGCCATCGTTGCCTGGATCAAGTTCCACCCCGGCCATGTCGCCAATGAACTGGAGCTGCAAACCTGGTGCAAGGGCCGCATCGCGCACTTCAAGACGCCCAAGCACTTCAAGTTCGTAGAGGAGTTTCCGATGACGGTAACGGGCAAGATCCAGAAATTCCGCATGCGCGAGATTTCCATGGAGGAGTTGGGGGCAGGGCAGGAGTAAATCCCTGAATGCACAAAGGGGACCCGAGGGTCCCCTTTAATTTGTCGTTGCGTGCTCTTTTTTTATTATTGAGGGGCGGTCTATTGTTGTTTTTGGCAACCGTTACCCTTTACCGCTGTTTTTGGCGACCCCCATCCGGGATCAAGAGCAAACGTATTTTTTTGAGCGCTGATCTGCTTCTTCGTGATGATCCAACCAGTGGGCAGCTACCTGAGGTAGTTTTATTTTTCTCTGACCGGTTGCGGGTTTCGGCATGCCGTACCCTGCGAAGCACATCTTCTCCAAAAAAATCTGTTAGCTGCGTCTCTGCCGTGTTGTTTTTGTTATGTCAGAGTCGTTTCGTCTTATTTTTATTAGGTTTGGCGCTTTTTATTCTTGTTATGCGATAGAGATAGCAGAACCCGTGCCAACTTTTTAAAACCCTTTAAAATCAATGATTTGATTTTTGTGTAGGGATTGGCCTACGGCAAATACGACAAAATATGTTCCCGTGTTACTCGATGTGTAGGCGTGCGGTAACACATTGTCACGGCCAGGCTACTCAACCGGCGTCACGCGCCTTGGCCACACGCGATCCTGTTGGCCGGCCCAGTACGCTGCTGATCTGCTGCCCCGCGCCAATCAATGCCTCAAGGTCGATACCGGTCTCGATGCCCAGGCCGTCGAGCAGGTACAACACGTCTTCGGTGGCGACGTTACCGCTGGCGCCCTTGGCATAGGGGCAGCCGCCGAGGCCCGCGATAGAGCTGTCGAACACCGTGATGCCTTCCAGCAGGCTGGCGTAGATATTCGCGATGGCCTGGCCATAGGTGTCATGGAAGTGCCCCGCCAGCTTGTCCCGTGGCACCTGCGCCGCGACCACCTCGAACAGCCGTCGCGTGGCGCCTGCCGTGCCGGTGCCGATGGTGTCGCCCAGAGACACCTCGTAGCAGCCCATGGCATACAGCTCCCGCGCCACCGCCGCGACCTGTTCCGGCGCGATCTCGCCTTCATACGGGCACCCCAGCACGCAGGACACATAGCCCCGCACGCTGACCCCTTGCTGCCTGGCCGCCGCCATGATCGGCGCGAAGCGCTCCAGGCTTTCACTGATGGAGCAATTGATATTGCGCTGGGAAAACGCCTCGGACGCAGCGGCAAACACCGCCACTTCCTTAACGCCAGCCGCCAGCGCGTCGTCAAACCCGCGCAGGTTCGGCGCCAGCGCACCATAAGTCACACCGGGCTTGCGCTGGATCTGCGCAAATACCTCGGCGGAACCGGCCATTTGCGGCACCCACTTGGGCGAGACAAAACTGCCGACCTCGATATAGCGCAAGCCGGCAGCGCTGAGGGCGTCCACCAAACGGACCTTGTCCGCCACGCTGATGGGTTGGGCTTCGTTCTGCAAACCATCGCGCGGGCCGACTTCCACCAGGCGCACGTGTGAGGGGAGGGACATGGCAATTACCTTCTGGTCAGTGGTCGGCCTGGCGCAGGGTGTGGGCCAGGGCCTGGGTGCAGCGCTCTTCGGCGGTGTCCAGTTCCAGCTTCATCTGTTCGATGTCCAGCAGTTGCTGTTCCAGCTGCTCGCGGCGCTCGGCGATTTTTGCCAGCATGCTGTTGAGTTGCACGTGGTTGCCACTGGTGGGGTCGTAGAGTTCGATCAGCTCGCGGCACTCGGCCAGGGAAAAACCGATGCGCTTGCCCCGCAGGATCAGTTTGAGGCTGACCTTGTCGCGCGCCGAGTAGATGCGCTCCTGGCCCCGGCGTTCCGGGGCCAGCAGGCCTTGTTCTTCGTAGAAGCGAATGGCGCGGGTGGTGATGTCGAGCTCGCGGGCGAGGTCGGAGATGCTGTAAGTCGTGCTCATGGGGGCGCTCAAGGAGGTCTTGGCGTTAAGCTACTGGCAGGTTGACGTAAACGTCAAGGGTCGCTGCGCGACCCATCGAGGGCAAGCCCCCTCCCACAGGACGCTCGCCAACCTCACGCCTGTTGTTTATCCAGCTTCTTCTCATGGGCCGTGACCTGCTGGCACAACTCGATCATCTGCTCGCGCATCCAGCGGTTGGCCGGGTCCTGGTCGGTGCTTTCGTGCCAGTACAGATGGGTTTCCACCGGCGGTACGTCGTTGACCGGCAGGTTGAACCAGTGCAGTTCATGGCGGCGGGCGAAGCGCTCGGGCACGGTCATGACCATGTCGGTCTGCTGCAGCACCTGCGAGGCCATCAGGTAATGCTGGGAGCGCAGGGCGATCTTGCGCTGGATGCCCATCTTGCCCAGGGCCAGGTCCACATGACCCAGACCGTTGCGCCGGCTGGAAATATGGATGTGGGTCAGCGACAGGTAGTCATCCAGCGTGAGCTTGTCCTTGCCGGCCAGCGGATGCCCCTTGCGCATGGCACACACGTAGCGGTCTTCCATCAGCTTGACGTGGCGAACCTGCGGGTCGGTGTTGAGCGGCGCATCCACGGCAAAATCCAGGCGCCCGGCGGCCAGTTCCTTGGTGGTTTCGCGGCGCTTGGACAGGAAACTCTCGATCACCACCGTGGGCGCCAGGCGACGCAGGCGCTGGAACAGCAGCGGCAGGATCACCGCCTCGGTGAGGTCGGTCATGCTGATGCGGTAGGTCTTGGCCGCCTGTTGCGGGTTGAAGATGCGGCTTTCCTGCACTGATACCCGCAGCAACGACAGCGCATTGCGCACCGGGCCGATGATGTTCTGTGCCATCGGCGTCGGCACCATGCCCTGGGCGGTGCGCACGAACAGCGGGTCGTTGAAGGTCTCACGCAGGCGCGCCAGCGCATTGGACACCGCCGGCTGGGTGATGCCGACAATCTGCCCGGCGCGGGTCAGGTTGGCTTCGGTGTAGATCGCGTCAAAGACGATAAACAGGTTGAGGTCGACCTTGCTCAGATTCATTTCGCAGCGCTCTTATTGTTAGGTGGCCATACGTCGATCATATATCGGTGATGAATGTTAATACACGCCGAGAATAGGCTAGGTAAATTATCAACGCTGTTCTAGCATCGATTGCATGACCTAAACAACCTCTCAGAGAAGGGAGCTGCTCATGGATTTCGCCTATTCGCCCAAGGTTCAGGAACTGCGTGAACGCGTCACTGCGTTCATGGACGCTTACGTTTACCCGGCCGAGCCGGTGTTCGAACGCCAGGTCAGCGAAGGCGACCGCTGGCAGCCCACCGCAATCATGGAGGGGTTGAAAGCCAAGGCGAAGGCCGAAGGCCTGTGGAACCTGTTCCTGCCCGAATCCGAACTGGGCGCCGGCCTCACCAACCTCGAATACGCGCCACTGGCCGAAATCATGGGGCGCTCCCTGCTGGGCCCGGAGCCGTTCAACTGTTCCGCCCCCGACACCGGCAATATGGAAGTGCTGGTGCGCTACGCCAACGAAGAACAGAAGCAACGTTGGTTGGAGCCCTTGCTGCGCGGTGAGATCCGCTCAGCCTTCGCCATGACCGAGCCGGACGTAGCTTCCTCGGACGCCACCAACATGGCCGCCCGCGCCGAGCGCCAGGGCGACGAATGGGTGATCAACGGCAAGAAATGGTGGACCTCCGGGGCCTGCGATCCGCGCTGCAAGATCCTGATCTTCATGGGCCTGAGCAACCCGGATGCGCCACGCCACCAGCAGCACTCGATGATCCTGGTGCCAGTGGACACCCCGGGTGTGAAAATCGTGCGCCCGCTGCCGGTGTTCGGCTACGACGACGCGCCCCATGGTCACGCCGAGGTACTCTTCGACAACGTCCGTGTGCCCTATGAAAATGTCCTGCTCGGCGAAGGCCGGGGTTTCGAAATCGCCCAGGGCCGCCTCGGTCCAGGCCGTATCCACCACTGCATGCGCTCCATCGGCATGGCTGAGCGTGCGTTGGAGTTGATGTGCAAACGCTCCGTCAGCCGGACCGCGTTCGGCAAGCCGCTGGCCCGGTTGGGTGGCAATATCGACAAGATTGCCGACTCACGCATGGAGATCGACATGGCGCGCCTGCTGACCCTGAAGGCGGCGTACATGATGGACACCGTGGGCAACAAAGTGGCAAAGAGTGAAATCGCCCAGATCAAGGTGGTGGCGCCGAACGTGGCCTTGAAGGTGATCGACCGCGCAATCCAGATTCACGGCGGCGCCGGCGTTTCCAACGACTTCCCGCTGGCCTACATGTACGCCATGCAACGTACCTTGCGCCTGGCCGATGGCCCGGATGAAGTGCACCGGGCGGCCATCGGCAAGTTCGAGATTGGCAAGTACGTGCCTAAATAGCTGATGCGCAGCGGGCAGTAACACCGCGTCGCCTGCATCGGGGGCAAGCCCCCTCCCACATTTTGATCTGTGAACACATCCAAGTGTGGGAGGGGGCTTGCCCCCGATGAGGCCGGATCAGGCAATGAAGCTCCATCAGCCCTCAGTAAACCCAAACCTCCACCCGCCGATTCTTGATCCGGCCTTCATCCGCCGTATTCGCCGCCACCGGCATCTGCGCACCCAGCCCACGGATATCGCGCAGCACCACGGCGTTCTTCACCAACTCCCGACGCACCGCCATCGCCCGCAACTTTGACAGTAACGCGGCGCGCTGCGGGTCATCCTTGGCATCGCCAAAGCCCACCAGCGTCACCTGCTTATCCAGCTTGTCGTGGCTCTTCAGATACGCCACCACCCTTTGCAGATCCTGGCGCGCCTTGTTGTCCAGGCTGGCGCTGCCTTCTTCAAAGCGAAAATTCACCGTCAGGCGCTGGGCGTCGCGGGCGATACCCTGATAATCATCGGGCATCGACGGGCGCGGTTGCACGGCGATCGCCTGCACCTGCTGCGCAATAAACCCGTTTGCGGCCACAATCGCCTGGCCCTTGGCGCTCTGGGTAAAGTCCACCAGCGCCTTGGCCCACGGGTTATGCCCGGACGGCGGCAGGTAGAAAAACAACCGGCGTGACAGCGGGTAATCCTCGGTAGCAATCAGGCTGTTGAGCGCCAGCATGGGCTGTGAATCACCATCCACAATCGCCACGGCCTTGGCCTGGCGTACGTAGGGCAGGCCGATAAAGCCGATACCCTGCGGGTCGTGGCTGACCGCGTCGGACAGCTGCTCGCTGGACTCGAAACGCTTGGCACCCGAGGCAAGCGGCTTGCCACGCAGACGCAATACCAGTTCCTTGAACGTGTCGTAGGTGCCGGATTGATCATCCCGTGCGTACACATGAATGGGGCCGCCCACTCCACCCAGCGCCTCCCAGGTACTGACCTCACCATTGAAAATCTGTGCCAGTTGCTCGGTATTCAGTGTGTTCAACGGGTTCTGCGGGTGGAGGATGATCGCCAGGCCGTCGATGGCAATCACTTGTTCGGCTTCAGGGCTTTTCAGGTCGCCCAGGGGTTCAAGGTCGACCAGTTCACTGTCCTTGATCGGGCGAGACGAGGCGGCGAGATCGGCGCTGGTTTTTTTCAGCGCCGTGAACCCGGTGCTCGATCCGTGGGCCGCGACCTCGATGGTCACGGTCTTGCCTTGGCGCGTCTTGCCGATCACACGCTGTTCATTGACGCCTTCGCCCGGTTCGCTGTGCACCGCCTGCAAGCCCTGATGCTCCATCAGCCCCTTGGCCAGTGCCGGACCCAACGCCGCGCCAATGGTATTGGAGCCCTGGATACGCAGTGCCGGGCCTTGATCAGGAAGGGGCAGGGGAGCGGATACGGCGAAGAGGGGAAAAACGGTCAGCAGTAACAGAACGCGCAGCCTCATGCCGGCACCTTCTCAAGCCAAAGGGAGTGCCGCGAGAATAAGACAGGCAGGTTGCATAAATGTGACGGGTGCGCCGCAAGGCTGAATATGGGAGTGGCAGCCCACTCCCACTTTTTGCGATCAGCTCAGTTCCAGCCAGATCGGCGCATGGTCCGAAGGCTTCTCCAGCCCACGCAGCTCGTAATCCACCCCGGCATCCTTGACCCGCGAAAGCAGGCCATTGGAGGCCAGGATCACGTCAATGCGCAGCCCACGCTTGGGCTCGTCTTCAAAGCCCCGGCTGCGGTAGTCGAACCAGCTGAAGCGGTCGGCCACGTCCGGGTTGAGGTGGCGGAAGCTGTCCACCAGGCCCCAGTTTTTCAGGCGAGCCATCCATTCGCGCTCTTCCGGCAGGAAGCTGCATTTGCCGGTCTTGAGCCAACGCTTGGCGTTGTCGGCACCAATGCCGATGTCGCAGTCTTCCGGGGAAATGTTTACGTCGCCCATCACCACCAGCGCCTGGTCGTTGCTGAACTGGCTTTCCAGCAGTTGCTGCAGGTCTTCATAGAAGCGCTGCTTGGCCGGGAACTTGGTCGGGTGGTCGCGGCTTTCGCCCTGGGGGAAGTAGCCGTTCATGATGGTGACCGGGTGGCCGTTCGCGTCGGCGAAGGTGCCCCAGATAAAGCGACGCTGGGCGTCCTCTTCGTCACTGGCAAAGCCTTTGTGCACGCTCAGGGCTTCCTTGCGCGAGAGCAGCGCCACCCCGTAGTGGCCTTTTTGCCCGTGGTAGTACACGTGATAGCCAAGGGCCTGCACTTCGGCCAGCGGGAATTGATCATCGTGGACTTTGGTTTCCTGCAAACCGATCACGTCGGGCTGGTGCTTTTCAATCAGCGCCGCCAACTGATGAGGGCGGGCGCGCAGCCCGTTGATATTGAAGGAGACGATTTTCATGGTCGGCAGTCCAGTCTGGCAAAAGGGCGATGCTAGCGGACAAGTCGGACGGGGGCCAGCGTGGCGGTAGGGCACATGCACTGCTAATGTCTGGGAACGACTCGTGCTGTGTAGGTTCGTACCCATAAGAACGCTGCCTTTTGAGCCGCGCCCAGGGAGATTGACGGTATGCCGGACACTACAACTGCAATTGCTGAAATTCGCCTGCTCAACAGCGGTTACTCCCGCGAGGCCCGGTCCCTGTTGTACCAGGCCTATCGGCATGAGCCGACCTTCGCCTACATCTTCGAAGCCGAGCGCCCCGGTTATGAACAACGGGTGCGCGCCACCGTGCGCGAGTTGGTCAAGCAGCACTTCTTTCAGAAACTGCCGGCCATCGGCCTGTTCGTCAACGACCGGCTGATCGGCATCGCCCTGATCGCGCCACCGCAGCGGCGCCTGGGCATCACCGAAAGCTGGGCCTGGCAACTGCGCATGTGGCTGAGCACCGGCGTGCGCGGTACACGGCGTTACCTCGACTACCATCACGCGGTGCTGGCGTGCCTGCCCAGTGAGTCGGTACATGTACTGCCGTTGCTGGGCATTCACCCGCAGTTCCAGGGTAAGCATTACGGCGAGCAGTTGCTGGAAGCCGTGCACAATTGGTGTGCCGAAGACCCGCATTCATCCGGTGTGGTGCTGGACACTGGGAATTCACGTTACCTGGAGTTCTATAAGCGTCAGGGCTACGAGGAAATCGGTGAAGTAGCGGTAGGCCCGATCCTGGAACATGTGTTTTTCCATCCCAATCCGCAGTCGTTACATGCTGCAACGGCTTAATACAGAATTATTCAGATAAATCCGAGTTCAAAGAGTCTCCCTTGCTCGTGTAGCATCCGCGCCTATGAAGTTTCCAGGAAGATTTACCAGCGGCTTGATTCTGCTGTTCACAAGCTGCGGCGCGTTGGCGCAAAGCGAACTGGACGTGCGGATCAAGCCTTCGAACGACGCGTTGAAAGCCAACATCGAAGGCTATATCGGCGGGGTGGGCGATCGTGATGAAGAGGCCCTGCTGCGGTTCAGCCGTGGCGCCGAGGAGCAGGCGCGCAAAGCCGCCCAGGCCCTTGGCTTCTATCAGCCACAGATCGACAGTGAAGTGAAGGGCGGCAAGAACCCGCGCCTGATCCTCACCATCGACCCCGGCGAACCGGTGCATTTGCGCAACGTGACCATTCGGGTCGACGGCCCCGCCGCAGACCTCAAGACCTTTCGCGTGCCCGTCAGCAACGACCTCAAGGCCGGCGCTGTGCTCAACCACGGCCATTACGAAGACGCCAAGCGCTTGATCCAGAACCAGGCTTCGCGCTACGGCTTTTTCAGCGGGCGCTTCACAAGCCAGAAACTTGCGGTAGATCCGAAGGCCGGTGTCGCCGATATCGAACTCATCTACGACAGCGGCCCGCGCTACACATTGGGCAAAGTCAGCTTCGCCGGCGACACGCCGTTTGACGAAGAGCTGCTGCAACGCATGGTGCCGTTCAAAAGCGGCACGCCCTACGATTCCGAACTGATCGCCGAACTCAACCAGAACCTGCAAGCCAGTGGCTTTTTTGAAGGCGTGCGCGTGGACGCCGCCCCTGCCGCGTCGACCAATGACATCATCCCGGTGGCCGTGCGCCTGGAGACCCGCAAGCCGCGCACCATGGGGCTGGGCCTGGGGTTTTCCACTGACGTCGGCCCGCGTGGCAAAGCCAACTGGACCCGCCACTGGGTCAACCCCCAGGGCCACAGCTATGGTTGGGAAGCCGAGCTGTCGGCGCCGCGGCAGAACGTCGGCCTGTGGTACGACATACCGCTGGACCCACCGCTCACCGATAAACTGCGCTTTGCCGGCGGCTATCAGAACGAAGAAATCGCCAATACCGACACCCTGAGTAAATTGCTCACCGTGGGCCCCGAGTGGCACAGCAAGTTGCCCAGCGGCTGGACCCGGGTGATTTCGCTCAAGTATCAGCGTGAAGAATATCGCCTGGGCAATGACTCCGGCCTGAGCAACCTGGTGATGCCGGGCGTCAGCTATTCCTATCTGCGCAGCGACAACCGCATCGACCCGCACAACGGCTACCGTCTGCAATTCGACACCAAAGTCGCCAAGGAAGGGCTGGGCTCCGATACCAACCTGCTTTACGGCACCGCCATGGTCAAAGGCCTGACCACGCTGTGGGACAACCATCGCTTCCTGGCCCGTGCGCAGGTGGGCGGCAGTGCCACCAACGGCTACAAATCGGTGCCGCCATCGCTGCGTTTCTTTGCCGGTGGCGACCAGAGCGTACGGGGCTATGAGTACCAGACACTGTCGCCGGAGAACGACCGGGGCGATCGCATCGGTGGCCGCTACATGGTGGCCCTGAGCGCCGAGTATCAATATTCCATCGCCGAGAAATGGCGGATCGCGACCTTCGTCGACCAGGGCAACTCGTTCAACACCCTGGAAATGCCCAGCCTTAAAACCGGCGTTGGCGTCGGTATCCGCTGGGTGTCGCCGGTCGGCCCGATCCGCCTGGACCTGGCCCATGCCCTGGAAGACCCGGGCGGCATTCGATTGCACTTTTCCATGGGGCCTGAGCTGTGATGCGTGGTGTGAAAATAGCGGGGTTGGCCGTGGTGGCGAGCCTTGCCGTGTTGTTGCTGGCAGTGTGGGCGCTGCTGGGCACCCAGGCGGGCAGCCGCTGGGCCTTGGCCCGCGTGCCGGGTTTGAGTGTCGACAATTTCCAGGGGCATCTGGGCGGCCAATGGAGCGCCGACCATTTGCTGTGGCAGCAGGACAGCAGCCGTATCGAACTCCAGGCGCCCCAGCTGGATTGGTCGCCGGCCTGCCTGTTGCGCCTGACCTTGTGCATCGACCGCTTGGACGTGGAACAGGTCAGCCTGCAATTTCCACCGAGCACCGAAGAAAGCAGCGGCCCCATCGCACTGCCTGACTTGAAGCTACCCGTGGCCATCCAGTTGGGCGACGTTCGCGTCGGCAGCCTGCTGTTCAACGGCAGCGAAGAGCTCAAGGGCCTGCAACTGGCGGCGCATTGGACCGCCGCGGGCATGCAGATTGATTCGGTGCATTTGCAACGCGATGGCCTGGTGCTGGACCTTTCCGGCTTGCTGCAACCCACCGGTGACTGGCCGTTGAGCGCCAGCGGTAACCTTAGCCTGCCCTATGCGCCAGATGATGCACCCTGGACGGTGGCGCTCAAGGTTGAGGGCGACCTGCTCAAGACCCTCAGGCTTGACGCCGACAGCTTGGGCTATTTGCCGGCCAAGCTCACGGGAGAACTTCAACCCCTGGTGGAACACCTCCCAGCGCAATTACACATCACCGCCGACGGCTTCAAGCCTAGCGCCGAGCTGCCCGACACCCTGCAACTCAATCAACTCGACCTCACCGCCCAAGGTGATTTGAGCGGTGGCTACCAACTGCAGGGCAAAGCCGTGCTGCCGGCGGAAAAAGGCCCGGTGGACTTGCTGCTGCAAGGCAAGGTCGACGCCAAGGGGGCGCAGATCGCCGGCCTGGACCTGAATGCCGGTGACAAGCAAAGCCTCAAGCTCAGCGCCAATCTGGACTGGCAACAAGGCTTCAGCGCCGATGCCAAGGTCGACTGGCTGAACTTCCCCTGGCATCGCCTCTATCCGGTGATCGACGAGCCGCAAGTCACCCTGCGTACGTTCAATGGCGAGATTTCCTATAAAGACGGCAACTACCTGGGCAATCTCAAGGCCGACCTTGATGGCCCGGCGGGCAAGTTCAATGTGGTCACGCCGTTCAGTGGCGACCTCACGCAAATCTTCCTGCCCGAGCTGAAACTCACAGCCGGCCAGGGCAAGGCCGAGGGTCACCTGAACCTGCAATTTGCCGATGGCATTGCCTGGGACACTGCCCTCGACCTGTCGGCGCTGAACCCGGCGTACTGGGTCGCGGAACTGCCCGGCACCCTGGCCGGGCCGCTGCGCAGCAAGGGCGAGTTCAAGAACGAGCAACTCAAGCTCAATGCCGACCTCGACCTCAAGGGCCGCCTGCGCGGGCAAACCGCGGTGCTGGCGGCCAAGGCCGAAGGCGCGGGCGAGCAGTGGACCCTGGCCAACCTGGACATTCGCCTGGGCGACAACCGCATCAACGGCAGCGGCAGCCTGCAACAACGCCTGGCCGGGCAGATCGATATCAAGCTGGCGCGCCTGGCCCAGTTGTGGCCGCAGTTGCGCGGGCAGGTCAATGGCCGGCTCGACGTGGCCGGCAGCCTCAACGCGCCTCAGGGCAAACTCGCCCTCAAGGGCCAGCAACTGGCGTTTGCCGAGAACCGCCTGCAAAGCCTTACCCTCGATGCCAACCTGGATAACGCCCAGCGCGCCAAAATCGACCTCAAGGGTAGCGGTATCCAGGCCGGCGACACCCAGGTCGGCACCCTGACGGCCAGCGCCCAGGGCGATATCAAGCACCAGAAAGTCCAACTGGACCTGGCCGGCCCGTTGGTCAAGCTGGCCCTGGCATTGGACGGCAATCTCGACAAAGGCAATTGGCGCGGGCGCCTGGCCAGTGGTGATGTACAGGCCGGTGGCCAGGACTGGAAACTGCAGGCGCCGGCCAAGATCGAGCGCATGGCCGATGGCAAGCTCACCTTTGCCGCGCACTGCTGGGTGTCCGGCCCCGCCAGCCTGTGCGGCGAAGACCAGCGCCTGATGCCCGAGCCGAAGCTGCGCTACCACCTCAAGCAATTCCCCATCGACAGCCTGGCGGCGTTCCTGCCCAAGGATTTTGCCTGGCAGGGCAAGCTCAATGCCGACCTGCAACTGGACCTCCCGGACAGCGGCCCCAAAGGCGTGGTCTCGGTGGACGCCAGTGGCGGCACCCTGCGCGTCAAGGACAAGGACCAGTGGCTGGATTTCCCGTACGACACCTTGAAGCTCGAAACCACCCTCAACCCCAAGCGCATCGACACGCAGCTCAACTTCCGTGGCGGCAAGTTGGGTGAATTGATGGTGCAGGCGCAACTCAACCCGTTGCCGAAAAACAAACCGATCACCGGCAATTTCAACTTGGCCGGCCTTGACCTTTCCGTGGCGCGGCCGTTTGTGCCGATGGTGGAAACCCTTAGCGGCAAGCTCAATGGTAATGGCCGTATTTCCGGTGGTTTGCTGGCGCCCCAGGTCAACGGCAACGTCAACCTGGTGGGCGGCGAGATCTCCGGGCCGGAGCTGCCCATCAGCCTGGAAGGCCTGAATGTGCAGGCGCTGATTGCCGGCGAAAGCGTGCAGCTCAACGGCGCCTGGCACAGTGGCAAGGCCGGGCAGGGCAGCCTCAAGGGTCAGATCGACTGGGGCAAGGCGCTGGTGGTGGACCTCAGTTTGCAAGGCTCGCAGTTGCCGGTCACGGTCGAACCTTACGCCGTGCTGGAAGTGGCGCCCGACCTGAAAATCAGCCTGAAGAACGACAAGCTGGCCATCGCCGGCAACGTGCACATCCCACGTGGCGACATCACTGTGCGCGAGCTGCCGCCGTCGACGGTCAAGGTTTCCGATGACACGGTGATCATCGGCAGCCAGACCGAGGAGGGCAAACCACCGATGGCCATGGCGATGGATATCAACGTGGTGGTGGGCGAAGACAAGCTCAACTTCTCGGGCTTCGGCCTCACCGCCAAGGTCCAGGGCCAGGTGCACATCGGCGACAACCTCGACACCCGGGGCGAGCTATGGCTCAACGATGGCCGCTACCGCGCCTATGGCCAGAAGCTCGATGTGCGGCGTGCGCGGCTGTTGTTTGCCGGGCCGCTGGACCAGCCGTTCCTGGATATCGAAGCGATTCGCAAGACGGGCGATGTGGTCGCCGGTATCCGCCTCAGTGGCAGCGCGGAACAGCCCACCACGCAAATCTTCTCCGAACCGGCCATGAGCCAGGAACAGGCGCTGTCCTACCTGGTGCTGGGGCGTCCGCTGAGCACCAGCGGTGAAGACAACAACATGCTGGCCCAGGCTGCGCTGGGCCTGGGTTTGATGGGCAGTGCCGGGGTCACCTCGGACCTGGCGAAGAACCTGGGCATCCAGGACTTTGAACTCGACACCCAGGGCAGCGGCAATAACACCGCCGTGGTGGCCAGCGGCAAGATCACCGAGAAACTCAGCCTGCGGTATGGGGTAGGCGTGTTCGAACCGGCCAGCACCATTGCCTTGCGCTACCTGTTGAGCAAGAAGGTGTACCTGGAAGTGGCGAGCGGCGTGGCCAGCTCATTGGACATCTTCTACAAGCGCGATTTCTAAGCCACACAGGGACAAAAATGTGGGAGGGGGCTTGCCCCCGATAGCGGTGTTTCAGTCGGCTTCAAGTTGGCTAACCCCCCGCTGTCGGGGCAAGCCCCCTGCTACATTACCAAGCAAGCTAATAATTCCATTTGACATTCGCTGCCTAAGCAGTAACATCTTGTCATACATTCACTGCCTAGGCAGTAATAAGGTGACTTCCGATGCCCCACTTCACCCCTGACAGCTTTCGCAACTGCCACCTCGGCCTGCTCCTGGGCCGGGCGGCGCTGCTCAAGGATCGCATTATCGACACCCATATGGAGCCGTACGGCGTGACCGCCGCGCAGTTCAAGGTGTTGATCATCATCGCTCAGTTCGACGTGGATACCCCGGCGGAGCTGTGCCGCAACCTGTCCCTGGACAGCGGTTCCATGACCCGCATGCTCGACCGCCTGGAGCAGAAAGGCCTACTGGCACGCCAGCGTTCCGAGCAGGACCGGCGCCAGGTGCGGCTGGTGCTGACCGAAGACGGCCAGCGCCTGGCGGACATGCTGCCGCACATCGGTGCCCAGTCGATGAACGAATTGGCCGGCGCACTGGAGCCCGGCGAGTTGCAGACCCTGGAGCGGATCCTCAAGAAAATTCTGGTAGCTGCCGGTGACGCCATCGTCATCCAGCGGGTAGGTAAAGAATGAACACACGTGCACTCAGCCTGGTGCTGGTGGCCATGACCATGGCCGGTTGCGCCAACTACAGCGGCCTCGACACCCAAGGCAAACGCCTCGACGCCAGCACATTGCAAACCGGTAAAACCTTGAGCGGTGTGACCTTGTCGAGCGCTGCCTGGCCGACCGCTGACTGGTGGAAAAGCCTCGGCGACCCGCAACTCGACGGTCTGATCCAGGAAGCCCTGCAAAACAGCCCCGACATGCAAGTCGCCAGCGCCCGGGCCCACCAGGCCGAGGCTGCTGCCTATGCCGCCAACGCCGAGCGCATGCCGACCCTCGACGCCAGCGCCGGTGTCAGCCGCTCGCGCCTGGCAAAAGACCAGGACCCGCGCGGTGAAGGCGATGCTTATTCGACCGTGCGCAACATCGGCGCCAGCTTCAACTACACCTTCGACCTCTGGGGCGGCCAGCGGGCTGCCTGGGAAGCCGCGTTGGGTGAGGCGCGTGCTGCCCAGGTCGACCAGCAGGCCGCGCGCCTGACCCTGGCCGCCAACGTGGCCAAGGCCTACAGCGACCTGGGCCAGGCCCATATCGTGCGCGACCTGGCCAACGACGACCTCAAGCGCACCCGGCAGATGCTCGACCTGGGCAAGCGCCGGCTGAATTCGGGCATCGACAGCCAGTACCAGTACCAGCAGACCGAAAGCCTGGAAGCCAGCGCCCAGTCGCAACTGATCGACGCGGAAAAACAGCTGCAAAGCGCCAAGATCGCCCTGGCGGTGTTGCTCGGCAAAGGCCCGGACCGTGGCAATGAACTGGCCCGGCCCAATGTGCTGAAACCCAGCGCTGTCGCCGTGCCCTCGGTGCTGCCGGCCGAGCTGTTGGGCCGCCGCCCGGACCTGATCGCCGCGCGCTGGCGGGTCGAATCGGCGGGCCGGAACATCGATGCCAGCAAGACGCGCTTCTACCCTAACCTCAACCTGAGCGCGAGCGCCGGGGCCGAGTCGTTGCTGGGGGATGCGATGTTCGGGTCGGCCAGCCGCTTCTTCAACATTACGCCGACGATCTCGCTGCCGATCTTCGACGGCGGCCGCCTGCGTGCCGACCTCGATGCCCGCGACGCCGACTACGACCTGGCGGTGGCGCAGTACAACAAAACCCTGGTGCAAGCCCTGGGCGATATCGGCAACACCCTTTCGCAACTGCGCGACACCGGCCGGCAGATCCAGGCCCAGCAACATGCCGCGGACATTGCCCAGCAGTCCTACGACACCGGGGTGCAGCGCTACAGCTCCGGGATCGGTAACTACCTGGATGTGCTCAGCATCGAGCAGCAACTGCTGCAGGCCCAGCGTCAGCTGGCAACCCTGAATGCCGCGCAGATCGATCTGTCGATTCAACTGATGCAGGCCCTGGGCGGCGGCTACAGCGCCGACAACGTGGCAGCGACCACCCCCGCCACACGCACGGAATAATTTGAGGTATTTGTCATGGCCACTGCCGAAAACACCAATGCAACCGAACAACCCAAAGACAACAACCCCCGCAAACGCAAGGTGATGCTGATCGGCCTGGCGCTGATCGTCATCCTCGCCGTGGTCGGCGTATGGGGCTGGTATGAGCTGTACGGCCGCTTCAGCGAAAGCACCGACGACGCCTACGTGAATGGCAACGTGGTGGAAATCACCCCGCTGGTCACCGGCACCGTGGTCAGTATCGGCGCCGACGATGGCGACCTGGTCCACGAGGGCCAGGTGCTGATCAACTTCGACCCGAACGACGCCGCCGTCGGCCTGCAAAGTGCCCAGGCCAACCTGGCCCGCACCGTGCGCCAGGTGCGCGGCCTGTACAGCAACGTCGACGGCATGAAGGCCCAGGTCAATGCGCAGAAAGCCGACGTGCAGACCGCCCAGGACAACTTCAATCGTCGTAAAACCCTGGCCCAGGGCGGGGCGATTTCCCAGGAGGAGCTGTCCCATGCCCGTGACAGCCTCACTGCGGCCAAAAACGCCCTGACCAACCTTGAGCAACAACTGAAAACCACCAATGCGTTGGTGGACGACACGGTGATCAGTTCTCACCCGGATGTGCAGGCCGCCGCCGCGCAACTGCGCCAGGCCTACCTGGCCAATGCGCGCAGCACCTTGATCGCACCGGTCACCGGCTATGTGGCCAAGCGCACCGTACAACTGGGCCAGCGCGTACAACCGGGCACCGCATTGATGGCGGTGATCCCGCTGAACCAGCTGTGGATCGACGCCAACTTCAAGGAAACCCAACTGCGTGACATGCGCATCGGCCAGCCGGTGGACATCGAATCGGACATCTACGGCAGCGACGTGAAATTCAGCGGCACCATCGACAGCCTCGGCGCCGGTACCGGCAGCGCGTTTGCCCTGCTGCCGGCGCAGAACGCCACGGGTAACTGGATCAAGATCGTGCAACGGGTGCCGGTGCGTATCCACATCAATGCCGAAGAACTGGCCAAGCACCCGCTGCGCGTGGGCTTGAGCACCCTGGTCAAGGTCGACCTGCATGACCAGAGCGGCCCGGTACTGGCGCAACAGGCGCCGCAGAAGGCCTCGTTCAGCACCAACGTGTATGACCGCCAACTCGCCGAGGCCGACGCCATGATCACCCAGTTGATCCATGACAACAGCCTCGCCGCGCCCAAGGCTGTGCAACGCTGATGAGCAATAACGCCTCCTTCACGCCACCCAGCCTGTTGATGGCCACCATTGGCCTGTCGCTGGCGACCTTCATGCAGGTGCTCGACACCACCATCGCCAACGTGGCGTTGCCGACCATTTCCGGCAACCTGGGCGTGAGTTCGGAGCAGGGCACCTGGGTCATCACCTCGTTTGCGGTGAGCAACGCGATTGCCTTGCCGCTCACCGGCTGGCTGAGCCGGCGGTTTGGCGAGGTCAAGCTGTTCTTGTGGGCGACGATGCTGTTCGTGCTGGCGTCGTTCCTGTGTGGTATTTCCACGTCGATGCCCGAGCTGATCGCTTTTCGCGTCATACAAGGCCTGGTGGCCGGGCCGTTGTACCCGATGACCCAGACGCTGCTGATCGCCGTCTACCCGCCGGCGAGGCGAGGCATGGCCCTGGCGTTGCTGGCGATGGTCACGGTGGTGGCGCCGATTGCCGGGCCGATCCTCGGCGGCTGGATCACCGACAGCTACAGCTGGCCGTGGATCTTCTTCATCAACGTGCCCATCGGTATCTTTGCGGTGATGGTGGTGCGTTCGCAGTTGAAGAAACGTCCGGTGCAGACCAGTTATCAGCCGATGGACTACGTCGGGTTGCTGAGCTTGATCGTCGGCGTGGGCGCCTTGCAGATCATTCTCGACAAGGGCAATGACCTGGACTGGTTCGAATCCAACTTCATTATCGTGGGCGCGGCGATTTCGGTGATTGCCCTGGCGGTGTTCATCATCTGGGAACTCACCGACAAACACCCGGTGGTCAACCTGAAGCTGTTTGCCTACCGCAACTTCCGCATCGGCACCATCGTGTTGATCCTGGGGTACGCAGGCTTCTTCGGCATCAACCTGATCCTGCCGCAATGGTTGCAGACTCAGATGGGCTACACCGCGACCTGGGCCGGGCTGGCGGTGGCGCCGATCGGTATTTTGCCGGTGCTGATGTCGCCGTTCGTGGGCAAGTACGCGCACAAGTTCGACCTGCGCCTGCTGGCGGGCCTGGCCTTCCTGGCGATTGGCTTGAGCTGCTTCATGCGCGCAGGTTTCACCAATGAGGTGGACTTCCAGCACATCGCCCTGGTGCAGCTGTTCATGGGGATTGGCGTGGCGCTGTTCTTCATGCCGACCTTGAGCATATTGATGTCCGACCTGCCGCCGCACCAGATTGCCGACGGCGCGGGCCTGGCCACGTTCCTGCGCACCCTGGGCGGCAGCTTCGCGGCGTCGCTGACCACCTGGATCTGGATTCGCCGGGCGGACCAGCACCATGCCTACATGAGCGAGAACATGACCACCTACGACTCGGCGACCCGCGATGCCTTGCAGGCGCTCGGTGGGGCAGGGCAGAAGGCCTATACGCAGCTGGACCAGATCCTCACCAGCCAGGCATACATGATGTCCACCGTGGATTACTTCACGTTGCTGGGGTGGATGTTCATGGGGTTGATGCTGCTGGTGTGGCTGGCCAAGCCGCCGTTTGGCGCCAAGGCCGGGCCGGAGGCTTCCGGCCACTGATCCGCAAGGGCTGGAATGCAATCAACTGTGGGAGGGGGCTTGCCCCCGATGGCGGTGGCTCAGTCAAAAATATGCTGACAGATCCACAGCCATCGGGGGCAAGCCCCCTCCCACATTTTGATCTCTTTTCACGGGGGATCTGGGGTGTTGGTGGCTCAGGCGCCGGGCAACGCCAATTGCGGATTGACGAAGTCAAACGCCGCCAACTGAAACCCTTGCTCATCCACCTGCAGCGCCCACCCCTGCTTGTCCCAATCCCCCAGCACAATGCGCTTGGCGGCCTGGTCGCCAATCTGCAACTTGTGAATGGCGGGGCGGTGGGTGTGGCCGTGGACCAGGGTGCGCACGCCGAACTGCTGCATCACCCGTGGGACTTCCTCGGGCGTTACATCGACAATGTCGTTGGCCTTCATGCGCGTCTGCGCCCGGCTTTCACTGCGCAGCTTGCGCGCCAGCTTGTGCCGCGTGCCCAGGGGCAGGTTGCGCAGGATAAACAGCGCGATAGGGTTACGCAGGATGCGCCGCAGCTTCATATAGCCGACGTCGCGGGTGCAGAGGCTGTCGCCGTGCATCAACAGCACGGGCTCGCCATGGAGCTGCACGACACTCGGGTCCTTGAGCAAGGTGGCGCCTGCGGCTTTGCAGAACGCCTTGCCGATCAGGAAATCGCGATTGCCGTGCATGATGAAAATCGGAGTGCCGCTGTCGCTCAGTTCGCGCAGGGCTGCGCAAATGGAGCGCTGAAACGGTGTCATCCCATCGTCGCCAATCCAGGCTTCGAAGAAGTCCCCCAGAATGTACAACGCCTGGGCGCCACGGGCGCGGCCGTGGAGCAGATCCAGAAACGCCCGGGTGATGTCCGGGCGCGTATCGATCAGATGCAAATCTGAAATCAGCAATATCACCCAACGATCTCGGCTTTCTCGACGATCACGTCTTCTACCGGAACGTCCTGGTGACCGGCTTTACCGGTGGTCTGCACGCCTTTGATCTTGTCGACGACGTCCTGGCCTTCGGTGACTTTACCGAATACCGCGTAGCCCCAGCCCTGCACGTTCTTGCCGCTGTGGTTCAGGAAGGCGTTGTCGGCCACGTTGATGAAGAACTGCGCGGAGGCCGAATGCGGCTCCATGGTACGGGCCATGGCGACGGTGTACTTGTCGTTGGAAAGGCCGTTGTCCGCTTCGTTCTGGATGCTTGGGCGCTTGTCTTTCTTTTCTTTCATGCCAGGCTCGAAACCGCCGCCCTGGATCATGAAGTTGCCGATGACACGGTGGAAAACGGTGTTTTCGTAGTGGCCGGCGTTCACGTACTCGATGAAGTTGGCGACGGTGATCGGCGCTTTCTCGGCGTTGAGCTCGATGACGATGTCACCGTGGTTGGTGGTCAGTTTGACTTGAGTCATGTTGGCTACTCTTTTCAGGGAATTCGTGGGTTTGGGTGCCCGGGGCACCACGACCGGTATGGCGAAACTGCGGCCAAGGCGCGCAGTTTAGCGTGACCTGCAGGAATTTCGAGGTGGTTTTTTACCACTGGTGCGTTAAATGCACCGCAACCCTGTCAGCGGCTTGACAGCATCAGCTATGATAAGCCCTTTGTTTTGTCGGCCTAGCCCGGCCACGTACTTGTCTGTTCAAGGATCCTATGAGCAAGCCCACTGTCGACCCTACCTCGAATTCCAAGGCCGGACCTGCCGTCCCGGTCAATTTCCTGCGCCCGATCATCCAGGCGGACCTGGATTCGGGCAAGCACACGCAGATCGTCACCCGCTTCCCGCCAGAGCCCAACGGCTACCTGCACATCGGTCACGCCAAGTCGATCTGTGTGAACTTCGGCCTGGCCCAGGAATTCGGCGGCGTCACGCACCTGCGTTTCGACGACACCAACCCGGCCAAGGAAGACCAGGAATACATCGACGCCATTGAAAGCGACGTGAAGTGGCTGGGTTTCGAATGGTCCGGTGAAGTGCGCTATGCCTCGCAGTACTTCGACCAACTGCACGATTGGGCCGTCGAGCTGATCAAGGCCGGCAAGGCCTACGTCGACGACCTGACCCCGGAGCAGGCCAAGGAATACCGTGGCACCCTGACCGAGCCGGGCAAGAACAGCCCGTTCCGCGACCGTTCGGTAGAGGAGAACCTCGACTGGTTCGCCCGCATGCGCGCCGGTGAGTTCCCGGACGGCGCCCGCGTATTGCGCGCCAAGATCGACATGGCCTCGCCGAACATGAACCTGCGCGACCCGATCATGTACCGCATCCGCCACGCCCATCACCACCAGACGGGCGACAAGTGGTGCATCTACCCGAACTACGACTTCACCCACGGCCAGTCGGACGCCATCGAAGGCATCACCCACTCCATCTGCACCCTGGAGTTCGAAAGCCATCGTCCGCTGTACGAATGGTTCCTCGACAGCCTGCCGGTACCGGCGCACCCGCGTCAGTACGAGTTCAGCCGCCTGAACCTGAACTACACCATCACCAGCAAGCGCAAGCTCAAGCAACTGGTCGATGAAAAGCACGTACACGGCTGGGACGACCCACGCATGTCGACGCTGTCGGGCTTCCGCCGTCGCGGGTACACGCCGGCGTCGATCCGCAACTTCTGCGAGATGGTCGGCACCAACCGTTCCGACGGCGTGGTCGACTACGGCATGCTCGAATTCAGCATCCGCCAGGACCTCGACGCCAACGCCCCACGTGCCATGTGCGTGCTGCGCCCGTTGAAGGTCGTGATCACCAACTACCCGGAAGACAAGGTCGACCACCTTGAACTGCCGCGTCATCCGCAAAAAGAAGAACTCGGCGTGCGCAAGCTGCCGTTTGCCCGTGAAATCTACATCGACCGCGATGACTTCATGGAAGAGCCGCCAAAAGGCTACAAGCGCCTGGAGCCAAACGGCGAAGTGCGCCTGCGCGGCAGCTACGTGATCCGTGCCGACGAAGCAATCAAGGACGCCGATGGCAACATCGTCGAACTGCGTTGCTCGTATGACCCGGACACCCTGGGCAAGAACCCCGAAGGCCGCAAGGTCAAGGGCGTGATCCACTGGGTGCCGGCGGCGGCCAGCATCGAGTGCGAAGTGCGCCTGTACGATCGCCTGTTCCGCTCGCCAAACCCTGAAAAGGCTGAAGACAGCGCCAGTTTCCTCGACAACATCAACCCTGACTCCCTGCAAGTACTTACGGGTTGTCGTGCCGAACCCTCGTTGGGCGAAGCACAGCCGGAAGACCGTTTCCAGTTCGAGCGCGAAGGTTACTTCTGCGCGGATATCAAGGACTCGAAACCAGGTCGCCCGGTATTCAACCGCACCGTGACCTTGCGTGATTCGTGGGGTCAGTGATTCTGTCTTAAGGGAATTGTCGTGTTAACGATCTACAACACACTCAGCAAGACCAAAGAAGTCTTCAAGCCGCTGGACGGCAACAAGGTGCGCATGTACGTGTGCGGCATGACCGTGTACGACTACTGCCACATCGGCCACGGCCGCAGCATGGTGGCCTTCGACCTGGTGACCCGCTGGTTGCGTTTCAGCGGCTATGACCTGACCTATGTGCGCAACATCACCGACATCGACGACAAGATCATCAACCGCGCCAACGAAAACGGCGAGTCGTTCGACGCGCTGACCGAGCGCATGATCGCCGCGATGCACGAGGACGAGGCGCGCCTCAACATCCTCAAGCCGGACATGGAACCGCGTGCCACCGACCACATCCCGGGCATGCACGCGATGATCCAGACCCTGATCGACAAGGGTTACGCCTACGCGCCGGGCAATGGCGACGTGTACTACCGCGTCGCCAAGTTCATGGGCTACGGCAAGCTGTCGCGCAAGAGAATCGAAGACCTGCGCATCGGCGCACGTATCGAAGTCGACGAAGCCAAGCAGGACCCGCTGGACTTCGTGCTGTGGAAAGGCACCAAGCCCGGCGAGCCGAGCTGGGAGTCGCCATGGGGCGCCGGGCGTCCGGGCTGGCACATCGAATGCTCGGTGATGTCCACCTGCTGCCTGGGCGAGACCTTCGACATTCACGGTGGCGGCAGCGACCTCGAGTTCCCGCACCATGAAAACGAAATCGCCCAGAGCGAAGCCGCCACCGGCAAGACCTACGCGAACGCCTGGATGCACTGCGGCATGATCCGCATCAATGGCGAGAAGATGTCCAAATCCTTGAACAACTTCTTCACCATCCGCGACGTGCTGGAAAAGTACCACCCGGAAGTGGTGCGTTACCTGCTGGTATCCAGCCACTACCGCAGCGCCATCAACTACTCGGAAGACAACCTCAAGGACGCCAAAGGCGCCCTGGAGCGGTTCTACCACGCGTTGAAAGGTCTGCCGGCCGTAGCGCCGGCCGGCGGCGAAGCCTTCGTGGCCCGCTTCACCGAAGTGATGAACGACGACTTCGGCACCCCGGAAGCCTGCGCCGTGCTGTTCGAAATGGTGCGCGAGATCAACCGTTTGCGTGAGAGCGATCTTGATGCGGCGGCGGGTCTGGCGGCGCGCTTGAAAGAACTGGCCAGTGTGCTTGGGGTTCTGCAAATGAAGCCTGAGGATTTCCTGCAAGCCGGTGCCGAAGGGCGTGTGGATGCGGCGCAAGTGGATGCGCTGATACAGGCGCGTTTGACTGCACGTGCCAACAAGGACTGGGCGGAATCCGACCGACTCCGCGACCAACTCACCGCCATGGGCGTGGTGTTGGAAGACGGGAAGGGTGGGACGACGTGGCGGTTGGCGGATCAGGCTTGATCGGTAAACGCTGAATGAAAAACGCCCCGACTGGTTCGGGGCGTTTTTTTGCACATCGGTTTAACGGCTTACTCGATCGACTGTGGTAGCTGGCAGGGCGTGTGATGAGCGCCCTGTGGCGAGCGGGCTTGCCCCGCGTTGGGCTGTGAAGCAGCCCCAGAACCCGCGGCCGAAGAGTGCCTGATTCACCGCATTCCTCCTTCCAGGGTCGCTTCGCAACCCAACGTGGGGCAAGCCCGCTCGCCACAGTTACGTGCGATATTGAAAGTTGTGCTGATACCATGTTGCGATAACAGAGTGTCTACCATATATCGATTCGCCCACCTCCATTGCACGCTGGCTTTGCAATTGCTACGACAGCGATACTTGATAGCGGCTCTGCACAAATCCATTGTCCGATACATACGTGCCGAGATGACGAAGTTCTTGCTCGCTGCCCATCTGGCTGAACAAACAAACCCCTTTGCCCAGCAACACTGGTATGCGTGTGATGATCAACTCCTCGATCAGGCCCGCTTCAAGAAACGCCTGGATCGTCTGGCCACCGTCGATATAAAGGTGCTTCATACCGCGCTCGGCTAACGTTGCCACCAGTGTGGTCACGTCTCCCGCCATGACCTCGATCTTGCCCTCCAGATGTGTCGGAATCTGCAACTGCTGGCGAGACAGCGCAATCACCGGGATACCCTCATAGGGCCACTCCGCAAAGGACAACACCTTCTCCAGGGTCTTGCGTCCCATCACCAGCGCATCCACCGTGGCGACAAAGCCTTCATAAGTCACACCGTTCAACTCGGCGGTTTCATACTCCGGCCGGTGCAACCAGTCGATATCACCGTCCGGGCGGGCGATGAAACCGTCGACGCTGGCGGCGATAAACACTGAGCATTTGATATCCATGGCGAAAACTCCTTTTTGTGCGCTTGGACGCTAATGTTGATTTAATCCTCGCGTGTAACAACCGGGCGTCTGGGAAACAACCCTGATGCCCCTGTCTGCCGTGCGAGGATGTATGCGAAGTTGGTTGATCCGTTACCGTTACGCAATCATTTTCTGGTTGTGCTTCGGCGTTTTCCGTACCTCCCTGGCGGACTGGAATCCCATTCCCTCCGGCTCCATGCGCCCGACCTTGCTGGAGGGCGATGTAGTGTTGGTGAACCGGGTGGCCTACGACCTCAAGCTGCCGCTCACGGACATTTCCCTGGCCCAGCTCGATAACCCCCGGCGCGGTGATGTGGTGACGTTCTCGTCGCCCAAGGACGGCATGCGCCTGATCAAGCGCATCGTCGGCATTCCCGGTGACACCCTGGAAATGAAAGATGAGGTGTTGTGGGTCAACGGCGTGCCTGCCACCTACAGTGACGCGCAGGACATCAGCGAACCCATCCTGCCCGGCCATACGGTGCCAGGAATCAAGCTGACCGAACGGGCGGCCAACCGTCAGCGCACGGTGCAGTTCATGCCGACGGTGCGGGCACTGCGCAATTTCGGGCCGGTGGTGGTGCCGGCCGACAGTTACTTCATGCTGGGGGACAATCGCGATAACAGCGATGACTCCCGGTACATTGGTTTTGTGCCGCGTCGGCTGTTGATCGGGCGGGCACATCATGTGCTGGCATCGGCGCAGAGCCTGGATCACTGGATGCCACGGTTTCGCAGGTTTGGCTCGCCTATCTTGTAATGGAAGTTGTGCTATTTGAAGGGCACCAAGAACCACTGATGGAGACTCGAATGACGTGTATTTTCTGCAGCATCGTCCAAAAGACTTCCCCGGCGCACATCCTGTGGGAAGACGACCAGCACATGGCCTTCCTGTCGATCTTCCCCAACACCCCGGGTTTCAGCGTGGTAATCCCCAAGCAGCACTACGGCAGCTATGCGTTTGCGCAGTCGGATGAGGTGTTGGCCGGGCTTGCCGTTGCAGCGAAGAAAACCGCGCTTCAGATCGACCGTGCGTTTCCCGATGTGGCGCGCACCGGGATGATCTTGGAAGGGTATGGCGTGGATCACCTGCATGCGAAGCTGTTTCCCATGCATGGAACCGGCGGCGACAGTACCTTCAAGCCGCTGAGTTCGAAGGTGGACAAGTTTTTTGAGGCGTATGAAGGCTATATCTCGTCCCATGACCATGTGCGGGCGGATGATGGCGAGTTGGCGGAACTGGCGACCAGAATCCGATCTTTCGCCTGACACAGTTCAAAATGTGGGAGGGGGCTTGCCCCCGATGGCAGTGTGTCAGCCAGTATATCTGTAGCTGACCCACCGCTATCGGGGGCAAGCCCCCTCCCACATTTGGACCTTTGTGTTTCTGAGGACTCAGCGGCGGCTGCTGACTTCGGCGGGTACATCATCGCCCGCCATGCGCTTGCGGAACAACGCCGTGCGCGCCAACAGCAACGTGGTCACCGGCACGGTGATCGACAGCAGAATCGGAATCAACCACCCGTGCAACACCGGCCCGGACTTGAGCACCGAAAAATAAATGATCGACGCCAACGCCACACACCACGCTCCCAGCGTCGATGCGAGTGCGGGCGGGTGCATGCGCTGGAAGAAGTCCTTCATGCGCAGCAACCCGATCGCGCCAATCAATGCAAATACACTGCTGAGCACCAGCAGCACGGCCACGACGATTTCCATCCATAACGGCATCATTCAATCACCTCCCCACGCAGCAGGAATTTCGCCAGGGCAAACGAGCCGACGAAGCCGAACAGCGCGATCAGCAGCGCCGCTTCAAAGTAGGTGTCACTGGCATACCGGATACCCAGCACCAGCATCATCAACATCGCCAGGATGTACAGGTAGTCCAGCGCCAGTACCCGGTCCTGGGCTGACGGGCCTTTGAACAGGCGGATAAGCGTCAGCACCATGGCCAGGGAGAACAGGAACAGGCTGAACAGGATCGCATTGGAGAGCAGCGCGCTCATTCGAAGATCTCCATCAGGGGCCGTTCGTAGGTGGTCTTGAAGTGCTCGATGAAGGGCGCCTCATCGTCCAGGTCGAATACGTGCAAGAGCAGGATGCTGCGGTCCAGCGCCAGTTCCGACCAGATGGTGCCGGGCACCACGGTGGTGATCATCGACAGCGCGGCGAGGCCGTTGGGGTCGCGCAGGTCCAGGGGAATCCTGATGAAGCGCGAACGCGGTGGGCGGGAGCCGCAGGTCAGCACGCCCCAGGCCACTTGCAGGTTGGAGACGATCACGTCACGGCCCACCAGGAAAAACAGGCGGATGATCACGCCGGGGCGACGGATGCGGATCGGCAGTGGTCGCAACGGTGCCATCAGCAGCGGCGCAAGAAAGCCCAGCAGTGCACCCAGCAGCAGGTTGCCCGGACTGACCGACAGGTTCAGCACCAGCCACAGCACCCACAGCGCCAGGGACAGCCACGGAGCAGGGAACAATCGCTTCATGGTTGCACCTCCAGGGCGGCGGCCTGGGCTTCGGGGCTCGGCACCGGACGCGTGGCCATCACCGCCATCACATAGTGCTCGGGGTTGTTCAGGCTCACGGCAGTGGCCTGGGTGTAGCGCAGCAGTGGTTCCGCCTTGAAGGTCAGCAGGATGCTCAAGCCCAGCAGGAAGAAAATCGGCACGCATTCATAGCGACGCAGTAGCGGCGAAGGGCGTTCTTCCGGGGTCCAGAAGCGCTGGATGCCCAAGCGTGCGAAGGCAATCAACGAGGCCAGGCCGGAGAGAATCAGCAACGCCACCAAGCCCCAGGCGGCTGGCCGGATCGGTTCGTCAATACTCATACCCAGGCCCAGTGGATTGACCAGCGCACTCAACAGACTGAGCTTGCCGATAAACCCGGAGAGCGGCGGCATGCCGATGATCAGCAGGGCGCAGGCGATAAAGCTCAAGCCGAGGAACGCCATGGTCCAGGGAATCACCTGGCCGACCACGGCTTGCTGCTCGTCATCGAGGTTGACGCCAGGGCGCGGGTGCAGGGATTCCATGGCCTTGGGCAACGCATCGATCTCTTCGTCCAGCGGCAGGTCGTTGGCCGAGCGTGACCGTTCGATCAATTCAGCCAGCAGGAACAGCGCGCTCAAGGCCAGGGTGGAACTGACCAGATAGAACAGCGCGCCCGCCGTCAGGCTTGGTTGGGCGAAACCGACGGCGGACAGCAAGATCCCCGCCGACACCAGGATGCTCAAGCTGGCCATGCGCTCCAGGCGCTGCGCCGCCACCATCGCCAGCGCCGCGCAAATGATGGTCGCCATGCCGCCATACACCAGCCAATCCCCGCCAAACAGCGCCGACGCCCCGGCCTGGCCGGAGAACAGCAGGGTCCACAGGCGCAGCACGGTGTACACGCCGACCTTGGTCATGATCGCAAACATCGCCGCCACCGGCGCACTGGCCGAGGAGTAGGCGGGCGCCAGCCAGAAGTTCAGCGGCCACATGCCGGCCTTGGCCAGGAATGCCGTCGCCAGGATCGCCGCACCGGCATGCAACAGGCCGCGATCGGCCTCCGGCACCAGCGGGATTTTCAGCGCCAGGTCAGCGAAGTTCAGCGTGCCGGTGACACCGTAGATCATCGCCGCGCCAATCAGGAACAGCGAAGACGCCAACAGGTTGATCGCAATGTAATGCAACCCCGACGACACCCGCGCACGCCCGGAGCCATGCAGCATCAGGCCATAGGAGGCCGCCAGCAGCACTTCGAAGAACACGAACAGGTTGAACAAGTCCGCCGTGAGGAAGGCGCCGTACAACCCCATCATCTGGATCTGGAACAGTGCGTGGAAGCTGGTGCCCGCACGATCCCAACGGGCCATGGCGAACAGCAGCGCACTCACGCCGATGATCCCGGTGAGTACCAGCATCAGCGCCGAGAGTTGGTCCACCACCAGCACAATGCCGAATGGCACCTGCCAGTTGCCCGGCAGGTAAACCCCAATCGAGCCTGGGCCGCCTTTTTGCGTCCAGTACAGCAGCAGGATGGCGATGCCCAGGCCGATGACGCTGGAGAACAGATTGATTTTCGCCTTGAGCGGGCGGCGCTTTTCGCCAAGCATCAGCATCAGCGCGGCGGTCAGCAATGGCAGCAGGATCGGCGCGACGATCAGTTGATTCACCCAATTCATTCCTTGGGCTCCCGGCCGTCCACATGGTCGGTGCCGGTCAGGCCCCGGGAGGCGAGCAGCACCACCAGGAACAACGCGGTCATGGCGAAGCTGATCACGATGGCCGTGAGCACCAGGGCCTGGGGCAGCGGATCGGTGTAGTTGAGCAGGTCCTGCGGCACGCCGTCCTTGATGATCGGCTCCTTGCCGATAAACAGGCTGCCCATGCTGAAAATGAACAGGTTGACGCCGTACGAAAGCAGGCACAGGCCCATCACCACCTGGAAGGTCCGTGGCCGCAGGATCAACCAGACGCCGGAAGCCGCCAGGACTCCAATGGCAATTGCGATGACTTCTTCCATCAGGCGGCTCCTTCCGTTGCGGCAACCACTTTGGCCTGGTTGCTCGGTTTATGGGCCCGCACGGACTGGTGACCGAGGGCGGTGAGCATCAGCAGCGTCGAGCCGACGACCATGGCGTACACGCCGACGTCGAAGAACAGCGCGCTGGCGATGTGAATGTCGCCAAGCAATGGCAGGCTGAAATGCCAGGTGTGAGTGGTGAGGAACGGGTAGCCGGCAAACAGCGCGCCGAGCCCGGTCAGGGTTGCCGACAGCAGCCCGAAGCCCATCCAGCGCATCGGCCGCAGGCTCATCTGCGCCTCGACCCACTGCGTACCGGCGACCATGTATTGCAGGATGAACGCCACCGACATCACCAGCCCGGCGACAAACCCGCCACCCGGTTGGTTGTGGCCGCGCATGAACAGGTAGAACGACACCACCAGCGCAATCGGCAGCAGCAGGCGCACCAGCACCGCCGGCACCATCATGAAGCCCAGGGCGGTGTCGCTGGCCTGGCGCGGGTTGACCAGGTCGGTGGCCACGTCCGGCGCCAACTGGCGCTGTTGCGGCGGCAACTCCATGCTCTCTTTTGACGGGCGGAAGCGCCGCAGCAGGGCGTACACCGTCAGCGCCACGGCGCCGAGTACGGTGATTTCGCCCAGGGTGTCGAAGCCCCGGAAGTCCACCAGCATCACGTTCACCACATTGCTGCCGCCGCCTTCGGGCAGGGCGCGGCTGAGGTAGAACGAAGAAATATCGTTGGGCGTCTGGCGCGTCAGCATCGCGTAGGACAGCAACGCCATGCCACCGCCCACCACGGTCGACAACAGGAAGTCACGCAGGCGACGGATGCGCGCCTTGCGCAGCGAGCTGGGCAGTGGCGACACCTCTTCGATCCGCCGTGGCAGCCAGCGCAGGCCGAGCAGGATCAGCACGGTGGTGACCACTTCGACCACCAACTGGGTCAGCGCCAGGTCCGGCGCCGAGAACCACACGAAGGTCACGCAGGTCATCAGGCCGCACACGCTGACCATGGTCAGGGCCGCCAGCCGGTGGTACTTGGCTTGCCAGGCGGCGCCGAGGGCACAGGCAATCGCCAGCAGCCACAGGGTGACGAACACGATGGAGCCCGGGATCTTCGGGCGGTCGCCCCAACTGAGGCCACTGTTGAGCATCGGGATCATGCCGCCGATCACCGCCACCAGCACCAGCAGGAACAATTGGGTCTGCAGGCGCTTGGTGCTGATGCGTTTCTCGATCCTGCGCACGCCGCGCATCATCACCACCAGGCTGCGCTCGAAGCCGCGCTTGCCGTTGAAGTAGCTGATTACCGGCGGGTACTTGAAGCGGCCACGCTTGAGTTGCTTGCGCAGCAGCAGGTACAGCACCACGCCGCCGGACATGGCCACCAGGCTCATGATCATTGGTGCGTTCCAGCCGTGCCAGATTGCCAGGCTGTACTCCGGCAGCACGCCACCCACTACCGGCAGCGCGGCGGCGGCGAGGATCGAGCCGACCACCTGGGCCGGGAAGATCCCCACCAGCAGGCAGGTGAACACCAGCAACTCGACCGGTGCGCGCATCCAGCGTGGCGGTTCGTGGGGAGTGTGCGGCAGGTTGGTCGCGGTCGGGCCGAAGAACACGTCGACGGTGAAGCGCAGGGCGTAGGCCACGCTGAAGGTACCGGCGATGGTCGCGATCAACGGCAGGGCGAACTCCACCCAGGCCGTCGAGGTGATGAACACGGTTTCGGCGAAGAACATCTCTTTGGACAGGAAACCATTGAGCAACGGCACGCCGGCCATGGACGCACTGGCCACCATCGCCAGGGTCGCGGTAAACGGGATCAACCGCACCAGCCCGCTGAGCTTGCGGATGTCCCGCGTGCCACTTTCATGGTCGATGATGCCCGCGGCCATGAACAGCGAAGCCTTGAACGTGGCGTGGTTGAGGATGTGGAACACGGCTGCGACGGCCGCCAGCGGGCTGTTGAGACCCAGCAGCAAGGTGATCAGCCCGAGGTGGCTGATGGTGGAGTAGGCCAGCAGGCCCTTGAGATCATTCTGGAACATGGCGCAGTAAGCGCCGAGGAGGAGGGTAAGGGCGCCGGCACCGCCGACGATCCAGAACCATTCTTCGCTGCCGGACAGCGACGGCCACAGGCGGGCCAGCAGGAACACGCCGGCCTTCACCATCGTTGCCGAATGCAGGTACGCCGACACCGGCGTAGGGGCCGCCATCGCGTGGGGCAGCCAGAAGTGGAAGGGGAACTGCGCGCTTTTGCTCAAGGCGCCGACCAGCACCAGGGCCAGCATGACCGGGTACAGCGAATGCGCGCGGATCTGCGCGCCCGCCGCCAGTACCTGGTCCAGGTCATAGCTGCCGACGATATGCCCCAGCAACATTACGCCCGCCAGCAGGCACAGGCCGCCGGCGCCGGTGACCATCAGCGCCATGTACGCCCCACGGCGCGCATCGGCGCGGTGGTGCCAGTAGCCGATCAGCAGGAACGAGAACAGGCTGGTCAGTTCCCAGAAGAACACGATCTGGATCAGGTTGCCGGAGATCACCAGCCCGAGCATGGCCCCCATGAAGGCCAGGAAAAACGCGAAGAAGCGCGGCACCGGATCGTCCGGCGACATGTAATAGCGCGCATACAGCGACACCAGCGTGCCGATGCCCAGCACCAGCATCGAGAACAGCCAGGCAAACCCATCCATGCGCAGCACGAAGTTCAGCCCGAGGCTGGGCAACCACATGAATTCTTCGCGGATCACGCCACCGTGGGCGATCTGGGGGTAGAGCAGGGCGACTTGAATAGTGCCGACCAGGGCCACCAGGCCGGCCAGCAGGGATTCGGTGTTACGTGCATTGTGCGGCAGCAAGGCCGCCAGACAGCTGCCAATGAACGGCAGAAGCAGTAGAACTATCAGGGACATAGGCTTCTAATCTGCGGGAGTTTGGGATGCATCATACGTGCCGCTTTCACGATCACCAAACGGCAAGATGTGGCAGGATCCTACAAGCTAAGCCGAAATCGCCCATTTGGCATTGTTTCAGGTAACCCGATTCGGGCAAGCGACACCGCCCCCCCTGTGGGAGCCGGGCTTGCCCGCGATGGCGATCTGACAGCCACTGCAAGTACTCGGACCTTATCCCTGCTGTTCCTGTTCCCTCTCATCGCGCAATTCCAGGGCCTTCTGCCCCTTGGTCTTCATCTCGCTGACAATCACCGCCAACACAATCAACGCCGCCCCCACCATCGCGATCGGCGGGAAGCGTTCACCGGCAATCCGACCGACCACGCCGGCCCACACCGGCTCACCGGCATAAATCAACGTGGCGCGGGTCGGCGAAACACTTTGCTGCGCCCAATTCATCGCCACCTGGATCACCGCGCTGGTCAAGCCCAGGCCCACCGCGCTGAACAGCAGCAACCACGAAAACCCCGGCAGCGCCTCGCCCATTGGCACCACCATCAGGAACGACAGCAACGACGCCGTGGCCAGTTGCACCACGGTCACCCGACGCACGTCCACCTGCCCGGCAAAGGCGCTGATCAGGATGATCTCCGCCGCGATTGCCACTGCACCGATCAACGTGGCGATTTCACCGGGACTGAAATTCAGCGAAGCCCCCGCCGGCCCGGTCAGCAGCATCAAGCCGGTAAACGCCAGCATAATACCGATGCTCGGCATCAACCCCGGGCGCCGGCCCAGCACCAGCCATTGCAACAGCGGTACGAACGGCACATATAACGCCGTGATAAACGCCGATTGACTGCTCAAGATGGTCTGCAAGCCAATGGTTTGCAGCCCGTAGCCAAACATGATCGCCACACCGATAAACACTCCGGCTTTCAATTCGAACAGCGTCAGGTCGCGCAACGTGCGCAAGGAAAAGAACCCCACCACAATCGCTGCGGCCGCAAACCGCAAACCGACAAAAAACATCGGCCCACTGACCGTCATCGCATGTTGCACCAGCAAAAACGTGCCGCCCCAGATCATGGTGATCACCACCAGGATGCATTCGGCTTTGCTGAAACGGTTGAAACGTGGGGAGGCGGTCGGGGTGGTCATGGCGGCTCGGTCTTGCAAGGGAAAGGCACGGACCGCACAATGCGCCGCACGCTGGGCAGTATACTGCGCACACCCACCCATTGAGCAATATAGTGCACAAAGAAAATCCCCACCGGGCTTCGGTCCTGCAGCACGTCAGCCAGAACGTCCGTCGCCTGCGGCATGCCGCCGACCTGAGCCAGACTGCGCTCTCGGAAAAATCCGGGGTCAGCCGGCGCATGCTGGTGGCCATCGAGGCGGGCGAAAAGAACGTCAGCCTGTCCACCCTCGACCGCGTGGCCGAAGCGTTGGACGTGGCGTTCAGCGACCTGATCCAGGCGCCCGATGCCCCCGACCACAGCCGCATCAATGAACTGGCCTGGGCCGGTGACATTCCCGGCAGCAAGGCGGTGTTGCTGGCCAAGGCCACGGCGCGGCGCGAGGTCGAGTTGTGGGAAATGCAACTGGAGCCGGGCGATCGCTACAGCCCTGACCCCGACCCGGATGGCTGGAGCGTGCAATTGTTCGTGTTCCAAGGCTGCCTCACGCTGCTGGTGGGCGATGAAGAAAAGCGCGTCGCGGCTGGTGAGTTTTATATGTTCGCCAGCCGGAACGTGCATGGTTATCGCAATGACGGCGACATGGCAGTGCGCTTTGTGCGCAACGTGGTGATCTAACTGTTCCTGCGGCAACAGTGGATGGACACTTTGCTGGTTTAAAAAGCGCTCGGCTGCGCTGAAATGCCAGCAACTCGCTGATTTTATTGGCGACTGGATTCAGGCACGACTCCTGCAATCACCCAGGTCATCCCCTCGGAGCCTGGAGTCGGCCCATGTCAGCCCACCCTCAACACCCTGCCCATATCATCCGCTCGGACGCGGAAGCCATCGAGGTCGCCACGCGGCTGGCGGCGCGGTTTGCCGTCGAGGCCAGCGCCCGCGACCGTGAGCGGCGCCTGCCGGTGGCCGAGCTTGACGAGTTCTCCTCCAGCGGCCTGTGGGGCATCACCATTCCCAAAGCGTACGGCGGCGCTGGCGTGTCCTATGTGACCGTGGCAGAGGTGATCAAATTGATCTCTGCCGCCGACCCGTCCCTGGGGCAGATCCCGCAGAACCACCTGGGCGTGGTGGACATCCTGTTGCAAACCGCGACCGAGGCACAAAAACAGTACTACTTCGGCAAAGTCCTCCAGGGCTACCGTTTCGGCAACGCCTTTTCCGAAGCCAAGAGCAAGAACGCCGGCACCTTCGATACCCAGATTCGCTTTCACGGCGATACCGCGCAGATCAACGGCGAGAAGTTCTACTGCACCGGCGCGCTGTTTGCTCACCTGGTGCCCACCGTCGGCAACAATGAAGACGGCCAGGCCTTTATCGCCTTTGTCGAACGCGACGCGCCCGGCCTGAACGTGATCGACAGTTGGGACGGCTTCGGCCAGCGCACCACTGCCAGCGGGGGTGTGACCCTTGATGGTGTGACCGTGCCCCTGAGCGCGGTAATCCCTGCGCACCAGGCCTTCGACCAGCCGACCGCCAATGGTCCGATTTCGCAGATCATCCAGGCGGCGGTCGATACCGGTATCGCCCTCGGTGCCCTTGAACAGGCGAAGATTTACGCACGCCAGGCGCGGCCCTGGATCGACAGCCAACAGGATCACGGCTGGCAGGACCCGTTCACCATCGCCGCCATCGGCGACCTGGAATGGCGTGTGCACGGCACCGAAGCCATCCTCGCCAAGGCGGGGCAAGCCGTAGACCGCGCCCTCGCCGAGCCCAGCGAAGACAGTGTCGCCCACGCCTCACTGGTGGTCGCCCAGGCCAAAGTCCTTTCTGCCGAAACCGCCTTGCTCGCCAGCAGCAAACTGTTCGAACTGGCCGGCACCCGCTCGGTCACCGGCAAGCACAACCTCGACCGCTTCTGGCGCAATGCACGCACCCACACTCTGCACGACCCGGCGCGCTGGAAATACCACCTGATCGGCAACTATGTGCTCAACGGCGTAAAACCTGCGCGCCACGCCTGGAACTGAGGAACCTCACCCATGACTGCACTGACCCTTGCGCGCCAACTGCTGGACAGCACCCGCCGTCACGTTGAAAACAGCACTGACCCCTACGTGATCAGCCGCTTCGGCGACTTGCAGATTCGCGTCGATGTGGCCGCGGCCTTGTTTGAACGCGCCGAAACCCATCCAGGCCCGGTGGCGTTGACCGAAGCGCAAATCGCCGCCGCAGAGGCGCTGATCGCCGCGAGCAACGCCGAGTTCGAACTCACCGGCCAACGCACCGCACTGCCGTCGAGCCTTGATGACCCGCTGCGTACGAAGTACCAGATCGTCGGCAACTACCATCTCAACGGAGTGCTTTGATGTCCCGTGAAATCCGCTTGAACGCCTTCGACATGAATTGTGTCGGCCACCAGTCGCCGGGCCTGTGGGCGCATCCGCGTGACCGTTCGTGGCAGTACAAGGACCTGGAATATTGGACCGACCTCGCCAGGATCCTTGAACGCGGCAAGTTCGACGGCCTGTTTATCGCCGATGTGCTGGGCATCTATGACGTGTACAACGGCAACGGCGACGCGGCGATTCGCCAGGCCACCCAAGTGCCGGTCAACGACCCGCTGTCGCTGATCGCACCGATGGCCTTGGTCACCGAACACCTGGGCTTCGGCCTGACCGCTTCGTTGTCGTTCGAACATCCGTACCCGTTCGCCCGCCGTCTCTCGACCCTGGACCACCTGACCAAGGGCCGCATCGGCTGGAACATCGTCACCTCCTACCTGGAAAGTGGCGCCAAGAATCTTGGCCAGAAGGCCCAGACCGAGCACGATGCGCGCTACGACTACGCCGAGGAATACCTGGAGGTCTGCTACAAACTCTGGGAAGGCAGTTGGGAGGAGGGCGCCGTGTTGCGTGACCGCGAACGGCGGATTTTCAGCGACCCGAGCAAGATCCACGAGATCCGCCACGTCGGCAAACACTTCCAGGTGCCCGGCATTCACCTCTGCGAACCGTCGCCGCAGCGCACGCCAGTGCTCTACCAGGCGGGCGCGTCGAGCCGTGGCAAGCAGTTCGCCGCCGAACAGGCCGAGTGCGTCTTCGTTGCCGCGCCGTCCAAGGTGCTGCTGAAAAAGACCGTGGCCGACATCCGCCGACGTGCGGCCGAAGCCGGGCGCGATCCGAAGAAAATCCTGATCTTCAACTTGCAGACCGTGATCGTCGGCGAGACCGATGCCAAGGCCAAAGCCAAGTTTGAGGAGTACAAATCCTATGTCAGCTATGAAGGCGCCATGGCGCTGATTTCCGGCTGGACCGGCATCGACTTCAGCCAATTCAAACCGGATGAGCCACTCAAGCACGTGCACACCAACGCCATTCAATCGGCGGTAGAAGCGTTCTCTACGGCCGATCCGAACAAGGTCTGGACCCCGAATGAACTGGCCGACTGGGTCGGTATCGGCGGCTTTGGCCCGCTGTTCGTCGGCGGCCCGGAAACCGTCGCGGACCTGTTGCAGGAGTGGGTCGAAGACACCGATGTGGACGGCTTCAACCTGGCCTACGCCCTGACCCACGAAACCTTCATCGACGCCGTGGACCTGTTGGTGCCGGAGTTGCAGAAGCGTGGGGTGTACAAGACCGAGTATGCCCAGGGCACGTTGCGCGAGAAGTTGTTTGGCGACGGCGCAAGGTTGGCCTCCAACCACCCTGGTGCCGGCTACCGCAATTTATCTGACGCGCACATAACCAATGTGGGAGGGGGCTTGCCCCCGATAGCGGCAGTCCAGTCAAAGCACTTGTGACTGACACACCGCCATCGGGGGCAAGCCCCCTCCCACAGTTGATCGGTGTTGATCCAAATAATCCAGCCAGCGGACCACCGCACGCACACACACCAATAGGAGCACTACCCCTATGAGCGTGCACGAACTCAAACGCCCACTGGCCGTGGAGTGGCCCGCCGAATGGCTCGGCCACCTGCCCAAGGCCCTGGAACAACTGCGCCACTGGGCGCAGATCACGCCGCTGCACACCGCCCTGCGCCACAAGCGCCAGGGGCAGTGGTACGCATGGCGCTGGATCGACGCCTTGCGCGATGTGGAGCGTCTGGCCGATGGCTTGCGCCAGCAGGGGGTCAGCGAGCAATCGCGGCTGGCCCTCAGCGGGGCGTTCGAGCCGAACCTGCTGTTGCTGGCCCTGGCGGCGCAATCCATCGGCGCGCAGGTGCTGACCCTGGCCGATGACCTGGAGCCCGAGGCGCTGCAACACCACCTGTGGCGCATTCGCCCGACTCATTCCTATGTGCAGGGCCGCCAGACTGCGCGGCATTGGCAGTCGGCGAACCTGTTGGATTTCGCCCAGTTGCTCGGCCCGTTGGCGCCGACGCAACACTTGGCACGCTGGTGGCAGCCCACGGGGGAAGCCCTGTTGTGGAGCGAAGAGGGCACCCACTGGCAGGGCGGTCTGGCGGTGGTGCTCGAGCAATGGCTGAACAGCGGTCACGGTCTGGCCTTCCCTGAAAGCCTGGCCTCGGCGCGGCGCGACCGCAGCGAAGTCGCACCCACCGGCCTGCTGTTGTCGCCCGCACGCTTGCAGCACCTGGCCGACGAGATCGAAAGCCGCTTGGCGCCCCACGGCACCTGGCGCCGACGCTTATGCGACTGGGCCATCGCCCACCCGCAAAGCGGCCTGCGGCGCCTGCTGAAAAACCGCGTGCGCCGGCTCCTGGGTTTCCAGCGCCTGGCCTACATCTGGCAACCCGTCAAAGCCGCCCCTTCACCGGTGTGGCTGGCGGAATTCAAACGGGACATCGCATGAGCCAGGCCATTTTGCAGGTGCGGGATATCTCGCTGTCGTTCAAGGGGGTCAAGGCGATCAATGCCTTGTCCTTCGAGGTGTTGCGCGGCGAGATCTGCGCGTTGATCGGGCCGAATGGTGCCGGCAAGAGTTCGCTGCTCAATGTGCTCAATGGCGTGTATCGCTTCGATGCCGGCGAGATTGTCTTCGAAGACCAGCACTTCCACCGTATCGATCCGTTGGGCGCCGCGCGCCGCGGCATTGGGCGCACCTTCCAGAACAACGCGCTGTTCAAGAAAATGAGCGTGCTCGACAACATCCTCACCGGCCTGTCGCGGCATATGCGCAGCAGCTTTATCGAACAGGCCCTGGGCTTGCCTCGCGCACGCCGGGAAGCCGAAGCGTTCCGGTTGCGCGCCCAAGGCATTCTCGAATTCCTGGAACTGCAAGCCCACCGCGATGTGCTGGTGGGCAACCTGTCCTACGGCCTGCAAAAACGCGTGGAACTGGGCCGGGCGTTGATCGCAGGGCCGAGCTTGTTGCTGCTGGACGAGCCCATGGCCGGCATGAACGCCGAGGAAAAACAGGAAATGGCGCGCTTCGTTGCCGACGTCAACCGCGACCTCGGCACCACCGTGGTGTTGATCGAACACGACATGGGCGTGGTCATGGGCCTGTCCGACCATGTGGTGGTGCTCGACTACGGGCGCAAGGTCGGCGACGGCACGCCGGCGCAAGTGCAGGCCAACCCCGAGGTGATCGCGGCTTACCTGGGAGTGGTGCACTGATGACGTTTTTCTTTGAAACCCTGCTCGGCGGCCTGCTCGCCGGCACCATGTACTCGTTGGTCGCCATCGGCTTCGTGCTGATCTACAAGGCCAGCGGCGTGTTCAATTTTGCCCAGGGCGCGATGCTGCTGTTTGCCGCACTGACGTTCGTCAGCCTGCATGACCAGGGCGTGCCGTTTGCCCTGGCGTTGCTGCTCACGGTAATTGTGATGAGCGTCGGCGCCTTGTTGATCGAGCGCCTGGTGTTGAGGCCATTGGTGAACCGTTCGCAGATCACCTTGTTCATGGCCACGCTGGGCCTGTCGTTCATTATCGAAGGCCTGGCCCAGGGGTTGATGGGCTCCCAGGTGCGGGCGCTGGACTTGGGCATCGACGACGTACCGCTGTTCGTCGGCCCGCTGATGCTCAGCCAGTTCGACCTGATCGCCGCCGCCGCTGCGGTGGTGCTGGTGACGGTGCTGGCGCTGCTGTTCAACAAGACCCGCATCGGCGTGTCGCTGCGCGCGGTGGCGGATGACACCACGGCGGCGCTGTCCATTGGCATCAACCTCAACCGCATCTGGCAGATCGTCTGGGCGGTGGCCGGCATCGTCGGGCTGGTGGCCGGGCTGCTGTGGGGCGCGCGCCAGGGGGTGCAGTTCTCGTTGTCGCTGGTGGTGCTCAAGGCCTTGCCGGTGTTGATCATCGGCGGCTTTACCTCGATTGGCGGGGCGATTGTCGGCGGGCTGATTGTCGGCGCGGCGGAGAACCTTGCCGAGGTGTACATCGGCCCGTTGATCGGCGGCGGTATCACGCCATGGTTCGCCTATGTTCTGGCCCTGGCCTTCCTGTATATCCGCCCCGCCGGCCTGTTCGGCGAGCGCGCCATCGAGCGAGTCTGAAAGCATGTCGATCCCTCTTGCACAACACACCGCACCGTTGCTGCTGATTCAGCGGCGCATCCCCTGGGCCTTGATTGGCCTGCTGGCACTGGCCTTTATCGGGGTGCCGCTGTGGGGCAATGACTATTGGCTGAACGCGATCCTGATCCCGTTTCTGGTGCTGTCATTGGCCGGGCTGGGCCTGAACCTGCTCACCGGCTATACCGGGCAGACCTCGGTGGGCGCGGCCGGCTTCATGGCCGTCGGTGCGTTTGCCACCTACGGTTTTCTGCTGCGCCTGCCGGAGCTGGGGTTGCCGGTGGCGCTGCTCGGCGGCGGGGTCATCAGTGCGTTGGTCGGCCTGCTGTTCGGCCTGCCCAGCTCGCGGATCAAGGGCTTCTACCTGATGGTCACCACCCTGGCCGCGCAGTTTTTCCTGGAGTGGCTGTTCGTCAAGTTTCCCTGGTTCTACAACTACGGTTCGTCCGGGACCATTTCCGCGCCCAGGCTGGCGCTGTTCGGCCATGACCTCAACACACCGCTGGGCCGCTACCTGCTGACCCTGGTCACGGTACTGCTGCTGACCTGGACCGCGATCAACCTGGTGCGCAGCCAGATCGGCCGCAACTGGATGGCGATCCGCGACATGGACACCGCCGCCGCCGTGGTCGGCATTCCGGTGGTGCGCTACAAGCGCCTGGCGTTCGCGGTCAGTTCGTTCTACCTGGGCATAGCCGGTGCGCTGTGGGCCTTCGCCTACCTGGGCACCGCCAGCGCCAGTAGCTTTGATATCAATCGCTCCTTCCAGATCCTGTTCATCATCATTATCGGCGGCATGGGCAGCATCGCCGGCAACTTTGTCGGGGCGGCGTTCATCAGTTTGCTGCCGATCTTCCTCAGCCATGCCGGGCAGGCGCTGTTCGGCGGCTCGGTGGATGCGGGGCAGTTGCAGAACCTGCAGAAAATCATCTTTGGCGTGTTGATCATCGTGTTCCTGATCAAGGAACCCGAGGGCTTGATTCGCCTGTTGCACAACCTGCGTGACCGCGTGCGGCAGTGGCCGCTGCGTTTCTGACATTCCCTTAAGAGAATCCCTATGCGTGCATCCTTGAAACGTTCCCTGGTCGGCGCTGCCTTTGCGCTGGCAACCTTGGCCGGTGCAGTCCCCCAGGCAATGGCCTCGCCGGACCAGCAATTCATTCCCCTGGCGACCTATCGTGTGGGCGCCTATGCGTCCAGCGGCGTGCAGGTGTGGGCCGGGATGATCGATTACCTGCGTTACATCAACGAGGTCGAAGGCGGCATCAACGGCGTCAAGCTGGTGTGGCAGGAATGCGAGACCGAGTGGACGGCAGAGAAGGGCATCGAGTGCTACGAGCGCTTCAAGCATGGCCTGGATGGCGCGCCGGTCGCGGTGTACCAGCCCAATGGCGCGCCGGCGGCGTATGCGCTGAGCGAGCGGGCCGAGGTGGACAAGATCCCGCTGATCACCCTCGGCTACGGCCGCACCGAAGCCACCGACGGCACGGTATTCCCGTATAACTTCCCGGTGATGCTGACCTTCTACAGCGAGGCGTCGACGCTGGTGAACTACATCGCCGAGCGTGAAGGCGGTTTCGACAAGCTCAAGGGCAAGAAGATCGCCACGGTCTACCACGACTCGGCCTACGGTCGCGAAACCCTCGGCCCGCTCAAGTTGCTGGCGGAAAAATACGGCTTCGAAAACATCCAGATCCCGGTCGCCGACCCCGGCAACGAGCAGTCCGCGCAATGGCGCCAGGTGCGCCAGGCCAACCCGGACTGGGTGTTCCTGCGCACCTGGGGCGTGTCCACACCGGTTGCGGTGAAGACCGCCGCGCGCTTCGGCTTCCCGGTGGACCATATCATCGGCGACATCTGGGCCAGTTCCAGTGAAGACGTATTGCCCGCAGGCGCCGCCGCCAAAGGCTACCTGGCCCTTACGCCATACCCGGCCGGGGCTGATTTCGAGATCCACAAACGCCTCAAGCAATACATCCTCGACAAGGGCCACAGTGACCTCAAGGACCTGAAGAACTTCGGAAGCGTCTACTACAACTCCGGCCTGGTGAACGCCGCCGTGGCGGTGGAGGCAATCCGCACCGGCCAGGCCAAGTTCGGCAAGCGCCCGCTCAATGGCGAAGAAGGCCGCTGGGGCCTGGAACACCTGAACATCGACGATGCGCGCTTGAAGGACATGGGCTACCTGGGCCTGATGCAGAACCTCAAGCTGTCGTGCCGCGATCACGAAGGCGGCGGCTCGGCGCGGGTGCAGCAGTGGGACGGCGCCAACTGGACGCTGATCAGTGAGTGGATCGCCGCCGACCGTGGGTTGTTGCGCCCGTTGATCGATGAAAAATCGGCAGCGTTCGCCAAGGAAAAAGGCCTGACGCCACGCACCTGTACCGGGGACGAATAAATCATGCGCCAGCCCGCCACCGATGCCGCGCAGTCGTCGCTGCTGACGGTCAACGATATCGAAGTGATCTACGACGGCGCGATCCTCGCGGTGGCCGGGGTTTCGCTGAGCGTGCCCAAGGGCGCCATTGTGGCCTTGCTCGGTGCCAATGGCGCCGGCAAGAGCACCACGCTCAAGGCCATCTCCGGGCTGGTACGTGCCGAGCGGGCCGAGGTCAGCCGCGGTGTGATCGAGTACGCCGGCGCCGACCTGGCCGGCATCGACCCCAGCCAGCGCGTGCGCCAGGGCATGGTGCACGTGTTGGAAGGCCGCCATGTGTTCGGCCAACTGAGCGTGGAAGACAACCTGCGCAGCGGCGGCTTTGTGCGACGCCTGAGTCGCCGGGACCTGGAGCACGACCTGGAACGCCTCTACGCCTGGTTCCCACGGCTCAAGACCAAGCGCCATACCCGCGCCGGCCTCACCTCCGGCGGCGAGCAGCAGATGGTCGCCATCGGCCGGGCGTTGATGACCCGTCCTACTTTGGTACTGCTCGACGAGCCGTCCATGGGTTTGGCGCCTATGATCGTGCAGGAGATTTTCGAGATCATCGCGCAGCTCAACCGTGAGCAGCAGGTGAGCTTCCTGATCGCCGAGCAGAACATCAACGTCGCGCTGAACTATGCGTCCCACGGCTACGTATTGGATACTGGGCGCGTGGCCTTGAGTGGCAGCGCCGCTGAGCTGTTGGCGCGGGGCGACTTGCATGACATTTACCTGGGCAAACAGTAAGGGCGACTTCGCATGACTGAATCCATCCGCAACGCTGATGTCCTGATCATCGGCGGCGGCCTGAGCGGCACGATGCTGGCCGTGCAACTGCTGCGCCTGCCGGGCCAGCGCCGGGTGCTGGTGATCGAACCGCGTGCCGAGCTGGGCCGGGGCGAGGCCTACAGCGCCGTCGAACTGGGCCACACCCTGAACGGCAACGCGGCGCGCATGAGTGTCGACCCGGACAACCCTGACGACCTGACCCAATGGCTCACCGACTACATCGGTGCCGGCGGCTGGCCTGAGTCCGACCAGCAACACGTGCCGATCAGCGAACTGTTCCCGCCACGCGGGATATTCGGCTTGTATGCCCAGCAACGTTTGGCCGAGGCGAAGGCGCAGTCCGCATCCAGCGTGGAGCATGTGCGTAGTGAGGTAGTCGACCTGCAAGTGGATGAAGGCTCAACCCTGCTGACCCTCGATAACGGTCAGCAATTGCGTGGCGCGTTTGCGGTACTGGCTACCGGCATGTTCCCGGCGGCGCGTACACCGCAGACTGAATCCAGCGGGCTGAACGCAGCGGCGGTGGACCCGTGGGACCTGAGCGCGATGCGCCGGATCGACCCGCAGGCGCCGGTGCTGATCATCGGTTCCGGGCTGACCATGGTCGACGCCGTGGTGTCCCTGGAACAGGCCGGGCATCGCGGGCCGATCGAGGTGTTCTCGCGTCACGGCCTGCTGCCCCATGTGCGGCGGCAACCGCCGGCCTGGGGGGATTTCCTTGGGGAGGACCACCGCCTGCGCAGCCCTCGGCAGTTGCTGCGCGAGGTGCGCCGGCAATGCGCGCTTGCACGGGAGCAGGGCATCGACTGGCAGGCGCCGCTGGACACCGTGCGCGTGCATATCGCGCGCCTGTGGAGCCAGGCCAGCGAGCGCGAGAAGCGCCAGTTCGTGAGGCATGTACGGCCCTGGTGGGAGAGCCATCACCACCGCTCGCCGCCGTTGAGCGCGCAGTTGGTGGCGCGCTTGCACGAAGAGGGGCGGTTGCGGATCCGGGCGGCGTCGTTCAAGGGGTTGGAACCTTCGGGTGAAGGGGTGACGATTCGCTTGCGTTATCGCGGCGAGCAAGGCATCACCCAGGTCTCGGGCGCAGCGCTGATCAACTCCAGCGGTATCGAATACGACTGGCGCCGCGTGGCGCGGCCGCTGCCCCGGCAGTTGCTCAAGCGTGGGCTGATCCAGCCAGGGCCGCTGGCGTTGGGGATTGCGGCGGATGCGTCGGGGGCAGTGGTGGACGCCCAGGGGCAGGTCAGCCAGCGCTTGTTCGCCATGGGCCCGCCGTTGCGTGGGATGTGGTGGGAAAGCACGGCGGTGACTGATGTAGCGCTGCAAGCCAAGGCACTGGCCGCAAAGCTGATGCCCCTCCCACATAGGGTTTTCCATTTATCTTGAGGTCTTCACAAGGCCGGGTTTCAGGCCGAAGACTTCGACGCCCTGCGCGGTTGATTGCCCCGTGGTCACCTTCACCCGCTCCACCGGCTTATCCATCGTCTCCCGATACTCCACCGTGTTGTCCGCCTGGATTGCCTGGCTGGGAATCACCATCGCCTGGGCATTGTTGTAGGTCACGATGGTCAGCCGCGCACTCATCCCCAGGCGCACCCGTTGCAACTGCTGCGGCGTGAGTCTGGGGATCGACAGGGTCACCGGAAACTGCGCGCTGCCCTGGCTGTCGTTGGCAATTGCCAAGCCGCTGACCACGCTTACCGAGCCGGTCAGTCGCTCGCCATCAAACCCGTCGCCCAGCACTTCCACCGCCTGGCCCTGATGCAACTGGTTGATGTCCAGCTCCGAAACCTTGGCGATGATTTTCAGTCGTTCAATGTTCGCCAGTCCAAACAGCACCTGGCCCTGGCTGACCTTGCTGCCGGCCTGCACCGGGGCATTGTTGTTGCCGCCGCCCTGGGATGAGGTGTTGCCCGGTGGCGGCACCACGATGCCGGAGAACGGCGCCTTGACCTCCTGGCCGTCGAGCAGCTTGTGCAGGGCGTCGTATTTCACCGTGGCGTTGGTCAGCTCCATGTCGGCGATCTGGCGGTACTCGCCCTTGCCCTGGTCGATGGCCTGTTGCAGTTCGCTGCGGGCGGACGCGAGATCCAGTTGCTGCTGCTGGGTCTGTTGCCTGAGGTCGTCCAGTTCATTGCGCGGGATGATGCCGCGCTTGAACAGGTTTTCGCTTTCGGTGAGTTTGCGCTGGGTGTTGCCGGCGGTCATTTCGGCGGTGCGCAGGCTGCGGCGGGCGCGGCTGACGGCGGGGCTGCTGTCCCAGTCCTGCATCTCTTGCACGGTGCGCCGAGCCTTGAGCTGGGCGGAAAGCGCTTCGCGCAATTGCACCTCCAGGGTGGCCGGGTCCATGCGCAACAGCACTTGGCCGGCCTCGACCCGCTGACCTTGCTCCACCAGGTTGGCTTGCACGTTGCCATCGAAGGGCGCGGTGAGGGTGATGGTGGTATCAGGCTCGATCTTGCCTACCAGGCCGATCCGGTGCTCCAGCGCTTCGGGTTTGACGACCAGCCACTGTTCGCTGGCACCGCCCGGATCGGACGCCGGGCTGCGCAAGGCCAGGCCCGCACTGCCCAGCAGGACGATCAACACAGCACCCAGCAGGCGTTTCTGATTAGTAGTCATTGAGGGCGATTTCCCAACTTTCCAGCGTCATGCCCAGGGTCAGGTCGAGCTGGGTCTGGGCGTTCAAATAAGCGATCAGCGCATTCAGTTGCGCGTTTTCGGCGTTGCGCAGGTCGGTCTCGAAACTTAGTACCTGGAAGTTGGTGGAGCGTCCGGCGCTGAGTTTTTCCCGCTCGATCTCGATCTTGCGCCGCGACAATTCCACGGCGCGCTGGGAGATTTCATACTGGCGCCAGCGGGTGCCGAGGTCACGCACCACATCGTTGACGCTGCGTTCCAGTTCCTGGCGTGCATCGGTGATGCGGATGGCCTGGTCCTCCACATTCACTCGCGCGCGCACTTCGGCCTGGCGCGTGCTGATATCCCCGATGGGAATCTGCACTTGCACCCCGGCGTAGCTGTCCCAGGTACGGTTGTTGGAACGGCCGGTATCGTTGTCGGTGTTGGCGCGCACCTGGTTGGCGCCGGCCACCAGGTCCACTTGCCAGCGGCCCGAGTCCTTGGCGATCACCAGGTTGAGGTCGGCCTGCTGGCTGCCGAGCAGGGCGGCGAGGTATTCGGGTTGCTGGGTCTGCGCCAGGTTGAAGGCCTGGCGCTTATCGATCTGCATGGGCCTGGCCTCCAGGGCTTCGGTGGCGCGAATCGGCGTGGACAGGTCCAGGGCCAGCAGGCGCAGCAGCGCCAGGCGGCTGGTGTCCAGTTGGTTTTGTGCTTCTTCCACGCCCAGTTGCTGGGTGGCGATATCGGCTTCGGTCTGCACGATTTCGAATTCGGCCATGCGCCCGGCACTGATCAGCGCCTTGTTCACTTCCAGCAAGGTGCCGGAACGCTTGAGCGCATCCTGCACGATGCTCAGTTGTTCCTGGGCACGCAGCAGTTCGCGGTAGGTGGCAATGATCTGGCTGATGGTTTGCGCGACGGTGGCCTTGAGGTTCAGGCGGTTGGCCTGTTCCGACAGGCGCGACAGGCGCAGCGGCGCGGTGGTGGCGTCCCAGCCGGCACCGCGCAGCAGCGGTTGGATGATTGCCAGGTCCAGGCCGTCGCTGCGGTAGCGACCGGCGCGGTCGGCGTTGCTCAGTTGCTGGGTCCAGGCCATGCTCAGGCGCGTGCCGTACTCGCCAAGCAGGCTGGTGGCGGGCGCCACGTTGGCATTGCGCGTATTGTCGGCGGAGCCCCGGGTGCTGCGGTAGTAACTGTTGAGGGTGAGCTTGGGGTTGAACACATCTTCGGCCACGCGCAGGTCGAACTTCTGTGCCACCCGTTGCAGGTACGCGCTGCGGATCGCCGGGTTGTTGCGCAGGCCCAGGTACACCGCATCCCCGAGGGTCATGGCGGTGGTCTGGGCATTCAACGAAACGCTGCGCTCGTAGCCGCTGCGGGTGGTGCTGGGTGCCGATGGTCTGATGACCACGTCGGCGGCCATGCCGGGCAGGCTGGCGAATGCGAGCAGCCATAGCCATTTACTCATCGCGCAGGGCCTCCACTGGCTGCAACCGCGAGGCCGAGACCGCCGGGTAGATGCCGAAGAACAACCCCACCAGCAACGTGCTGCCCACCCCCAGCGGCAGGGCGGCGACCGCCAGGGCAAATTCCCAGCCCGACAGCCAGGCGTACAGCCAGGCCGCCGTCATGCCCAGCACGGCGCCACACAGGGCACCGACGGCGGTGAGGGTCACGGCTTCGAGCAGGAACAGGTTGCGGATGTCGCGCTGGCGTGCGCCGAGGGCCATGCGAATGCCGATCTCGCGACGGCGCTCCGAGACGTTCATCAGCATCACGTTCATCACCCCGACGCCACCGCCCACCAGGGAAATCGCCCCCAGGGCCAGCAGCAGATACGCAAAGGTGCGGCTTTGCCGGGTCAGGCCGTCGATCATTTGCTGGGGCACCTGGATGTCTGCATCGTGGTCGGAGAGCTGCGAGCTCAGGGCGCCAGCCACGTCCTTGGCAAGGCGTTCCATGTCCTGGCCGGGCGTGGCGCGGATGATCACGTTGCCGATCTGCGGTGTGGCATAGATGCGGCGCATGCCTTCGGCGGGGATGAACAGCGACTCGTTGGCCTGCACCGGCATCAGCATCGCCCGGGGCTGGTTGCGCAGGATGCCGATGATCAGGAACAGATAGTCGTTGATGCGCACACGGTCGCCCAGTTGCAGCGGGTCACCTGGCGCACCGAGCGCCTGGGCCAACTGGTCGCCGATCACGCCGTAGGTTTCATTGGCATCGAAGCTCGACAGGAAGCGCCCCTGCTGCATCACCAGGCGCATCGCGTCCTTGATGTCCGGCGTGCTGCCGACGAAGTTGGCGTTGGTGGTGCGACCGTGGAACACGATCGGCCCGCTGAACAGCGTGAGGGCGCCGATATGGGCAATCCCCGGCACGGTTTGGCGCACCGCGTCCAGGTCGAGGCGGGCAGGCATGGGGATACTGCTGCCGTCCTTGGGCGGGAACTGGGCGATCAGGGTGTCGGTGCCCATGTCCTTGAAGATCATCGCCGCGTCGGTGGCGGCGTTGTGGCCGATATTGATCAGCGCCACCACCGACGAACTGCCGATGACGATGCCCAGCAAGGCCAGGACCGAACGCTTGCCCAGCGTGCGCAGGCTGACGAACGCTTCATGCAGCAGTTGGCTGAGGCTTTGTTCGACCCGCAGGTTCATAGGCTCCCGGCCTCTTGCACCAAACCATTGCGCACCAGGATCTTGCGCTCCAGGCGCTCGGCGATATGCGGGTCGTGGGTGACGATGATCAGCGTGACTTGCTGTTCGCGGTTCAACGCCAGCAGCAGGTCCATGATCTCCTTTGCAGTGGTGCTGTCGAGGTTGCCGGTGGGTTCGTCGGCGAGGATCACCGAAGGCTTGCCCACCAGTGCCCGCGCGATGGCGACCCGTTGGCGCTGGCCGCCGGAGAGGTCGGCGGGGCGATGGTGGGCGCGGTCGGCCAGGCCGACCTGATCCAGCATGCGCAGGGCCTGTTCCACCGACTCATGCCGCGACACGCCGCGATAACTCAAGGGCAGGGCGACGTTGTCCAGGGCGCTGAGGCGCGGCAGCAGGTTGAAACTCTGGAACACGAAGCCGATCTGCTGGTTGCGGATAGCCGCCAACTGATCCGGTGTGGCATTGAAAATATCGTGGCCGGCGAAGTGGTACTGGCCGCAATTGGGCAGGTCCAGCAGGCCGAGGATATTCAGCAGGGTACTTTTGCCCGAACCGGAGGCGCCAAGGATGCCGCAGCTGTCGCCACTGGCGATGGACAGGCACACATCATCGAGAATGGCCAGGTGTTGCCCGGCCAGCTGATAGCTTTTACCGATGCCTTGCAGGGAGATCAAGCCTGGGTGCGCGGGGGTATCTGTCATCATGACTACGCCTGCAGTCTCGACGATGCCGTGCTGCCCCCGGAAAAGCATTGTTACAAGTTCGGGAGCGGCCTGGCGTGCGTCACGGACTGGTTTTATTTCTTGTTTTTAAAATATTGTTTGAATACTAACCGTGTTCCCGCTGCTTCGCCAGCCATGGATATAGAGCGGTTTCATCCTTTGAAACGATTTCCTCCAGGGGCCTCCAGGCCGCTCAAAATTCATCCGACCAGTCTCAAAGAGCCCGTGGGCGCAGGCTTTTGATCATATGGCGCAGTGTCACTACTTGCTTTCAGGCGGCGGCCCCGGTATAAAAAATCAAATTATTTTTTAAAACAATATTTCCCACGTGGAACTTCTATGGTCGCGAAGAAAGTCAGCGCTCCAAACATTACCAAGACTCGATTGCTGGATGCGACAGAGGCTCTCTTCATCAAGTACGGATATGACGCGGTTTTGTTACGGCAGATTACCGAGCGTGCCCAGGTCAACCTGGCGGCGGTGAACTACCACTTCGGGGACAAGGATTCCCTGATGCAAACCCTGCTCAAGCAGCGCCTGGAACCGCTCAACGAGCAGCGCCTGGAACTGCTGGCGCGGTGTGAGGCCGAGTCCGACGGCCCGCTGGACTGCGACACCTTGCTCGGCGTGCTGTTTGCCCCGGCCATGGGCCTGGAGCGCAGCGACCCGGCCAGTGCCAATGGGGAAGGGCGTTCGTTCATCCGTTTCCTGGGCCGGGTCTACAGCGATACGTCGCCGTTTATCCAGGAATACCTCAAGGTGCATTACCAGCCGGTGTTCCAGCGTTTCTTCGAAGCCTTCGCCCTGGCCTTGCCGGACCTGCCGCGCAATGAACTGGGGGTGCGCCTGCAATTTGCCCTCAAGGCGATTTCCGGGGTGATGGCCGGCACCGAGCTGCGCCTGCTGATGAACTCCATGAGCCTGGGCCGCCCGGCCACGGATGCCGAGGTGATGGCCAAGTTGATCACCCTGGTGTCGGCGGCGATTCGCGTGCCGCAGCAGAGCCCGGAAGCGGAAACTGCATTGGCCAAAGTGCTGGACACCCAGCGGGCCATTCGCGAACAAGCGGCAGCTCCCGCTGCCAAGGCTTCACGCTAGGTCAAATCCGATACAAAAAAAAGCCCGCTGGGGCGGCGGGCTTGATATGCAACGTTTGTAACGGATGAGGCTTCACCCTACGTTTCGGGATGTGAATAAAACGTGAAAAATATGTAAGAGAAAGTGTGAAAGTGTTGACTCTGGTAAATGCGGCAACAGGCCACCTCTCTAGATCTTCCAGCGTCCGGCAGTTTTGGCCAGGCGTTGGCGCATCGCATCCACGTTTGCCGCCAGTTGTACCGTCAACAACCGATAGCCATCCAGCGCGCTGTAGACCGGCGTATCCAGTGCTGGCTCGGTGCCTGTGATAGGGCTGGGCCGCTGCAACCGCTCCGTCACCCCCGACTTCAACGCCCGCGCCATCCCCACCAACTGCACCCGGATCTGCCGATGTTCGGTCCTCAACATCACCTGCATCCGCGCCATCGCCTGTTCATCCCGTGGATCGGGCCGGGTATTGCCAAGAATCTCCAGGGTACTGATGCACATACGCAGATGCCGCTGGATCGCGTCCAGCTCGGTCATGGAAATCCGCACTTCCTTCGACACCGACGGCATCAGCGAACGCAGTTGCACCATCGACGCATTCAAGCGGTTGAGCAGCTTGACGTGCTCATCATCGGTGACCGACTGGCCATTGATGATCCGGCTGTAGATCGCCGCACAATCGCGAAGCGCACTGGCCAGGTTGTAGCGCCACGAATACACGGCGTACAGCGGCAGGGCGAACGAAAACGCCAAGGCCAGCACAATGCCGATCAAGATATCGACGGTGCGCCATAGCCCATCGGAGATCGGGTTGTCCCCGTGGCCGGCGACGATAAACACGGTGATCGCTGACAACAGGGCGATGTAGCCGCCCTTGCCGATGGCGTGATAGGAAAAGAACCCGCACACCGCCGACATCAACAGGTAGGTCAAGAAGGGCAGGCCGAAGTAGGCCTGCTGCACCACCACCACCAAGCCGACGCTGGCGCCGATCAAGGTGCCATAGGCACGCTCCACGGCTTTCTTGCCGATATTGCCGTGGTGCTGCAAACCACCGATCACGATCAGCATGGTCACCGACGCCCACTCACCGTGGGGCAGGTTGATACCGGTGGTCAGCAGGATTGTCGCCAGCAAGCCGATGGACACGCGCACGGCGTGAATCAGCTTGGCATGGCGGTAGCGGCGGTACGGGTCGAGCAGTGGGCGCAACAGGCGCCGGGCGAAGAAGGGCAGGTTCATCGGTAGTAAAGTGGCCTCGAAATTCAGGGGGTACGCGGTCCAAATGTGGGAGGGGGCAAGCCCCCTCCCACATTTGGGTCTGTAGCGTTTTCAGAAGATGTAGTCGGTAGTCAGGAAGCTTGAATCGCGGTTACGCAATATGTCGCTGACCAGCGCCTTGTTGCTCTCCTGGAACTTGGTCGCCACCAAAGTGCGGATCGAGAACACGCGCAAGGCGTCATGTACCGACAGCGTACCCTCGGCCGAGTTCTTGCGCCCGTTGAACGGGAAGGTGTCCGGGCCGCGCTGGCACTGGGCGTTGATGTTGATACGGCCGACCTGATTGGCGAAGGCGTCCACCAGGCGCCCGACTTCCACGGCGTTGGTGCCGAAGAGGCTCAGTTGCTGACCGAAATCGGAGTCGAGCACGTACTCGATCACGGTCTCCAGGTCGCGGTAAGGCACGATCGGCACCACCGGGCCGAACTGCTCTTCGTGGTACACGCGCATCTGCGGGTTCACCGGGTACAGCACCGCCGGGTAGAAGAACGAACCGCGACTTTCACCGCCATGCTCATTCACCACCTTGGCGCCATGTTGCGCGGCATCGGCTACCAGGCTGGTGAGGTAAGCCACCTTGCCCACTTCGGGCAATGGCGTCAGCGCCACGCTGTCTTCCCACGGCATGCCGGGCTTGAGCGTGGCCAGTTTCTGGTTGAATTTCTCGATAAAACTGTCGACGACATCTTCATGCACGAAGAGGATTTTCAACGCGGTACAGCGTTGGCCGTTGAACGACAGCGAACCTGTAACGGCTTCGCTGACCGCATTGTCCAGGTCCACCTCGGGCAGCACGATGCCGGGGTTTTTCGCATCCAGGCCCAATGCCGCGCGCAGGCGGTGTGGTTTCGGGTGTAGTTTTTTCAGGTCGCTGGCGGCCTTGTTGGTGCCGATAAACGCAAAGATATCGATCTTGCCGCTGGCCATCAGCGCACTGACGGTTTCACGGCCGCTGCCGTAGATCACGTTGATCACCCCGGCCGGGAAGCTGTCGCGGAACGCCTCCAGCAACGGGCGGATCAGCAGCACGCCGAGCTTGGCCGGCTTGAACACCACGGTGTTGCCCATGATCAGCGCCGGGATCAGCGTGGTGAAGGTTTCGTTCAGCGGGTAATTGTAGGGGCCCATGCACAAGGCCACGCCCAGCGGTACGCGGCGGATCTGGCCGAGGGTGTCCTGTTCCAGCTCGAAGCGGCTGGAACGGCGGTCCAGTTCCTTGAGCGCGTTGATGGTATCGGTGATGTAGTCGCAGGTGCGGTCGAATTCTTTCTGCGAGTCCTTGAGGTTCTTGCCGATCTCCCACATCAGCAGCTTGACCACCGCGTCGCGCTGTTCACGCATGCGCCGCAGGAACGCTTCGACATGCTGGATGCGCTCGGCCACGCGCATTGTCGGCCATTCGCCCTGGCCGCGGTCATAGGCACGCACGGCGGCGTCCAGGGCGGTAAGGGCGGTCTCGGCGTCCAGCAGCGGCGTGCTGCCGATATGCACGCGCTCGTCGCCAAACTGCACCGGGCTTTGCACCTTGGCCAAGGGGCCGTTCCATACCTGCAACTGGCCGTCGACCAGGTAATCACGCTGTTCAATGGGCGCTCCGAGCTGGAACTGCTCGGGAACTGCGGCGGCGGAGGCGGGAAACAGCTGGGCGAGCAGGTTGCTGGTGGTCATGGCGCTACCCCTGGAATAGTTGCAAAACATGACTAGAGAGTCACCCAACAACAGGCTCTATGGCAAGGCTTGCGCGCTTTCTTGTACGCAGGGCTGTGCCCGGCGGTTAAACTGCGCGGCTTTTCAGAAGGAGTTCACATGAGTCAGTACCAGCCGGGCATTCTTGCCGCACCGGTGCCGTTGCAGGCACGCCATCTGTTTTTTGCCGTGGAGGCTCTGGCAGCCGTACCCGCTGCGTTGGACGCACTGGTGCAACTGACCGATTCGGCGGCAGTGGTCGGTCTTGGCGAGCCGCTGGTTGCCGCACTGGGCGCACGCGTTGAAGGCTTGCGCAGTTTTCCGGCCATCAGCGGGCCGGGCGCGCATAACCCGTCCACACAGCAGGCGCTGTGGGTGTGGCTGCATGGCGTGGATCGCGGTGAACTGCTGTTGCGCAGCCGTGCATTTGAAAAGGCCCTGGCTCCGGCATTTCGCCTGGTGCAGATGACCGAAGGTTTCCGCTACAAGACCGGCTTCGACCTCACCGACTACGAAGACGGTACCGAAAACCCCCACGACGACGCCGCGGTCGACGCCGCCCTGACCGACAGCGGCGCCAGCTTCGCCGCGATCCAGCAATGGCAGCACGACCTCGATGGCTTCGCTGCGCTGCCGGCTCAGGAGCGCGACCACATCATCGGCCGCCGCCATGGCGACAACGAAGAACTCGACGACGCCCCCGAGTCCGCCCACACCAAGCGCACCGCCCAGGAAAGCTTCACCCCGGAAGCCTTCGTGGTGCGCCGCTCCATGCCCTGGGCCGAGAATGGTCAGGCGGGCCTGATGTTCCTGGCGTTCGGCCATTCCTTCGATGCGTTCGAAGCGCAACTGCGCCGCATGAGCGGTCTGGAGGACGGGATTGTCGATGGCCTGTATCGCATCAGCATCCCCTTGACCGGTGGCTACTACTGGTGCCCGCCGATCAAGGATGGCCACCTGGACCTGAGCGCCCTGGGCTAAAGCACGCCGCTGGCCACACGTTCACCGCCTCCCGACGGTCTCATCGCCCGCGGGTGCGCCGCCCGCTCGAACCAGGTGGGCGCGACAAAACGATAGCCCATGCCCGATGCCGTGGCGATGTACGGCACATCGTCATCGCCCAGCGTGCGGCGCAGAGTCTTGATCTGTGTGCGCAGGTTGCATTCCTCGACCACCCGTTTCGGCCAGGCAATGTCGAGCAATTCGGTTTTCTGCAGCAATTCGCCGGGCCGCGAGGCAAGGGCGATCAGCAGGGTCAGGGCGCGGTTGCCAAGGTTTACCGGCTGGTCATGCCTGAGCAGTTGGTGGCGCTTGGGCAGCAGTCGGTAAGGGCCGAAGTGAATCTCAACGCAACCGTCGTCTTTGAGGAGAGTGGTGGGTGAATAATTCATGTCGGTCATAGATCACCTGGAAGATTTCTATATAGCCGGCCTGAAAGCGAGTCCTTTGGTTATTAGTGCAGTTGCACTAGCAGGCGCGGAGGAAAGTTGCTCGCCAAGCAATTGGGGTGCTTGGGACGAGTTATCAAACGCGATGATTAAGTCGCTTCTGTTACAAATCAAAATGTCTGGGAAGTTGGGCAAAAGGCTATTAGCGAAAAATGTGAAGTAATCGCGAAAATAAATGCCGGGTGTCGCTAGGTGGCGCGTTTCAAAAGAGGCTTATTGTTCGGCATTGTTCAGTGGGTATTAGCAGAGTGCCCGTAAACATTGGTCTTGAGCGTGTTTTTGTTTTTCTCTGAAAGTTCCATGTCACTCAGTCGATGAATTTTTTTCAACGCCAGATTGAGCCAAACCTTTCACAACCTGTATCTGAAACGTTTCACAAGCTTTCACAGCGAAGGCGTTTTGATCGTGAGTAGTATGGGGCCCATGCAAACCAACAACGGTTCGAAGGCGCATTGTCTGACGTTTTGGGTCTTCATCGGTTTGCATACTTTCAGCGTGCTGTTGCGCAACTGAATAACTTCCCTATCGATGCAAGGAGATGAACATGGCTGATGTCCCACCAGTAAAAGCAGGCGGCGCCGACGACGCTATCGCGAAGATGGAAGCGACCTTCAACATGGCTATCGAGAAGTCGGCCAAGATCACCGAAATCAGCACCGCGAAAAAAGCCGAGCTGGACGCCACCAAACAGCGTCCGCAGAACTGATTCGCCAAACGGGCGGCGCTGGCGCTGCCCGTTTACCTCTCGATTCCCGTTTTTATCCTGATTCTTGACCCCGTTGCACAGGCTCAAAGGGGCAAACCCGACTATGACAGCCCTGATTTCCCTGGGCCCGGTCGCCGCAACTGGCGCACCGACCCTGACGGTGACCGGCGGTTTGCATCAGGGCAGTTCCCTGGTGCTCGACCAGCCTGTCTACACCCTCGGCGCCGATCTGGCGGCTGATTTGGTGCTCAGCGATCCCGGCGTTGCCGGCCTGCACCTGCGCCTGCGTTTTGAAGGCGGCCAGGTGGCGGTCGAAGCCTTGGGCGGTGACGTATTGATCGCCGGCAATGTGCGCATTCCCCAAGGCAACGGTCATCGCGCGCGGCTGCCGGTGCAGCTGCGCATCGGCACAGCGGGGGTGAGCCTGGCAATGCCTGGCGGTGCTGAAAAACCAGTGCCCGCGCCACGCACATTGGCCCCCTGGATCGTCGCGACCGCGCTGCTGTTTATCTGTGCTGGAGCGCTGGCGTTTCGCAGTGAAGCACCACCGCAGCCGACAACCGCCGTTGCCGCCGTTGCACCGTTGAAAACACCTTCCCGCGAACAGGCCAAGGCCTGGCTGGAGCAGCAGTTGCAAGCCGCCCGACTGGATACCGTGAAGGTCAGCAACAGCAACGGCCAGCTCAGCGCCACGGGCACCTTCGAACAGTCGCAAAAACCGCAGTGGCTGGCGGTGCAGCAAGCCTTCGACCAGCGTTACGGCCAGCAGATCGTGCTCAACCCGCGCGTCGCCGTGCGGGCCGATGCGGCGGCGCCGCGCGTGCGCTTGCAGGCCGTGTGGTTCGGGCCTCATCCGTACGTGATCAACGACAGTGGCAAGCGCCTGTACCCCGGCGCGGCGCTGGCGGACAACTGGGTGCTGGAACGTATCGAAAACAACCAAGTGATCCTCGCCCGTGGCGAGGAGCGCTTCACCTTCACGTTGTGACCACGCTCTTAAGCTAAGGCCCAGGGATGAAAGTCGAACCCCGCCCGTTGATCCCCAGTGACGTACGCAGTGCGCCGGTCGAAGCTGTGCGCCCGGTCAATTCGCGCCAGGCCACCGCCTTCGAAGCGGTGCTCAAGACCCGCAAGACCCACACCCGTCGCTCCCTGCGCAGCGACCTCGAAGAACTCACCGGCGCCGCTGGCGTCGACTCGCTGTTGTTCGGCAGTGCTCGCTCCCTGGAACTGCTGGAGCATGTGATGGAACACATCCTGCCAAGCCTGGACGCCGAGCCACACATCAAGGCACTGGCCGTCGAGCTGATCGGCGAAGAGATCGAGATGCGCCGCACCCTCGCACAGCAACGCTCGGAGGTACACGCCTGATGGCCCGCGATAACGACGACGCCGTGCAACTGCTCAAGGGCATCGGCGAGCTGTACCGGCGCAATGGCCAGTCCCAGCGCGCCCTGGTGATGCTGCTGATCGCGGTCAACGTCGCCCCCGATGACGGCGTGTTGCTGCGCTCGCTGGTGCTGGCTTTCACCGACAGCGGCGACGCGTCCCGCGCCCTCGGCGCCCTGGACCGTCTGGTGGCGCTGGAAGGCGAGTCCGCCAGCCTGTTGCTGTTGCGCGCCCGCGCCTTGTGGTACGGCGAGCGCAAGGACGACGCGCGCCAGTGCTTCAAACGCTATCTGGCTGCACGCAGGGCCGGCGCATGAGTGCGCTCAACCGCCTGAACAACCTGGCGCGCCTGGCTGCCCAGCGCACCGACGTGATCATCGTCGCATTCATGCTGATGGCGATTGTGATGATGATCATCCCGCTGCCCACCTACCTGGTGGACGCGCTGATCGGCCTCAATATCGCCCTGAGCATCCTGATCCTGATCGTGGCCTTCTACATCGGCCACTCGGTGGAGTTCTCCGCGCTGCCGCCGCTGATCCTGCTCAGTACGCTGTTTCGCCTGTCGCTGTCGATCACCACCACCCGTTTGATCCTGCTGCACGGCGACGCCGGGCATATCGTCAAGGCCTTCGGCGACTTCGTGATCGCCGGGCAAGTGGTGGTGGGCATGGTGGTGTTCCTGATCATCACCGTGGCGCAGTTCGTGGTGATCACCAAGGGGGCCGAGCGCGTGGCGGAAGTGGCCGCGCGCTTCACCCTGGACGCCATGCCCGGCAAGCAGATGAGCATCGACAACGACCTGCGCAATGGTGATATCGACCAGGCCGAAGCCCGTCGTCGCCGCTCTCGATTGGAGCGTGAAAGCCAGATGTTCGGCGCGATGGACGGCGCCATGAAGTTCGTGAAGGGCGACGCCATCGCCGGCCTGGTGATCCTGGCGGTCAACCTGCTGGGCGGCATGCTGATCGGCATGATCGAGCGCGACATGCCGTTTGGCGTGGCGGTGCACACCTACTCGTTGCTCACCGTGGGTGACGGCCTGATTGCACAGATCCCGGCGCTGCTGATTTCGGTGGCGGCGGGCACCGTGGTCACCCGCGTCAACAGCGACGGCGAAGCAGGGGACCTGGGCAGCGAGATCATCAAGCAACTGGGCGCCAGCTACCGCGCTCTGGGGTTGACCGCGTTGATCATGATCGGCGTGAGCCTGCTGCCGGGGTTTCCGACCTGGGTGTTCCTCGGCTTGTCCCTGGTGTTCGGTGGCGCGGCATTCATGATGTATCGCCGGCATCACCGCCAGCCGGAACTTGAAGTGCTGGTCGAGACGCCGGAGCCGGTGGTCGAAGTCCAGGCCGAACGGGATGACAACCTGTTGCCCGATACCCGCGTGCTGCTGACCCTCGGCAGCGGCGTGTCCCAAAGCGCGCCGCGCCAACTGCTGCGCCAGCGCGTCGAAGCGCTGTGCCACGACCTGCGCACTGAACTCGGCGTGGATATACCGGTGCCGGGCATCTACATGGAAGCCAAGGCCACGCCTGGCAGTTTCCGCGTGTCCCTGGAAGGCGTGCCGGTAAGCGAAGGCGAGTTGCCGACCAACTGCCTGCTGGTGCAGGACGATCCGGTGCATGTGCAGTTGCTCGACCTCGCCACGGTGCAGGCCGATTCGCCGCTCACGGGCCGCAACGCCCACTGGGTCGAGCGCCAGCACGAAGACACGCTGCGCAACGCCGGCATCGGTTTCCTGCTGCCCGACGAGGTGTTGCGCGGTGTGCTGGAACGCAGCCTGCGCCGCTATGCCGCCGACTTTCTCGGCATCCAGGAAACCCGCCTGCTGCTGGAGCGCACCGAGGCCACCTACGGCGAACTGGTCAAGGAAGCCCTGCGCCTGGTGCCGTTGCAGCGGGTGGCCGAGACCCTGCGTTTGCTGGTGGGCGAAGGCGTGTCGATCCGCAACCAGCGCGCCTTGCTCGAAGCCATGGTGGAGTGGGGCGCCCGTGAAACCGATGCCGGGCGCCTGGCCGAGCACCTGCGCGCCGCGTTGGCACGGCAGATCAGCCATCAGTACGCCGACCGCAACCGGGTGATCGGTGCGCTGGTGCTGGCGCCGGGCCTGGAAGACCAGTTGCGCGGCTCCCTGCGTCGCCAGGAACCGCAGCGCGAGCTGATCCCCGAGGACGTCAGCCGCGCCTTGCTCGCCCAACTGCGCCAGGCGTGCGAGCACACCCGCGAGGTCAACAGCGCGGTGTTGCTGGTGCACCCGGAACTGCGCCGCAGCCTGCGCCGCCTGGTGGTGCGCGGCGAGCTGGAACTGGCGGTGCTGTCGTTCCGCGAGCTGGCCACCGAGTACAACCTGCAAGCGCTGGTGACCATCAGCCTGACCGAGATTTCCAATCGCCGCGGGCCTGCCGCGGCTTCCGTCACTCCCCTGGCGTCTGCCTCATGATGCGTTTTTGTGTGTTGTTGCTGACTGTATTTTCGTGTGTGAGCCAGGCTCAGGAAATCGCCGCCGGTGCCGGAGGTTCTATCGCCCTGGCCTCCGGCGAAGGGCGCATCCTGCATTTTGTCGCCCCCGTGGACACGGTGTTGGTGGCCGAACCGAATGTGGCCGACTTGCAGGTGGTGTCACCGGGCACCCTCTACATCTTCGGCAAGGCGCCGGGCAATACCAGCCTGATCGCCCTCGGCAGTGACGGTCAGCAACTGGCGAGCCTGAGCCTGGCCGTCAGCAGCGCCAGCCAGGCGGTGACGGCGCCGATGCAGGCATTGCATCCCGGCAACGCTGCGCAGATCAGCGGCGCGGGTAACCGTCTGATCGCCAAAGGCACCGTGGGATCGGTAGCGGAAGCCACGGACTTGAACGCGCTGCTCAATCCCCAGGGGCAGGGTTTCCAGAGCGCGATCAACACCACCGAGTACGCAGGGGCCGCCCAAGTGAACTTGCGGGTGCGCTTTGCCGAAGTGTCGCGTTCGGAGTTGCTGCACTACGGCGTGAATTGGAACGCGATGTTCAACAACGGCACGTTCTCGTTCGGCCTGATCACCGGCGGGCCATTGGCCGCAGCTTCGGCGGGTGGCTTGGCCGCAGCGGGCGCAGGCTCAGGCAATGTGAATATCGACGGCATGCTCGACGCCTTGCAGGCCAACGGTGTGCTGCAGATTCTCGCCGAGCCGAACATCACCGCCATGACCGGCCAGACCGCCAGCTTCCTCGCCGGTGGCGAAGTGGCGATCCCCGTGCCGGTCAACCGCGACCTGGTGGGCATCGAATACAAGTCGTTCGGCGTGTCGCTGTTGTTCAACCCGACCCTGCTGCCCAACGGCCGCATCGCCCTGCAAGTGCGCCCGGAAGTCAGCAGCGTGGTCAGTGGCGGCACCGTGGATTTCGGCAACTTTCATGTGCCGTCCTTCAGCGTGCGCCGCGCCGATACGCGGGTGGAAGTCGGCAGTGGGCAGACCTTCGCCATCGCCGGGCTGTTCCAGCGGGAAAGCAGCCAGGATATCGAGAAACTGCCGCTGCTGGGTGACCTGCCGATCCTCGGCAATCTGTTCCGCTCCAAGCGCTTCCAGCGCAATGAAACCGAGTTGGTGATCCTGATTACGCCGTACCTGGTGGAGCCGGTGCGCGGTCGCACCCTCGCCACGCCCCTCGACGCACCACCGGCTACCGCAGCGACCACCGGACCGCGCAGCGGCGGGGCGTTCGGTTTCTACATGAATTGATCAGGGGGCCTGCCATGAATGTTTTACGTGTGTTGCTGCTGTTGCCCCTGGCGCTGATGGGTTGCCAGACCCACCTGGCGCCGACGTACTACTCATCCGAATACCGCGCCGATGGCTTGCCGACCCAATGCCAGCAACCCCCGGCGACGGACACCATTGGGCTGGGCGAGGATTTCAAGCCGACGTTGGCGCTGGGCTGTGCGAACAATTTGAACCTGATGCAGATGGTCGAGCGCAAGCAGGACCTGACCCAAGGCCGCCCCACAGGGCCGGCCATGGCCGCGCCAGTGGGCCGCGCTGCCCAGGTGTACATCGAAGGGTTTGACCGCGAGCAATTGCAGCGGCGCAAGGATCAGCAGGAAGCCAAGGCCGATGCGGCGGGGGGCAAGCAATGACCTGTGTTGCTTGTTGTGGCGAGCGGGCTTGCCCCGCGTTGGGGCGCGAAGCGGCCCCTGTCAAATTCACCGCATTCCAACAGACAGTTCTCAGCGCCTGGTTTTGGGGCTGCTTCGCAGCCCAACGCGGGGCAAGCCCGCTCGCCACAACAGGCCCGCTCACCACAACAACCCTGCTCACCACAGAACGCTCATCCACAACAGATTCAACGCGAATCAACCAACCCCAGCTCTCGTGCCTGGGCCAGCGGATCACTGATCGCCTTGATCCGCTTGGCTTCATCCACCAACCGCGCCCGTTCGGCTGCGGGAATATCGTCCAACGGCAGCGCAGCGACGCGGTCTTCATGTCCTGTCAACACCATCACCAACAACTCATTGCGCTGATGCCGCGCCAAGGCACGGGGCGACTGGGTAACGGGAGCGATGGTGTCCAACGCCTGCTGCGACTGCCCGCCCAGCGCATACGCCAGGGCCAGGTTGCAGCGGTTGTCGAGGTCGTCGGGCTTGAGGCTCAGGCTCCTGGCGAACGCGGTTTGCGCCGCAGCGGCCTGGCCATTGAGGATCTGCGCGACACCCAGGCGGGTGTACGCAACCGGCAAGCCGCTGATCCCGGCCGCCTGGCCCAGGGCAGTGACGGCGCGCTGAGTCTTGCCCACTTGCAATTGCGCGGTGCCCAGGCCGAGCAGGGCTTCGGCATTGCGGGCGTCGAACCCCAGGGCCTGCTGGAAGGCGCGTTCGGCGCCCGCCGCATCCTTGGCGTCGAGCCTGGCCTGGCCGAGCTTGAGCCACAGCTCAATACCCGCGCCGGGTTGCTGCGCCGCCCGCTCGTACAGCGCTGCCGCACTGGCGTAGTCGCCGCGCTGGCTCAGGTCATTGGCCAGTTGCAGGGACTTGTCGGCATCGGTCGCAGGTGGGTGGGCGCAGGCGGTCAGCAGCAGGGTACTGGCGAGCAGAAATCTAGGGGTCATCATCACAACTCGTCTGGCGAAGGCGGAGGCCATGTAAGCATATTTTTGATGGCTGTCCTATGCCTGTTCAGCACCAGTTTCGCCCACGCTGCCCAAGAGCCTGACTGGTTCTCCCAACCCTACGCCTACGTGCTGGTGGACCAGGACGTGCGCAGTGCCCTGGAAGAATTCGGGCACAACCTTGATGTGCCGCTGGTGCTCTCCGACAAGGTCCGTGGCAAGGCCCGCAGCACGATTCGCGCGGCCACCGCCGGGGAGTTCCTGCAAACCCTGTGCAGTACCAACGGCCTCACCTGGTACTTCGACGGCAACCTCTTGTACCTCAACGCCAGCGATGAAATCAGCACCAGGCTCTTCAAGGCCAGCGCCCTGGACCTCGACCAGTTGCAGGCCTACCTCGGTAACCTCGATGTGTTCGGCCAGCAGTTGTCCATGCGCAACGGCCCCGAGGGCGATGAAGTGTTCGTGTCCGGGCCACCGCCGTACCTGGCGCTGGTGCAGCAGCATGTCGATCACCTGCAACCCAAGGTCGCCGCCGCCCCGGTGGCGCGCGAGCGCGGTGTGCGGGTATTCCGTGGCGCCCAAGTCAGTACCGAAACCCCAACCCAGTAAAGGAGCAGCACCATGTCCGTAACGGCCGTAGACAGCAATCTCGCCCCTGGTGGCGCCAGCCCTGAAGCCAGGTTCAACGCGGCGGTGGATAACGCCAAGGCCGCCGATAAGCCCGCCGAGCCCACCGACGCCGAACTCACCGATTCGTTCATCACCCAGGCGGTCACTTACGGCGGCCAGTTCATCATCATGCCGAAGATGCAGGAACTGCTGAACGACGCCATGTCCGATGACGACGAAGAGTAGGAAGCCCCTATGACTATCAGTCTCGCCGCCGGCGCTTCGGCGCTGCCGCCGTCTGCCGGCGCGGGGCCCGCCGGGGCCTCGCAGAACCTGTTCGAGCACATGGCCAACACCGCCAAGGGCATGCCCGAAGGCGCCAGCCCGCACCAGATCGGCTCGGGCCTGATGGAGCGCATGAACAGTTTCATCGACCGTACGCGGGCGTTTTCCGAGCGCGCCGACCTGCTCACCAATAATCCTTCGGCACCGCCGCCGGCCCAGGCAGAAATCCGTACCGCCAGTGCTTCGATCCAGGGTGAACCCGGGAAAAAAGTCGGCGAGCAACAGGTCGACCAGATCGTCCACTCCCTGGGCAAGATGTTCGATTACTCCATCGAAACCCAGATGGTGGTGCGCGGTGCGACGCAGATTTCCGGGTCCGCCAACACGCTGCTCAAGGGGCAATAACATCATGCCAAGCCCAAACCGTGCGCTGCGCCTGTTGCTGATTGGCCTGCTCGCCAGCCTGTTGCAGGCGTGCAACACCGACCTCTACACCAACCTCAGCGAGCGCGACGCCAACGCCATGGTCGCGGTACTGCTGCGCGGTGGCGTCCCGGCCGAGCGCAAGGCCCAGGACAACGGCCAGCTCAAGGTGGTGGTCGATGAGTCACGCTTTGCCGAAGCCATGACCCTGCTCGACAACGCCGGCCTGCCGCAGCAGAGTTTTTCCAACATGGGCGAGGTGTTCAAGGGCAATGGCCTGGTGTCGTCGCCGGTGCAGGAGCGGGCGCAGATGATCTATGCGCTCAGCGAAGAGCTTTCGCATTCGGTGTCGCAGATCGACGGCATCGTCGCTGCCCGCGTGCACGTGGTGCTGCCGGACAACGACCTGCTCAAGCGCGTGATCTCGCCGTCATCGGCCTCGGTACTGGTGCGTTACGACCCGGGCACCGACATCAATACGCTGATCCCGCAGATCAAGACCCTGGTCGCCAACGGTATTTCCGGGCTGAGTTACGACGGCGTTTCGGTGACGGCGATCAAGGCCGCCGTCGCCATCAGCCAGAACCCGGCGCAACCGCGCCTGGCGCGCTTCATGGGCCTGTGGCTGCTGGAAGACAACGTGGCCCAGGCGCGGCTGATGTTCGGGGCCTTGTCGCTGATCGCACTCGGTGCGGTGGGTGTGCTCGCCCGTCAGCAGTGGGCGCGTCGTCAGTCCCAGGCGTTGTATGTGCTCAAGGAGGGTGAATGAGTTTGTTCGAACGCTGGCAGGGACTGATTGCCGAACCGCTGCGGTTTGTGCGCGGGCCGAGCCTGGGTGCATGTTTTACCGATGAATTGCCAGACGCCGTGCTGCAGGCGATGCGGGGCCAGCCACGCTTTCGCCAGCGCCTGGAGCAGTTGCTGGTCAGCCATTATCAACTGGCACCCATGGCGCAATTGACCACGCCAATGGCGGCGGACTTGGCGGTGCTGTTGTTATCGCCGGCACAGTTTGCCCGCTTGCCGAGGTTGTGCGGCGCCATCTGGCACGCCCCGACCCTGAGCCGCGAGATCCGTCGCGAGGTGGTCAACGAATTGCGCGAAGGCCTGGGCGCTGAGGTCTTCGTGAGCGCCCTGGCCTTGCGCCAACTCGGTGGTGCGGCGGATCTGCTGCGCGAGCCGGTCGAGTTGGTCGACGCCGTCGACCGCGATGGCCAGGGCTGTGTCGCGGCCTGGCTGCACGCCCAGCACGCCGACTGGCAGGGCTGGCTGCGTTTGCGCTTTGCCTTTCCCCAGGGCCACGGCGCCCGTGTACCGCGCGACCTGGAAATCGTCCAGGCCGCCGCTGCGTGCCTGCTGGCCGAGGAGATCACGCCATGAGTGAACTGCCAAGCCGTCCCACCGCCCGCATCCTGCGCGCCGAAGACGCCGCGTTGTGGAGCGATGGCTTTGCCTTCCTGCAAGCGGCCAAGGCGCAGGCCGAGCAGATCCGCGCCGACAGCGAGCAATGGTTGAGCAGTGCCCGCGCAGAGGGCTTTGAAAGTGCCCGGCAAGCCGGCGCTGAACAGGTGGCGCAACTGCTGCTCGCTACCCAAGCCCAGGTGCAGCATTACTTGAGCAGTCTGGAAACGTCCCTGGTCAACCTGGCCCTGGGTATCGTGCATGAAGTGCTGGGGGAGTTGGACAACGCCGAGCGTGTGGTGCGCAGTACCCGCCAGGCGTTGAGTGCGTTTCGCCAGGACCAGGCCCTGACCTTGTGGGTGCCGCCGGCGGACGTGGATGCCCTGCGCCAACGCCTCAAGCTGGAGGGATTGGCGATTGCGGTGGATGCGGATGAACAGCTGAGCGCCGGACAGGCTCGCCTGAACAGCCCGGCCGGCTCCGTGGAGCTGGGCCTCGACGCCCAATTGCAGAACCTGCGTCGCAGCCTGCTGCCCTTTGCCGAAGAGGGCCTGGCATGAACCTGGAACAGCTGCTGCCACGCCTCTGCGAGCGCCTGGCCCAGGCGCGCCCGCGGCCGATGCACGGCACCGTGCTGAGCATTCGCGGTGTATTGCTGCGCGCCAGTGTGGCCGGGGCGAGCATCGGTGAGCTGTGCCAGCTGCGCGACCCCGGCAGCGCCCGCAGCCTGAGCGCCGAGGTGATCGGTTTTGACGGTGACGAGGCCATCCTGTCGCCCATCGGCTCCATGGAAGGCCTGTCCACGCGCACCCAAATCACCGCCACCGGCGAGACCCTGGGCGTGGCCGTCGGGGATGCGCAGCTCGGCCGGGTCATCAGCCCCATGGGCGATTTCCTCGACGGCGACGGCATGCCGCCGACCGTGGCCTTGCAGCACTACCCGCTGCACGCTGAACCCCCGGCAGCGTTTTCGCGACAGTTGATCGTGCGTTCCATGGCCCTGGGCATTCGCTCCATCGATGGCCTGCTGACCCTGGCCCAGGGCCAACGCATGGGCATCTTCGGTGAGCCCGGTGTGGGCAAGTCGTCGCTGCTCGCCAGCATCATCCGCAACAGCGAAGCCGATGTGATCGTGATCGGCCTGATCGGCGAGCGGGGCCGGGAAGTGCGTGAATTGCTCGATGTGCAGCTCGACGCCCAGGCCCGTGCGCGCACGGTGGCGGTGGTTGCCACTTCGGATCGCCCGGCGGCCGAGCGGGTGCGTGCGGCGTTTGTCGCCACCACCCTGGCCGAGTACCACCGCGACCAGGGCCGCAACGTATTGCTGTTGATGGACAGCCTCACGCGTTTCGCCCGGGCCCAGCGCGAGATCGGCCTGGCGGTGGGCGAGCCGCCAACCCGGCGCGGTTATCCGCCGTCGTTCTTTTCGGCCTTGCCGCGTTTGCTGGAACGCGCCGGCCCCGGGCCCACCGGCAGCATTACCGCGCTGTACACCGTGCTGACCGAGGGTGATGCCGCCAGCGATCCGGTGGCCGAAGAGGCCCGTTCGATCCTCGACGGTCACATCGTCTTGAGCGCCGAGTTGGCCCAGCGCAACTACTTTCCGGCGGTGGATGTGTTGCGCAGTCGCAGCCGTTTGATGGAGCAGGTCGCCGGTGAAGAGCACAAGCGGCTGGCGATGCGCATGCGGGAATTGATGGCGCGGTATGGCGAGATCGAAATGCTGATCCGCGTGGGGGAGTACTCCGCCGGCAGCGATCCTTTGGCCGATGAAGCGATCAACCGCCACGCCGCTATCGAAGCCTTCCTGCGCCAGAACGCGGGTGAGCCGAGCAACCTGGAACAGACCCTGGCCCACATGCGCCGGGTACTGGCATGAACAAGGAGCAAATCCAATGAAAACCCAACAACTACGCACCCTGCAAACCCTGCGGGTGTTGCGTGAACAGCGGGCCGCCAGCCAACTGGCCGCGCAGCAGCAACGCTGCGAGCAGACCCACGGTGTGCTGACTGACGCCAAGGAGCAATTGCGCCTGCACCGTGAGGCGATTGCCGAAGAAGCGCGGCAGGTTTATGCGTCCCTGACCGAAGGCCTGTCGGTCGCCAGTTGGCAGGCCGCCCAGGATCGCCTGCGCGGCCTGTCGGATGACCAGCAGCAACTGGAAAACGATGTGGCTCACGTGTCCACCACGCTGCGAAGCCAGGAGCGCGAGCGCGATGTGTTCCGTCAGGAGCGCCTGAGCCGCCAGCGCCAGTCCGAGGCCTGGCAAAGCCTGCTTGAGGGCCGTGAAAGCGCCGAGCGCCGGGTGGGCGAGCTGCGTGATGAAGGCGCCGGCACATGATTCCAGCCCTTGCCGATTCGCTGTCGCCGTGGCTGACCCACTACGACCCGGCGTTACTGGCTCTGCACAACCAGTTGCACCGCCGCTGCCGTCCCTGGCAGGGCCGTTGCGGCGGGCAGGACTTGCGCGTGAGCTGGGCCGCCGCAGCGCGCCGCCTTGACGCGCCGCGTCATGTGCCGCTGTCGCTTGGCGGTGCCGCGATGCGCCTGAGTTTGCCCGCTGCGGCGCTGGAGCAACTGATGCTGCCGTTGGCGTTGCCGTTCGATGTGCAGCCGTTGCCTGCGCTGCCGCGCGCGTTGTTGCTGGAGCTGGCGTTGCTCGACCTGATCGAAAGCCTGGAGCCGTTGCTCGGTCACCCGCTGCAGGTGCTCGAAGCCGCTGATGAGCAGGGCGTGTTTGCCCTGCGGCTGGCGCTGGAATTGACCTTCGGCCACCAGCCCGCGATGAGCGCCCAGTTGGACCTGAGCGAAAGCGCCGCCGTACTGGTCACGCAACTGCTGGCGCAATACGCCGAGGTCGAACCCGACCCCTTGCCAGGCCTGCGCCAGACCCTGGCGGTGGTGGCGGGGCGCCAGTGGCTGTCCCTCGGTGAACTGCGCAGCCTGCGCCCCGGTGATGTGCTGATGCTGGAGCAAGGCCCGGGCCTGTTGCTCGACCTCGATGGCCGCCTGCAGGCGCGCTGCCAATACCAGGGCGAAGTCCTGCGCCTGCAGGAAGCCTTGAAAGCCCCCTTTGTGGAACCGGAGAACCCCATGACTGATGTTGATGCCGCCGTTGCGCTGGATGCCCTGCCGTTGAAACTGGTGTGCCAGGTGGGCAGCCTGGAACTGACCCTGGCGCAATTGCGTGAACTGGGCGCCGGCAGCCTGTTGCAGCTCGACACGCCGGGCGTGGACAGCGTCGACCTGATGGTCAACGGCCGCCGCGTCGGCCAGGGCCAACTGGTGAAAATCGGCGACGGCCTGGGTGTGCGCCTGCTGAGTTTTGCCACCCCATGACCGGTTATCAGCCGAACCTGATCGAGATCATCCTGGTCGTTGCGACGATCGGGCTGATCCCGCTGGCGGTGGTGACACTCACCGGGTTCATGAAGATCTCGGTGGTGCTGTTCCTGATCCGTAACGCCCTTGGCGTGCAACAGACGCCGCCGAACCTGGTGCTGTACGGCATCGCGTTGATCCTGTCGGTGTACGTGACCACGCCGTTGATTGGCGACATGTACCGGCAGGTGGAGGGGCGCGACCTCAACATCGAGCATGTGGAGCAACTCAAGGATTTGGGCGATGCATTGCGTCCACCGTTGCAAGCGCACCTGAAGCGGTTTGCCAATGAGTCCGAGCGCGGTTTTTTCGTGCAGGCCACCGAGACCATCTGGTCGCCTGAAGCACGCGCCGATTTGCGTGACGACGACCTGGTGGTGCTGATCCCGGCGTTCGTCAGCTCGGAACTGACCCGCGCCTTCGAGATCGGCTTTCTGCTGTACATCCCGTTCCTGGTGGTGGACTTGCTGGTGTCCAACGTGCTGATGGCCATGGGCATGTCGATGGTCTCGCCGAACCTGATCTCCATTCCGCTGAAGATTTTTTTATTCGTGTCCCTGAGCGGCTGGTCGCGCTTGATGCACGGTTTGATTCTGAGTTACGGCTGAGGCACGACCCATGGGCCAGGACGTATTCCTGTCATTGATGAAACAGGCGCTGATGACGGTGCTGATGCTCTCCGCACCGGCGCTGGGCGTGGCGATTATCGTGGGCTTGAGCGTGGGCCTGTTCCAGGCGCTGACGCAGATCCAGGACCAGACATTACCCCAGGTGGTGAAGCTGGTTGCGGTGTTGCTGACCATCGTGTTCCTGGGGCCGGTGCTCGCCGGGCAGGTGGCGGAACTCGGCGGCCAGGTGCTGGACAACTTTGCGATGTGGACGCGCTGACCGCCCATGGATGCCAGCCTGACCGCGCAGTTCCTCGAAGTTGCCTACCCGGTGATCAGCTCCGCGTCGCTTGCCGCTTGCCGTGCCATGGGCGTGGTGGTGATCACCCCGGCGTTCAACCGCCTGGGCCTCACCGGCATGATTCGCGGCTGTGTGGCCGTGGCGATTTCCATCCCGATGTTCTTCCCGGTGTTCGACGCGCTGACATCGATGCCGGAGCACGGCAGCCTGTTTATCGCCGGGTTGCTGATCAAGGAATTCCTGATCGGTATTTTGATCGGCCTGCTGTTCGGCATTCCGTTCTGGGCCGCCGAGGTGGCGGGGGAGTTGATCGACCTGCAACGCGGCTCGACCATGGCGCAACTGGTGGACCCGCTGTCGTCCGGGGAATCCAGCGTGATGGCGACCCTGCTCACGGTGATGCTGATCACGCTGTTCTTCATGTCCGGCGGGTTCATCCTGATGGTCGACGGCTATTACCACAGCTACCAGCTCTGGCCGGTCACCGCGTTCACGCCGGTGTTCGCCAGCTCGGCGCTGCTGGCGGTGTTGTCGATCCTTGACCAGATCATGCGCGTCGGCGTGCTGATGGTCTCGCCGTTGCTGATCGCACTGCTGGTGACCGACCTGATGCTCGCCTACCTGTCGCGCATGGCGCCGAACCTGCATATCTTCGACCTGTCGCTGCCGGTGAAAAACCTGTTTTTCACGATCCTGATGGTGGTCTACATCGGCTTCCTGATCCCGCTGATGCTCGACCAACTGGCGGAGTTTCGCGGCACGGTCGAACTGCTCAAGACCCTGGCCGGCATGGAGTAGCCCATGGCCGATACCAGCGAAGAAAAATCCCAGCCGGCCACGGACAAGAAGCTCCAGGACGCACGCAAAAAGGGCCAGGTTGCCAAGAGCCAGGACCTGGTGTCGGGCATGGTCATCCTGTTCTGCACGCTGTGCATTTCCATTCTGGCGCCACGGGCCAAGGCCCAGGTCACGGCGCTGATCGACCTCACCGCGCTGATCTACGTCGAACCGTTCGCCACGGTGTGGCCACGGGTGCTCGACCATGCCGAGCAACTGGTGATCGGCATCACGTTGCCGGTGATGGCGGTGACCACCGGCGTGGTGATCCTGACCAATATCATCACCATGCGCGGGTTTGTGTTCTCCACGGACCCGATCAAACCCGAGTTCAAACGCATCAACCCGGCGGAGGGCATGAAGAAGATCTTTGCGCTGCGCAACCTGGTGGAGTTCATCAAGGGTCTGATCAAGGTGCAGGTGCTGGCAATCGCGTTCTACGTGGTGGGCAAGCATGCATTGCAGGCGCTGATGGAGTCGTCGCGCTGCGGTGCCGAGTGCATGCAGTCGACATTCTTCCTGGTGCTCAAGCCGCTGGTGTTTACCGTGCTGTGCGCATTCATCCTGGTGGGCGGGGTGGACGTGATGATGCAACGCTGGCTGTTCGGCCGCGACATGAAGATGACCCGCAGCGAGACCAAGCGCGAACGCAAGGACATCGACGGCGACCCGCTGATCAAAAGCGAACGCCGCCGCCAGCGCAACGAGATGCAGGCTCTGGCGACCAAGTTGGGTTTGGGCCGTGCGTCCTTGATGATCGGCACCACCGACGGTTGGGTGGTTGGCGTGCGTTATGTGCGCGGGGAAACGCCGGTGCCGGTGATCGTGTGCCGGGCCTCCCCGGAGGAGGCGTTGTTGATGCTGCAGGAGGCGTATGACCTGGGGATTCCCCATGCGCCGGACAAAACCCTGGCAGCGGACATCGCAAAAAAGGCGGTGGCTGGCGACCCGGTACCTGATGCCGCATTCCAGGCAGTAGCGGACTGGTTGGTGGCAGCCCGTCTGATCTGAAGTAAAGGCGGTGTCATCGCCTTTACTTCAGATCAGACGCGCATGGCTCCAGAGGTTGGGGCCGCCGCCACAACGGGTAAGACAGGCGCAACCGGATTGGCTGCGCCTACGACTGTTGGCGCCTTTTCGAGGGCGGTATCGACTGAGGGTCCAGGTGAATCGACAGAGGTCGCCTCTTTCACGGCAGGTTTTTCCGGGGGGCGCAGATGTTCGGGGACCTCGTTTTTCAAGGCTTTCCAGGACGGCTCAAGCGATACCGGCGGTTTTTTGGGGGGCGCGGCGGCTGGTTCCTTGTCGGGTGCTGGTTTAGCCGTCTTGTCACCTGCTATGGCTTTAATCGCTTTACCTGTGCCGTAGGTGGCGCCGGCAGTGGCCACACCGGTGACGGCACCGACAGCGATTGCTTTGCCAGCGCCAATCAAGGCGGGAATGATTGCAGCAAGAAATGGAAACATAGGTAGGGTCCTTCATTAGCCGGGACGGAAGCCGATCATGAGTGTCCAGAGCGCCTCCATCAGTTCCATTTCTTATTGCTGGGTTCAATCAATTCCGACATCGTGGTTGTCGTTGGTCCACTCCGACGGTTTGAGCGAGTACTTATCCTGGTCTGCCTGACAGGGTCATTTCACCGCTGTAAAAGCTTGTGCGATTCATCCCATGTTCAATCACTACCGGTGCTGGAGCCGCGGCAACGAGGCAATGCGCAACTTGGGTTCCTGCAACCGCGCCAGGTCGGTCGCGATCTGCGCCCGCCAAAAATGCGCGCCCGCCAACTGCGCGTCCACCCAGGCCTGGCGCAGCAGCACGGTGGCCTTGTCCACCGAGCCGTAGTGCGCCTGGCGCAGGATCAGTTGCGCCTTGATCCGCAGTATTTGCGGCACGAACCAACGTTCATGGCGGCCGAGGGCCAATTGCAGGGTGTCTTCGAGCACTTCCAGGGCGAGTTTTTCCAGGCCCAGGCGCGCCAGGCCCAGGGCGTACTCACAGCGCAGCAGGCTGTAGAGCTGGCTGTCGCCCTGGCCTTGCAAGTGGTGCAAGGCTTCGCCCAGTTGCGGCACGCCGGTTTCCGGGGCGCCTTCGCGGATCAGCAGGATGTTTTCGAAACACAGGCGAAATTGCCGCCAGATATGCAGGTCCTGGCCGGTGGTGCTGTCTTGCAGCAGGCCAAGGTAATAGCGCACTTTCGGCAGGTTGGATGCCAGCAGTGCCAGGGGTATGGCACCCAGGCACAGGGTGTACCAGAGGGTCGCAGGGTGTTCGAGGGAGATGGCTTCGTCGACGCAACTGCCGATCAGACGCAGCGCCGGGTCGACATCGCCTTCAAGCAGTTGCACCTTGGCCTTGAGGCAGCGGGCGGCGATGCGTTGGTCGAATTGCAGGTCGATGATGTGCGAACGCGGTGCCGACGGCGAGCCCAGGGCTTCATCGATGTTCTGCCGTGCCCCCATCAGGTCACCCATATGGAACAGCGCCACGGCACGCATGCGCTTGCCGAGCAATTGTTGGCTGCCGCTGTTGTTCAGCGCGATGTAGCGCTCGGCCAGTTCCAGGGCTTCGGTGTACTGGTTGCAGCCGCAGCGGTCGGTCCACAGGCCCCACAGGGCACGCAACTTGTGCTCGGCATCGCCGAGGTCGCGGGCGTCTTCGCATACCTGGCGCCAGGCGTCGCGCATCGGGCCGCCGGTGCCGTAGGTGAGCATCAGCACGCTGGCCAGGGCCGTATGCAACAACATGCGCTGGCGCAAGGGCAGCGGGATGAGGGCGTCGCTGGCCAGGCCTTTGTCGACCCAACTGCGGCACTCGCTGATCAAGGACACCCGCAGCCACAACGGCACGCCGCCCAGGGTCAATTCGATGCCCAGGGACAGGTCGCCGGTGGGCGAGTAGGCCCAGTCGAGGGCTGCCCGGATGGTATTGATCTGCGCAGCGTAGAGGGCCAGCCAGGTGCCCGGCGACAAGCCATCCAGGGTTCGCCCGGCTTCCTGCAGCACGCCGAGCGCATAGCGCGCATGACGCTGGCAAGTGGTATGGGTTTCGCCCTGTTCGTCGAGTTTTTCCAGGGCGTAGGCGCGGGTGGTTTCCAGCAGGCGGTAGTGCTTGGGCACGGTGGATTCGCTGGCGATCAGCAGCGACTTGTCCATCAGGCTTTCGAGCAAGGGCAGGGCGTTGCGCGGGGCCAGGCGGCTGCTGGCGGTCATCGTCTTGACGGCCTCCAGGGTGAAGGAACCAGTGAACACCGCGAGCTGGCGCAGCATGGCCTGTTCGTCGTCGCTGAGCATGGCGTAGGTCCAGTCCAGGGTCGCGCTCAGGGAACGATGCCGGGCGAGGGCGGTACGCCGGCCAGTCATTTGCAGGCGGAAGCTGCCGTCGAGCAGGCCCACCAGGTCCTGGATGCCAAAGGTGCGCACGCGGGCGGCGGCGATTTCGATCGCCAGCGCGTTGCTGTCGAGTTTGCGGCAGATCGCACTGACGGCCGCGACGTCGGCGTCGGTGAACACAAAACCCGGGTCGAGGGCGCGTACGCGTTCCACAAACAGACGCACGCCGGACCATGCCAGGGCTTGCTGGGCACTGAGGTGGGCGTGTGCGTCGGGCACCTCCAGCGGCGCCAGGTCATGCACCCGTTCGCCGTGTGCACGCAGCGGTTCGCGGCTGGTGGTAAGCACACAGCATTGCGGGGCGCTGCGCAGCAGGATTTCGACCACGTCGGCGGTGGCCGGCAGTACGTGTTCGCAATTGTCGAGCACCAGCAGCAAGCGGCGGTTGGCCAGGCTGGCGACCACACAGTGCAGCGGGTCTGCGCTGACGGTCTGGATACCCAATGCACTGGCGAGCATGCCGGCCACCCATTGCCCGCCAGTGGCGGGGGCCAGGTCGACGAAGCACGTGCCCAGATTGAGTTCACCGGCCAGACGCTGCGCCACCGCCATGGCCACAGTGGTCTTGCCGATTCCGCCGGGGCCGGTGAGGGTGACGAAGCGCTGGCTCATGACCTGGTCGGCCAGGCTGGCGATCAAGGCGTCGCGGCCGATCACCTCAGCCGTCGGCGTCGGCAGGTTGGGCTCATCCACACGCACATAGGGCGCGGGCAGGTGCTCTTCACTGGCCGCCTGTACGGTGACGGGGGCGACAAAGCGATAGCCGCGGCCCGGCACGGTGACGATATAACTGCAGTTGCCATCGTCACCCAGCGCGCGGCGCAGCGCGACGATCTGTGCGCGCAGGTTGCATTCCTCCACCACCACCTTGGGCCAGGCGAAGGCGATCAGTTCGGCCTTCTCCAGCAATTCTCCCGCACGGGTCACCAGGGCAATCAACAGGTAGAGCGCGCGACTGCCCAGGGTGACCGGCACGCCGTTGCGCAACAACACATGCTGCTTGGCCAGTAATAGATAGGGGCCAAAGCCCAGGGTGCTGTCAGGGGCGGCCGGCGCGGGATGGTCTGCGTCCAGGAAGGACACTGCGTGGTTCTTGCTCGAGCTCATCAAATCGTCCTTTTTATAGTCAGGCTTGTTATTGGCGATCAGGCCATTCGCCCTTTTTGGGGTACAGATGTGCAGCAGCAGTCTTGGAAAAATGATGTCGATCAACCGTGTTAAAGGCTGCCCTCCTTTGGGGCGTGGTGGTTTTTATGGTGACGTCACGGAGCCTGTTTCAGGGGATGAGACTGTCTCAGAGCTGAAACATTTTATTACTAGAAATACTGATAAAGCAGAATGTATGCCAGTTGGCATGTAACAAACATGACAACAACCGCATGAAATTTATGGTGATTTTTGCGGTCGTCGACGACACGGGAGGGCATTCGTTCGGAAAGGCGAATATTTCTAATTGTGTCGTTCGGGATGCCGAATAAAGCGCCGGGGTTTTGGCACTGTTTTATTGACTGTGTATCGAACTGTATCCCTGCACCATCCTGATACACCTGCATGACGTTCTGTCGCGTTCGCGACACAGAGCGGATACACGCCTGGCTTTAACTCTGCTCACCAGCTGGCGCAGGCGGTCACCGACCCCAAGCGCCCTGGCCACCCTCAGTCAAGCCAGGAGACTCTTATGAAGCGTCCTTACGCAGCCCTCGCTGCAACCCTTGCGCTGTCCCTCAGCGCCTTCGCGGCCGTGGCCCACGCCGACGAGCCCAAGCCCCAGGAAAAATGCTTTGGCGTGTCCCTCGCCGGTGCCAACGATTGCGCCGCCGGCAAAGGCACCTCGTGTGCCGGCACCGCCACCACCGACTACCAGGGCAATGCCTGGGTGCTGGTGGACAAAGGCACCTGCACCCAGATCAAGACCCCTAAAGGCTTCGGCAGCCTCACGGAGCAACCGTGATCCAGCGCCTGCTGCCCGAAGCCCTGCTGTTGCTGGTGGCGCGGGTGGCGATCGCGGCGGTGTTCTTTCTGTCGGGACGCACCAAGGTCACCGGGTTGATTGAACTCAAGCCGTCGACCTACACGCTGTTCCGCTCGGAGTACGCCTTGCCGCTGATTCCGCCGGAGTGGGCGGCGCACCTGGCGACCTACGCCGAGCACCTGTTCCCGCTGTTGCTGGTGCTGGGCCTGCTGACCCGTCCGGCCGCCGCCGCGCTACTGGGCATGACCCTGGTGATCGAGGTGTTTGTGTACCCCGATGCCTGGCCGGTGCACCTGACCTGGGCGGGGCTGTTGTTGCCGCTGCTGGCTTATGGCGGTGGGGCCTGGTCGCTGGACCGCCTGATGCTGGGCAAACGTTCTTAACTTTGATGGAGATTTCCCATGCGTATGCTTTCTTCCCTGGCCATTGCCATGGCCTTGACCGTTCCGATGCTGGCCCAGGCCGCGGATGCCCCGCAGCCCGGCACCGGTAAAAGCGTGGTGATCGTGCCCGGTTCGTTCGTCGACGGCTCCGGCTGGCGTGTGGTGCACGACATCCTGATTCACAAGGGCTACAAGGTCACGGTGGTGCACCAGGGCCACGAGAACCTGGCCGCCGACGTGGCCGAGGCGCGCGAAGTGCTGGAGCAGCAAGTCGGCCCGGTGGTGCTGGTGGGTCACAGTTCCGGTGGCGGGGTGATCTCGATTGCCGGCGACCGCGACAAGGTCAAGTCGCTGGTCTACGTGTCGGCGCTGCAACCGGAAGTGGGCGAGAACATGGCCCAGTTGATCGGCTCCATGCCGGCGCCCAGCGATGACATCAAGCAGAGCCGCGACGGTCACCTGTTCTTCGACCGTGCCAGGTTCAACGCCGACTTTGCCGCCGACCTGACCACCAACCGCACCGACTTCATGGCCGCCTCCCAGGTGCCCGCGACCACTGCCCTGTTCGGCGGCACCGTGTGGGCCGCGGCCTGGCACAAAAAGCCGACCTACGCGGTGGTCTCCACCGAAGACCGTGCCCTGAGCCCCGACCTGCAGCGCTGGATGTACAAGCGTGCCGGTTCCAAGGTCACCGAAATCAAGGCCAGCCACTCGGTGTACATCTCCCAGCCCGAGGCTGTGGCGAAGGTCATCGAAGACGCTGCGTCCGTTATCAAGTAATTCACCCCAACCCTGGAGAAACACCCATGAACACTGCACTCAAATCCCGCCTGAGCCTCGCTGCCGCTGCCGCCCTTATCGCCATGGCCTCGGCCTCATTCGCCAGCGCCGCCGACCAACAGGAAAAACCCGGGCGCTGCTACGGCGTCAACACCTGTAAAGGCACCAGCCTGTGTGCCACCGCCAAGAACGACTGCAAGGGTCTCAACAGCTGCAAGGGCGAAGGCGTGATCGTCAAGACCCCGTCCGAGTGCCTCAAGGCCGGTGGCACCTTGACCGAACCGAAGTAATCCACCCGGCGGGCCCTGTGTGGGCTCGCCACTTATTCGTTGCGGAGATCCGTCATGTCGACATCCAACCCTCACTTTTCAGGCTACGGCCTGGGGCTGCGCAAGGAGCATTACTGCGACTTCCTGGAGACTTCGGTGCCCGTGGATTTTGTCGAAGTGATCTCCGAAAACTTCATGGTCGCGGGCGGCCAGCCCCGGCACATCCTGCGCCAGGTGCGCGAGCGCTACCCGGTGGCACTGCATGGCGTGTCCATGTCCATCGGCACCGCCGAAGGGCTGGACACCGATTACCTGCGGCGCCTCAAGTCGCTGGTGGATGAAATTGAACCGCTGTTTGTCTCCGACCACCTGAGCTGGTCGCGCAGTGGCGGTTTCAATGCCCATGACTTGTTGCCGGTGCCCTACACCGACGAAGCGCTGGACCGGGTCTGCGCCAATATCCACCAGGCCCAGGACGTGCTGGGCCGTACGATGCTGTTCGAGAACCCATCGAGTTACCTGGCGTTCGAGGGTGCCTGCATGACCGAGTGGGAGTTCATCACGGCCATGGCCCGGCGCACCGGCTGTGAACTGCTGCTGGACGTCAACAATGTGTTTGTCAGTGCGAGCAATCACGGTTTCGACGCCCTGGCGTTTCTCGACGGCATCCCCGCCGAGCGAGTACGCCAGGTGCACCTGGCCGGCCACAGCCAGGGCCGTGACATCTTGATCGACAGCCATGACAGCCCGGTGTGCACCGGCGTCTGGGAACTGTACGCACGGGCCATGCAACGGCTGGGGCCGGTGGCGACCATGATCGAGCGTGATGATGAGATCCCGCCGCTCGCCGAGCTGCTTCAGGAACTGTCGATGGCCCGGACCTTGGGGGCGGCGCTATGAACCTGGCGCAATTTCAGCAGGCTTTTCGCCGCTGGCTGGTGAGCGCGTCCGATGAATCCGCGCAGTTGCTGGGCAGCAATCACGTCGGTTTGGCGGTGTACCAGAACAACTACCGCGCCCAGTTGGTGGGCTGCCTCGAACAGGCGTTCCCCAACCTGCGCCGTTGGCTTGGAGAGCAAGCGTTTCTGGCCGCGAGCATTACCCATATCGACAACCATCCGCCCCATGCCTGGACCCTGGATGCGTACCCCGAGGGGTTCCACGCCACCTTGAAGGATGTGTTTCCACTGAATCCGGATGTGCATGAGCTGGCCTGGATCGAGTCGGCCCTGAATGAGGCCTTTGTCGCCGCTGATGCGCAACCGCTGGCCCTGGAAGCGCTGGCCGAGCTGGACTGGGACACGGCGGTATTGCAGCTCACACCGTCGTTGCGTTGCCACGACTTGACCACCAATGCCGAGGCTATCTGGTCGGCGCTGTGGCAGGAAACGTCCGCGCCGGAAGCGGTGATGCTGGAACAGGCGGGCGGTTTGCTGGTGTGGCGGCGGCAATTCACCTCGCGGCTGCGTCAGGTGGATGCGCTGGAACTTCAGGCGGTGCGGCAGGTACAGGCTGACGGCAGTTTCGCCAGGCTGTGTGAGCTCCTGGTGCAACGCCTGGGGGAGGACGCGGGCGTGATGCGGGCAGGTGAATACCTGGCCGCTTGGCTGGGCAGTGAATTGATCGTAGGGGTGAGTGATGTTTGACCGTCGTGGATTTTTACTGCTGGCGACGGTGGTGATCGCCGCCCCGGCGTTTGCGCTGCAACAGGTGAGCACGGATGAGGGGGAGGTGCGTTATGAGCAGTTCGGGCCGGAGGACGGCCATGCGATCATCTTGCTGGCGGCGGATGTGCAGGTGTTTGCGGCGGTCAGCGGGCCGCTGGCGGCGCAGGGTTTCCGGGTGATCGTGCCGTACCTGCGCGAGGCCGATGACGTGACGCTCGGCCAGGATGTGCTGGAACTGATGAACGCGCTGCATATCCCCGAGGCGGTGCTGGCCGGTGTGGAACAGGGCGCACGCGTGGCGACGCACACGGCTACCCTGAAACCGACACGCTGCGTGGGGCTGGTCACGCTCAACACAGTGCCCCAGGCGGGTTTTGCCGAGGCGGTAGGGGTGATGGCTAAAACCGGGCACTGGCGAACATGAAAATACGGACAGTTAGCCAATCGGCCACTGAATAAATTCGCGGCTGCCATTAATCTAACCGCCTTAGTCACCTGCGCGGATTGTTCATGTCTTCTGTTGCCGATGGGTTGCCCCTCGATAAACGCCTGCCGGCCGTGATTGCGATCTCCCTGGGGATCGGCATGGCGACCCTGGACACGGCCATCGTCAACACGGCGTTGCCGACCCTGGCCGAGGGGATCGGCACCGATTCCGCTTCGGTGATCTGGGTGGTCAATGCCTACCAGTTGGCGATCATCGCCACGGTGCTGCCGTTTGCTTCGCTCAGCGATGTGCTGGGGCATCGCCGGGTGTACCTCGGCGGGTTGTTGCTGTTTATTGTGTCGTCGCTGTTTTGCGGGTTGGCCGGCTCGCTGCTCACCCTGACTGCCGCGCGAGTGGCGCAAGGGCTTGGGGCGGCGGCGATCATGAGCGTGAACACGGCGTTGCTGCGGCATATCTACCCGTCAAAAATGCTCGGGCGCGGGCTGGGCTATAACTCGTTGGTGGTGGGGTTGGCCTTTACCCTTGGGCCGACGGCTGCATCGGCGATTCTGTCGGTGGCGACCTGGCATTGGTTGTACCTGATCAACGTGCCGCTGGGGTTACTGGCCTTGGGGTTGGGCGTGCGCTCGTTGCCGACCCTGCCGATGACCGGGCATGCCTTCGACCGTCTTGCCGCCGTACTGTGCGCCGGGCTGTTCGCCCTGCTGGTGCTGGGCCTGGGCACGGCGGTGCACGGTGCCCAGGGTGCGCTGACGCTGGGTGTGATTGCGGTGGCACTGGTCTGCGGCGTGCTGCTGTTGCGGCACCAGGCCGGGCACCCGGCACCGATGCTGGCGCTCGACCTGTTCAAGCGCCCGGTGTTTGCCTTGTCTTCCTTGACGGCCGTGTGTGCCTTCAGCGCCCAGGGCCTGGCCTTTGTGTCGCTGCCGTTTTTGTTGCAGGCGGTGCTCGGCCATAGCCAGGTGGAAACCGGTTTCCTGATGACGCCATGGCCGGCGGTGGTGGCGGTGATGGCGCTGGTTGCGGGGCGTCTGGCGGACCGTGTGTCCCTGGGCGTGCTGTGCGGCATCGGCTTGTTGATGCTCAGCGTGGGGATGGCTGCGTTGGCCACCCTGGGCAGTGGCGCCTCGGCATTTGATATCGGCTGGCGCATGGCGCTGTGCGGGGCCGGGTTCGGTTTTTTCCAGTCACCCAACCTCAAGGCGTTGATGACCAGCGCACCGCTGGCGCGCAGTGGCGGGGCGAGCGGCATCGTGGCGATTTCACGCCTGTTGGGCCAGACGCTGGGCGCATCGCTGGTAGCGTTGTGTTTCCACCTGTCCGTGGGCAGCGGCCCGCATTATGCGCTGTGGCTGGGCTGCGGGTTTGCACTGGTGGGCGCGGTGGCCAGTGGTCTGCGTTTGTTGCCCTATGGGAAAAAGGGCTGATTAACGCTACCGTGGCGACCTGAATATTTCGGGATGTTTCAGATTTATGTCCAGCCTGGCCCTCCGCACCGCTGATACCCACTCCCGCCGCGCCGCTTTGACCCTGGCTTTATGCCTGCCCAGTGACGTGTTGCTCTACCTGTTGCTGCCCATGGAATCCCAGGCGTTCGGCATCACCCTGGCCCAGGCCGGGGTGTTGCTGGCCGCCAACCGCCTGGTGCGGATTTTCGGCTACCGGCATGTGCTCAATTTCTACGCACGCAACGGCGACCGCCTGACCTGCATGATCGCCGCCGGCGCCGCAGCGTTGTGTGCGGTGGGCAACTCAATGTTGTCCGGGTTTGCCGCATTGCTCTGCCTGCGCCTGGTGTGGGGCTTGTGCTTTGCAGCGTTGAACCTGTCGACCCAAGTGCTGGCCACGTCGGAACCTGCCGGCGCCGCACGCCGCGCCGGGCGCTCGCGGGCGTTGATCGCCCTGGGGCCGATGCTGGCGCTGCCCCTGGGCGGCTGGCTGACGCTGTGGGCCGGGCCGCGTCCGATCTTTCTGATTCTGGCCGGGTGTTGCCTGGTGGGCTTGTGGATGGCGCGCGGTTTGCCTACGGTCGGGCATGATTTGCACAGCACCCCGGGCCGACGCTTCAAATGGCCGGACAGTGTGGCAGTGTGGTCGTTTATCGAGGGCGTGGCGCTGGACGGGCTGTTTATCTTCGGCCTGTCGCTCCAGGCGCAGAAGCTGCTGGGCGGGGATGCGGTGCTGATCGCCGGCGGCCTGATGGCGTTGCGTTATGTCTCGGAAATGCTCCTGAGCCCTTTGGGCGGTCGAGCGGCCCAGCGGTTTGGCGCCACCTCGATGCTGTTGCTGTTTTCGTTCCTGAGTGCCCTGGCCCTGACGGCGTTCGGCAGTTACTGGGTGATTGTCGGCGCGGCGGCGGTACTGGTGTTGCGCGCACTGCAACTGCCGCTGGTGACTACCCTGGTGGCGGAGCGCAATCCCGGGTCGATGCGCGTGTCGGCCCTGGCCTCGAATGCCGTGTGGCGCGATATCGGCGCCGGCCTCGGCCCCTTGCTCGCCGGCCTGCTGCTGCCGATCGCCTCGGCGCCGTGGGTGTTTGGCCTGGCCGGTGCAGCCATCGCCGTCAGCGCGGTGTTCTGCTGGCGGGCAAAAAATTCCAACTGATGATGTGAGGTTGTACGTGTCCTCTCAAGAAAGCTTCGTAGACGTGCTGGACAAGGCCTATCGACACTGGACCGGCCAGGGACTGCCGGCCCCGGCACACCTGGACGCACAACAGCGCCTGGCCTGGCTGCACCGCGACGCACCCTACAGCCTGCTGGCCCATGACGGCGGCGCAGATCCGCGATTTACGTATGTGAATGAATGCGCCCTGCAGTGCTTCAAATACCCGCGCGAGAGCTTTATCGGCATGCCCTCACGCTTCAGCGCTTCGGCCCTCGACCGCGATGCGCGCCAGCTGCTGCTGGAGCAAGTCACCGCCAACGGCATCGCCGAGGGCTACAGCGGTTGGCGGGTGGATGCGCACAACCAGCCGTTCATGATTCATGCCGGGGTGGTATGGACCTTGCTCGATGACGCCGGCCAGCCGTGCGGCCAGGCGGCGCTGTTTTGGCCCGACGAGCAGCGCATCGGCGAGTTGGCTTAAGCGGTTTTCAAGGCTGCCAGCCAGGCGGGGTCGAGACGGGTTTGTTCGGTGTCGATCCCCAGCGCCTGCATCCTGGCCTTGTGCGCCTCGACCTCAGCCACCAACTGCACCTGGGCGCTGGAGTTGGCCTCCAGCTCATGCATCTGCGTCAAGCCCAAGTGGTAGAAGCGCAGCACCTTGATCGCCGCCGGGTCATTGGCCTGCACCCGCTCGATGACCTTGTGCATCACATTGGTCACGCTCATCAGGCTGCGCTTGAGCTGCCAGCCATACACCGCCGGCGCGAGCCACCCCTGGGTCCAGAACGGGCCACGGATCAGGGCCATGGTGATCAGCACCCCGGCGAACACACCGCCGACATTGAAGCGGAAATTGTCACCGCCGGGCTCACCAAACAGCATCACCGCCAGGCTCGACAGCAGCATCGCCAGGGCGACGAACAACACGGCCACGATCAGCGTGCTGCGCCGGGTCTGTTGACGGAAGGTGACAGGGTCGCAGGGTTTGAGCTCGAACATCCGGGGCATTTCTCCAGAAGGGGCCGGCATCATCTCACGCTTGGGCAAACAAGTTGAACGATGCTGCACGGCGGTTTCTCTAAATTGATGTAGACCCTTTGAGGTGAGCCATCATGCCCGAATACAAGCAACCACCGCCCGGTACCCCGAACCCTGACCGCACACCCGGAGAGGAAGAGCGCGACAACGATGCGTTGCGCCCCAACGACCCGGCGGAGCGTCAGGAAGACGACGTGGAGCGCGTCGAGGAAGACCTTGAACGCCTCCATGACAAGGCTCGCCCACTTTAAATGAGGAGAACGCCGTGAGTGACACATCGAAAGGCCCGGCTTCGGGCGAGCATTCCAGTGTTCAGGATGAACTGGGGTTTGATCCGGATTCACCGGATGTATCGGATCCGCAGGTAGACCCGATTGGCCCGGCTATCGCGCCGTTGGATAAGAAAAATACCGACAAGGACGAGCGCAAACCACCTTACGATCCGCTGGGAGATTTGAAGACTTGATCCGGCCACGGTCCTTGCGGCTCATTCTTGCCGACACGCATCGTGCGTGGCGAGGTCGCGATACTGTCCTTTGAAGTACAGCAATGGCCGCGAAGCAGTCGCTTCAGGCGGGTTCATGGCTTTCACTTCGCCGATCACGATCAGGTGATCCCCCGCGACGTGTTCGGCGTGAATTTCGCAATCCAGCCAGTGCAGGCTGCCGGCAATGAGCGGATTGCCCAGTGGTGATGCCTGCCACTCTACGCCGTGCCACTTGTCTGTGCCTCGCCGAGCGAACTGGTTGGAAATCCTGACCTGCTCGCCGGACAGGATATTGACGGCAAACCGGCCGGCCTGGCGCATCCTCGGATAGCTGGCTGAATTGGACATGACGCTGAATGACACCAGTGGCGGGCTCATCGACACGCTGTAGAACGACTGGCAAGTGAAGCCGATCGGCTCGCCGTCAACGTGGGAGGTAATCACTGTGATCCCGGACGCGTAGTGCCCGAGGGCTTCTCGAAAGCGCGAGGGCTCGATGGGAGGTGACATGGGCGGTCCTGAATGGGGTGACGTGCGAATGCGCCAGGCAAGGCCTGACATCGTCAGGCCTTGCGCATTCTCAGTACGGGTTCGAGAGTTCGTTTCGGACAATCGCTGCGCCGGCACTCAACGCATTCAGCTTGCCCCTGGCGATGTGACGAGGCAGCGGCGCCATGCCACAGTTCGTGCAAGGGTAGAGCTTGTCGGCATCGACAAACTGCAGTGCTTTTCTCAAGGTGTTGGCGACTTCCTCGGGTGTTTCAATGGTGTGGCTGGCCACGTCGATGGCGCCGACCATCACTTTTTTGCCGCGGATAAGTTCAATCAGCTCCATGGGCACATGGGAGTTGTGACACTCCAGCGAGACGATATCGATACTGGATTGCTGCAGCTTGGGGAAGGCTTCTTCATATTGACGCCACTCTGATCCCAGCGTCTTTTTCCAGTCAGTATTGGCTTTGATGCCGTAGCCGTAGCAAATATGCACGGCGGTTTCGCATTTGAGGCCTTCAATGGCCCTTTCCAGGGTGGCCACGCCCCAGTCGTTCACCTCATCAAAGAACACGTTGAAGGCGGGCTCGTCGAATTGGATGATATCCACCCCGGCGGCTTCTAATTCAAGGGCTTCCTGGTTGAGGATTTTGGCGAATTCCCAGGCGAGCTTTTCACGACTCTTGTAATGGTTGTCATACAGCGTGTCGATCATCGTCATGGGGCCAGGCAGCGCCCACTTGATGGGTTGACTGGTTTGCTGGCGCAAGAACTTGGCGTCTTCGACAAACACGGGTTTCTGGCGGGAAACAGCCCCTACGACCGTTGGCACGCTTGCGTCATAACGATCACGGATTCGCACGGTCTCGCGTTTCTCGAAATCAACACCGCTGAGGTGTTCAATAAACGTCGTCACAAAGTGTTGGCGCGTCTGTTCACCATCACTGACGATATCAATGCCCGCGTGCTGTTGTTCCTGCAGGGACAGGCGCAAGGCGTCGTGTTTGCCCTCGGTCAATGCCTCATCCTGCAGTTTCCAGGGTGACCACAGTGTTTCAGGTTGAGCCAGCCAGGAAGGTTTAGGCAAACTGCCGGCGGTCGAAGTAGGTAACAACTTTTTCATCAGGGATGACCTTGTAGTATTAATGCGTCAAAGCGCGCAGTGGGCGGACCACTGTTGAAGAACAGCCTGGTAGGGTTTGATAAAGTGCTCTTCAACAAATTTTCCCTGTTCAATCGCCAGGCGGCTGCGTTCTTCTCGATCGTAGACAATCAACGTCAGTGAGTAATCCTGGTGCTTCAAGCTGGGTCGGTAGAATTTGCCGGCGGCAGAATTGGCATTGTAAATCTCGGGCCGGTAAATCTTCTGGAAAGTGTCCATGGTGCTGATGGTGCTGATGAGTTCAAGATTGCTGTAATCCGCCAGCAAATCACCGGAAAAATAAAAGGCCAGCGGCGCAACACTGTTTGAAGGCATGAAGTAGCGAACCTTCAAACCCATTTTATTGAAGTACTCATCCGTCAAGGAGTAGGCGTCCTGTTGGTATTCAAAGCCCAATACAGGATGCTGGTTTTCTGTCCGATGATAGGTCCTGGTGTTCGAAACGCTCAGGCAGATCACCGGCGGCTTCTTGAAGTTTTCTTTGTACGTGTCTGAGTTGACGAAGTGCTTGAACAGTTTTCCATGCAAGTCGCCAAAGTTCTCGGGTGTGCTGAACTCGGTCTGATTCTTGTTGTGTGCTGACAAGGCAACGCTGAAATCGTAGTCGCGAACGTAGGAGGAAAAGTTGTTGCCGACAATACCCTCAATGCGTTCATGGGTGTGTTGATCGACAATCGTCGTTTTCAATATTTCAATCAGCGGGATGGCGTTGCCACGCTGTTCAGGGGCAATGTCCATTTCAACCGAGACGATATCAAGTTCCACTCTGTAGCGATCACCCTTGGGGTTATCCCACTGCGCCAACGCATTGAAACGATTGTTGATCATCCTCAATGTATTGCGCAGATTCTCCTGGCGACTTTTGCCCCTGGCCAAGTTGGCAAAGTTGGTGGTGATGCGCGTGTTTTTCGAGGGCTGATAATGTTCGTCGAAACGCAGGGTTTTGAGGGTAAAGGCAAACTCGCTGTTCATTGTGGCCTGACATCCTGATTTCCGGAATACACCTGATGGGTTGTTCAGGTGCCAGATTGATTTCTAGAATCAATAATTAGGATGTAGTTTAGGCAGCGCATGGGTCGAGTGAAATTGAATTGATTTCACTGAAGCGTTAGCCCTGTTCATGATGGGCAAATGGTCAACTGCAGAGGGTGTTAAAAGCCCCACCTTGTACGATGGGGCTGTGCACTTACTTGGGTGCGATCCACGTGACATCCGTAATCCCAAACTTCTCCGCCCAGGGCCGGGTGGTTTTCTTGACCTGCTCATGCCCCACGCGCCCCACGCGACTGACATGGGCAATATCGGCATCCACCGCCGCCCAGTGCCAGGCCTCGGCGTTGTTCATCACTTCAGCACGCACCACAAAGGTTTTCGGTTGACCGTGCAGCTGATAATTGATCGTGTAGATTTTTGCGGTACTCATGTTGCCTCCCTGTGTTGTTATAGATGGATAGGGCAGCGTTCAAAAAGGTTCATTCAAAATGACAATCTGCAGGTTGGCGCGGCATAGTGATGCCTTCTTCCTGTGCCCAAGGATCGCGCCATGCCTCTGCTGACCCATAGCCGTCTCTACCTGCAACGCTTGGGTTATGACACGCCGCCGGCGCCCACCCTGCAAACCTTGCAGGCCCTGCAACTGCGCCACGTGTACAGCTTTGCCTTCGAGAACCTATCGAGCCTGATACGCCTGCCGGTGCCGATCGACCTGCCCAGTGTCGAACAAAAAGTGCTGTTGGACGGGCGGGGCGGCTATTGCTATGAGCTGAACCAGATGTTCCTGGCCTTGCTGCAGGAACTCGGCTTCGAGGCGCGTGGCATCACCGGCCGGGTGGTGATGGGCGGGGCGCCGGATGCACGCACGGCGCGTACTCATCGTTTGAGCCTGGTGACCCTGGACGGCGTGCGCTACATCACCGATGTCGGCTTTGGCGGCATGGTGCCCAGCAGCCCGTTGCAACTGGACACCGAAGTGGTGCAGGCCACGGCCCATGAACCGTATCGCCTGACTTTCGACGGGCAGGGCAGTTACAGCTTGTGGGCACAAGTGGCCGAGGAGTGGCGTGGGCTGTATGTGTTCGACCTGCAAGTACAGGCGGATATCGATTACGAAATCGGCAACTGGTACGTCTCCACCCACCCGGATTCGGTATTCGTGGGCCAACTGAAAGTCGCACGCCTGGCACCGGGCAAGCGCCATACCCTGAACAACACCCACTATGCGATCCACTCCCCGGACCGGCCGAGCGAAAAACGCACGCTTGGCAGTGCCGATGAGGTGGTGCAGGTGCTGACTGAAACTTTCAGGATTCGCGTGCCGGACACGGCAACGCTTCGGCAAACCCTGGATGGCCTGGTCCTGGCTGCCTCCCGGGAATAGTGAGATAGAGCCTCGCTGAACCGTTTTATCTCCAAATCCACGCAAATTAATTCGAACCTTTGGCGCATGCCGGGGTTCGAACCGTTTCCTGAATAATTTGCTCACCAGACAAGGAGATGTAAAACGATGTCCAAGCTATTCGGAAAACTCTTCAAGGGTTCCTCGCTGCTGGCGCTGGTCGCTGCGCCTGCCGTGGTGTTCGCCGCACCGTCCACCGACCCGATCTCCACCTTCGGGATCCTGGGCAGCTACAACGACTTCAAATTCGAAGGCGGCAGCCAGAGCGACAAGGGCCACATGCCTGAGGCGGGCCTGTTCTACAACTTCGGCAACAAGCTCACCGCCGAATCCGGCTTTATCTACCAGGCCGGTATCGAAGCCAAATACGGCGAAAAGAGCGATAACAAACTCAAGGAAGGCCAGGCAGACCTGGATCTCGGCTGGCGCGCCGCGCTGGATGCGCGCAACTTTGTCGACGTGATCGTTGGCGGTGGCTACAGCTGGACCCGCTACGAGCCAGAGATCAACGACCTCGACGTGAAGCTCACCAACAAATCGCCGTTCGCCAAGGCGGCCCTGGGCTATAACCACCAGTTCGATGACATGACCCTGCGTCTCGAAGCCGGCGCCCGTCGCACCATCGACGGTCGTACCAAGCTCAAGGTGGAAGATTTCGGCAGCGACACCGTGGACCTCAAGGACCGCACCAACCCCTACGCCGAAGTCAGCCTGTTGATGAATCAGAAGGGTGACCTGCCGGTGGTCGCGGGCTTGTACTACACCCGCACCGAGTACAAACTCGACGGTAACTCTGAAGTAGCTGACAACACCAAACTCAAGCGAGATGAGTACGGGTTCAAGGTCGGTATCGCGTTCTAAGTGCATCGCCCGGACGTGGGCGGCCAACGCCCACGTTCAACTGTCCCCGCCAGCCCCCCTTTGTGTCCGCCAAAACCCTCAACGCAGTCGCGTCGCTGCCTTAGTGTGGAACCTGCTTTCCATATCCTGAGAAGAGAGGGTGGCCATGCCCCGCATCGCCTACCAGACCCTGGCCTGGGCGATTTTCACCTCGGCGCGTTGGGCGTGGCCACTCGCATCCGCTCGCAGAACCGCACCCCGTATCACCTGCGCGAACGCTAGTGGACCGCCAGGACTGGGGGTGGCTGCGCATAACATGCTCGGCGGCCCATAGTGCTGAATGAAAAAGCTCCGAACCTGTCGGGGCTTTGTTGATCAACCCAATGCAGCGAGTTGCGCAACGGTTTCCGGGAAACGTGCCACCAGGCGAATCAGGGTGGCGGCCTGGGCATTTGGCTTGGCCCGACCTTGTTCCCAGTTTTCCAGGGTGCGGGTGTTGGTGCGCAGGTACATGGCGAACACCGACCGGGAGAGGTTGAGTTGTTGACGCACGGCCACCACCTCCTCGGCGGTAAGCGGCTCCAGTTGATTGAGATGAACCTTATGGGTTCGCAGGGTGACTTTGCCCTGGCGTTCGTTTGCCAGGGCGTCGAAGCCTTCGACCAGTTCGGAAAAGATTTCACGTTTCATGATGTGTTCTCGCTTTGATTTCCCTGTCCAGCATGTGTTTTAGGGCTTTTTTGTGCTGTGGTGTCAGGTCATCCTGTTCGTGCTTGCCGTACAGGGTGAACAGCCAGAATTGCGTGCCGCCCGACCACCAGTAGTAAATGACCCGCAGGCCACCGCGCTTGCCTTTGTTGCGTCGCTCGTCGATGAAGCGAACCTTGCGCAGTCCGCCTGTTCCCTCGATCACATCTCCTGCTTCCGGGTTCTTCATCAACTCTTGTTGAAAACCCTGGAAAAGCTCGTCACTCAGATAGTCCTTGCGATGCCGCTCGAAGGCCGGCAGTTCGATAAATAGAGCAGCCATGTTCTGTACGTAGCCTACGTAGAGTTTGGTGGCCCACCTGCTTATGGTCAAGTGACCTGGCTGTGGGAACTTTCCTAAAACTCAAACACCATACGGCGGGCTTCGGCGTGCATATGCCAGATGAGTAGGCGAGTGGAAGAGGAAATTTCCGTGAGTTGAAAAGGGTGTTTGAACCCATTGCCCAGAATGCAAAACGGCGCCCGAAGGCGCCGTTTTGTTGACTGCATCCCGCTAAGCGATCAAACGCCCAACACCGCGTGCTGCACCAGGGTGAGCAGCGGTTGTGGGTACACACCCAGGAAGAACGCGAGCAGGGCAATGGCCAGCAGCATTACACCGCCTGCCTTCTGTTCCCAGTGCAGTTCGGCATCCACACGGCGCAGGTTTGGCTCGATCAGGTACAGGGTGACCATCACGCGCAGGTAGTAGAACACGCCGATGGCGCTGCCCAGTACCAGGGAGGCAACCAACCACCACTCGTGCGCTTCGACGCCGGTGGCGACGATGTAGAACTTGCCGATGAAGCCCGCCGTGAGCGGAATACCGGCCAGGGACAGCATCATCACGGTCAGGACGGCGGTCAGGTACGGACGGCGCCAGAACAGGCCGCGGTACTCGTACAGGGCGTCGGCGTCACGGCCTTTGAACGGCGAGGACATCAGGGTGATCACGCCGAAAGCGCCGAGGCTGGTGATCACGTAGGTGACCAGGTACACACCCATGGCTTCCACGGCCAGGCCTTTGCTCGCCACCAGGGCGATCAGCAGGTAGCCGAAGTGAGCGATGGACGAGTAACCCAGCAGACGCTTGAGGTTGTTCTGGGTCAGGGCCAGCAGGTTACCGAACAGGATCGACGCGATGGCGATCACGGTCAGCACGTTGCTCAGCACGCCAGTGTTGGCAGCAGGCGAGATCTGGAACAGACGCACCATCACCGCAAACACCGCAACCTTCGACGCGGTCGCCAGGAACGCGGCCACCGGCGCCGGGGCGCCTTCGTACACGTCCGGGGTCCACAGGTGGAACGGCACCAGCGACAGCTTGAACGCCAGGCCGATCAGCATCATGGCCAGGCCCAGTTGGGCAATCGGCGCAGGCAGGCTGGTGGTGGCCAGGGCGTGGCCGATACCGGTGAAGCTCAGGCTGCCGGCTTCGGCGTAGAGCAGGGCCATGCCGAACAACAGGAACGCGGAACCGGCGGCGGACAGCACCATGTACTTGATGCCGGCTTCCAGCGAGCGCTTGTTGAAGAACGCGTAGGCCACCAGGCCGTAGGTCGGGATCGACAGCAGTTCCAGGCCGATGAACAGGCCGGCCAGGTGCTGTGCGCTGACCAGCACGATGCCACCGGCCGCGGCCAGCAGGATCAGCAGGTACAGCTCTTCCTTGTTGCCTGGGTAACCGGTGCCGCCTTCGCCCATGTAGGCGTGGGCGAGGGTGACGCAGGCCAGGGTCGCGACCAGGATCAGCGCGATATACAGCAGGGCGAAGTCATCCACCATCATCAAAGGCGTGACCGCCAATGGCGCGACCTTGAGGGCCGGGATGATCGACAGCAGGGCCAGGTTCAGACCGGCACAGGACAGCAGGAACGTTTGCGAGTGATTGCGGCGCCAGGCGATTGCCAGCATCACCACCACGATGGTGAGGCTGGTGATCAGCAGCGGCGCAAGCGCGATAAAGTGTTGGATCGTGAATTCCATAGCGCTCTTACCGGGCCGAAGCGAGTTGAGAGAAGGCGGTGCCGAACCACTGCTGCACGCCATGCATCGTTGCGGCAGAAGTGTCCAGGAACGGTTGCGGGTACACGCCGATATAGATCAGCAGTACCGCAAGGCCGAGCACCATGATCAGTTCGCGAGCATCCATCCCTTGCAGGACGGTGTCGGACTTGGCCGGGCCGAAGTAGGCGCGGTGGATCATGATCAGCGAGTAGACCGAACCGAACACCAGGCCGGAGGTAGCAATCGCACTGATCCACGGCGTTTGCACGAAGGCACCCATCAGGATCAGGAACTCGCCGATGAAGTTACCGGTGCCCGGCAAGCCCAGGGACGCGGCGGCGAAGAACAGGCTGATCGCCGGCAGGTAGGCGATGCGCGACCACACGCCACCCATTTCACGCATGTCACGGGTGTGCAGGCGCTCGTACAGCTGGCCACTCAGGATAAACAGGGCAGCGGCCGAGACACCGTGGGCCAGCATCTGGATCACCGCGCCCTGCAGCGCCAGTTGGCTGCCGGAGTAGATGCCGATCAGTACGAAGCCCATGTGGGAAACGGACGAGAAGGCAATCAGACGCTTGATGTCGGTTTGCGCGAACGCCAGGAACGCACCGTAGAAGATCCCGATCAGACCCAGGGTCATGGCGATCGGCGCGAACTCGGCCGAGGCATTCGGGAACAGCGGCAGAGCGAAACGCAGCAGGCCGTAGGCCGCAGTCTTCAGCAGGATACCGGCCAGGTCCACGGAACCGGCAGTCGGCGCCTGGGCGTGCGCATCAGGCAGCCAGGAGTGGAACGGCACCACCGGCAGCTTCACCGCGAAGGCGATGAAGAAGCCCAGCATCAGGATGTACTCGGTGGTCAGGGACATCTTGGTCTTCAACAGGTCGGCGTAGTTGAAGGTAATCACGCCGGTGTTATTGAAGTTGACCAGTACCAGGCCCAGGATCGCCACCAACATGATCAGGCCGGAAGCCTGGGTGAAGATGAAGAACTTGGTCGCCGCGTAGATCCGGGTTTTCTTGCCGTCCGAAGAACTGTGACCCCAGAGCGCGATGAGGAAGTACATCGGCACCAGCATCATTTCCCAGAAGAAGAAGAACATGAACAGGTCGAGGGCGAGGAACACGCCGACGACACCGCCCAGGATCCACATCAGGTTCAGGTGGAAGAAACCCACGTGACGCTGGATCTCTTTCCAGGAGCAGAGTACCGAGAGGATACCCAGCAGGCCGGTCAGCAGGATCATCAACAGCGACAGGCCGTCCAGGGCCAGGTGCACGTTGATGCCGAAGCGCTGGATCCACACGTGCTTGAATTCAAGCGCGAAGGTCGGATCGACACCCGGTGCCGGAGCAAATGAATAGTCGCCATGGGCCCACAGCCAGAGGCCGAGCGCGAGTTCCAGGGACATGGTCAGCAACGCAATCCAGCGGGGGAGGGTGGCGCCGAAGCGTTCACCCATCCAGCAGAGCAGGCCGCCGATGAAGGGGATCAGGATTAGCCAGGGCAGAATCATGACAGGCTCGTTTCCTTTCGCAAGTTCGCAAAGATCGCAATGTTCATAGTCATATCGCTACCACGACGATGGCGCCGATTACCAGCACGGCACCGGCCGCCATGGAGGCTGCATACCAGCGCAGTTGGCCAGTCTCGCTGCGGCTCAGGGCGGTGTGACCGGCCTTGGCGGCACGCGGGATCAGACCGATGGTCTGGTCGAGCGGGTCCTTGCGCAGAATGTGGCTGATGGCGAGGTAAGGCTTGACGAACAGTTTGTCGTAGATCCAGTCGAAGCCCCAGGCGGCGAACCACCAGGCCGACAGGAAGCGGCCGATGCCACTGTTGGCGACGGCCGTCACGAAGCGACGCTTGCCGAGGAACAGCAGGGCCGCCAGCAGGATACCGGCAATGGCGATGGCGCCCGAGGCGATTTCCAGGCTGTGCTGGGCTTCGCCGCCGGCATGGCCGACGCTTTGCGGCAGTACACCGTGCAGAGGCGGGGTGATCATGGCGCCGACGAAGGTCGACAGGATGATCAGTACCGACAATGGCAACCAGTGCGAGATGCCGTGGCCTGCGTGAGCTTCGGTCTTGGCTTCACCGTGGAAGGTGATGAAGATCAGGCGGAAGGTGTACAGCGAGGTCATGAACGCACCCACCAGGCCTGCGTACAGCAGGTTCTGGTTGCCGCTGGCGAAGGCTTCCCAGAGGATTTCATCCTTCGAGTAGAAACCGGCGGTCACCAGCGGCAGGGCGGCCAGGGCGGCACCACCGACGATGAAGCTGGCATAGGCCAGTGGCAGTTTCTTCCACAGGCCGCCCATCTTGAAGATGTTCTGCTCGTGGTGGCAGGCCACGATCACCGCACCGGAAGCGAGGAACAGCAAGGCCTTGAAGAAGGCGTGGGTCATCAGGTGGAAGATCGCCGCGTCCCAGGCGCCAACGCCCAGGGCCAGGAACATGTAGCCGATCTGGCTCATGGTCGAGTAGGCAAGGATGCGCTTGATGTCGGTCTGTACCAGGGCAGCGAAGCCAGCCAGGACCAGGGTCACGCCACCAACGATGCCGACCAGATGCAGGATGTCCGGCGCCAGGGTGAACAGGCCGTGGGTACGGGCGATCAGGTAGACGCCGGCGGTTACCATGGTGGCGGCGTGGATCAGTGCGGAAACCGGGGTAGGGCCGGCCATCGCGTCCGCCAGCCAGGTTTGCAGGGGCAGTTGCGCGGATTTACCCACGGCGCCGCCGAGCAGCATCAGGGTGGCCAAGGTGATCCAGAAGTCGCCAACCTGGAATTTCTGCGGTGCCAGCACCAGCAGTTCCTGGATGTTCAGCGTGCCCACTTGCTGGAACAGGATGAACAGGCCGATGGCCATGAACACGTCGCCGATGCGGGTGACGATAAAGGCCTTGAGTGCTGCGTTACCGTTGTTGCGGTTGCTGTAGTAGAAACCGATCAACAGGTACGAGCACAGGCCCACGCCTTCCCAGCCGAAGTACAGGAACAACAGGTTATCGCCGAGCACCAGGAACAGCATGCTGGCGATAAACAGGTTGGTGTACGAGAAGAAGCGCGAGTAACCGGCTTCACCGCGCATGTACCAGGACGCGAACAGGTGGATCAGGAAGCCCACGCCGACCACCACGCCGAGCATGGTGATCGACAGGCCGTCGACGTAGAGGGCGAAGTTGGGCTTGAAGCCCTCCACCGACATCCACTGCCACAGCACCAGGGTGTAGTGACCGCCTTCCGGCGGCGCCACGTTGAATTGCCAGATGACGTAGGCGGCAACGATCGCCGACAGGCCAATGGAACCCACGCCCACCAGGGCAGACAGGTTTTCCGACCAGCGTCCACGGGAGAACGACAGCAGCAGGAAACCGATCAGGGGAAATACGAAAGTCAGAAAGATCATGTTCATCCGCGCATCTCACTGGCAGCGTCGATATCAAGCGTGTGGAAGCGACGATACAGTTGCAGCAGGATCGCCAGGCCAATGCTGGCCTCGGCGGCTGCCAGGCTGATCACCAGGATGAACATGACTTGTCCATCCGGCTGGCCCCAACGTGCACCCGCAACGATGAACGCCAGTGCCGCGGCGTTCATCATGATTTCCAGGCTCATCAACACGAACAGAATGTTACGGCGGACCATCAGGCCGACCAGGCCAAGGCAGAACAGGATGCCGGCGACCGCCAGACCATGCTCCAAAGGGATAGCAGGCATCGTCATTGCTCCTTGGCTTCGTTGCGGCCCAAGTGGAAGGCGGTGACGGCTGCAGCGAGCAGCAGCATCGACGCCAGTTCGACCACCAGCAGGTACGGGCCGAACAGGCTGATGCCCACGGCTTTTGCATCCACGGTGGTGTGGCCGATGGCCTGGCCGCTCTGGTGAGCGAACAGCACATACAGCAGTTCACCCAGCAGCAGCGCTGCCAGGACAACCGGGCCGAGCCAGATGCCGGGCTTGAGCCAGACGCGTTCCTGGGCGACCGAAGCCGGCCCCAGGTTGAGCATCATCACCACAAACACGAACAGCACCATGATGGCGCCGGCGTAGGCGATCACTTCCAGCACACCGGCGAACGGCGCACCGAGGCTGAAGAAGGTCATGGCCACGGCGATCAGCGAAATGATCAGGTAGAGCAGGGCGTGCACGGGGTTGGTGTTGGTGATCACGCGAAGCGTGGACACAACCGCGATACCCGATGCGAAATAGAAAGCGAATTCCATCTTTCTTCCTTAAGGCAGCAAGCTCTTCACGTTGATCGGCTCGGCTTCGTTTTGTGCGGCGCCTTTCGGCTTACCGGCAACGGCCATACCTGCAACACGATAGAAGTTGTAATCAGGGTTTTTACCGGGACCAGAGATCAACAGATCTTCTTTCTCGTACACCAGGTCCTGACGTTTGAACTCGGCCATCTCGAAATCCGGTGTGAGCTGGATCGCGGTGGTCGGGCAAGCTTCCTCGCAGAGGCCGCAGAAAATGCAGCGCGAGAAATTGATGCGGAAGAAGTCCGGGTACCAGCGACCGTCTTCGGTTTCAGCTTTCTGCAGGGAGATGCAACCCACCGGGCACGCCACGGCGCACAGGTTGCAGGCTACGCAACGCTCTTCGCCATCGGGGTCGCGGGTCAGTACGATGCGGCCGCGATAGCGCGGCGGCAGGTATACCGCTTCTTCCGGGTATTGCAGGGTGTCGCGTTTGCGAAAGCCGTGACCGAACACCATCACCAGGCTTCGCAACTGGGTACCGGTACCCTTAACGATGTCGCCAATATATTTGAACATGGGTCAAATCCTCACTGAACCGCAGCCGCTGGCGTGTGCATCAGCACCACGGCAGCAGTCACCAGCAAATTGATCAGGGTCAGCGGCAGGCAGAAGCGCCAGCTGAAATCCATCACCTGGTCATATCGTGGACGCGGAATGGAAGCGCGCAGCAGGATAAACAACATGATGAAGAACGCGGTCTTCAGGAAGAACCAGAAGAACGCCAACTGCGGCAGGATGCCGAACGGTCCGTGCCAGCCGCCGAAGAACAGCGTGACCAGCAGGGCCGAGATCAGGATGATGCCGATGTATTCACCGACGAAGAACATGCCCCACTTCATGCCGGCGTATTCGATGTGGTAACCGTCGGCCAGTTCCTGTTCCGCTTCCGGCTGGTCGAACGGGTGACGGTGAGTCACGGCGACGCCAGCGATGAAGAAGGTACAGAAGCCGAAGAACTGCGGAATGATGAACCACAGATTCTGTGCCTGGTACTCGACGATGTCGCGCATGTTGAACGAGCCGACCTGCACCACGATGCCCATCAGCGCCAGGCCCATGAACACTTCGTAGGACACGGTCTGGGCCGAGGCCCGCAAGCTGCCCAGCAGGGCGAACTTGTTGTTGCTCGACCAGCCGGCGAACAGTACCGCGTAGACCGACAGTCCGGCCATGGCGAAGAAGAACAGCAAGCCGATGTTCAGGTCCGCCACGCCCCAGGTCGGGGTGATCGGGATGATCGCGAAGGCGATCAGCAAGGCGCTCATGGCCACGACCGGTGCCAGGGTGAAGATCACCTTGTCGGCAAACGGCGGGGTCCAGTCTTCCTTGAAGAACATTTTCAACATGTCGGCGGCGATCTGGAACATGCCGAACGGGCCAACGCGGTTCGGACCGTAGCGGTCCTGCCACCAGCCCAGCAGGCGACGTTCGACGAAGCTGAGCAGGGCGCCCGCGACGACCACGGCCAACAGGATCACGATGGCCTTGACGACCGAGATGATCACGTCGATCACTTCAGGGGTGAACCAGGTCATTGCGCTGCCTCCTGCAGACCGTCAACGGTTTTGCCAAAGATCGCAGGCGGAATACCGGCGAGGCCTTTTGGCAGTGCAACCAGGCCTGCACCCAACTCATCGTTGATGCGCAGCGGCAGACGCAGGGTCTGGCCGGCCACGTTCAGGCTGAGCAGGGCACCGTCGTTGACGCCCAGGCGGTCGGCTTCGGACTTGGCCAGGGATACGTAGGCTTCAGGAATGCGGCTTTGCACCGGCGCGGCCTTGGAAGAGTTCTCTTCGCTGCCGAACAGGTGGAAGAACGGCACAACCTGCCAGGTGCCCTGGGCCGGGTTGAACGGACGCGGTACGGCGGCGAACCAGTTCAGCGCATCACCGGTGCTTTCGATCAGGCGGGTGCCAGGGTCGCCAGCGCGGAGGTGACCACCGACTTCGTCCTGGAACTTGTTCCAGGCCTGCGGCGAGTTCCAGCCCGGTGACCAGGCGAATGGCACCTGCTGACGCGGCTCGACCGAACCCGAGTAGCCTTCCATGGAGAAGGCGAACGCGGTGTCGTTGTCTTGCGGGGTACGCGGTTCGTGCACGCTGATGTCGGCGCGCATCGCGGTACGACCGGAATAACGCAGCGGTTCACGGGCCAGTTTCAAGCCCTTGATGCGGAACGAAGCGGACGGTGCCGCGTCGACAATCCGCGCCAGTTGCGGGGCGCTGGCAGCGGTGGCTGCGGTGACGTGGTCGAGCTGGGTCCAGTCGATCGGCTGGTTCAGCAGGGTCGCGCGCAGGGCATGCAGCCAGCGCCAGCCTTCGTGAACCAGGATGCTGGCGTCCATGTACTTCGGATCGAACACCTGGAAGAAGCGCTGGGCACGGCCTTCCTGGCTGACCAGGGTGCCGTCGCCTTCGGCGAAGGTGGCGGCCGGCAGTACCAGGTGGGCGCGGTCGCTGGTGGCGGTCTTCTGGTGATCGGCAACGATCAGCACTTTGGCCGCGTTCAGTGCCGCGTCGACCTTGGCGGCGTCGGTGCGGGTGTACAAGTCGTTTTCCAGTACCACGATGGCGTCGGCGTTGCCGTCGGTCACCGCCTGCAGGGCAGCGTCCAGGGACTCGCCACCGAGCATGGCCAGGCCGAGGCTGTTGGCTTCCGGCACCACCAGGCTGATGGAACCGTTCTTTTCGCGCAGCTTCAGGGCCTTGGCGATGTTGGCAGCGGCTTCGATCAGCGCCTTGGAACCCAACGAGGTGCCAGCAATGATCAATGGGCGCTTGGCCGCCAGCAGGGCGTCGGCGATGCGCTGGGCCAGTTCGACGGCTTCAGTGTCCAGGCCTTCGACGGCAGGCGCGCTGGCGTCCAGGGCGTGGGCCACGGCGAAACCGAGGCGGGCCAGGTCGTCCGGTGCTGCGTGCACACATTCTTCGGCGATGTCGTCGAGCTTGGTTTCAGCGATGCTCGCAATAAACAACGGGTTCAGCGCGTGCTGGCCGATGTTCTTCACTGCGGCGTCGAGCCACGGCTGTACGCGCATGGCGTCGGCCATGTCTTCGGCCTTGCCCTTGACCGACTGGCGCAGCGACAGGGCGATGCGGGCGGCGGTCTGGGTCAGGTCTTCACCGAGCACGAAGATCGCGTCGTGGTCTTCGATGTCGCGCATGTTCGGTACGGGCAGCGGGCTGTCGTTCAGCACCTGCAGGACCAGGCGGATGCGCTCCAATTCACCGGCTTCGATACCGCTGTAGAAGTGCTCGGCGCCCACCAGCTCGCGCAACGCGAAGTTGCTTTCGAGGCTGGCGCGGGGCGAACCGATACCGACGATGTTGCGGCCGCGCAGCAGGTCGGCAGCTTTATCCAGCGCGTCGTCCAGGCTCAGCTTGGCGCCGTCGGCCAGCAGTGGTTGGCGAGGGCGGTCTTCGCGGTTGACGTAGCCATAGCCGAAACGGCCACGGTCGCACAGGAAGTACTGGTTGACCGAACCGTTGAAGCGGTTTTCGATGCGACGCAATTCGCCGTAGCGCTCGCCCGGGGAGATGTTGCAACCGCTGGAGCAGCCATGGCAGATGCTCGGGGCGAACTGCATGTCCCACTTGCGGTTGTAGCGCTCGGAGTGCGTCTTGTCGGTGAACACACCGGTCGGGCAGACCTCGGTGAGGTTGCCGGAGAACTCGCTTTCGAGCACGCCGTCTTCAACACGACCGAAGTACACGTTGTCGTGGGCGCCGAATACGCCGAGGTCGGTGCCGCCGGCGTAGTCCTTATAGAAGCGCACGCAGCGATAGCAGGCGATGCAGCGGTTCATTTCGTGGGAAATGAACGGGCCGAGGTCCTGGTTCTGGTGGGTACGCTTGGTGAAGCGATAACGGCGCTCGTTGTGGCCGGTCATCACGGTCATGTCTTGCAGGTGGCAGTGACCGCCTTCCTCACAGACCGGGCAGTCGTGGGGGTGGTTGGTCATCAGCCATTCGACGACGCTGGCGCGGAACGCCTTGGATTCTTCATCGTCGATGGAGATCCAGGTGTTGTCGGTGGCTGGGGTCATGCAGGACATGACGATACGACCACGGGTGTCGTTCTCGTCGGTGTACTGCTTGACCGCACACTGGCGGCAGGCCCCGACGCTACCAAGCGCGGGGTGCCAGCAGAAATACGGGATATCGAGACCGAGCGACAGACAGGCCTGTAACAGGTTGTCTGCCCCATCGACTTCGAGCGCTTTGCCGTCTACGTGGATAGTGGCCATGGTTCAAAGTTCTTCGTTGGCCCGTTGTCAGCGGGCGTGGCTAATGGAATCTTGTTATTCATGGGCCTCAACACAGCCTCTACGGCGTCAGCCCATGAGAAAGCGAAGGGCACGGACCCTTCGCCTTTTAAAGCGTTACGCGCCGACTACGATCGGCCTTGCCAGAGGCGGGACGGCAGCGCTGGTAGGCGCGATGCCGGCTTCGAACTCCGAGCGGAAGTATTTGATTGCGCTGCCCAATGGCTCCACGGCGCCCGGTGCGTGAGCACAGAAGGTCTTGCCCGGGCCGAGGAAACCGACCAGGCCCAGCAGGGTTTCGATATCACCCTCGCGGCCTTCGCCGTTTTCCAGGGCCATCAGCAGCTTCACGCTCCATGGCAGACCGTCGCGGCATGGTGTGCAGAAGCCGCAGGACTCGCGGGCAAAGAACTGCTCCATGTTGCGCAGCAAGGAGACCATGTTCACGGTGTTGTCGACCGCCATCGCCAGGCCGGTACCCATCCGGGTGCCCACCTTGCCGATGCCGCCGGCGTACATTTGTGCGTCGAGGTGCTCGGGCAACAGGAAACCGGTACCGGCGCCGCCTGGCTGCCAGGCTTTCAAGGTGTAGCCGTCGCGCATGCCGCCGGCGTAGTCCTCGAACAGCTCGCGTGCGGTCACGCCGAACGGCAGCTCCCACAGGCCAGGGTTCTTGACCTTGCCGGAGAAGCCCATGAGCTTGGTGCCCATGTCCTCGCTGCCTTCGCGGGCCAACGATTTGTACCAGTCCACGCCGTCGGCGATGATCGCCGGCACGTTGCACAGGGTCTCGACGTTGTTCACGCAGGTCGGCTTGCCCCACACGCCCACGGCGGCAGGGAAGGGCGGCTTGGAGCGCGGGTTGGCGCGGCGACCTTCGAGGGAGTTGATCAGTGCGGTTTCTTCACCGCAGATGTAGCGCCCGGCGCCGGTGTGCACGAACAGTTCGAAGTCAAAACCCGAACCCAAGATGTTCTTGCCCAACAGGCCGGCGGCCTTGGCTTCTTCCACGGCACGGTTGAGGTGCTTGGCGGCGGTGGTGTACTCGCCACGCAGGAAGATGTAGCCCCGGTAGGTTTTCAGCGCGCGGGCGCTGATCAGCATGCCTTCGATGAGCAGATGGGGCAGTTGCTCCATCAGCATGCGGTCTTTCCAGGTGTTCGGCTCCATTTCATCCGCGTTGCACAGCAGGTAGCGGATGTTGATGGATTCGTCCTTGGGCATCAGGCCCCACTTCACGCCCGTGGGGAAGCCTGCACCGCCGCGGCCTTTGAGGCCAGCGTCTTTCACGGTCTGGACGATATCGTCCTGGGCCATGTCCGCGAAGGCTTTGCGCGCAGCCGCGTAGCCGTTCTTGGCCTGGTACTCGTCGAACCATACCGGTTCGGCATCGTCACGCAGGCGCCAGGTCAGCGGGTGGGTCTCGGGCGAACGCTTGATCAGGTTGGCCGGGCCGAAAGAAGTCAGGGTCATGGGTAGCCCTCGAGCAATTGGGTCACGCCAGCGGGCTGCACGTCACCGAATGTGTCGTCGTCGATCATCAACGCCGGCGCCTTGTCGCAGTTGCCCAGGCAGCACACCGGCAGCAGCGTGAAGCGGCCGTCCGGGGTGGTCTGGCCGAGGCCGATGCCCAGCTTGTTCTGGATCTCGCTGACCACCGATTCGTGGCCGCCGATGTAGCAGACCATGCTATCGCACACGCGAATGATGTGGCGGCCCACCGGCTGACGGAAGATCTGGCTGTAGAACGTGGCCACCCCTTCAACGTCGCTGGCAGGGATGCCGAGGATTTCGCCGATGGCGTAGAGGGCGCCGTCCGGCACCCAGCCTCGTTCCTTCTGGACGATCTTCAAGGCTTCGATCGACGCCGCGCGCGGGTCTTCGTAGTGATGCAGCTCGTGCTCGATGGCCGAGCGCTCGGTTTCACTCAAGGTGAAACGGTCTGTCTGGATAAGCGTGCTGTTCATGCTTAGCGGTCCACGTCGGCCATAACGAAATCGATACTACCCAGGTACGCAATCAAGTCCGCGACCATCTCGCCTTTGATCACCGAAGGGATCTGCTGCAAGTGGGCGAAGCTCGGGGTACGGATCCGGGTGCGGTAGCTCATGGTGCCGCCATCGCTCGTCAGGTAATAACTGTTGATACCCTTGGTCGCTTCGATCATCTGGAAGGACTCGTTGGCCGGCATGACCGGGCCCCACGAAACCTGCAGGAAGTGCGTGATCAGGGTTTCGATGTGCTGCAGCGTGCGCTCTTTCGGCGGCGGCGTGGTCAGCGGGTGATCCGCCTTGTACGGGCCGGCCGGCATGTTGCGCATGCATTGCTCGATGATCTTCAGGCTCTGGCGCATTTCTTCGACGCGCACGATGCAGCGGTCGTAGGCATCGCCATTGGCCGCCAGCGGGACTTCGAATTCGAAATTCTCATACCCGGAGTACGGACGTGCTTTACGCAGGTCGAAATCGCAGCCGGTGGAACGCAGGCCGGCACCGGTGACGCCCCATTCCAGGGCTTCCTTGGTGTTGTACTGCGCGACGCCGATGGTACGCCCCTTGAGGATGCTGTTATCCAGCGCGGCCTTTTGGTATTCGTCCAGGCGCTTGGGCATCCAGTCGATGAATTCCTTGACCAGGCGTTCCCAACCGTTCGGCAGGTCGTGGGCCACGCCGCCGATGCGGTACCAGGCCGGGTGCAGGCGGAAACCGGTGATGGCTTCGATGACCTTGTAGGCGCGCTGACGGTCGGTGAAGGTGAAGAACACCGGGGTCATGGCGCCGACGTCCTGGATATAGGTCCCCAGGAACAGCAGGTGGCTGGTGATCCGGAAGAACTCGGCCATCATGATGCGGATGGTGTCGACGCGGTCCGGCACCTTGATACCGGCCAGTTTCTCGACCGAGAGCACGTACGGCAGGTTGTTCATCACGCCGCCGAGGTAGTCGATACGGTCGGTGTACGGGATGAAGCTGTGCCACGACTGGCGCTCGGCCATTTTCTCGGCACCACGGTGGTGGTAGCCGATGTCCGGCACGCAGTCGACGATTTCTTCGCCGTCCAGTTGCAGGATGATACGGAAGGCGCCGTGGGCCGAAGGGTGGTTCGGGCCCAGGTTGAGGAACATGTAGTCCTCATTGGTGCCGGAGCGCTTCATGCCCCAGTCTTCCGGACGGAAGCGTGCAGCCTCCTCTTCAAGCTGTTGCTTGGCGAGGTTGAGGCTGAATGGGTCGAATTCGGTGGCGCGCGCAGGGAAGTCCTTGCGCAGCGGGTGACCTTCCCAGGTCGGCGGCATCATGATGCGCGTCAGGTGCGGGTGGCCCGGGAAGTCGATGCCGAACATGTCCCAGACTTCGCGTTCGTACCAGCTGGCGTTCGGCCAGATACCGGTCACGGTCGGCACGCTCAGGTCGCTCTCGGACAGGGCGACCTTGATCATCACGTCGCTGTTACGTTCGATCGACAGCAGGTGGTAGAACACGGTGAAATCGGCGCCGCTCGGCAGCCCCTGGCGCTTGGTGCGCAGACGCTCGTCCACACCGTGCAGGTCATAGAGCATGACGTACGGCTTGGGCAGGTTGCGCAGGAAGGTCAGGACTTCGACAAGCCTGGCACGCGCCACCCACAGCACCGGCATGCCGGTGCGTGTGGCCTGGGCGGTGAAGGCGTCAGGGCCAAAACGGTTATTGAGTTCGACGACCACATCCTGGTCGTCTGCCTTATAAGGCGGGATGTACAGAGCACTGCCTGTAGTCATGGTTTTTTATCGCTTTCGGTCAACGTAAAGAATGAAGCCAGGTGTTCGTTCTATAAAAGAAGCGGTGCTGGATCAGACTTCGTCGGGGCTGCGCAGGTTGGTGACTGCGATACGCTGTTCGCGGCGCTGTTCCTTTTGCGACGGCATCTCGGCGCGGTACACGCCTTGATCGCCGACGACCCAGGAAAGCGGGCGACGCTCCTTGCCAATCGATTCCTGCAACAGCATCAAGCCTTGCAGGAACGCTTCAGGGCGAGGCGGGCAGCCAGGCACGTAGACGTCCACGGGCAGGAACTTGTCCACCCCTTGAACGACGGAATAGATGTCGTACATGCCACCGGAGTTGGCGCACGAACCCATGGAGATTACCCACTTCGGTTCGAGCATTTGCTCGTAGAGACGCTGGATGATCGGCGCCATCTTGATGAAGCAGGTGCCGGCGATAACCATGAAATCCGCCTGGCGCGGCGAGGCCCGGATAACTTCGGCGCCAAAGCGCGCGATGTCGTGGGGCGCCGTGAAGGCGGTGGTCATTTCCACGTAGCAGCACGAAAGACCGAAGTTGTACGGCCACAGGGAGTTTTTACGCCCCCAGTTGACCGCGCCACTCAGCACGTCTTCCAGCTTGCCCATGTAGATGTTTTTGTGGACTTGGTCTTCTAACGGGTCGGAAACGGTTTCCCGCTCGCCGATGGGGTACTGCTCGTTAGGAGCATCCGGGTCGATCCTGGTGAGATTGTATTGCATCGCCAAAGCCTCATTGTTTCAGCTTCGCTTGCCGCTTACGACGAGCTTCCGGAGCCCAGTCAAGGGCGCCCACTCGGAATAGGTAGACAAGACCTGCCAACAGAATTGCTATGAAAACGAGGGCTTCGACGAATCCGGTCCAGCCGCTTTCGCGGACGGACACAGACCAGGCAAAGAGAAAGAGGGCTTCGATATCGAAGATCACGAACAGCATCGCGACCAGATAGAATTTGGCTGAGAGCCGCAAGCGGGCGCCACCTGTAGGCAGCATGCCGGACTCGAACGGTTCATTTTTGCTGCGGCCCCAGGCTTTTGACCCGAGGAGGCTGGAAACACCGAGCATGAAGGCGCAGAGGCCGACAACACCGAGGAGGAAAATGGCAAAGCCCCAGTTGTGGGCCATGAGTCCTGTCGCTTCGGTCATGCTGGAAATCCTTAACAGAGAGCAAAGGTCTCTGAGCTCGAAAAAGTAACGATGCAGTGACGATATGTCGCACTGCAATCAATCGCGGTGATTTTATGGCTAAACACCGGGCAAGTAAAATTCCGATAGCGAAATTATTCGATGGAATAAGCACATAGTGCACCTTCTTGGGGCTGCAGCCCTTGTGTGGCGGGCATTAGCGGGCATTTAATCAAATGTGTTTTGTTTAACCGGTAACGAAGTTTTCACGAGCTAAATGATAATGAATATTGTTTGCGCGGGTTTTAAGCGGGTGTGTGTGGTGGGGCGGGGGAAGTTGCTGTTACTTGGTTGAATACCGCTTAGTTGCCGACGGGGATCTTTTAACCGATTTGATCCCTGCAAATACCGCTCTGGATCAATGTTTTGCACAAAATCCAGAGCCTCGTCGGCATTTCCAGTGTGTGAGGGGGCTTGCCCCCTCCCACAGGTTGATCTTCATTTTGACAGGGAGGTTTTTCACGGGGCAAAAAAACGCCCCGAACAGGTCGGGGCGTGATCTTTGTGCGGCACTGCGGTTAGGTCTTCCCTGGGGCTGCAGTGGCCGTGTACTCAGTCAATCAGTGGAACTGCTCTTCTTCGGTCGAACCGGTCAGCGCGGTCACGGACGAGGTGCCGCCCTGGATCACGGTGGTCATGTCGTCGAAGTAGCCGGTGCCCACTTCCTGCTGGTGTGCCACGAAGGTGTAGCCCTTGGCGGCGTCAGCGAACTCCTGCTCCTGCAGCTTCACGTAGGCGGTCATGTCGTTGCGGGCGTAGTCGTGCGCCAGGTTGAACATGCTGTGCCACATGTTGTGAATGCCGGCCAGGGTGATGAACTGGTGCTTGTAGCCCATGGCGGACAGTTCGCGCTGGAACTTGGCGATGGTCGCGTCGTCCAGGTTCTTCTTCCAGTTGAAGGAAGGCGAGCAGTTGTAGGACAGCAGTTGGTCCGGGTATTCCTTCTTGATCGCTTCGGCGAAGCGACGGGCTTCGTCCAGGTCCGGCTTGGCGGTTTCGCACCAGATCAGGTCGGCGTACGGCGCGTAGGCCAGGCCGCGGGCGATGGCCTGGTCGAGACCGGCACGTACCTTATAGAAACCTTCCTGGGTGCGCTCGCCAGTCACGAATGGCTGGTCGTACGGGTCGCAGTCCGATGTCAGCAGGTCAGCCGCGTTGGCATCGGTACGCGCCAGGATGATGGTCGGCGTGCCGGCAACGTCAGCGGCCAGGCGGGCAGCGGTCAGTTTCTGTACGGCTTCCTGGGTCGGAACCAGCACCTTGCCGCCCATGTGGCCGCATTTCTTCACGGACGCCAGTTGGTCTTCGAAGTGCACGCCGGCAGCGCCAGCCTCGATCATGCTCTTCATCAGTTCGTAGGCGTTGAGTACGCCGCCGAAACCGGCTTCGGCGTCGGCCACGATCGGCGCGAAGTAGTCGATGTAGCCTTCATCGCCCGGGTTCTTGCCGGCTTTCCACTGGATCTGGTCGGCACGACGGAACGAGTTGTTGATGCGCTTGACCACGGTCGGCACCGAGTCCACCGGGTACAGCGATTGGTCGGGGTACATGGATTCAGCGGAGTTGTTGTCCGCCGCCACTTGCCAGCCGGACAGGTAGATCGCCTGGATACCGGCTTTCACCTGCTGGACTGCCTGGCCGCCAGTGAGGGCGCCCATGCAGTTGACGAAATCTTTGTCGGGACGGAAGGACGGCTTGGCACCTTGTGTCACCAGGTTCCACAGCTTCTCGGCGCCGAGTTTTGCAAAGGTGTGCTCAGGTTGAACCGAGCCACGCAGGCGGACGACGTCAGCAGCGGAATAAGCGCGGGTCACGCCTTTCCAGCGTGGGTTTTCAGCCCAGTCTTTCTCGAGGGCTGCAATTTGCTGTTCGCGTGTCAGTGCCATGGAAGTAAACCTCGTCGCGTCTTCGTGTGGTGGAAAAATCCATTTGCCAGCCCTGCATTCAAATGCGTGGGCAGGGCTGCTCGCTGACCAGAAGCTTAGGCGGTCATGTCGGGTCTGACGGGGAATGCGACGGGATGAACGATTGGCGAGAGGGTGGAGCAGGTACAGGTGGACCGAGAACAGTCTCCGGGCGTCGTGGGCCCTCGGGTGTTCAACAGCGTGTAGCCGGGTTACCTGGTTAGCTTCCGTCCCTCGGGACAACTTCGTTCCAGTCGCAACCTCGTCAAACACGCCTTGTGGGCGGTACAGACACGAATCGGCTCGGGTGGGTAGCTTGGAGCGACGATCCGAAGGCCCTTGCCAGGGCCCCTGATTAGCGGGAGCGAGGCCATCATGCCCATGCTTTTTTGGATCGTCAAATGTTTTGTAGTGCTTTTTTTCAAGCACTACATCTTTAGTCTAATACGACTCGTCAGTCAGTTTTTGGTGCTTCAGTTCAGGGTGTCGACCTTGACCCGTACTGTCAGGTCATCGCGGCCCTGAGTAGAGTAGCTGCGGGTTGCAGAGGATTTGTCGGCCTGGGTCTCGCGATTGATGCCGGCCAGGGTGATCCATTCACCCAAGCGCCCGCTGACGGTTGTGTCGGTACTCTGTACGTTCACTACATCGGGACGCTCCTGGCTCATGCGGTCACGGTTGGTACTGATTGCCAGGTGTACGGTCTCGCCGGTGACGCTGGCGGTCACGTAGAAGCCCTGGGTCACGTTGCGATACTGGGTCTGGTTCTGCAGGCGGCCATAGCTGTCCTGCTGGGTGGTGGTCAGCGGCACGCTCTGGCCGACCTGGATCAGCGCGGGCACGCCTTCGCTGGCCTGGATCTGCTGGACGCCGCCGTCGCGGCTGGTGGTGCCGTAGCTGATGATGCGGGTCTGGCTGTCACCGGTGTTCTGCTGGTTGTTTTCGTTGGTGTCGACGGTGATCAGCAGGCGTTTGGCTGGCGTATCCAGCTGGGAAAGTAGGGTGCGCAGGTCCTGGATCTTGCCGGGGTCGGCCTTGACGATCAGTTGGTTGCCGTAGGCGCTGACGGTACCGTCCTTGCCGATGAAGTTCTGTGCCACTGGCAGCAGGTCGGCGCTGGTACGGTTGCTCAGGTTGACGACTTCGGTGTCGGCCATGGCCGCGGCGCTGGCGGTCAGGAGGAGGGCGGTGAGCAGGGTGCGTAGGGACATGTCCGTTATCTCTGCGAGTCAAAGGCTGGATAGTGCCAGTTTGTCGGCCTGGCCGGGTGCAAGTTGAATCGTAGACGGCAAAATGCCCTGGCATGGCAGGGCATTGTTGGTGTTGCTGAAATGGCTATCGGGGGGCAAGCCCCCTCCCACACTTGGCCGCATTCCAAAGGACTTACTCGGTCAAAAAGTGGGAGGGGGCTTGCCCCCGATGGCAGCGACGCGATCTCGGATCAGCCCTCGCGCACCATATCCACATGCGGAATCCCGACTTCAAGAAATTCGTCACTGACGATCTTGAAGCCCAGCCGCTCATAAAACGGTGCTGCATACACCTGCGCACTCAGGAACTGCCGGGTCTGGCCACGTTGTTCGGCCACGCCAATCACCGTTTCCATCAGCTTGTCGCCGACCTTCAGCCCGCGCCAGTCCTTGAGGACCGAGACGCGGCCAATCTCGCCGCTGGGTAGCAGGCGGGCGGTACCGATCGGAAAATCACCTTCGAATGCAAGGAAATGCACTGCGCCGGCGTCGTCCGCGTCCCACTCCAGCTCCGGTGGAACCGATTGTTCAGCGATAAACACCGCTTCACGAATGCGCCGAATCTCGGCGATATCCTTTTGCCAGTCCGCGACACTTACGTGAATCCTATTCATCGGCAAATCCCAGGCTTCCTTGCTTGACCAATTCACACAGCAGGTCGCGACCGTCTTCGTCTGCCAGCCATTCGCCCAGGTTCTCGCTGTGCAGCGCATCGGCCGAACACACCAGCTTCAGCAGTTCACGCAGCTTGCCCGGCAGGTAACGGCTCTGGCCACTGGCAAACAGCAACACATCGTTGTCCACTTCGGACCAGGCCAGGCGTGCGCTCGGGTTGCGCACCAGGATGGCGCCGTCCTGCAGGCTGCTGATGAAGTCGTCTTCGCCCAACTCCTCGCCGGCCACCAGTTCAGGATAGCGCGGTTCGGTCATGAACTGGCCGAACCAGGTCAGCAGCATGCGCTCATCGCTCATGTGCTCGGCCAGCAGGCTCTTGAGGCGGTCCAGGGCGTCGCTCTGGATCTGATGCGGGTCGCTGACCGGCTGGGCGTCAGCGTCGGTATAGCGCTCTTCGTCGGTCAGGTACTGGCTGAGGAAGTCGGTGAAGTGGGTCAGCACTTCGGACGCGCTCGGTGCACGGAAGCCCACGGAATAGGTCATGCAGTCGTCTTCGGCAATGCCGAAGTGCGCCAGGCGCGGCGGCAGGTAAAGCATGTCGCCCGGTTCCAGGACCCACTCGGCGCTTTCTTCGAATTCGGCGAGGATACGCAGGTCGGCGTGCTGCAGCAGCGCGCTTTCGGAGCTGCACATCTGGCCGATCTTCCAGTTGCGCTTGCCCTGGGCCTGCAGCAGGAACACGTCGTAGTTGTCGAAGTGCGGGCCAACGCTGCCGCCCGGTGCGGCGAAGCTGATCATCACATCGTCGATGCGCCAGCTCGGCAGGAAGCGGAACTGCTCCAGCAACTCGGCCACTTCCGGCACGAACTGGTCGACCGCCTGTACCAGTAGGGTCCACTCGCGCTCGGGCAGGGTGCTGAAGGCATCTTCGGCGAACGGGCCGCGACGCAGCTCCCACGGGCGCTCGCCATGCTCGATCACCAGGCGCGACTCGACTTCTTCTTCCAGCGCCAGGCCGGCCAGTTCGTCGGCGTCGATCGGGCTTTCGAAATCAGGGATGGCCTGGCGGATCAGCAGCGGTTTTTTCTGCCAGTAGTCGCGCAGGAATTCCCGTGCTGTGATGCCGCCCAGAAGTTGAAGAGGGATATCAGGATTCATGTGTAACCTATTGAAAAAAAGCACTTTTCAGACTGGAATAAAAACGCCCGGCGCGGCCGGGCGTCTCAAAGGGTCTTGCGATGATCAGATGCGCTTGGCTTGCTCTACAGCGTTGCCGATGTAGTTGGCCGGGGTGAGCAGTTTCAGCTCGGCCTTGGCGGCGGCTGGCATGTCCAGGCCGTCGATGAAAGTTTGCAGTGCTTCAGGGCTGATGCCCTTGCCGCGCGTCAACTCTTTGAGCTTCTCGTACGGGTTTTCGATGTTGTAGCGGCGCATCACGGTCTGGATCGGCTCGGCCAGGACTTCCCAGCACGCGTCCAGGTCGGCGGCGATCTTCTGCTCATTGAGCTCAAGCTTGCTGATGCCCTTCAGACTGGCTTCGTATGCGATCACGCTGTGAGCGAAGCCTACGCCGAGGTTGCGCAGCACGGTGGAGTCGGTCAGGTCGCGCTGCCAGCGGGAGATCGGCAACTTGCTGGCCAGGTGCTGGAACAGGGCGTTGGCGATGCCGAGGTTGCCTTCGGAGTTTTCGAAGTCGATCGGGTTGACCTTGTGCGGCATGGTCGACGAACCGATTTCACCGGCAATGGTGCGCTGCTTGAAGTAGCCCAGGGAGATGTAGCCCCAGATATCGCGATCGAAGTCGATCAGGATGGTGTTGAAGCGCGCAATGGCGTCGAACAGTTCGGCAATGTAGTCGTGCGGTTCGATCTGCGTGGTGTAGGGGTTGAAGCCCAGGCCCAGCTCGTCTTCGATGAAGGCGCGGGCGTTGGCTTCCCAGTCGATCTCCGGGTAGGCCGACAGGTGGGCGTTGTAGTTGCCTACGGCGCCGTTGATCTTGCCCAGCAGCGGTACGGCGGCGACTTGAGCGATCTGGCGCTCCAGGCGGTACACCACGTTGGCCAGTTCTTTGCCCAGGGTCGTCGGCGACGCCGGCTGGCCGTGGGTGCGCGACAGCATCGGCACGTCGGCAAAGCGGATGGCCAGTTCGCGGATGGCATTGGCGGTCTGGCGCATCAGCGGCAGCATCACGTCATCACGGCCTTCGCGCAGCATCAGGGCGTGGGACAGGTTGTTGATGTCCTCGCTGGTGCAGGCAAAGTGGATGAATTCGCTGACCTGGGCCAGTTCTGGCAGCTTGGCCGCTTGCTCTTTGAGCAGGTATTCGATGGCTTTTACGTCGTGGTTGGTGGTGCGCTCGATCTCCTTCACACGCTCGGCGTGCTCCAGGGAGAAGTTTTCCGCCAGGGTGTCGAGCACAGCGTTGGCTTGCGCGGAAAACGCCGGCACTTCGCTGATGGCGGGGTGAGCGGCCAGGCGCTGGAGCCAGCGCACTTCAACCAGTACGCGAGCACGGATCAGGCCGTATTCGCTGAAAATAGGGCGCAGGGCCTGGGTTTTGCCGGCGTAGCGGCCGTCTACAGGGGAAACCGCAGTGAGCGAAGAGAGCTGCATGGGGTGTTCTCGGACAGTCGGGCAACGAAATGGGGCGCGTATCATACATGAAAAAATTCGCCGGTCCGTTGCCAACTGACCGGCGTATTACGCGTAACGGCTTGAAAATGGCCTGTTGCTGCGACTTATTCGTTGCGCATCAACGGGTAAAGCTCTTTGAGCAATTTGCGACGGCTGATCACCAGTTGCCAACGATGACCACCCAACTGGCGCCACAACCGCGCCGAGCGAATACCGGCCAGCAGCAGGGCACGGATTTTCGAGGCGTTGTTCGGTTGCTGCAGGTTGCGCATGTCGCCGTGGACCTGGATGCGCTGGCGCAGGGTGCTCAAGGTGTCCTGGTACAGCGCGCCACAGGCCGCGATCACGTTCTCGTGGGCCGGGCCGAAATGTTCCACCTGGGACTGGATCTGCGGCAGGCGCTTGCCGATGACCTCCAGCATGTCCTCGCGCTTGGCCAGCTGGCGCTCGAGGCCGAGCATCGACAGGGCGTAGCGCAACGGCTCGCGCTGCAGAGTGCTGGGGTCGCGCTCCAATGCGCCGATCAGTGCGCGATAGCCTTCGCGCAGCGCCAGGTCGTCGCCGCCGTAGACCTCCAGGGTGTCCTTGGGGTCGCGGATCAGCAGGCTGCCGAGCATGCAGGTCAGGCCGGCCTCGGTGACCTGGCCGGTCTTGGCGATCTTGTCCACCAATACCGCGGCGAGGAACACCCCGCCCAGTGCCGTCAATTGCTCCTGGGTCGGGCTCATGCCTTCTGGCTCCAGGCTTCGGCGATTTCAATCACGCCGCCGCCCAGGCAGATTTCGCCGTCGTAGAACACCACGGACTGGCCAGGGGTGACCGCGCGTTGCGGGTCATCGAAGGTGGCGCGGTAGCCGGTGGCGGTTTTTTCCAGGGTGCACGGCTGATCACTCTGGCGATAGCGCACTTTGGCGGTCAGGCGGCGTGGCGTGCTCAGGTCGATCGGGTTGACCCAATAGATTTCCGAAGCGAGCAGAGCGCCGGAGAACAACAGCGGGTGCTCGTTGCCCTGGCCGACGATCAGCACGTTGTTTTCCAGGTCCTTGACCAGCACGTACCACGGCTCTTCACCGGCGTCTTTCAAGCCGCCGATGCCCAGGCCCTGGCGTTGGCCGATGGTGTGGTACATCAGGCCATGGTGACGGCCGATGACGTCGCCTTCGGTGGTGTGGATCTCGCCCGGTTGCGCCGGCAGGTATTGCTTGAGGAAGTCGCTGAAGCGGCGCTCGCCGATAAAGCAGATGCCGGTGGAATCCTTCTTCTTGGCGGTGGCCAGGCCGTGTTTCTCGGCGATCCTGCGCACTTCGGGTTTTTCCAGCTCGCCTACCGGGAACAGGGTCTTGGCGATCTGTTCGCCGCCGACGGCATGCAGGAAGTAGCTCTGGTCCTTGTTCGGGTCCAGGCCCTTGAGCAGTTCGGTGCGGCCATCGATGTCGCGGCGGCGCACGTAGTGGCCAGTGGCGATCAGGTCGGCGCCGAGCATCATGGCGTAGTCGAGGAACGCCTTGAACTTGATTTCGCGGTTGCACAGGATGTCCGGGTTCGGCGTGCGACCGGCCTTGTATTCGGCCAGGAAGTGCTCGAACACATTGTCCCAGTACTCGGCGGCAAAGTTGGCGGTGTGCAGCTTGATGCCGATCTTGTCGCACACGGCCTGGGCGTCCGCCAGGTCGTCCATGGCGGTGCAATATTCCGTTCCATCGTCTTCTTCCCAGTTCTTCATGAACAGGCCTTCCACCTCATAACCCTGCTCCATGAGCAGAACGGCGGAAACGGAAGAATCCACGCCGCCGGACATGCCGACGATGACGCGCTTCTTTTGTGTGTCAGAAGGGGCTGGATCACGCATAGGGTTTCAACGGGTGTCTTGAAAAAGGACGCGATTCTATCAGGCTCAGGCCTTCAAGGCTAAAGAGAAGGGCGGATCAATTCGAGGCTATGGCGCTGGCCGGCCAGATAATCATCGATACAGCGGATAATCAGCTCGCTGCGCCAGTCTTCGCGTACCGCCATCAGCTCGTCACGGCTCAGCCAGCGGGCGCGGATGATGCCTTCGTCGAGTTGATAGTCCGGGTGGTGTTTCAGGGCTTTGGCGATGAAGCAGACCCGTTGGTAGGTCACGCCGTTGCTGGGGGCGGTGTACAGGTAGATGCCGACGATACCAGTGGCCTCGACGTCCCAGCCGGTTTCTTCGAGGGTTTCGCGGATGGCGGCTTCGGTCAGGGTTTCATGCGGGTCGAGGTGGCCGGCGGGCTGGTTGAGCACGGCGCGGCCGCCCTTGAGTTCTTCGACCATCAGGAACTTGCCGTCGTCTTCGACGAGGGTGGCGACGGTGATGTGGGGTTGCCAGGTCATAAGCGGCCTCAAGGATGATGTGGTTGGAGAAGCTCGGTCAATGTGGCAGCAGGCAAGCCAGCGCCCACATTTGATTGGGTTGCTTCAGTGAGTCTGCATAAGCAATTCGCATGATGGACCTGACATTTTATGATTTTACGGATGTCAGGGGCTGGCGCAGTTTACCTCTTCAAATCAATTTGGAGAGTGTCATGAGTCCGGTTGCCCACAAAAGCTACGAAGTACGTCTCACCTCACCGTTCCCCATTGCCTTCATCCTGCTGTGGAGCTCCGGTTACATCGGCGGCGCGTTTGGCGTCCGTTATGGCGAGCCGTTCACCATGACGTTCTACCGATTTGCCCTGGCGGCGCTGGTTTTCCTGGGGGTTGCATTCGCGATTAAAGCGCAATGGCCGAAAAAGCTGACGCCTTACCTTCATGCTGCTGCAGTTGGGTTGCTTCTACAGGCATTGCAGTTCGGGGGCTTGTACACCGGCATCAGTCATGGCGTTCCAGCAGGACAAGCCGCATTGATCGTCGGGTTGATGCCGGTATTTGTTGTGATCGGTGCTTATTTCTTTTTAGGTGAGCAATTGAGTTGGCGCGACCTGCCGGGGTCGATCCTGGGTGTCGGCGGTGTGGTCATTGTCGTAGCCAGCAGCCTTTTTGGCACCGAGGCGTCATTAGGTGGATATGGCGCAGTGGGCCTGGCGTTGCTAGGTATCACGCTTGGCACGCTGTATCAGAAGCGCTTTCTAGGTGGCGTGAACCTGTGGGTGGGCTGCTTCATTCAGATGGTTGTCGCGTCGCTGGTTATGTTGGTACTGGCTTATGCCACCGAAACCATGCGCGTGACTGAATGGGCGCCCTTTGCAGCATCGGTAGCCTGGATCACGTTGATGAATTCAGTTGGGGCGCTGACGCTGCTGTATTTGATGATTCGACGGGGTGAGGCAAGTAAGGCGACCAACTTGTTTCATGTTATTCCGGCGGTCACACAGATCATGGCGTCGCTAGTGTTGGGGGAAGTGCCGAGTGCGGTGGCGGTTGCGGGATTTGTTGTTTCGGCGGTTGGGGTTTATTTGATGAATCATGCTCGCGCGAAATGATTGATAAGCAGTTCATTCGTGAAAAGGCGGAGAACGGTCATGCATACAATAGGCAGTAGCGAAATATTTGACATTCAGATGAGTGAGTTGGGCGGTGGATTGTCTACCGACGATCTTGAGCATTTAAAGTTTGAGCCTTATCAAATTGATGGTCGCGAGGGCGTTTCGATATTTTATCTGTACGACGCCCGGCAAGGTGCGCAAGGGCCCGCCGCAGCTTTGGTCCGCTACAAGGCGGGGGCCTTTACCCCAAGACATATGCACATGGGGTGGGAGTTGGTTTTTGTATTAAAGGGTGAGCTGCTTGATGATCGGGGGCTTCATACAGCGGGCGTATTGCAGATTTATCCGCCCGGTTCTTCGCATGAACTCTGTTCGATGACAGGTTGTACGTTCCTGGTTGTTTGGGAGCAACCCGTTCAGGTTGTCATGTCACCCGAAGGCAGTGCAGGCGCCGCCTCAACTCCTGAGGCCGACATATGAAAGTCATTAGCGAGCAACAAGCGGCGGACTTGATCGAAGACGGTTGGACAATCATCCCTGGTGGTTTTGGAAGTTGCGGGCATCCAGATGGCCTCACGCGCGCAATCAGTGAGCGTTTCAAGCGCGAAGGGCGACCGCGCCAGATTGGTCTGCTCTTCGCATCGGCCTCTGGGGATCTTGAGGGGCGAGGTGTCGATCTATTTGCTCAGCCAGGGCTGGTGGCCAAGGCGATTGGCGGTTTTTGGGGGTTGGTTCCGCGACTGGGCGAGATGGCGCGGTGCGGCGAAATAGAAGCGCATAATTGGCCGCAGGGTGTTATCAGTCAGCTCTTTCGTGCCATCGCAGCCAAAAAGCCCGGGGTAATATCGAGTATCGGGCTCAATACTTTCGTTGATCCCAATAATGAAGGGGGCTGTTTGAGTGATCGAGGGGGCGGTCCGCTTGTTCAAAGAGTTGATATTGCGGGAGCGACAACACTTTTCTATCCCGCGCTTGACGTTAATTGTGCGTTGTTGAGAGGTACCTGCTGCGATCCTGATGGGAATATCTCAATGGAGAGGGAAGTTTCTTATAGTGACTCGCTCGCGCAGGCGATGGCTGTTAAAAATTGCGGCGGCACCGTAATCGTGCAAGTTGAAAGCTTGGTAGGGTTGCATGAGATAGAGCCACAACATGTAAAGATTCCAGGCATGCTAGTAGACTACGTCACCGTGTCTCGCCCCGGAGAACATCCTCAAACCTATGCCGAAGTCTACAACTCCGAATTTATATGTCCGGGAGTTCAGACACCTGATAGGGGGACAATATCCTGTGCCGAGCGGATTATTGCCAAGCGCGCGCTACAGGAAATTCGCCAGCAAAACGTTCAAGTAGTCAATCTCGGTATTGGTATGCCCACGGTTATTGGTCGAGTGGCTGAGGAGAGTGGCTGTCCGGGGAGCGAGATCTTTACTGTTGAGTCTGGAGTTGTGGGAGGTAGGCCTGCTTTCGGGTTGTCGTTTGGAGCCAGTTATAGACCGAGTGCTGTGATCGAGCAGGCAGCGTTGTTTGATTTTTATGAAGGCGGCGGCATTGATGTGGCGTGCTTGGGTTTTGCTGAAATTGATGCCGCTGGCAATGTCAATGTCTCGCAGTTTGGCAGCAAGTTGCAGGGCGCTGGCGGTTTTATAAATATCTCACAGTCCGCGCGCTTCATTATATTTTGCGGAACTTTAACCGCTGCTGGGCTGAATGTCGAAATGGGTGCAGAGGGGCTGCAAATTGTCCAGGAAGGGCGCATCAAGAAGTTTGTACGCCAGGTTTCGCACCTGACATTTAACGGTGGCTACGCTCAGTTGTTGCGTCAGCGCGTAATGTTTGTGACGGAGCGCGCTGTTTTTTCGTTGCGTAATGGAGTTATTTATTTGGATGAGGTCGCGCCGGGTATTGATATCGCGCGGGATATTGTACCGTGCATCGAAGGCGGATTTGTTATCTCGGCTGATTGCAAGCGCATGAAGGGCGATGTTTTTTTAATTTAGGGTTGCGGGTTGTTGTGGGGTTTGAAGTTGGATGGCGTTGTGAGGTGTTAGCGGAGTGATCAATTCGATTTAACGGAGGCTGTTATGTCAAATAACGTGATTACAATCATCGGCGGTGGCGCATCGAGCGTTGCGTTTATCTATTCGTTGTTGGAAGGTCTCGGCAGGTCGGGTTGTTACTCGAGTGTCTCTTTGTTTTTAATCGACAGGCAGCCTCAATGTGGGCGGGGGCTCGCCTATTCAGAGGACTGCATCACGAATCTTTTAAATACTCGGGCTGAGTTCATTTCGCCTTTCGCCGATCAGCCTGGGCATTTCTATAAATGGTTATCGAATAATCGGGAGGTTTGGGAGGATGACTTTCCAGGTATTGAATTATTGCCTCAGTCCTTTCTACCCCGGCCGCTATTTGGGCTTTATCTTGCGCATATGATTCGGTGGTTGGTTAATAGGGCAGTGGCACTCGGCTGTCAATTGATTCAGGTTCAGGATGAGGCGGTCAGCCTGAGTTTTGCGCACGATGGGAAAGTGGTGGTTTTAACCAGAGGAAATCTTTCCTTTCCAAGTGATCACGTGGTACTCAGTTGCGGTAATGCCCGCAGTCTGGAGTATCGGCATCTGGATGCTTCAGAGGGTTTTTTCAACAGTCCTTACCCTCTAAGGCGTACATGTCGATTGATTCCAAAGCATGCAAGTGTGGCTATTGTTGGTTCAAGGCTCAGCGCCATCGATACACTGATCGGGCTCACCACTAATGGGCACGTGGGGCCAATCACATTGCATTCGCGTACCGGTGCGTTGCCCTATGTTCGTGGGACCCAGGCACGCTATAAGCCGAAAATTCTGACGCCTGAAACGGTCAAGTCGTGCATTTCTAGGTGTGGGGTGGTCCGACTTGACGATGTGATGCGCTGGACGTTGCAGGAGTTCGCTTTAGGTGGAGAGGCAATTGGCGCCATTGATTGGTCATCCAAGTGCACCCAGAAGCCTGCCATTGAGTTTCTGACCGACGAGATCGCGCAGGCACAATATCCCAGATTTTGGCAGTCAGTACTTTATTCTACCAATGCGGTACTTGATTTGATTTGGCCTGCAATGCCTGATGAGGACAGGCGAAGATTTTTAGGTTATTCAAGTTGGTGGATGATCTACCGCGTTTCCATCCCGGTTGAGAATGCAGTAAAAATAAAGGTGTTGCTTGAGGCGGAACAATTGTCGATCTTCAAGGGTGAGCTTAAGGCGGTGGAGTGTGACGGAAGGTTTACCTTGGTGGTGGATGATTGTTCAGGTATTCGTCGCTGCGAGTATGACGCAGTGGTTATTGCGACTGGTACGCCTCGTGACGTCAAAAAGTTCGACAACCCTATTGTCCAAAATATGCTTCATCAGGGCCTTGCCAGTGTTGATCCCTTCGGAGGTGTCAGGGTTTCTGCTGAAACAGGTGGACTGATTAATCAGCTAGGTTATGTGGATGACAGAATTACAGTGCTAGGTGAGCTCACGAGCGGAGCATTCTTTTTTACCAGTGCGTTGGAAATCAACTCCCGCCATTCGGCGAGACGAGCTAACGACGTCCTATCGAGGCTGTCACTTGTTCGTGATGGAAGTTCCCGCAGTTCAGGGTCACGCTTGTTTGCATAGGGTGTAGGAGAAACTACAGGGGTACACGTTAAGTTTGATCTTCCTACGCGAGTAACGTCTCTACCTAGCCGAACAGTCAGTTGTAAGTGCCGCAAGGAATTGCCACACTTCGAAGCGTTACTCCTCGGTGGGTGGTGTGTCATGAGGGTCAATCTTGATGTTCAGTCCTTGCGCAGTTTTATCAAGGTGGGTGAAACCAAAAGCTTTACGCGTGCTGCGCAAGCATTGAGTTTGACTCAGCCCGCGATCAGTCAGCAGATCAGGCGTCTCGAGGACTTGCTGGGTGTCGAGCTCTTCGTAAGGGAAAGGCGTCAGGTGCTGCTTACCCTGGAGGGGGAAAAGCTATTTGGCTACGCCAAGGATATTGTTGCTTGCAACGACAAGATAGGTGGGCTGTTTGAAAAGGAAAAAAGAAGAGAAACAGTCGTACTGGGTATGCCTGAACATTTTTGTGAGCGCGTGCTACCGTATATCATTTCCAATATGTCCATCCAGTTTCCATCTACGCAGATGGTGGTAAAGGTCGCAAGGTCTGGCGTGTTGTTGGAGGCCGTAAAGGGCGGTGAGATCGATTTATGTTTGGTTATCGATGAGCTGGGTATTGCGAGCGAGCCGCCTTGGCATACGTTATCGGTCAAATGGTTTGGCAGTGCGCAGGTCAGCTTAGGCGATGATTTGAAAGATTTGCCCTTGGTGTTGTTTAAGCCCCCTTGTGGATTCCGCAGTTTGGCGATCAGGAGTCTTGAGGCGTGCGGGCTAAAATGGCACTGCGTCTATGAATCGGAGGACTTGATGTCATTGCGCTCTGCGGTGCAAGCGGGTGTGGGGGTGACGTTGCTGCCTTATGTTGCGCAGGTGCTGGGTTTGAGAAGCCTCGAGGGTGTTTCCAGCCTGCCGAGGCTGCCCGAGTTTGCCGTGATGCTAAGGGAGCGAGCAGGTTGGAATCCTGATTGTCGGCCGCAGATACTGGACCTGATTCGCACGGCATGGGCTTCTGAGTATATCGATGGCCCCCTTTGATTAAGGCCTGAAGGCACAAACCCCGGCACATGGCCGGGGTTTGTGATGTCACCTTACAACTTTACTTCAACTTGGCAATCGCCGCATTGAGGGTGTTGCTTGGGCGCATGGCCTTGCTGGTCAGCTCCGGGTTCGGCGCGTAGTAGCCGCCGATGTCCACTGGCTTGCCCTGGACGGCGTTGAGCTCGGCAACGATGGTTGCCTCGTTCGCGGTCAGGGTCTTGGCCAGTTCGCCGAACTGCGCTTGCAGTGCAGTGTCTTCGGTCTGGGCGGCCAGGGCTTGAGCCCAGTACAGCGCCAGGTAGAAGTGGCTGCCGCGGTTGTCAATGTTGCCGACTTTGCGCGATGGCGACTTGTTGTTGTCGAGGAACTGGCCGGTGGCCTGGTCCAGGGTCTTGGACAGGACCAGGGCTTTCGGGTTGTTGTACGTCACACCCAAATGCTCGAGGGACGCAGCCAGGGCAAGGAACTCGCCCAGGGAATCCCAGCGCAGGAAGTTCTCTTCCACCAGTTGCTGTACGTGCTTCGGCGCCGAACCGCCGGCACCGGTTTCGAACAGGCCACCGCCGTTCATCAGTGGCACGATGGACAGCATCTTCGCGCTGGTGCCCAGTTCCATGATCGGGAACAGGTCGGTCAGGTAGTCGCGCAGAACGTTGCCGGTCACCGAGATGGTGTCCAGGCCCTTGCGGGTGCGCTCCAGGGTGAACTTCATCGCGTCGACCGGCGACATGATGCGGATGTCCAGGCCTTCGGTGTTGTGGTCTTTCAGGTAAGCCTGAACCTTCTCGACCACGACGCCGTCGTGTGCACGCTGAGGGTCCAGCCAGAAGATGGCCGGGGTGTTGCTGGCGCGGGCACGGTTGACGGCCAGTTTGACCCAGTCCTGGATCGGCGCGTCTTTGGTCTGGCACATGCGGAAGATGTCGCCGGCTTCGACTTTCTGTTCCATCAGCAGGTTGCCCTTGCTGTCGGTGACGCGGACTACGCCGTCAGCCTTGATCTGGAAAGTCTTGTCGTGGGAGCCGTACTCTTCGGCTTTCTTCGCCATCAGGCCGACGTTCGGCACGCTGCCCATGGTGGTTGGGTCGAAGGCGCCATTGGCCTTGCAGTCTTCGATGACCGCCTGGTAGATGGTGGCGTAGCAGCGATCCGGGATCACCGCCTTGGTGTCGTGCAGCTGGCCGTCGGTGCCCCACATCTTGCCGGAGTCACGGATCATGGCCGGCATCGAGGCGTCGACGATCACGTCGCTCGGCACGTGCAGGTTGGTGATGCCTTTGTCGGAGTTGACCATCGCCAGGGCAGGGCGAGCCGCGTAGACGGCCTGGATGTCAGCTTCGATCTGCGCTTGCTGCTCGGCCGGCAGGGCCTTGATGCGCGCGTACAGGTCGCCGATGCCGTTGTTCAGGTTGAAACCGATCTGCTCCAGCACGGTGGCGTGCTTGGCCAGGGCGTCTTTATAGAACTCGGCGACGATCTGGCCGAACATGATCGGGTCGGAGACCTTCATCATGGTGGCTTTCAGGTGAACCGACAGCAGCACGCCTTGTTTCTTGGCGTCTTCGATTTCAGCGGCGATGAACGCACGCAGGGCTTTCTTGCTCAGCACGGCGGTGTCGATGATTTCGCCGGCCTGTACCGAGGTCTTTTCCTTCAGGACGGTGGCGGTGCCGTCCTGGGCGATCAGCTCGATTTTGACAGCATCAGCGCCTTCGATCTGTACGGCTTTTTCGCTGCCGTAGAAGTCGCCATTGCTCATGTGGGCGACGTGCGACTTGGAGTCGGCAGCCCAGGCGCCCATTTTGTGCGGGTGCTTGCGCGCGTAGTTCTTGACCGACAGCGGTGCGCGGCGGTCGGAGTTGCCTTCGCGCAGTACCGGGTTCACGGCGCTGCCCTTGACCTTGTCGTAACGTGCGCGGGTTTCTTTTTCCGCGTCGGTGGTTACGGTTTCCGGGTAGTCCGGCAGGGCGTAGCCCTGGGCCTGAAGTTCCTTGATCGCGGCTTGCAGCTGCGGGGTCGAGGCGCTGATGTTAGGCAGTTTGATGATGTTGGCTTCAGGCGTAACGGCCAGGTCGCCCAGTTCGGCGAGGTGGTCCGGGATAGCCTTGGCACCCAGTTGCTCGGGGAAGCTTGCGAGGATGCGCGCGGCGAGGGAGATGTCGCGGGTTTCCACGGCAATATCAGCGGAAGCGGTGAAGGCCTCTACGATAGGCAGCAGTGAATAGGTGGCGAGGGCCGGGGCTTCGTCGGTGAAGGTGTAGATGATCTTCGAGCGGGTGGGCATATTCGGATTAACTCTCTTCTTTGCTGAAAGCGTGCGCAGAAACTCGAGATGCGCCGGGTGGAGCGCGTTCGTTCAAAGTCATCCATGAGCGAAATGTCGAGGTTTCTTCGCGGTGATGTTGGGTTGCATCAGTCGAGCGTCAAGCGGGTGGACTATTGTAATAGTCCTGCTTTGTAGCGGAAGGCTGTGTTCTAGAGCGGTCCGCCGTCGTGACTCTTTGGTCAGCGGCGGCATTATACATAGGTCGCTATGCTTACGCCGAGCCTTCATACAAAAGGTGTGTCGTCCATTGGTCTAAAGGTCGCAGGTACCCGATTGCGACGAAAGTCGCACGATGTGCTCAAGATTGGCGATTTTGCCTTTGCTTTCAGGCTTGTAGGCGACAAATTATGCTGTTTTCGATGCAAATGAGCATGGCGCGAGGTTTCAGTCGCCATTTATCTGGAGTAGGCTCGAACGCAGCCAGATGTTCAATCCATAGATGGAGTTCAGCATGGGATACAAGAAGATTCAGGTTCCGGCAGTCGGCGACAAAATCACCGTCAATGCAGACCATTCTCTCAATGTTCCTGACCAACCGATCATCCCTTACATTGAAGGTGACGGTATCGGTGTCGACATCAGCCCGGTGATGATCAAGGTAGTCGACGCCGCTGTTGAAAAGGCCTACGGCGGCAAGCGCAAGATCTCCTGGATGGAGGTTTATGCTGGCGAGAAAGCAACTCAAGTCTACGACCAGGACACCTGGCTGCCCCAGGAAACCCTGGATGCGGTCAAGGATTACGTGGTCTCCATCAAGGGCCCGCTGACCACCCCGGTGGGTGGCGGCATCCGTTCGCTGAACGTGGCCCTGCGCCAACAACTCGACCTGTATGTGTGCCTGCGCCCGGTGCGCTGGTTCGAAGGCGTGCCCAGCCCGGTCAAGAAGCCTGGCGACGTGGACATGACGATCTTCCGGGAAAACTCCGAAGATATTTACGCCGGTATCGAGTGGAAGGCCGGTTCGCCTGAGGCGATCAAGGTGATCAAGTTCCTCAAGGAAGAAATGGGCGTGACCAAGATCCGTTTCGACCAGGATTGCGGGATTGGCGTGAAGCCGGTCTCGAAGGAGGGTACCAAGCGCCTGGCGCGCAAAGCCCTGCAATATGTAGTGGATAACGACCGCGACTCGCTGACCATCGTGCACAAAGGCAACATCATGAAGTTCACCGAAGGTGCCTTCAAGGAATGGGCCTATGAGGTGGCGGCTGAAGAATTTGGTGCGACGCTGCTGGATGGCGGCCCATGGATGCAGTTCAAGAACCCCAAGACTGGCAAGAATGTGGTGGTCAAGGATGCTATCGCCGACGCCATGCTCCAGCAGATCCTGTTGCGTCCGGCTGAGTATGATGTGATCGCCACCCTCAACCTGAACGGCGACTACCTGTCTGATGCGCTGGCGGCGGAAGTGGGGGGGATCGGTATTGCGCCGGGTGCCAACCTTTCGGATACCGTGGCGATGTTCGAGGCGACCCACGGTACTGCGCCGAAGTATGCGGGCAAGGATCAGGTCAACCCGGGTTCGCTGATTCTGTCGGCCGAGATGATGCTGCGCCATATGGGCTGGACCGAGGCGGCGGATTTGATCATCAAGGGCACTAATGGCGCGATTTCTGCCAAGACTGTGACTTATGACTTCGAGCGTCTGATGGATGGCGCCACCCTGGTGTCTTCGTCTGGCTTCGGTGATGCGCTGATCTCGCACATGTAAGCGACAGGGGTAAAAAACCGGCCACACCGTAAACGGGATGGCCGGTTTTTTTATTGGGCGCCTGCTCGGTAGCTGATCAGGCTAATTGCTCTTTTGATTTTTGAGCGACGCCCTCTCTGGCTGTGCCGATGGTGACTGGCGCACTGATTTCGATCGCGTGCTTGCCTTTGGGCCCCTGAATAATGTCAAAGGAGACCGGCTGCCCAGCTTTCAGCGTTTTATAACCGTCCATTTTGATCGCTGAGTAATGCGCAAAAAGGTCTTCATCCTTGCCGTCTTCAATAATGAAGCCGTACCCTTTGGCATTGTTGAACCACTTGACCTTACCGCTTGCCATACCCATATCCCTCTGCACCAGACTCCATCACTGGAGTATCATCCAGTTTATCCGTCCTAACCCGAATAAATAAGGTTGACTGCGCGGACCTTTTTTACCCACTGTGGGTTCTATTGGTTGTAACACCGTTTCGCCGATAGTCAAGGCGACCAGTCGGTCAGAGTTGAAATTCTGACAGGTCGCCCCCACCACTGTATTTGAACCACTGACGAACCTTTCTTTCCATGCATGCAAACAGCCAGATTCGACTAACATTCAATCAGGATCGACCGGATCAGCAACATGATGACGACGGTTCTGCAGGCATTGCTGTTCAGGAGGCCAAGCCTGCTCTACAGGCGCCGCCGATGTACAAGGTGGTTTTGTTCAATGATGACTACACACCGATGGATTTCGTGGTCGAAGTGCTCGAGGTGTTTTTTAACCTGAACCGCGAGTTGGCGACCAAGGTAATGCTGGCCGTTCACACAGAAGGACGGGCAGTATGTGGAGTGTTTACCCGCGACATCGCCGAGACAAAGGCCATGCAGGTCAACCAGTACGCCAGGGAAAGCCAGCATCCGCTACTCTGTGAAATCGAGAAGGACGGTTAACGCCGACCACTTGGGTATGAGGTGAAGCTATGTTAAACCGCGAGCTCGAAGTCACCCTCAATCTTGCCTTCAAGGAGGCTCGTTCGAAGCGTCATGAGTTCATGACCGTCGAACACCTGCTGCTGGCACTTTTGGATAACGAAGCTGCCGCCACCGTTCTACGTGCGTGCGGCGCCAACCTCGACAAACTCAAGCATGACCTGCAGGAGTTTATCGACTCCACAACGCCACTTATTCCAGTCCACGATGAAGACCGTGAGACCCAGCCAACCCTGGGCTTCCAGCGGGTGCTTCAGCGTGCCGTGTTCCATGTTCAGAGCTCCGGTAAGCGTGAAGTCACGGGCGCCAATGTGCTGGTGGCGATTTTCAGCGAACAGGAAAGCCAGGCAGTGTTCCTGCTCAAACAGCAGAGCGTTGCCCGTATCGATGTCGTCAACTACATCGCCCACGGTATCTCCAAGGTGCCCGGGCACGGCGATCATTCCGAGGGTGAGCAGGATATGCAGGACGACGAGGGCGGTGAGTCTTCTTCTTCGGGCAATCCACTGGATGCCTATGCCAGTAACCTCAACGAACTGGCGCGCCAGGGGCGGATCGATCCGCTGGTGGGGCGTGAGCTCGAGGTTGAGCGTGTCGCGCAAATCCTCGCGCGTCGTCGCAAGAACAACCCGTTGCTGGTGGGCGAGGCAGGCGTGGGTAAAACCGCGATTGCCGAAGGCCTGGCCAAGCGAATCGTGGATAACCAGGTGCCGGACCTGCTGGCCAACAGCGTCGTCTACTCCCTTGACCTGGGCGCCTTGCTCGCCGGAACCAAGTACCGTGGCGACTTCGAGAAGCGCTTCAAGGCGCTGCTCGGTGAGCTGAAAAAACGCCCGCAGGCGATCCTGTTCATCGACGAAATCCACACCATCATTGGTGCCGGTGCGGCCTCCGGTGGGGTGATGGATGCCTCCAACCTGCTCAAGCCGCTGCTGTCGTCGGGTGATATACGCTGCATCGGCTCGACCACGTTCCAGGAATTCCGTGGCATCTTCGAGAAAGACCGTGCCCTGGCGCGTCGCTTCCAGAAGGTCGACGTGTCCGAGCCTTCGGTAGAGGACACCATCGGCATCCTGCGCGGGCTCAAGGGGCGCTTCGAGGCGCACCATGGCATCGAGTACACCGATGAAGCCCTGCGTTCAGCCGCTGAGCTGGCGTCGCGCTACATCAATGACCGGCACATGCCGGACAAGGCCATCGACGTAATCGACGAGGCCGGTGCCTACCAGCGTCTGCAGCCGGTCGAGAAGCGTGTAAAACGCATCGACGTGCCGCAGGTCGAGGATATTGTGGCGAAGATCGCGCGGATTCCGCCAAAACACGTCACCAGTTCCGACAAGGAGTTGCTGCGTAACCTGGAGCGCGACCTCAAGCTGACCGTGTTCGGTCAGGATGCGGCCATCGACTCGCTGTCCACCGCGATCAAGCTGTCGCGTGCAGGCCTCAAGTCGCCGGACAAGCCGGTGGGTTCGTTCCTGTTTGCCGGCCCGACCGGTGTCGGCAAGACCGAAGCGGCCCGGCAACTGGCCAAGGCCATGGGTATCGAGCTGGTGCGGTTCGACATGTCCGAATACATGGAGCGTCACACCGTGTCGCGCCTGATCGGCGCGCCTCCGGGTTATGTCGGTTTCGACCAGGGCGGCCTGTTGACCGAGGCGATCACCAAGCAACCGCATTGCGTGCTGCTGCTCGATGAAATCGAGAAGGCCCACCCTGAAGTCTTCAACCTGCTGCTGCAGGTGATGGATCACGGGACCCTGACCGACAACAACGGGCGCAAGGCGGATTTCCGCAACGTGATCGTGATCATGACCACCAACGCCGGTGCCGAAACGGCCGCGCGGGCTTCCATTGGCTTCGCGCACCAGGATCACTCGTCCGATGCGATGGAAGTCATCAAGAAGAGCTTCACGCCTGAGTTCCGCAACCGCCTGGACACCATTATCCAGTTTGGTCGCCTCAGCCATGAGGTCATCAAGAGCGTGGTGGACAAGTTCCTCACCGAGCTCCAGGCGCAGTTGGAAGACAAGCGCGTGCAGCTGGAGGTCACGGACGCGGCGCGCAGCTGGCTGGCCGAAGGCGGCTACGATGCGGCAATGGGCGCACGCCCAATGGCGCGTCTGATCCAGGACAAGATCAAGCGGCCGCTGGCCGAAGAGATCCTGTTTGGCGAGCTTTCCGACCATGGTGGCGTGGTACACATCGACCTGAAGGATGGCGAGCTGACCTTCGAGTTCGAAACCACGGCTGAAATGGCCTGATCCATAGCGGCGAGCGTCAATGTGGGAGGGGGCTTGCCCCCGATAGCAGTGTTTCAGTCGCTACATGGATGACTGATCTACCGCTATCGGGAGCAAGCCCCCTCCCGCATTGGGTTGTGGCACTTGGTAAATAGCACGCACACAAAAACGCCCGGCATAACCGGGCGTTTTGTATTGACTTGCTTAGCGAGCGCGGTAAGTGATGCGCCCTTTGCTCAAGTCATAGGGCGTCAGCTCGACGCGCACTTTGTCACCGGTAAGAATACGAATGTAGTTCTTGCGCATCTTGCCGGAGATATGCGCGGTTACGACGTGCCCATTTTCCAACTCCACACGAAACATGGTGTTGGGCAGGGTGTCGACGACAGTGCCTTCCATTTCGAAGCTGTCTTCTTTCGACATGCAGTAAAGCCCTCGGTATCCAGTGAATGGCCCGGTGCAACTGCGCCAGGCAAAAGCGGCGTGCATTGTGCCCGAAAAAGGGTGTTCAAGCCAAGGGGTTCTAGTTAAGCACGACCCATCTTTGATTAATCAGCAGTTCAATGGGCCGATATTGGGTCTTGTAGTTCATCTTTTTGCAGTTCTTGATCCAGTAGCCGAGGTACACCGCCTCCAGTTCCTGGCGCAAGGCTTCGCCAATCTGCCAGAGGATCGCAAAGCGTCCCAGGCTGCGGCGTTCTTCGGCGGGTTCATAGAAGGTGTAGACCGCCGACAGGCCGTTAGGCAACAGATCGGTCACCGCGACAGCCACCAGCCGGCCGTCCGCACGAAACTCGTAGAAGCGCGAGAAGGGCAGGTCGCGGACCAGGAACGTGGAAAACTGATCGCGGCTGGGCGGGAACATATCGCCGTCAGCGTGGCGTTGCTCGATGTAGCGCTGGTAAAGGTCGAAATATTCTTCGGTGAAGCGCGGCTTGGCCGACGTCACCGTCAGGTCGGCGTTGCGCTTGAGGATGCGTTTCTGGTTGCGGTCCGGCAGAAACTGCGCAACGGGGATGCGTGCGGGCACGCAGGCATTACAGTTCTGGCAATGCGGCCGGTACAGATGATCGCCACTGCGCCGAAACCCCATCTCCGACAGGTCGGCATACACATGCACGTCCATAGGCTGGCTGGGGTCGAGGAACAGCGTGGTGGCCTGCTCGTCGGGCAGATAGCTGCAAGAGTGGGGTTGAGTGGCATAAAACTTCAAACGCGCCAACTCGGTCATGATCAACCCTCGGATAAGCTTTGAAATAAGTGTAAGCCAGGAGCGCGGATGTCGCCTAGGAAACCCACGGTCCGGCGTTGGGCTGGTCCAGATGGTCGTGCAGGAACCCTGCGAAGTCGCTGCGGGATATGGCGCGGGCACCCAGGCTGTGCAGGTGATCGTTGGGCATCTGGCAGTCGATCAGCACAAAGCCCCAGGCCTGCAATTGATGGGTCAGCGTGGCAAAGCCGAATTTCGAAGCGTTGTCGGCGCGGCTGAACATGGACTCACCAAAAAACAGCTGGCCCATTGCGAGGCCGTAGAGGCCGCCTACCAGTTCACCCTTGTCCCAGACCTCCACCGAATGCGCGTAGCCGCGCTGGTGCAGTTCCAGATAGGCGCTCTGGATGCCTTCGGTGATCCAGGTGCCATCGGCATAGGCGCGTGGCGCCGCGCAGGCCTGGATAACGGCGGCGAAGTCCTGGTCGAAGGTCACGCTGTAGCGCTGTTGGCGCAACAGTTTGCCCAGGCTGCGCGATACATGCAGTTCGTCGGGGAATATCACTGTGCGTGGGTCGGGCGACCACCAGAGGATCGGTTGGCCCTCTGAAAACCAGGGGAAGCAGCCGTGACGGTAGGCTTGGATCAGCCGTTCGGCGCTGAGATCACCGCCGGCGGCGAGCAAGCCATTGGGTTCGCGCATGGCCTTGGCCAGTGGGGGGAAAGTCAGTGAATCGCGTTGTAACCAGGTCAGCATGGCATCCAGGCTTTACGGAAGGGGAGGGGAGTGGCAGGAATGACACCTGCGGCGGCAGTGCTGATTATTGTCGACCTGGCGCCATCGGACCAGCCCGGATCGGACATTAAGGTGGATTAGCGTGAGCAGGTGTTTCTGCAACTCTATGCCGGGGGCGTGGTCGTAATCGGGTCTGTTCCATGCAGGCCATTTGCCAAGCTTGCCTCGATTGGTAAAAACAGCTCATAAGCCTTTGTCAGCAAAGACAATGCATGCTCAAATTGAACATCTTGTGACACACAATTGGCTATGCTGCTGGAAGAGCGCCAAGCGGCGTGGCATCAGGGACACAAACCCGTACAATGCGGCCATTGTGGCGTTATCGTCATTTCATCCAGCAATAGTCCGGTGTTAAACAGTAGATTCAACGACGCTCGTTCATTTTTCAGCTGCTCGGATTGGGCAGTATTTGCAGTCATTCAACAGATGGACGCGCTAAAGGCGCAGGAAAAGACCCGTTTTGAAGAAATCCGCCGCAACACCTAAAGCAGCAGTCGTGCCGGCCTGGCGCCAGCACCTGCATTATCGCCTCAAGGAAGGTGCGCTGATCGCGATCGGCGCGCTGTGCCTGTTCCTGATGATGGCCTTGCTGACCTATGGCAAGGACGATCCGGGCTGGAGCCACAACAGCAAGATCGAAGACGTGCAGAACTTCGGTGGCCCTGCCGGTTCCTACAGCGCCGATATCCTGTTCATGGTGCTGGGTTACTTCGCCTATATCTTCCCGTTGCTGCTGGCGATCAAGACCTGGCAGATCTTCCGCCAGCGCCATGAGCCGTGGCAGTGGAGCGGCTGGCTGTTCTCCTGGCGCCTGATCGGCCTGGTGTTCCTGGTGTTGTCCGGCGCGGCGCTGGCGCATATCCATTTCCATGCACCCACCGGCCTGCCGGCGGGCGCCGGTGGTGCGCTGGGCGAAAGCCTCGGCGACCTGGCGCGCCGGACCCTGAATATCCAGGGCAGTACCCTGATGTTCATCGCCTTGTTCCTGTTCGGCCTCACCGTGTTCACCGACCTGTCCTGGTTCAAGGTGATGGACGTGACCGGCAAGATCACCCTCGACCTGCTGGAGCTGTTCCAGGGCGCCGCCAATCGCTGGTGGGCGGCCCGTGTCGACCGCAAGCGCATGGTGGCCCAACTGCGTGAGGTCGACACCCGTGTCAACGAAGTGGTGGCCCCGAGCACACCGGACCGGCGTGAGCAGGCCAAGGTCAAGGAACGCCTGATCGAACGCGAACAGGCCTTGAGCAAGCACATGTCGGACCGCGAGAAGCAGGTGCCGCCAGTGATTGCTCCCGCGCCGCCCAAGCCGGCCGAACCGAGCCATCGCGTACAGAAAGAGAAACAGGCGCCGTTGTTCATCGACAGCGCCGTCGAAGGCACCTTGCCGCCGATCTCGATCCTCGACCCGGCCGAAAAGAAACAACTCAACTATTCCCCAGAGTCCCTGGCGGCCGTCGGCCACCTGCTGGAAATCAAGCTCAAGGAATTCGGCGTCGAAGTCTCGGTGGACTCCATCCATCCCGGCCCGGTGATCACCCGTTACGAAATCCAGCCGGCCGCCGGTGTGAAGGTCAGCCGCATCGCCAACCTGGCGAAAGACCTGGCCCGCTCCCTGGCCGTGACCAGCGTGCGCGTGGTGGAAGTCATTCCCGGCAAGACCACCGTGGGTATCGAGATTCCCAACGAAGACCGCCAGATCGTGCGCTTCTCCGAAGTGCTGTCGACGCCCGAGTACGACAACTTCAAGTCGCCGGTCACCCTGGCCCTGGGCCATGACATCGGCGGCAAGCCGGTGATCACCGACCTGGCGAAGATGCCCCACCTGCTGGTCGCCGGTACCACCGGTTCCGGTAAGTCGGTGGGGGTGAACGCGATGATCCTGTCGATCCTGTTCAAGTCCGGCCCGGAAGACGCCAAGCTGATCATGATCGACCCGAAGATGTTGGAACTGTCGATCTACGAAGGCATTCCACACCTGCTGTGCCCGGTGGTCACCGACATGAAGGACGCCGCCAACGCCCTGCGCTGGAGCGTTGCCGAGATGGAGCGCCGCTACAAGCTGATGGCGAAGATGGGCGTGCGTAACCTGTCGGGCTTCAACGCCAAGATCAAGGAAGCCCAGGAACGCGGCGAGACCATCGACGATCCGTTGTACCGGCGCGAAAGCATTCACGACGAAGCGCCAAAGCTGACCAAGCTGCCGACCATTGTGGTGGTGGTCGACGAATTCGCCGACATGATGATGATTGTCGGCAAGAAGGTTGAAGAGCTGATCGCGCGTATTGCCCAGAAGGCCCGTGCCGCCGGTATTCACTTGATCCTTGCCACCCAGCGGCCGTCGGTGGACGTGATCACCGGCCTGATCAAGGCCAACATCCCGACGCGCATGGCGTTCCAGGTGTCGAGCAAGATCGACTCGCGGACCATCATCGACCAGGGGGGCGCCGAACAACTGCTCGGCCATGGCGACATGCTCTACATGCCGCCGGGCACCAGCCTGCCGATCCGGGTGCACGGCGCCTTTGTTTCCGACGATGAAGTGCATCGTGTGGTGGAAGCCTGGAAACTGCGCGGCGCACCGGAGTACAACGATGACATCCTCGCCGGTGTGGAAGAAGCCGGCAGCGGCTTCGATGGCGGCAGCGGCGGTGGCGACGATGATGCCGAGACCGATGCGCTGTACGATGAAGCCGTGGCGTTCGTGCTCGAAAGCCGTCGAGCCTCGATTTCCGCGGTGCAACGCAAGCTGAAAATCGGCTACAACCGTGCCGCTCGTATGATCGAAGCCATGGAAAACGCTGGCGTCGTGACCGCAATGAACACCAACGGCTCGCGTGAAGTCATTGCCCCCGGGCAGATGCGCGACTGATCCCGCGCCGCGTGACAGCACGCGGCGCGTCCTGACTACTCAATGAGGACTCCCATGCGCTTTATCCGCATGCTGTTGTTGCCGGCACTGGCCCTGACCGCTGTTTCGGCTCACGCTGACCCGGCCTCCGTCGCCAGCCTGAAGAATCTGCTCGACAAATCCCAGACCCTGACCGCGCGCTTCTCCCAGTTGACCCTGGATGCCGGCGGCACCCAGTTGCAGGAAACCGCCGGCGAAATGGCCGTGCAGCGTCCTGGCCTGTTCTACTGGCACACCGAGGGCAAGGCCGAGCAGACCATCGTGTCCGATGGCCAGAAGGTCACCCTGTGGGACCCGGACCTGGAACAGGCGACCATCAAGAAGCTCGACCCGCGCCTGAACCAGACCCCGGCGCTGTTGCTCTCAGGTGACGTGTCGAAGATCAACGACAGCTTCGACATCACCTCCAAGCAGACCAGCAACGTGATCGAATTCACCCTCAAGCCGAAATCCAAGGACACGCTGTTTGACACCCTGTCCTTGTCGTTCGGTAACGGCGTGATCAACAACATGCGCCTGATCGACAGCGTCGGCCAGCGCACCGATATCCTGTTCTCCGGGGTCAAGGCCAACCAGCCGGTACCGGCGTCCAAGTTCAAGTTCGACATCCCCAAGGGTGCCGACGTGATCCAGGAATAAATTCCCCAGAGGTTTCAAACGCTGCCCATGGACCTGTTTCGAAGTGACCCGATTGCCCAGCCACTGGCCGCACGCCTGCGTTCGACCAACCTGGACGAGTACGTCGGTCAGGAACACCTGCTCGCTCGCGGCAAGCCCCTGCGTGAAGCCCTGGAGCAGGGTGCGCTGCACTCGATGATTTTCTGGGGGCCGCCGGGGGTGGGCAAGACCACGTTGGCGCGGCTCTTGGCGAAGGTCTCGGATGCGCACTTCGAAACGGTCTCGGCGGTACTCGCCGGGGTCAAGGAGATCCGCCAGGCGGTGGAAGTCGCCAAGCAGCAGGCGGGGCAGTACGGCAAGCGCACCATCCTGTTCGTCGACGAAGTGCACCGTTTCAACAAGTCACAGCAGGATGCGTTCCTGCCCTATGTGGAAGACGGTACGCTGATCTTCATCGGCGCCACCACCGAAAACCCTTCGTTCGAGCTCAACAACGCCTTGCTGTCGCGGGCGCGGGTCTATGTGCTCAAAAGCCTGGACGAGGCGGCGATGCAGAAGCTGCTGCAGCGCGCCTTGAACGAAGACAAGGGCTTGGGCAAGCGCCAACTGAGCGTGAGCGAAGAGGGCTTCAAGATCCTGCTGACGGCCGCCGATGGCGATGGTCGTCGTTTCCTCAACCTGTTGGAAAACGCCTCCGACCTGGCCGAAGACGGCGGTGAGATTGGCGTCGACCTCCTGCAAAGCCTGCTCGGCGACACGCGGCGCCGCTTCGACAAGGGCGGCGAGGCCTTCTACGACCAGATCTCGGCACTGCACAAATCCGTGCGCGGCTCCAACCCCGACGGTGCGCTGTACTGGTTTGCACGCATGATCGATGGCGGTTGCGACCCGCTGTACCTCGCTCGCCGTGTGGTGCGCATGGCCAGCGAAGACATCGGCAACGCCGACCCGCGTGCACTGAGCCTGTGCCTGGCGGCATGGGACGTACAGGAACGCCTCGGTAGCCCGGAAGGCGAGTTGGCGGTGGCCCAGGCCATCACCTACCTGGCCTGCGCGCCAAAAAGCAACGCGGTGTACATGGGCTTCAAGTCCGCATTGCGCGCCGCCGCCGAATATGGCTCGCTCGAAGTGCCGATGCACCTGCGCAACGCGCCGACCAAGCTGATGAAGCAGCTGGGTTATGGCGATGAATACCGTTACGCCCACGATGAGCCGGATGCCTACGCGGCCGGTGAAGACTATTTTCCCGATGAGCTTGAACCGTTGCCGCTCTATCAGCCGGTGCCCCGTGGCCTGGAGCTGAAGATCGGCGAAAAGCTCAATCACCTCGCGCAACTCGATCGACTCAGCCCCAGACAGCGGAGAAAGTAGTGTTCAAGACGATTCTTGCCGTGTCCGCAGCCGGCATCGCTGGTACATTATTGCGTTTCGCCACCGGCACCTGGGTCAGCGCCAACTGGCCCAGGCATTTTTACGCGGCGACCCTGGCGGTCAACCTGGTGGGCTGCCTGATCATCGGGCTGTTGTACGGCTGGTTCCTGTTGCGCCCGGAAGTACCGATTGAAATTCGCGCCGGCTTGATTGTCGGCTTTGTAGGCGGTCTGACGACCTTCTCATCCTTTTCACTGGATACGTTGCGCCTGCTGGAAAGCGGGCAGGCCCTGATAGCCTTCGGGTACCTGGGCATCAGCGTATTCGGCGGGCTGCTCGCTACCTGGGCCGGCCTGTCCTTGACCAAACTTTGATAAACGAGAGACCGACATGCTCGATTCCAAACTGTTACGTAGCAACCTTCAGGACGTAGCGGACCGCCTGGCATCCCGTGGCTTTGCCTTGGATGTTGCGCGCATCGAAGCGCTGGAAGAACAGCGCAAGACCGTCCAGACCCGCACCGAAGCACTGCAGGCTGAGCGTAATGCGCGTTCCAAATCCATCGGTCAGGCCAAGCAGCGCGGCGAAGACATCGCACCGTTGATGGCAGATGTCGAGCGCATGGGCACCGAGCTGTCCGAGGGTAAAGTCGAGCTGGAAAAGATCCAGTCCAAACTGGATTCGATCCTGCTGGGCATCCCCAACATCCCCCACGAATCGGTGCCGATCGGCGCAGACGAAGACGGCAACGTCGAAGTGCGTCGCTGGGGCACGCCAAAGGCCTTTGATTTCGAGATCAAGGACCACGTCGCCCTGGGCGAACTGAGCGGTGGCCTGGATTTCGAAACCGCCGCCAAGATGTCCGGCGCGCGCTTTTCGCTGTTGCGCGGCCCGGTTGCGCGCCTGCACCGCGCACTGGCGCAGTTCATGATCAACCTGCACACCGGCGAGCACGGTTACGAAGAGGCCTACACCCCGTACCTGGTGCAGGCGCCGGCGCTGATGGGCACCAGCCAGTTGCCGAAATTCGAAGAAGACCTGTTCAAGATCAGCCGCGACGGCGAAGCCGACCTGTACCTGATTCCGACCGCCGAAGTGTCGCTGACCAATATCGTCTCCGGCGAGATCCTCGACGCCAGGCAACTGCCGATCAAGTTCGTCGCCCACAGCCCGTGCTTTCGCAGTGAAGCCGGCGCATCGGGCCGCGACACCCGCGGCATGATCCGCCAGCACCAGTTCGACAAGGTCGAGATGGTGCAGATCGTCGAGCCGTCGACCTCGATGGACGCCCTGGAAGGCCTGACCGCCAACGCTGAGCGCGTCCTGCAACTGCTGGAGCTGCCGTACCGCGTGCTGGCCCTGTGCACCGGTGACATGGGTTTCAGCGCCGTGAAGACCTACGACCTCGAAGTGTGGGTGCCGAGCCAGGACAAGTACCGCGAGATTTCGTCGTGCTCCAACTGCGGTGATTTCCAGGCCCGTCGCATGCAGGCGCGTTTCCGCAACCCGGAAACCGGCAAGCCGGAGCTGGTACACACCCTCAACGGTTCCGGCCTGGCCGTAGGCCGTACCCTGGTGGCGGTGCTGGAAAACTACCAGCAGGCTGACGGTTCGATCCGCGTACCCGAAGTGCTCAAGCCTTACATGGCGGGCGTTGAGGTCATTCGCTAAATGGAATTTCTGCCGCTGTTTCATAACCTGCGCGGCAGTCGTGTGCTGGTCGTCGGTGGCGGGGAGATTGCCTTGCGCAAATCCCGGCTGCTGGCCGACGCCGGGGCGTTGCTGCGGGTGGTTGCTCCCCAGATCGAAGACCAGTTGCGTGAACTGGTACTGGGCAGTGGCGGGGAACTGATTCTGCGCGGTTATCAGGAGGCCGACCTCGACGGCTGCACCCTGATCATCGCGGCAACCGACGACGAGCCGCTGAACGCGCAAGTGTCCAGCGATGCCAAGCGCCGTTGCGTACCGGTCAATGTGGTCGACGCGCCGGCCTTGTGCAGCGTGATCTTCCCGGCGATCGTCGACCGTTCGCCCTTGGTGATCGCCGTGTCCAGCGGTGGCGATGCGCCGGTGCTGGCACGCTTGATCCGCGCCAAGCTGGAAACCTGGATTCCATCCACTTACGGGCAGCTGGCCGGGCTGGCGGCGCGTTTTCGTGCCCAGGTCAAAGGCTTGTACCCGGATGTGCAGCAGCGCCGTGCGTTCTGGGAAGAAGTGTTCCAGGGCCCGATTGCCGACCGCCAGTTGGCCGGGCAGGGCGATGAGGCCGAGCGCTTGCTGATCGAGAAGGTCAACGGCGCGCCGCCTTATGCGCCGGGCGAGGTTTATCTGGTGGGTGCGGGTCCGGGTGATCCCGACCTGCTGACCTTCCGTGCCCTGCGCCTGATGCAGCAAGCCGATGTGGTGTTGTACGACCGCCTGGTGGCGCCCGCGATCCTCGAACTGTGCCGCCGGGATGCCGAGCGTATCTACGTCGGCAAGCGTCGCGCCGACCACGCCGTGCCACAAGACCAGATCAACCAGCAACTGGTGGACCTGGCCAAGCAGGGCAAGCGGGTGTTGCGCCTCAAGGGGGGCGATCCGTTCATCTTTGGTCGTGGTGGCGAAGAGATCGAGGAACTGGCCGCCCATGGCATTCCGTTCCAGGTGGTGCCGGGAATCACGGCAGCCAGCGGTTGCGCGGCATATGCCGGAATTCCGCTGACCCATCGCGACTATGCGCAGTCGGTGCGCTTTATCACCGGGCATTTGAAGGACGGAACCTCGGACCTGCCCTGGCATGACCTGGTGGGCCCCTCGCAGACCCTGGTGTTCTACATGGGCTTGATCGGCTTGCCGATCATCTGTGATCAGTTGATCAAGCACGGGCGTGCGGCGGATACCCCGGCGGCCTTGATCCAGCAGGGCACCACGTCCAACCAGCGCGTGTTCACCGGCACCCTGGCCGACTTGCCACGGATGGTGGCGGAGCATGAAGTGCATGCGCCGACACTGGTGATCGTCGGCGAAGTGGTGGTGTTGCGCGAGAAGCTGAAGTGGTTTGAAGGCGCACAGTCGCAGGTCTGAGCCTTGAAAGCATCGGGGGCAAGCCCCCTCCCACATTGGACTGCATTCCTGTGTGGGAGGGGGCTTGCCCCCGATGAGGCCCTAAAAGCCAGCCAATACGTCGGATCAGTTCCACACGCCTTTGCCAATCAATTGCTTCCGATCGTGCGGTTCATCAAACCCCTGCGACGGCCCCTTCGGCACAATCCCCGTCGGGTTGATCGTGCGATGGCTGGCATAGTAATGCCCCTTGATGTGTTCGAAATCGACCGTCTCGGCCACCCCCGGCCACTGGTACATCTCCCTCAACCAATTCGACAGGTTCGGGTAATCCGCAATCCTGCGCAAATTGCATTTGAAATGGCTGTAGTACACCGCATCAAAGCGAATCAGCGTGGTGAAGAGCCGTACATCCGCCTCCGTCAGGTAATCGCCAGCCAGGTAACGATGGTCGCCCAAGTGCTGTTCCAGATGATCCAGCTCGGCAAATACATCATCAAACGCGCGTTCATACGCCTGCTGTGAGGTGGCGAAGCCTGCGCGGTACACGCCGTTGTTCACCGCCGGGTAAATGCGCTCGTTCAAGGCGTCGATGGTTGCGCGCAGCGGCTCAGGGTAGAAATCCAGGGTGTTGCCGGTCAATTCATTGAAGGCGCTGTTGAACATGCGGATGATCTCCGCCGACTCATTGCTCACGATGCGCTGCAGCTTTTTGTCCCACAGCACCGGCACGGTGACGCGTCCGGTGTAATCGGCGGTGTCGGCGGTATAACGCTGGTGCATGAAGGCTAAGTCGTCGAGTTTGTCGCCGGTCGTGCCATGGGCCTTGTCGAAGGTCCAGCCATTTTCCAGCATCAACCAACTGACCACGGACACGTCTATCAGGCTTTCCAGGCCCTTGAGCTTGCGCAGGATCAGCGTGCGGTGAGCCCAGGGGCAGGCCAGGGAGACATAGAGGTGGTAGCGGCCGGCCTCGGCTGTGAAGCCGCCTTCGCCACTCGGGCCTGGCGCGCCGTCGGCGGTGACCCAGTGGCGGCGTTGCGCCTGTTCGCGCTGGAACGTGCCGTCCGCGCTACTTTCGTACCACTGGTCTTTCCAGTGCCCTTCGATCAGCAAACCCATGACTGGCTCCTTGGCTAATAAGCGTTGGAGCCCAGTCTAAAGGGATGAGTTCGAACTAAAAGCGCAAAGACCGGGGGTTAATCATCGATTAAATCGATTTGTCCCGTGCGATCCAGTATTGCCGGGCCAGTTCAAAGGCCTGCTCCCGTGGGTGACCCAGGCCACGCAAGGCCAGGGCCATGGTGGCGATCAGTGCCAATTGCGGGTAGCTGTCCTCGATGTCGCCGCGCCACACGGCTTTCAAGTGCTCGGGGTCGAGGGTGGCCGGTTTGACGTGGCGCTGGGCGGAGAGGGCGGGCCACTCTTCGTCCCAGCTTTCGCCTCCAGTGGTGCCGTACAGGTGACTGGCCGAGTCGGGATTGATCTCGATCTCGCCGCCGTCGCCCTTCACCACGATTACATTGTCGCCGAGCAGGCCGCTGGCATCGCGGTGCACGCCCTGGTAACCCGGATGGAAAATACTTTGCAGGCCCAGCCGCGCATTCAGTGGGTTGAGCAGGCGCGCCAGGGAGTGGATCGGCGAGCGCAGGCCCAGGGTGTTGCGCAGATCGATCATGCGTTGCAATTGCGGCGCCCAGTCGCCCAGCGGGATAAACGCCAGGTTGCCGTGTGCATAAGCGGCCTCGACCTGCTGCCAGTTGCGGCACAGCGGGATCTGCAAACCTTCCAGCAGTTGCTCGGTGTACAGCCGTCCCGCCGTGTGGGCGCCGCCGCCGTGCATCAGGGTACGCACGCCGTTTTGCGCCAGGCACTTGGCCGCCAGCAGGTACCAGGGCAGGTGGCGTTTCTTGCCGGCGTAGGTCGGCCAGTCAACGTCCACATTCAGCGCCGGGGCATCCAGGCGTTCGCGCACGGCTTCGGTGAAACCGGCCAGTTCTTCCGGGCTTTCTTCCTTGTGGCGCAGCAGCATCAGGAAGGCGCCGAGCTGGGTGTCCTCGACTTTTTCGTCGAGCAGCATGCCCATGGCTTCGCGGGCCTCCTCACGGGTGAGGTTGCGCGCACCGCGCTTGCCTTTGCCCAGGATGCGCACGAATGGTGCAAACGGGTGCTCGGCAGGGGGTTGGAGAGTCAGCGGGGCAAAGTCGGTCATAAGCAATTCGTCGGCCTGGGCAGGCCCGCCAGCTTGGCGGCGAGTTTGGCGGGAGTGCCGTTGAACAGTTTGTTGAGGTGCAGGCTGTTGCCCTTTTCCGGGCCCAGCTTCAAGGCGGTGTACTTGATCAGCGGGCGCGTGGCCGGGGACAGCTGGAATTCGCTGTAGAACTGGCGCAAGAGCGTGAGGATTTCCCAATGGTCCGCGGTCAACGCCAGGGGTTCGGCGGCGGCCAGGGCGTTGGCGACTTCCTCGGACCAGGCGTTCAGGTCGACCAGGTAGCCGTCCTTGTCCAGTTCCAGGGTGCGTGTGCCTACGGTCAGGGTGTTCATAGCCAGCTGTTGACCTTGTCGTAGTCGAGCGACAACTGCACGAAACCCGGGTAATCGACGCTGTCGGCCCAGTCGGGCAAGGGCAGGTTGCGCGCCTGCATGTCTTCGGCCAGCACAAACACCTTCACGCCTTTGGTTTGCAGCGCCGCGTTGTGCAGCCCATAGGCGCCGTCGCCGCAGAGCAGGATGGCGTCATTAACGCCACAGATACGCAGGCAGCTGTCCAGGCGGCTATCGGTAAACGGGGAGTGGGAAACCACATGTAGAGTCGACATCAGAGGGTTATCACCTGGTCGTAACGGTCAATCAACTGGGAGATCGCAGCGCTGTCCAGCGGCTGTGCGCTGGCGGGCGTCGTGAGGCCGCGTTCGGCCAGGCTATGGTGGCAGGCGAATACCTCGTCGATACCGAACAGGCCCAGCGCCTGCAGGTTGGCGCCGAGGTCCTTCTGCTGCACGGCCTTGGCGTCCTGATGTGGTGCCAGTTGGAACACACCGTCGTCGAGGAACAGCAGGCCGATGGGCAGATCGAAGGCACCGCCAGCCAGCACGATGTCCAGTGCTTCGCGTGCGCCCGGGCCAGACCAAGGTGCCTGGCGGCTGATCACCAATAGGGATTTGGACATGTCACGGCCCTCCAAAACAGATCAGGCGATCGGCGGCCTGGGCGGCGTCGTGCAATTGCCCCAGGCCCGACAGCTCCCACGGCGCATCAAGGTTGACTGCACTGCGTTGATAACGCGTGGCTTCCTCCTCGTTGAGCACGCCACGACGCAAGGCAGCGGCGATGCACACCACGCTGTCGAGTTGGTGCGCGCTGACAAACTCACGCCATTGGCGAGCGATGTCCTGCTCATCCTGGGGCGCAACAACCGAATTGGACGCGCTGTACACGCCGTCCTGGTAGAAAAACAGCCGCACAATCTCATGCCCGCCGGCCAGTGCCGCCCGGGCAAACAGCAGGGCGCGGCGCGAGGAGGGCGCGTGGGCGGCACAAAACACTGCAATCGCAAACTTCATGGAACACTCTGCAAGCAAACGTGGGCCAATGATAAAGCCGCCGCCGCGAAAAAGCCCGCCGTGATCAAAACGGTCACTGTCGGTGACCGTTCCGGCGATTGCCGACCGGCGCAAGGCTGCCTAGTCTGTGGGCATTCAAAACCGAAATGGAGTGCCCATGTCAGGTCCCTTGGCGTCCCTCAAAGTGCTGGATTTTTCCACCTTGCTGCCTGGCCCGTTTGCGTCGCTGATGCTGGCAGACATGGGCGCCGAGGTGCTGCGTATCGAGTCACCCACGCGCATGGACCTGTTGCGCGTACTGCCACCCCACGACCAGGGCACGTCGGCCAGCCACGCCTACCTCAACCGCAACAAGCGCAGCCTGGCGCTGGACCTCAAGCACGCCGAGGCGCTGGAGATCGTACGGGCGCTGGTCAAGGAATACGACATCCTGCTTGAACAATTCCGCCCTGGGGTGATGGAGCGGCTGGGGTTGGGGTATGAGGCATTGAAGGCGATCAACCCCCGGCTGATTTATGTATCGATCACCGGTTATGGCCAGACTGGCCCGTATAGGGACCGCGCCGGGCACGACATCAATTACCTGGCGTTGGCCGGGGTGGCCAGCTACACCGGGCGCCGGGACAGCGGCCCGTTGCCACTGGGCGTACAACTGGCGGATGTGGGCGGCGGGTCGCTGCATGCGGTAGTGGGGCTGCTCGCGGCGGTCATCGCCCGGCAGCAGAGCGGGGTAGGCCAGTACCTGGATGTGAGCATGACCGACTGCTCGTTCAGCCTGAACGCCATGGCGGGTGCGGGCTTCCTGGCGTGCGATGTCGAGCCTGAACGCGAAAGCCACGTGCTGAACGGTGGCAGTTTTTACGATTATTACCGCTCGCGGGATGGGCGTTGGATGTCGGTCGGCAGTCTGGAACCCGGGTTTATGCAGCAACTCTGTGACGCGCTGGGACGGCCGGAGTTGGCGGCGCTGGGCCTGTCGCCCACACTCAAGCAGGCGCTGCAGGTTGAATTCGAGAAACGTAGCTTTGATGAGTTGTGTGAGTTGTTTGCCGGGGTGGATGCGTGTGTGGAGCCGGTGTTGAGCCTGAGTGAAGCGGTGCAACATCCGCAGTTAAGGGCGCGGGCGTTGGTCAGTCAGGTGCCCAGGGGGGATGGCTCGAGCCAGGCGCAGATTGCCTGCCCGTTGAAGTTCTCGGAGGGGTTGCCAGCGCCCAGGCATATAGGCGCTGCTGTGGGGGCGCACAGTGATGAGGTGCTGGCGGAGTTGGGGTTCAGTGTTCAGCGCATACAGGATCTGCGGCGGACCAAGGTAGTAGGGTGACTGGACCGACGCCATCGGAAGCAAGCTCCCTCTCACACTCGATAGGCGGCGCGGTCAACAGGTGGGAGGGGGCTTGCCCCCGATGAGGCCCTCATTCCACCCGGGTTTCACCGGTAAACACCAGCGTCTGCCGGCACCGCCTGCACAAATACCTTCGGCCCTGAGCCACCATGCCATGGCGCTGGGGCGAGAACGGAAAGTCACTGTCCGCGCACGGGCACTTGTAGATATAGCGGGTCACCTGGCGGCGCTTCACGGCATAGGTGTGGCAACGGTCCGGCGGCAGTTCGTAGACCCCGCGCATGATCAATTGCCATTCCTCGCCATGGGGCTGGATGCGTTCACCAAACAACTGGTGGGCAATCAGGTGCGCCACTTCATGGGCTACGGTCTGCTTGAGGAAATGTTGGCTGTTTTCTCGGTACAACTGTGGGTTGAAGCGCAGCAGGTTCTCGTGCAAATGCGCGACACCGGCCTTCTGGCCCCGCAGCTTGAGGCTGACCTGGGGACGTTTGAAGCTTCGTTTGAAAAAGGATTCGGCTAGCAGGAAACAATCTTCGACGCGGGTATTGAGTTGCTCGGGCATGCTGTACATATCTCCAGAGACGCCCAGTATGCCGCAAAGCTGGGTGTTTCCGAATCTGTCAGGCGCCGAATGGTCATGCATGATGCACAAAGCCACCTTGCGGTGGCTTTGCCCACGGTTCATCTGCTCAGTTGGTATAGATCGGGCCTACGCCCAAGCCCCAGACAATCACGGTAAAGGCCATGATCGCCACCAGCACCACCAGCCCCACGGCCAGTATGGAACTGGAAAACAGGAAGCCTTCATCCGGATCAATGTTCATAAAGGTCGGCACACCTACATAAAGCAGGTACACCGTGTAGCAGATGGCCGCCGTGCCTACCACCATGCCCAGCCACATATGTGGATAGAGCGCCGCCAGCCCGCCGATGAACAGTGGCGTGGCGGTGTAGGTGGCAAACGCCACGCAGCGGGCCATGCTCGGGTTGGCGTCATAGGTACGCGCCATCCAGTGAATGAATGCACCCATCACCGCCACGCCGGCGAGCATCGCGGCGTAGGACATGATGGTCATCCACAGTGCGCTTTCCTGGGTCAGCATCACTGGCGCGCGGTTGCCGATGACCCAGCCGACCTGGGTGGTACCGATAAACGCGGAAACGGCGGGAATCGCCGCGAGAATCAGGGTGTGAGTGAGGTACATGTGGCCGATGCTTTCTTCTTTATCGCCACGGATTTCCCGCCATTCCTGGTCGGGATGGGTAAAAAGCCCCACGACGTGATGGATCATGCCAGTCACTCCTGTCGTTATTGCCATCGCCCCCCATCGGAGCGCCCACGGGCCAAATGGCCTCAAAGGTCCTGGATAGCTGTGCGACCTCTTGTCGCAGTATAGGAAGGGATGACCGGAATAACTGTAGGGCCTTTAGAGCAAATTGCGCTGTAAACGTTGGGGTTAATCGCAGATTGGAATGCAGCCCCCTCCCACATTGGAACTCGGTGATTCTTACCGGTAAAATGCTGGGCTTTTCGTCACACACCTCCAGCGGATCCAAGCGCCATGGGCACTCTTACGGTCAACCAGAACAAACTGCAAAAACGCCTGCGTCGCCTGGCCGGTGAAGCGGTCGCCGATTTCAATATGATCGAGGACGGCGACAAGGTCATGGTCTGCCTCTCCGGCGGCAAAGACAGCTACACCATGCTCGACGTGCTGTTGCACCTGCAAAAGGTCGCACCGATCAAGTTCGAGATCGTCGCCGTCAACATGGACCAGAAACAACCGGGCTTCCCTGAGCATGTGCTGCCGGCCTACCTCAAGGAACTGGGCATCGAGTACCACATCGTCGAGAAAGACACCTACTCGGTGGTCAAGGAACTGATTCCGGAAGGCAAGACCACCTGCTCGCTGTGTTCGCGCCTGCGCCGTGGCACGCTGTACACCTTCGCCGATGAGATTGGCGCGACCAAGATGGCCCTGGGGCATCATCGCGACGATATCGTCGAGACCTTCTTCCTGAATATGTTCTTCAACGGCTCGCTCAAGGCCATGCCGCCCAAGCTGCGTGCCGATGACGGGCGCAACGTGGTGATCCGCCCGCTGGCGTATTGCAACGAGAAAGACATCCAGGCTTACTCCGACTTCAAGCAATTCCCGATCATCCCGTGCAACCTGTGTGGCTCCCAGGAGAACCTGCAGCGCCAGGTGGTCAAGGAAATGCTGCTGGACTGGGAGCGCAAGACCCCGGGCCGCACCGAAAGCATCTTCCGCAGCCTGCAGAACGTTATCCCCTCACAGTTGGCCGACCGCAACCTGTTCGACTTCACCAGCCTGAAAATCGATGAGACCGCCGCGTCGCGCTTCGTCAATGTTGTGAACCTCTGAGCCCATTCAAGGCTCTGACACACGGCGCTCGCGGGCGCCGTTTTCCATTCAATTGCCAGGAGAGGGCATGCGCGATTACAAGTGGCTGCACGAATATTGTCTGAACCGCTTCGGTTCGGCGGCCGAGCTGGAAGCCCACCTGCCTGTGCCCAAGACTGCGGCGCAATTACGCAAGATCAGTGATGATCGCTACCTGTCGACCCTGGCGTTGCGCGTGTTTCGTGCAGGCTTGAAGCACAGCGTGGTGGACGCCAAGTGGCCGGCGTTCGAAAAGGTGTTTTTCGGCTTCGATCCGGAAAAAGTCGTACTGATGGGCGCCGAGCACCTGGAGCGGCTGATGCAGGACACCAGCATCATCCGCCATCTGGGCAAGCTCAAGAGCGTGCCGCGCAATGCGCAGATGATCCTGGATATCGAGCAGGAGAAGGGCAGCTTCGGCGCGTTTATCGCCGATTGGCCGGTGACCGACATTGTCGGCTTGTGGAAGTACCTGAGCAAACACGGCCACCAGCTCGGCGGGTTGTCAGCGCCGCGCTTTTTACGCATGGTCGGCAAGGATACCTTTGTGCCGAGTTATGACGTGGTGGCGGCGTTGAACGCGCAGAAGATCGTCGACAAGGCGCCGACCAGCCTGCGCGACCTGGCGACGGTGCAGGGCGCGTTCAACCAGTGGCACGCCGAGAGTGGACGGCCGATGTGCCAGTTGTCGATGATGTTGGCGTACACCGTCAACCATTGAGGCCGGGATGATGCCATCGGGGGCAAGCCCCCTCCCACATTGGATAGGCGGCGCGGTAACAGTGTGGGAGGGGGCTTGCCCCCGATGAGGGGCTTCAGGCCGCTGCCAGCTGCCGGTTCAACTGATGCCGCCAGCGCACATACAACAGTGCCGTGCAAAACACCGCCAGGCTCGCCAACATCTCCAGCACCCCGAACCACTGCCGGTTCGGGTCATACGCCGCCAGCGCGCCCTTGATGAAATACAGGTTCACCACAAAGCACATCCATGAGTGCCCGCGCGCGCTGCCCAGCAGCATGCCTGGCGCCAGCACCAGCAAGGGCACCAGTTCGATCAGCAGGATCACCCACGGCCGTGCGCCGTGCAGATCAGCAACGAACAGGTAGTACACGCACAGCAACCCCACCAGGCCAAAAAACGCCAGCAGGCTCAGCGCGCGAGCAATTCTGACCCGTGGCTCCAACCACGCCTGGGGCGGCAGGACCTTAGGCTTCCTGGCCACGACCGCCCTCCAGCAGCGTGGCGGTGTTCGCCAGGCGTAGCCCCAGCGCGCGGCACAGGGCGATCTCATGCTGGTCGAGCATGCGCTTGCCGTCCGGGCCGGCGTGATGGCTGGCACCATAGGGCGTGCCGCCGCCCTGGGTATCGAGCAAGGCCTGTTCGCTGTAGGGCAGGCCGGTGATCAGCATGCCGTGGTGCAGCAACGGCAGCAGCATCGACATCAGCGTGGTTTCCTGGCCGCCGTGCAGGCTGGCCGTGGAGGTAAACACCCCGGCCGGCTTGCCGACGAGGGCGCCGGTGAGCCACAGGTTGCTGGTGCCGTCGATGAAGTACTTGAGCGGTGCGGCCATGTTGCCGAAGCGGGTCGGGCTGCCCAGGGCCAGGCCGGAGCAGTGTTTCAGGTCGTCGAGGCTGGCATACAGCGCGCCTTCCTCCGGAATGCTCGGTGCCACGGCTTCGCACTCGGTGGAGATCGCCGGCACGGTGCGCAAGCGTGCCTCCATCCCGCCTTGCTCGATGCCCCGGGCAATCTGCCGGGCCATTTCGCTGACCGAGCCATTGCGGCTGTAATACAGCACCAGCACATACGGCGACGTCACGGCAGGATCTCCAGTACGTTTTCCGGCGGCCGGCCGATGACGGCTTTGTCGGCGGTTTCCAGGATCGGGCGTTCCATCAATTTCGGGTGATCGGCAATGGTGGCGATCAACTGGGCTTCGCTGAGGCTGGCGTCGGCCAGGTTCAGGGTTTTGTATTCATCTTCGCCGGTGCGCAGCAGTTGGCGCGCGCTGATACCCAGCTTGCCGAGCAGCGCCTTGAGTTGCGCGGCGTCCAGCGGGGTTTCCAGGTAGCGTACAACGGTGGGGGTGAGGCCACGGGCCTCCAGCAGCTCCAGCGCACCGCGGGATTTCGAGCAGCGCGGGTTGTGATAAAGCGTCAGATCGGTCATGTGCGGGTCGCATCTTGCGTAAGGTGGCGGGTATTCTACCCGTGCAGCGACCTGTCCTTAAACCGTAAGAGGCGATAGGCCGCAGCCAACGTTCATTTTTGCGAAGGATTACCCCATGACAAGGCGACTGATCGGTGCATTGGCGATCATCACAACCCTGCTGCTCAGCGGCTGCGGTAACGATTACGGCGTTGACCAATTTGGCAAGAAGGTGGCGTCCGAACGCTTGGACAAGCAGTGGCTGGTGGTCAATTACTGGGCCGAATGGTGTGGTCCGTGCCGCACGGAAATCCCCGAGCTCAATGCCTTGGCCGAACAGTTGAAGGCGCAGAACGTGGGCGTGTTCGGGGTCAACTTCGACAATGTCCAGGGCGAAGAGCTGAAAGCCGCCAGCGACAAGCTGGGCATCAAGTTCACGGTGCTGGCGCAGAACCCGGAAGAGATTTTCGATATTCCACGCAGCGAAGCGTTGCCGGTGACCTACATCATCGATGACAAGGGCAAGGTGCGCGAGACGTTGATGGGCGAGCAGACGGCGGAAGGCGTGCTGGCCAGGCTCAAGGCCTTGCGCGGCTAGGGGCTACCCGGAATCAAATGTGGGAGGGGGCTTGCCCCCGATAGCTGTGTGTCAGTCACTCCATCAGTTGACTGTTACACCGCCATCGGGGGCAAGCCCCCTCCCACATTTAGCTTCCATCAATCCATGGATTGGGAAAATCAGCCTTCTTCGAGCCACAATCGTATCGGTTTGCCCTCGGCCGGCCAGAACCGGGTCTGCTCGATCGGCGAGATATCCCAGCGCTGCACGCCTTGCAGGGCCTGGAAGAAGCGGTGTTCCTGTTCCATCAACGCTTCGGCGCAGAGTTTGCGGGTGCTGCCGATCTGGCCGAAGCTGAGCTTTTGACCGTCGACGGTGTAGGGCGCGAACCAATGGTTGCAGCCGCCGTTGCCATAGGCGCGACCATCGGCGCCGAGGGTGACGGTCAGGTGCGCGTAATCCATCAGCGGCCGCTCGCCAATCCATTCCACCACGTAGCTGTGATCCTGTTTGAGCTTGACCGCGTCGCCGGCACAGCCGGTCAGGCCCGCCCCGAGGGCGGCGAGCAGAAACAGGCCTCTCATTGCGCAGCCTTCTGGCATTTCGGGCAGCGGTGCTTGTCGCCCTCGCTGGTCCAGCCCAACTCGGCGATCCGCGCATTGGCGGCCGGTTGCAGCGGTTCTTTGGTCAGCTTGGTTTCCACCGCAAACTCGAAGTCCAACACGGCGTCGCAGCTGTCGCAGTTGACCTTCCAGGTGTGAATCTCCAACTCCCCGAACTTCGGCCCCTGGGCCATGGCGACCCACTGGCCCGCCGGGCGGATGGAGTAGCGTGCGTCACCTTCGACGGTGAGGCGCATCGACAGGGTTTTACTGCCGCGCAGGGAGACGATCAGAACGTCGCCATGCTTGATCGAGCCACCGTTGCCGGTGACCTGGTAACGGCCCGGCACCAGGGCGCGGCATTCGATCAGGGTGTGTTGCGGGCTCAGCAAACTGAAGCGGAAATCGTGTTCGGCCATGGATCCTCCAAATAGGCGCGGCATCCTATCACGGGTGCTGGCTCATCATGAGCCTGGTATGTAACCGCTGATCATCCTTCGACGAGGTTCTGTGCCCGGCCATCGGCCCAGGCGGCAATGTTGGCCAACGTCGTGCCGGCGATGGCGGCCAGGGCCTCGCGGGTCAGAAACGCCTGGTGGGCAGTGATGATCACGTTAGGGAAGGTCAGCAGGCGTGCGAGCACGTCGTCCTGCAAGGGCAGATCAGAGCGGTCCTCGAAAAACAACTGCGCTTCTTCCTCATAGACATCCAGACCGAGGTAGCCGAGCTGGCCGTCCTTGAGCGCCTTGATCAGCGCCGGGGTGTCGACCAGCCCACCGCGACCGGTGTTGATCAGCATCGCACCCGGTTGCATCTGCGCCAGGGAGCGGGCGTTGATCAGGTGTTTGCTGTCGGCGGTGAGCGGGCAGTGCAGGCTGATGATCTGCGCCTGGGCCAGCAGTTCGGGCAGGCTCACGTAGTGCGCGCCCTGGGCCTGGATCTGCGGGTTGGGGAAGGGGTCGTAGGCCAGCAGCCGGCAACCGAAGCCGGCCATGATATTGGCGAAGGTGGCGCCGATCTGTCCGGTGCCGACCACGCCGACGGTCTTGCCCACCAGGTCGAAACCGGTGAGGCCATGCAGGCTGAAATCGCCGTCGCGGGTACGGTTGCAGGCGCGGGGCAGGCGGCGGTTGAGGGCGAGGATCAGCGCGACGGCGTGTTCGGCCACCGCATGGGGCGAGTAGGCCGGTACGCGCACGATGGTCAGGCCCAGGCGCTTGGCGGCGGCCAGGTCCACATGGTTGTAGCCCGCCGAGCGCAGGGCGATCAACCGCGTGCCGCCCTTGGCCAACTGCTCCAGCACCGGGGCGCTGAGGTCATCGTTGATAAAGGCGCAGACTACCTCGTGATGTTCGGCCAGGGCCACGGTGTCGAGGTTGAGCCGGGCGGGCTGGAATTGCAGCTCCAGGCCTACGGGCAACGGTTCGCCGAGAAAGCTGTCGCGGTCGTAGGTTTGGCTGCTGAATAGAATCACGCGCATCAAAAGGCTCCCCGCAATTAATCAGTTGGAAACGCTGGACAACTGTGGGAGGGGGCTTGCCCCCGATTAGGGTGTGTCAGCTACAGATGCTTCGACTGATACGACGCTATCGGGGCAAGCCCCCTCCCACAGCTGATCGGCGTCAAAGTCTCTTCAGGCGCTGACCCGCGCCTCGCTGGCCAGCCGTGCAATCGCCATGTCCAGTTCGTCCAGCGCATGCATGGCCTTGGCGTCATCCTGCTTGAGCAGGGTTTCGGCACGGTGGCAGGCGGCGCGCAGTTGCGGTACGCCACAGTAACGGGTGGCGCCGTGCAGACGATGCACCCGTTCAATCAGGGCGTTGTTGTCGTTGGCGTCACGGGCAATGGTGATGGCGAGTCGGTCGGCTTCCAGGGAGGCAAGCAACATGGCGAGCATGTCTGCTGCCAAATCAGCCTTGCCGGCCGCCAGGCGCAGGCCTTCCTCGTGATCGAGCACCGGAAATTGCACGCCAGGGCCGAGGTTGTCGGTCGCGCGTTCCGGCCCCTGATTGCGCAGGGCCAGGCCGGTCCATTTCAACACCACCTGGGCCAGTTGGCGTTCGCTGATGGGTTTGGTCAGGTAGTCGTCCATGCCGCTTTGCAGCAAGGCGCGTTTTTCGTTGGCCATGGCGTGGGCGGTGAGGGCGACTACCGGCAATGGCGTGCCGCTGCGTTCGCTTTCCCACTGGCGGATCGCCTCGGTGCTTTGGCGGCCGTCCATGCCGGGCATTTGCACATCCATCAGCACCAGGTCGAAGGTGTCCTGCTTCACCGCGTCGATGGCCGCATAACCGCTTTCCACGGCGCGTACCCGGGCGCCCATGTCTTCCAGCAGGGTCTGGACCAGCAACAGGTTCGCCGGGTTGTCATCCACGCACAGTACACGCGGTGCCCGGCTGGACAAGGGTTCGCCGGGTTCGCTGCGCGTGGGGCGCGGGCTGATCAGGTCGGACAAGGCACGCCGCAATTTGCGCGTACAGGCCGGTTTGGCCTGCAATTGGCTGTTGGGATTGGGTACGGACTGATTGAACAGCATCTGTTCGGTGGTGGGGCACAGTACCAGCACTTTGCAGCCCAGGTGTTCGAGGTCCCACAGGTGCTGGTTGAGGCGCTCGGGCGGGATGTCGTTGGCAGTAACACCAAGGACCGCAAGGTCAATGGCTTGCTCGGTCTGGTGGGCACTGGTAATGCCGTTGGTCAGGCTTTCCAGGCTGGTGAACGGCGTGACGTCCAGGCCGCAGTCTTCCAGTTGGTGTTGCAGCGCCTGGCGTGCCAGTTCATGGTTTTCCAGCAAGGCGACACGATGGCCCAGCAGGGGCGCCGACGGCAGGTCTTCCACGTCGTCGCGGGTCTTGGGCAGGTTGAGGCTGATCCAGAACTCCGAGCCTTCGCCCGGCGTGCTGTCGACGCCGATTTCGCCGCCCATCTGTTCGATCAGGCGCTTGGAAATCACCAGGCCCAAGCCCGTGCCGCCGGGTTGGCGCGACAGTGAGTTGTCAGCCTGGCTGAAGGCCTGGAACAGGGCACGCACGTCCTGGTTGGACAGGCCGATGCCGGTGTCCTGCACGCTGATGCGCAATTGCACGCTGTCTTCCTGCTCGTCCTCGATCATCGCTCGCGCCACGATGGTGCCTTCGCGGGTGAACTTGATCGCGTTGCTGATCAGGTTGGTGAGGATCTGCTTGAGGCGCAGCGGGTCGCCGACCAATGCCAGCGGCGTGTCGCGGTAGACCAGGCTGACAAGTTCGAGCTGTTTGGCATGGGCGGCGGGGGCGAGGATGGTCAGGGTGTCTTGCAGCAAGTCCCGCAGGTTGAACGGAATGCTGTCGAGGACCAGCTTGCCGGCTTCGATTTTCGAGAAGTCGAGGATCTCGTTGATGATGCCCAGCAGGTTGTCGGCGGATTTTTCGATGGTGCCCAGGTAGTCGAGTTGACGCGGGGTCAGCTCGCTCTTTTGCAGCAAGTGGGTAAACCCCAGGATGCCGTTGAGCGGCGTGCGGATCTCATGGCTCATGTTGGCCAGGAACTCCGACTTGATGCGACTGGCCTCCAGCGCCTCCTTGCGCGCCAGGTCCAGCTCGATGTTCTGGATCTCGATGGTTTCCAGATTCTGGCGTACGTCTTCGGTGGCCTGGTCGATGCTGTGTTGCAGTTCTTCCTGGGCGTTCTGCAGGGTCTCGGCCATGCGGTTGATGCCAGAGGCGAGCTGGTCCAGTTCCTGGCTGCCCAGGGGCGGCAGGCGGGTTTCCAGGTTGCCGTCCTTGAGCTGGGCCACGGCTTGCTTGATCTGGCCGATCGGCGCGTTGATGGTGCGGCTGATGCGCAGCGCCAGTGCCGCGGTGCAGATCAGGCCGATGGCGATCAGCAGCAGGCTGGCGAACAGGCTGCGGTAGCCACGCAGCAACATGCCATTGTGGGACAGTTCCACCTCGACCCAGCCCAGCAGGCGGTCGGCTTCATCCGGGATCAGGTCGCCGGCGAGGTTGCGATGGCGGCCAAACACCGGCAGCAGGTAGCGCGTGGCGTCATTGCCGGTGCGTTGCAACAGGTGTGAGCTGTTGCCGATGGGTGCCTGGTTGAGCATGGTCGGGCCGGCGTGGGCGAGGGTCGCACGGTCCGGGCTGAGGAACGACACGGTGCGCACGTCCGGCTGCTCCAGGGACTGGGTGGCGATGCGCTCCAGCAGGTCGGTGTTGCGTGCACTCAAGGCGGGCGCCACCAGTGGCGCCAACTGCTCGGCGATCATTTCGCCACGTTGCAGCAACTGGGTCTGCAGTTCCGACAACTGCATCCAGGTGAAATAGCCGCCCAGCAACGAAGCCATCAGGCTGGTCGGTAATAAGGTCAGCAACAGTACGCGGCCTTTTATCCCCATTTTTGTCAGCACGCCACTCTCCTGCTACCACATTGATATCGATGATTCACACGGGCATCCGGCCCGCGCCACCTGCGCAGTGTAGCCATTTGCGCAGCGCGGAATCTTGCAAATTAATGACATACGGCAATCTTCGCGCCATTCGGCGCCCGGTGGCGATTGCCTGTGGCGGGGTAATCTTGAATAATCAGCCATTGAGAATGACTTGCAGATACTAATGAATCCCGCAGCAATTGGCCTACCCAGTATCCTGACTATTGAAGATGACCCCGTGCTGGGCGCTTATGTCCATGAGCACCTGGGCCGCTGTGGTTTCCACGTGACCTGGTGCCAGAATGGCCAGCAGGGCCTGCAGATGGCGCGCGAGCAGGCCTTTGACGTGGTGCTGATGGATATCCTGTTGCCGGGGATGGACGGCCTGTCGATCCTCACTCATCTGCGCCAGAGCCATTCGATCCCGGTGATCCTGATGTCTGCACTGGGCGCCGAAGCCGATCGCATCAGTGGTTTTCGCCTGGGGGCCGATGACTACCTGCCCAAGCCGTTCAGCATGATCGAGCTGCGCGTACGCATCGAAGCCATCCTGCGCCGGGTGGCCCTCGACCGCCGTCCGCTGCCGATCTCGGCGCCGGTGCATGACGATGCCCGCACCCTGCGTTTCGATGATGAACGGTGTGATGTCTTCCATCTTGACCACTGGGCCGGCTTGACCCGCAGCGAATACCGCCTGCTGGAAACCCTGCATCGCAGCAGCGAAGAAGTCCTCAGCAAACCTTTCCTGTACCAGCATGTGCTGCAACGCGGTTATGCGCCCCATGACCGCAGCCTCGACATGCATATCAGCCAGATCCGCCGCAAGCTCAAGGCGATCAACTACACCGAGCGCGAAGTGCGCACGGTGTGGGGCAAGGGCTATGTGCTGAGCGGTCACGATGACGGGCTTTGAACGCCCCTTGAAACGGCTGCCGGGCCGGCACTCGTTATTCTGGAAGCTGGCCTGCCTGCTGATCGCCTTTTGCTTGCTGATGATCTGGCTCAGTTGGTCCTGGGGCCGCTACATGGAGCAGAAGAACGCCTACCTGTCCGATGAGGCGCGAGTCACCTTGAGTGGTTATGCGGTCGCGGCTGAGCAGGCGTGGAGTCGCGATGGCAGTGCCGGCGTCGACGCTTGGCTGCAGGCGATGGGCAAGCGTGAAAGTACCTGGATAGGCGTGATCGGCAATGACCTGCAATCGTTGAGCAGCATCCCGCTGAGCGACAACGAAAGCCAGCGACTGACCTTTCTGCGTGGGTTGGATTGGCCGGTGAGCCGGCATGTCAAAGGCCTGCCATGGCTGAAGATCCCGTTTCCGACCGACCCCCATGCGGGGTCGCTGGTGATCGAGTTACCCCAGCGCTTTATGCCGGGGCGCTACCAACTGTTCTGGCGAGTGGTGACCAACGGGGTGATTCCCGGCCTGTTTACCCTGTTGCTGTGCATCGGCCTGTATCGGCTGCTGATCATGCCCCTCAATCAACTGCGCGAGCAGGCCAATGCCTGGCGCGCCGATCAGTTGAATACGCGGTTGTCCCACGACGCCACCAGTCGCCAGGATGAGTTGGGCGAACTGGGGCGAGCGTTCGACCATATGTCCGAGCGTTTGCAGGGCACCGTGGTGTTGCAGCAACAGTTGCTGCGAGACATGTCCCATGAGCTGCGCACCCCGCTGAGTCGACTGCGAGTGGCCTGTGACAGTGAGCAAGACCTGACGCAGCTGCGCGAGCGGCTCGGCCGTGAAATCGACGCGATGCAACGCCTGGTGGAAGACAGCCTGCAACTGGCCTGGCTCGACACCGAACGGGCGCCGCTGCCCCAGGAAGCTATCCAGCTTCAAGCGCTGTGGGACATGTTGCGCGAAAACGCCTGCTATGAGAGCGACTGGCCAGCGTCGCGGCTGCCATGCCTGCTGGGGGTGGACTGCTGGGTGCGAGGCAACCTGAATGCGTTGGCCCAGGCTTTGGAAAACATTTTGCGCAACGCTATCCGCCATTCACCGTCGGGCGGTGTGGTCAGCCTGGACGGGCGTCGCGAAGGTGATTGTTGGCATGTCTGGCTGGAGGATCAGGGCGGCGGGATCGATGAAGGGGATCTGGAACGGATCTTCGCGCCTTTTACTCGCCTGGACGGTTCACGCCCCGGCGATGGCGGCTTCGGACTGGGCCTGAGCATCGCCCGCAACGCCGTGCAGCGCCAGGACGGCAGCCTGTGGGCGGAAAATACCGGGCAAGGCCTGCGCGTGCACCTGCGCTTGCGGGCCTGCTAAGCGCGACGCTGTTTGCGCTTTTTCCACTGGTGGCCCACCCACCAGCGCCAGTAGCCCATGGTCAGGCAATAGGCGAGCGCGCCCAGCACCAGCCCCAACACCACTGAACCCAGCAGGAACGGCTGCCACAAGGTGCTCAGTTGGCCACTGATCCATTCCCAGGTCAGATCGTCGGGCAGGCTGCGCGGTGGCACGTTCATCAGCCAGGCGCCGGTCATGTAGGTGCAGATAAAGACCACCGGCATGGTGATCGGGTTGGTCAGCCACACCAGGCTGACGGCGATGGGCATGTTGCCGCGCACGGTGATCGCCAGGACCGCGGCTAACAGCATCTGCAAGGGGATTGGGATAAACGCGGCGAACAAACCCACGGCCATTGCGCGTGCGACCGAGTGTCGGTTCAGGTGCCAGAGGTTCGGGTCATGCAGCAACGTGCCGAGAAACTGTAATGACTTATGTTCCCTGATACTCGTGGGATCGGGCATGTACCGTTTGAATAAGCGCCGGGGCATAAGGGATCCAGGTCAGTTCGAGGGGCAAGTATGCCCGCATTCTATAAACAGAAAATTCAGACTTTGTGACAAAACATCATAGGCCGCCCTGGGCATCCGGCTAAGACTGAGTGGATCACTTGAAAAGGATGATTCATGAGGACAGGGATGTGCGCGTTTGCGCTGGGGCTGCTGGCCCTGCGTTTTTTGCCGGCGTTGCCGCCTATGGGATGGCTGGTTGCCTGGCCGGTGCTGGCGTTGATGTTGTTGCCGTTTCGTACCTACCCACTGGCGTTTTTCCTGCTGGGGCTGAGTTGGGCATGCCTCAGCGCACAGTGGGCGCTGGATGATCGTCTGATGCCTGCGCTGGACGGCCAGACGCGCTGGCTGGAGGGCCGGGTGATCGGGTTGCCGCGACAGACGGGCGAAGGTGTGCGCTTCGAACTGGCCGATAGCCGGTCGCGCAATGCCCGCTTACCCAAACGCATCCGCGTGTCCTGGCGTGGCGGGCCGCCGGTGCGCAGCGGTGAACGTTGGCGCCTGGCGGTTACCCTCAAGCGTCCGACCGGGTTGCTGAATTTCCACGTGTTTGATCAGGAAGCCTGGCTGTTGGCCCAACGCATCGGCGCCACGGGCTCGGTCAAGGATGGCGAGCGCCTGGCGCCAGCCCGCAATGCCTGGCGCGACAGCGTGCGTCAGCGCCTGCTGGCCGTGGATGCCCAAGGCCGGGAAGCAGGCCTGGTTGCCCTGGTACTGGGCGACGGCTCAGGGTTGGCCGCTGCCGACTGGCACGTGTTGCAGGACACGGGCACCGTGCATCTGCTGGTCATTTCCGGCCAGCACATCGGTTTGCTGGCGGGTTTGATCTATGGGCTGATCGCCGGGTTGGCCCGCTACGGTTGCTGGCCGCGAACCTGGCCGTGGTTGCCCTGGGCGTGTGGCCTGGCGTTCAGCGCTGCGTTGGGCTACGGCTGGCTCGCAGGGTTTGGCGTGCCGGTGCAACGGGCTTGTGTGATGGTCGGGTTGGTGTTGGTGTGGCGGCTGCGCTTCCGGCATCTGGGGCTGTGGTGGCCGTTGCTGCTGGCGCTCAATGGGGTGCTGGTGCTTGAGCCGTTGGCCAGTTTGCAGCCTGGGTTCTGGTTGTCGTTTGCGGCGGTGGCGGTGCTGATTCTGGCGTTTGGTGGGCGGTTGGGGCCGTGGAGCCTGTGGCAGGCATGGACCCGACCGCAGTGGCTGATTGCCATTGGGCTGTTTCCGGTGTTGTTGGTGTTGGGACTGCCCATCAGCCTGAGCGCACCGCTGGCCAACCTCGTGGCTGTGCCGTGGATCAGCCTGGTGGTGTTGCCGCTGGCGCTATCGGGGACCGCATTGCTGCCATTGCCATTTATTGGCGAAGGTCTTCTGTGGCTGGCGGGCGGCGCTCTGGATGGTTTGTTCAGGGGGCTGGCGTGGCTCGCCGGACACATGCCGGCGTGGATCCCGGCGCAAGTACCATTGGGTTACTGGCTGGTGAGTCTGCTGGGTGCCGTGTTGCTACTGCTGCCCAAGGGCGTGCCGTTTCGCGTATTAGGCTGGCCGATGCTGTTGCTGGCGGTGTTCCCTCCGCGGGCGATGGTGCCCCACGGGCAGATGGAGGTGGTGCAGTTGGACGTGGGGCAGGGGCAGTCGCTGATTCTGCGCACGCGCCACCATGCATTGCTTTACGACGCCGGACCGCGTACCGGAACCTTTGATCTGGGCGCGCGCGTGGTGCTGCCGTCGTTACGAAAACTCGGGGTGAGGGCATTGGACCTGATGCTGCTCAGCCACGCCGATGCGGATCATGCCGGCGGCGCGGCGGCGATTGCCAAGGGCATACCGATCAAGCGCGTGGTGGGCGGGGAAACCGATGGGCTGCCGGCATTTATCGGTACGCAACCTTGCGTCAGCGGCGAGCGATGGACCTGGGACGGGGTAACGTTCGAACTCTGGCAGTGGCCTGGCGCCATCAATGGTAACGCAAAGTCCTGCGTGTTGCAGGTGCAGGCCAATGGCGAGCGCCTGTTGCTGACCGGCGACATCGACCGCGAAGCCGAACAGGCCATGCTCGCGTCGCCTCTGGCGGTGCCCACCGAGTGGCTGCAGGCGCCCCACCATGGCAGTCGCAGCTCTTCGTCCTGGGCGTTTGTCGAGCGGCTCTCCCCCCGTAATGTGCTGATCTCGCGGGGGCGCGGCAATGCGTTCGGCCATCCCCATCCGCAGGTGCTGGAACGTTACCAACGGCTCGGCAGCCAAGTGTATGACAGCGCCGAGCAGGGGGCCGTGCGTGTGCAGCTGGGAGCATTCGCGCCACCGGTCGTTGCGCGCAGTCAACGCAGGTTCTGGCGCGAGCGCTTACCCTAGGGGTTCAAGGCCTCGGCGGATGGGGTCTGTGGCCGACGCACCTATATGGTAAAGTGGCGCACTTTTTCGAGGGGACATTCACTGTGTGGGAATTGGTCAAATCCGGCGGCTGGATGATGTTGCCGATCATCATGAGCTCTATCGCCGCACTCGGCATCGTCGCCGAACGCCTGTGGACCCTGCGCGCCAGCCGCGTGACCCCCGAGCATCTGCTGGGGCAGGTCTGGGGCTGGATCAAGAACAAGCAACTGGACAAGGAAAAGCTCAAGGAACTGCGCGCCAACTCCCCGTTGGGTGAGATCCTTGCCGCAGGCCTGGCCAATTCCAAGCATGGTCGCGAGATCATGAAGGAGTGCATCGAAGAGGCCGCCGCCCGTGTCATTCATGAACTGGAGCGCTACATCAACGCCCTCGGCACCATCGCCGCCATGGCGCCATTGCTCGGCTTGCTCGGCACGGTGTTGGGCATGATCGACATTTTCAGTTCGTTCATGGGCTCCGGCATGACCACCAACGCGGCCGTGCTGGCCGGTGGTATCTCCAAGGCACTGATCACTACGGCGGCCGGCCTGATGGTGGGTATTCCTTCGGTGTTCTTCCACCGTTTCCTGCAACGCCGCATTGATGAGCTGGTGGTGGGCATGGAGCAGGAAGCCATCAAGTTGGTGGAAGTGGTGCAGGGCGACCGCGACGTGGATCTGGTTGGGGGCAAAGCGTGAAATTTCGCCGCAAGCAACGGGAAAATGTCGATATCAACCTCGCGTCGCTGATTGACGTGGTGTTTATCCTGCTGCTGTTTTTTGTCGTCACCACTACTTTCACCCGGCAAACCGAGCTGCGCGTCGACCTGCCGGAAGCCGTGAGCGGTTCGCCGGCCGAAGACCAGCAAGTCAAGCAACTGGACATCGCCATCAGCGCCGACGGGGTGTTTTCGGTGAACAACCAGTTGCTGGAGAAAAACGACCTTGCCAGCTTGATGGAAGCCTTGCAGAAAGAGTCCGGCGGCGACACGCAGTTGCCACTGTCCATCAGTGCCGATGGCAAGACCCAGCACCAGGCTGTGATCACCGCGATGGACGCTGCCGGCAAGCTCGGTTTCAGCCACTTGCGCATGAGTACCGTCGAGGCGGCGAGCCAACCCTGATGGCCATGTCCGATCGTTTGCTCAAGGCCTGGTACGAGGGCCACCCGGCACTTTCGCTACTGCGGCCGCTGGAGTCCCTGTATCGCCGGGTGGTGCAGCGCAAGCGCGCACGGTTCCTGGCGGGAGAGGGTGATATTTACCAATCGCCGGTGCCGGTGGTGGTGGTCGGTAATATTACCGTGGGCGGCACCGGCAAGACGCCGTTGATCCTGTGGTTGATCGAACACTGTCGGCGCAGCGGCTTGCGTGTGGGTGTGGTCAGTCGCGGTTATGGCGCCAAGCCACCACAGTTGCCGTGGCGGGTCGAAGCCAGCCACAGCGCCGAGGTGGCGGGTGACGAACCGTTATTGATCGTGCAGCGCTGCGGCGTACCTTTGATGATCGATCCCGATCGCAGCCGTGCGGTCAAGGCGCTGCTGGCCAGCGACACTCTGGACCTGATTCTCTCCGACGACGGCCTGCAGCATTACCGCCTGGCCCGCGACCTTGAACTGGTGCTGATCGATGCCGCCCGTGGCCTGGGCAACCGTCGCTGCCTGCCGGCGGGGCCGTTGCGCGAACCGGTGGAGCGGCTGCAGAGTGTCGATGCGTTGCTGTACAACGGCGCCGTCGGCGACCGCGAGGACGGCTTTGCCTTTCGTTTGCAGCCTACTGCACTGGTCAACCTGCAAACCGGCGAGCGCCGGCCAGTGGATCATTTTGCGGCGGGCCAGCAGGTGCATGCGGTCGCCGGCATCGGCAACCCGCAACGTTTCTTCAATACCCTTGAAACGCTACACTGGCAGCCGATACCCCATGGGTTTGCCGACCACGCGACTTACAGCGCCGAGGTCCTGAATTTTACGCCGTCATTGCCGCTGGTCATGACCGAGAAGGACGCGGTGAAGTGCCGCGCCTTCGCCCAGCCCGACTGGTGGTACCTTGCGGTGGATGCGCTGCCGTCGCCGGCGTTCGTCGCCTGGTTCGACACGCAGCTGATGCGTCTGTTGCCAGCCCGTCTTTTGCCTTAAACCGCTTTTTTCCAGGAAACACTCATGGACACCAAACTGCTCGACATCCTCGCTTGCCCGATCTGCAAAGGCCCGCTCAAACTCAGCGCCGACAAAACCGAGCTGATCAGCAAAGGCGCCGGCCTGGCGTACCCGATCCGTGATGGCATCCCGGTAATGCTGGAAAGCGAAGCCCGTACCCTGACCACCGATGAGCGCCTGGATAAATGACCACCGCCTTTACCGTTGTCATTCCCTCCCGCTATGCGTCGACCCGCCTGCCGGGCAAACCGCTGCAACTGATCGGCAACAAGCCGATGATCCAACTGGTGTGGGAGCAGGCCTGCAAAAGCAGCGCCGAGCGCGTAGTGGTGGCCACCGATGACCCACGCATCATCGAGGCCTGCAAAGGCTTCGGCGCCGAGGCGGTGCTGACGCGTGAAGACCATAACTCCGGCACCGACCGCCTGGCTGAAGTGGCCACAAAGCTCGGCCTGGCGCCCGACGCCATCGTGGTCAACGTGCAAGGTGACGAACCGTTGATCCCGCCCGGCGTTATTGACCAGGTGGCCGCCAACCTGGCCGCCCATGGCGAAGCGCGCATGGCGACCCTGGCTGAGCCGATCGAAGACGTCGAGACCCTGTTCAATCCGAATGTGGTCAAGGTGGTCAGCGATATCAACGGCCTGGCGCTGACGTTCAGCCGTTCGACCCTGCCGTGGGCACGCGATGCGTTTGCCAAGCAACCGGATGTACTGCCGGAAGGCGTGCCGTATCGCCGTCACATCGGCATTTATGCCTACCGCGCCGGTTTCCTGCATGACTTCGTCAGTTGGGGCCCGTGCTGGCTGGAAAACACCGAATCCCTGGAGCAACTGCGGGCGCTGTGGCACGGCGTGCGCATCCACGTGGGCGATGCACTGGAAGCGCCGCCGGCTGGTGTCGACACTCCCGAAGACCTTGAGCGCGTCCGTCGCCTGCTGGGGGCCTGATGGAGGTTTTGTTTGTCTGCCTGGGCAATATCTGCCGCTCGCCCACCGCAGAAGGCGTACTGCGCCACAAACTGCGCGAAGCGGGGCTGACTGGGCAGGTCGATGTCGCGTCCGCCGGCACCGGTGAGTGGCATGTCGGCAACCCGCCGGACCAGCGCAGCCAGCGTGCGGCGTTGGCCCGCGGCTACGATCTGTCGGCCCAGCGTGCCCGGCAGGTCTCCCGCGCCGACTTTGCGCGCTATGACCTGATCCTGGCCATGGATCACAGCAACCTGCGCAACCTCAAGGCGATGCAGCCGGGGCAGGGCAAGGCGGAGCTGGACCTGTTCCTGCGCCGTTACGATGCCGAAGTGGACGAAGTGCCAGATCCGTACTACGAAGGTGAACAGGGCTTCGAACGGGTCCTGGACCTGATCGAGCAGGCCTGTGATTTATTGGTGATCGAATTGAAGGGGCGGTTATGACCTTGCAGGTGCTTGCGCAGGTATCGCTCAAGCCATTCAACAGTTTTGGCATTGATGTGCATGCCCAGCTGTTCGCCGAGGCCCACAGCGACAGCGATGTGCGTGAGGCCCTCACCTATTCCACCGCACACAATGTGCCGTTGCTGGTGATCGGCGGCGGTAGCAACCTGTTGCTGACCCAGGACATTCCGGCGCTGGTGCTGCGCATGGCCACCCAGGGCATTCGTGTGCTGCACGACGACGGCCTGCACGTGGTGGTCGAGGCCGAGGCGGGCGAAGCCTGGCACCCCTTCGTGCTGTGGACCCTGGACCAAGGTTTCTGTGGCCTGGAAAACCTCAGCCTGATCCCCGGCACCGTCGGCGCCGCGCCCATGCAGAACATCGGTGCCTACGGTGTCGAGATCAAGGATGTATTCGCTGGCCTGACCGCCCTGGACCGCCGCACCGGCGAACTGCGCGACTTCAGCCTGGAAGAATGCAACTTTGCCTACCGTGACAGCCTGTTCAAGCACGAGACCGGGCGCTGGCTGATCCTGCGCGTGCGCTTCGCCCTCAGCCGCGCCAGCCACCTGAAACTCGACTACGGCCCGGTGCAGCAGCGCCTGGCGGCGCAGGGGATCACCGAGGCGACGCCGAGCGACGTCAGCCGTGCCATCTGCAGCATTCGCCGTGAAAAACTGCCGGATCCGGCGGAGCTTGGCAATGCCGGCAGCTTCTTCAAGAACCCGTTGGTCTCCCAGGTGCTGGCGGCTGAGCTGCAGGCGCTGTATCCGGACCTGGTGGCCTACCCGCAACCTGACGGGCAGATGAAGCTCGCCGCCGGCTGGCTGATCGACAAGGCCGGCTGGAAGGGCTTCCGTGAGGGGGACGCCGGCGTGCACAAACTGCAGGCGCTGGTGCTGGTCAACTATGGCGCCGCCTCGGGGCATGACATTGCCAACCTGGCCCGCCGCATTCAGCGAGACATTCTGGAGCGCTTCAAGGTCGATCTGGAAATGGAACCCAACCAGTACTGATCTTCTGAAAACAAAAATGCCCCGCATCTTTCGATGCGGGGCATTTTTATTGAGGCAAGTAATCAGTCATCGCGGCTCATGATGCCGAAGATCTGCAACAGGCTGATGAACAGGTTGTAGATCGATACATACAGGCTGATGGTCGCCATGATGTAGTTACGTTCACCGCCGTGGATGATCGCGCTGGTCTGGAACAGGATGCACACCGAGGAGAACAGCACGAAACCTGCGCTGATCGCCAGTTGCAGCCCGCTGATCTGGAAGAACATGCCCGCAACCACTGCCGCCAGCAACACGAAGAAACCAACGGTGATGAAACCACCCAGGAAGCTCATGTCCTTGCGGGAGATCAGCACATAGGCCGACAGACCACCAAACACCAGCGCCGTCATGGCAAACGCCGAGCTGACCACTTCCGCGCCGCCGGCCATGCCGAGGTAACGGTTGAGGATCGGGCCGAGGATAAAGCCCATGAAGCCGGTCAGGGCAAATGCCGACACCAGGCCCCACGCAGAGTCGCGCAGTTTGTTGGTGAGGAAGAACAGGCCATAGAAGCCGATCAGCACCACAAAGATATTCGGGTAGCCAACGCGCATCTGCTGGGCCACGAACGCCATCACGCCGCTGAATGCGAGGGTCAGGGCGAGCAAGCCATAGGTGTTGCGCAACACGCGGCTGACTTCAAGCTGCTCAGCCTGCGCGTTACCATTCACTGCGTAATTCTGTTCGCGCATGGCGACACTCCTTCAGTTTTGAAACGTTCAGTCGCAAAGATCATAACAGACGCTCTGTAACAAGCTATGGCGAGAGTTTGACAGTGTGTTTCATTCGGGTATTATGGCGCCCGCTGAGACGGGATAGGCTACTATAATCCTGTGATGCACAAGGGAAATTGGCAGAGTGGTTGAATGCACCGGTCTTGAAAACCGGCGGACGTTAATAGCGTCTCCAGGGTTCGAATCCCTGGTTTCCCGCCAAGATTCAAACAAAAGCCCCGCGAATGCGGGGCTTTTGTGTTTCTGGGTTTTGGGTGGAACACGACGGTTTTTGAGGGGCGTTCCGAAACTTTTGGGTAGGCGTTCCGAAACTTTGCCTATTTGGTGGGTTTGGCGGTCACACCGATCCGCCTGTAGACCCGCTTGGTAATCTCTTGTTTAGTGTGCCCCAGCAGCAGACTTGCGTCGCCAATATCGACGATTTCCGATGCCGCCTTGGGCCGAATATCACGAAACTGAAACCCGCCGATCTTCGCCGCGAGCATAGGGTCGCCCTGATCCAAAGCATTCTTTGCGCTTTCTCCCGTGCTTTGTCCCAGCGCAAGCGCAACATGCCCTTCGTCATCCGTTTCCCGTACTTGTTGATCAGTAGGTATTTGGAAGGGTGACGCACGTTCCTTTCGGTTATCTCCCGGCTTTTACGGCGATCCGCACGGTGCATTGCTGGTGGTGGTTGATTTTTCTTCGGCCCCTGTGAGGCTTAGACGAAAGAAGTTGTACGCCGAAACAAAAGGAGCGGCCGGGCGAGATGCTCCAACATCCAGCCCGGTCACCTTTCCCGCAGAATTCCCCTGCAAGTCAAGCCAAGGCTCCTGCTTCGTGCACAAAGCAAAAATGAGCCTAGAACTGTTTATTTATACAGCAAAGGTTTTGCTTTTATGTCCACACCGCCTGGCCGATCGGCTTATCCCACTCTTCCCACCTCACGAATGCTACGTCGAAGTTTTTGCCGGTGGCGCCGCGCTCTACTTCATGCGTCCTCTGGCCGCGCCGGTTGAAGTTCTGAACGACATCAACGGCGAGCTGTTGACTTTGTACCGCGTCGTGCAGAACCATCTGGAGGAATTCGTGCGTCAGTTCAAATGGGCGCTCAGCTCTCGCCAGGTGTTCGAGTGGCAGAAAATGACTCGTCCTGAAACTCTCACTGACATCCAGCGCGCGGCCCGTTTCTTCTATCTGCAGCACCATGCCTTTGCAGGCAAGGTGACGGGGCAGACGTTTGGTACCGCGACCACCGGACCCGCAATCAACCTGCTGCGGATTGAGGAAAACCTTTCAGCCGCCTGGCAGCGACTGTCCGGTACTTACGTCGAAAATCTACCTTGGCTCGAATGCGCGGAGCGCTACGACCGTGTACATACCTTCCATTACATGGATCCGCCTTATTGGCAAACCGAAGGCTACGGGGTTGACTTCCCGTTCGAAAATTATGAACAGATGGCTCAGTTCATGCGTCGTTGTAAGGGGAAGGTAATGATCAGCCTCAATGATCATCCGGACATACGAAGGGTCTTCAAGGGGTTTTAAATAGAATCCTTAGAAACCCAATACAGCATCACCAATCAACGGCGCGGCAAAACTGATGTGGGTTTGGAGCTAGTGATCATGAACTGGCAGCCTGTTGTGTTAAGAGAGCTGTTCTGAAAAGGGAGCTAACGTTAATGAATCTCAGGCCTGGCTAGAAGGCGACATCCACGGCGCTGGCATCCGGAGGCAATCTGATTAGCAAAAAGCGTCAGCATCCGGTAGTGTAAATGTTGGGGCGATAAAGGTCTCCATTCAGAGGCGCTAGATTTCAAGCTAGTCCTTTAATGGATTTTTTCACATGATTGCTTTTAAGTGACCTGTCTTAAGACGGTTTGGGACTTCGGATAACTCAAAGGAATGGGCATGAGTACGGTAACTCAAAACAGTAATGCAACGCCGAATAGTGGTACTAGTCAGAATGAGCTTCGAAGGATGTTCATAGCAATGTTGTTTGCGCTAGTTGCAGCTACTATCGCGCAGCAGATAGCGGAGCTTCTATCTGTTATAACGGGCGGCTGGGATTTGGCTTCGAGTCCAACCAAAATGTTGGGTAATCTACTCTTTGGTAATGGGCTCTTATTTTCTTCCCTTAGTCACTCATTTCTAGCGCTATTGCTGGTTTCGATGAGCTGGGTTATGTGGTCTAAATCGCAGGCTGCTGGACATAAGACAGAAATAAAAAGTATTTTTTCAAAAGAGTTCGTACTTTTGTTGATAGAAGTATTTTTAGTGGTTTTATACTTTGCTATCGCAAAAACAATGGAGCAGGATTTTTCGGCATATTCAAAAAATAAGGAAATAACTACATATGTAGGAGTTACATCTGCGAGGCCTGAAGCCCTTCAAATGATGTGGGTTTTTTCAGTGTTTTTTATATGGGATTTGATTGTGGATGTCATATATAGTCCTCTGTCTCCTCATCCAATTCGCAAGCGCGATAGAGTCTCTTCTTTCGTGCAGGGAATCCTATGTTATTGCTCGATTTCTTTCGTCTGTGCGTTTGCGGCCTGGCTGATAAGCAGAGCTGCACCTTCTGCAGGTAACGCCTACGAAGCTTTATGGGGTGATATTGCACTAGTAGCTCTTTTGCTTTTCTTTGCATTAGGTAAGCAATTAGAATTTTACTTGATTGGTTGGTTTCCAGGTGAAGAAACTAGAGATAATACTAAAAGAGATCATCCTCCTTCTGCTAGGGCTTCAGTTGGCATGATGTTCCTAATCTTGGTATATATTTATTCTTATATGGTGTTGATATGGCCTCCGAGCTTCCTTCGATAATTGGAATGGTTGGCCCTATTCGGGCGGGTAAGACTACAGTTACGAAATACTTAGTAGAAGAGTATGGGTATATCTCAGCTTCCAATTCGGATGTCTTGAGACGAATTTTAGAAGGGATGGGTATTGAAACTGATAGAAAGAACTTAGGAGCTTTAGGGAACTCTATTTTCAGCGTTTTGGGCAACGATATTATTGCCAGGTATCGTTTGGCCAATCTTCATATGGGGCGCATTGTAGTTGATGGGATTCGATACCCTGACGAGTTAGCGCGCTATGCCGAAGTACCTGATTTTAAGTTGTTAGCCGTTACGGCAGATCCAGATCTTCGATTTCTGCGGGCGATCGGCGAATCTAAAGAGTTTAAAGATGTCGGGATCTCCCGTGAAGCTTTTGACAGCCTGGTACACTCAAGAAGTGAGCTTGATGTTCCTGCTCTCGTATTGAGAGCAGATAAGGTTATCAGTAATGAAGGGGAGCTTCAGAGTCTAAAGCAAAAGGTGGATCAAGCTCTGAAGGAATGGCGATCATAGTCGCTGCGGCTGATTTATTAGTTTTTTTAGTATGATTGCGCAGTTTTCAAGCTGCGCATAACTTTTTCCGAGAATCCAGTATTCATGATCGCGGCATAGCTTGGCGCTGTCGACGATTTTCTTAATTTTGAACCCGGTTTCAGTTATTTCAGAAATTAGACTTTCCCTTGCTTCAGTACTGCGGCGGTAAACGTTCGCTATAATAACGCCAGATGAGCTCAGGCGCTTATACAATTCTACGAGCTGGTTTTTGTGGAATGGAAAGTGCAGTACGAATACGGCAATCACCATCTCAAAATAATCTTCCCTAGAGGGCAGGTTGCAAATTTCGCCCGAGAAGGCATAGCACTCTGAATTATTCTCTGAGTGGAACACTACCACTTCGTTATCTGCATCAGACAGTACGTAGTGCATTTTTGTGGGTGGTTCATCTTCAAATACGGGGTTTCTACCCGCTCCTATTTCTAAGAGAGTCGCTGGGTTAATTGTTTTTGCGAGCGCCTTAAAAAGGGAGCGAACTTCTACGTTGGTCTTGCTTATTAATGAAGGGTATTTTGCACGAGCGCGACAAAGATTACTGACACCTTCAGGGGTTAACTGGTCTAAGTGCTTTGTTTGAGTATAAAAGTAGTCCATGAAACGGTAATACATCACTTCAGAATGTAAAACTTCTTCTGGCCCTTTTTTAGTGTCGTCAACGACTTTGAGTACTCCGTCCTCGACGGTCACAAACTTAGCTTCACTCATTCTCCACTCCCTCGGAATTTAATTTTTTACAAATATTAGAATATCTTCGCACTTGACTTTTGCCATCAAGCGCCTACGGCTAATTTTTATGTTCCTTTCTTTTCTCAGCGCGAGAGAGAAACCACGCTTGATTGCAGTCGTGATGAGGTCTTCCGTTGTTGATGCCCTGGCTTGAGATTCGCCCACCACTAGAGCCATCGAGGAGCCTTTCTTTAATATGCGGAAGCTTTGTTCGAAAAAATTAGTGATGAAGTTCATATAGAGTTCATGACTGTCTTTTCTAAAACGATTGGACCTGGCGCCGGACTCAACTGCGCGAAGTCTCTCAAAGTCTCTGAACCCCAGTCGGTCAGCTGCTAGCTCATCCTTGTCGAACCATAAGTAGCTGAGGCGTTGAGATTTTACATAGTCCGCTACACCATAATATGGGGGCGATGTCATAATAAAATCCACATGTTCGCTTTTAATGGCTTTCATGTTTTCGACGCAATCGCCCGCTAATAGCTTGTATCGAGAACGTGTTTGTGCTCTCGTCTCACCTTCAATGTGGACCTGAACTGCTTTATGTGATAGCTCAGTAATTTTTATATATTCATTGCAAGCATTTCTGAATATTAATAGAGCATCCTTGGGCACTATTTCGAAGGGTTTAGGCTTGACGTTGTCGCATACCCAACCCCAATGACGTCCTTGCGACGACGTGTTTTTTAGTATTCCTGAGAATATAGCGAGCAGGCATTTTTTTAGTTGAGGGCTCGGGGTCTCGAGAATAGCTGTTAAAAGACGATTTAATGTAAACAAGGTATCAGGGTGATACCAAGCTCTCAGTTCCTCTTCATGAGGATGTGATTCTGGATGCAGCGTTCCAAATAAATCTTCTGACTGATTTATAATTTTCTCGACTTGTTTGCGCAGGCTTTTTGGGTCAGGGAAGAAAAGTTTAGCCTCACTCATCAGTAATGCAATTGGATTTGTATCGATTCCTATAAATTTCCTGCCAAGCCTTATTGACTCTACTCCAGTGGTTCCAGAACCGTTAAATGGGTCTAGGACTATATCATTCTTTCCAGTGAAAGCAGGGATCAAGGTCCCTGGTATTGCAGCTATGTAAGTCGCCGGATACCAATGGATAGAGTGTATCCCCGAATTGCTTTGATTTGGGAATGACCAATCAATACTTTCTAAGTGTTCAGTTGAGTTCAAAGTGCAGTTCGTCCGTTTCTGCGAAGAAGCTTCCTTTATATGTTTCCGGGAATTCTGCTTCAAAGTTATCAACTTCAAAAAGTTTAAGAAAAGATGTTGTTACTCCTTCTCTCCATTCACTCTTATCTTTTTTTAATAGTTTGACTTTGCCCTGTGTTTTTTTCACAAGTGCAATCATGCAGCTCGTAGAGTTTTGCCCGAGGGTTTTCAATTCGGCTCCGTTATCGATAGATATATTGATTTCTCGACAAACTAAGCCCTTTTCATTCCATACAAAATAGCCCGAGTCATTGAAATCGACCTCTACCGTTTCGGCTATAAATTCCGCGATTTCGGCGTTTTTTAATTTCTTAGCAGTATTGAAATTCTTGAACCAAACATAGTCAACGAGATGGTACTCGCATCCAGATATTAACTGCTGCGCAAGGATTTTTGTGCTTTCATGTTTTCGCAGTTTTTCCTCGAATACTGGCTCTGTCATATACCAGTTTTCAGGGGTTATTATTTCGCTATCAACTGCCAATCGGACAAGGTCAGTTTGAAGTGCGTTGTATGGAACGCATTCTGGATGCGCTATGATCATAGTGTAAATACGCTGCCTGAAGTCCAGCCATTGTTCAAGCGGCTTTATGGCGTCTCGGCTGAAAGATAGTCCTGACTTATCATTAAGTCGCATGTGTTTACGTATTTCAACGATGTTTTGTTTGGCGTTGTCCCAGCCAAGCATTGCCGCCATACGGTGAACATTATCGATGTTGTCGATATCAATGTCAGCAGATACTGCGCTGTGAGTACCTTTCTTTGGGCAAACTAAACTGATCACAGAATCTTGATCAATATTATGTTTTTGCAAAATTTTCGCGAGCTGAAGTTGTTTGCCAGGTACTATTTCTTCATAATCATTACCTTCACCAATCACTCCGCGAATTAACTGTGAAAGCGTCTCTTCATGGTTGAAGTTAGGTGCGACTCGCTTAAGTTCTGATTCTACTAGGTGGCCATAAGGCGGTATGGCAGCATCATGAAGAATCGCTGCTGCTAACAAAGCTTTTGTCGCGTCAAGACTGAGGTTGCTGCTGTGCGCAAGCTCAACCGCTAAATATGTAACTCCGATGGAATGAGGCAGGCGTCGAGATCTGCCAAGTTCTTGGATAAGGGGTACGTCAAAATTCATTTGACGCATGTTGCGCAACCGATGGATCTCCGGGCTATCGATAAGATCAGCGAGCAAAGAGGTTAGGTTTTCATCCGAAAACCGTATGATCCCATGCAAAATGTCGTGGAATTCCATAAGGCCCTTCATTTCAAGCGTAACTGTGGGTGCTACCCAAATTTCTCAAGTGTACACGTTAAAGCCCCGTAGATCATGCGTACGGCCCATGCCTTTCCAGCTTGAAGGCGTCCTTTTCGAATGATTCTGACACATAGTTTTACGTTCATGCCTGTCGTCATCATGTCTGGTTCAAGAGTTTTGCCATGTTTGGCGCGGGCGTTAGCTTGTCAAACGCGTGTGCTAGTCTGAATGTGAAACCCGAAATTTCAGCGTTCCTGTATGCGCCTGATCATGTTCAGTACACCCGGAACCACGTGATCTGCGTCAGATATCTATTGCACCTAGGGGGTAACATGGAGAGTTTTGAGGAGCTAGTCGAGAAGGGCGAGCCTCTGGTTCAGCGAGCTGTGGATTCGCTTCGGCGTTACCACGATGCCAAAAAGCTAATCAATCCCACGAAGAGGTTGAACGCTTACGCGTTGAAGCGGAATCTCTTTTCAATGCCGTCTCTGACTTCTAAGTGAGGGCGATGGGCATGCGAGGTGCGACTCGACATTGATTGAGGGGGGGGGGCGCGCGCGCCTTGCACGAGCGAAAGCAACGGCAAGCCTTCATGGTGATGATTATAGGAAACCTAACGTTCTCGCTGTAACGAATTACCGGACGCGTAGGTTCCAAAGGAGCCTTATTACGCTGTCACAATTGTGGTTGACGATTGGTTTTGACTCATTTCTAGCTAAGTCCTAAAGGCGCAATTCCCTAGGGGCGGCAGCGCGACTCTGCCGCGACCTGGCTCCATGCATGGCGGGCGGTTGATTCTAAGACGCTGTTAGCCGAAATTCTCTAGGAGATAGGCACTAATGATTTCTTTTTGCTGTAAGCGTTTCTGTCAGGATAGTCGTGTTTTTAACCAGGTTATTGAGGCCATTCGATGGGCTGCTTGGGAGGCGATATGAGTTCCCAAACCGAGAGTTCGCGCCTCATAGAATGCGGGCTGTAGCTCGGAAGCGAAATGCGAGTAGCGGAAAGGCAACGGTCGTCTAGGCCGTAGTCCGCTGGAATATGCATAGCGGTCTTGAAAACCGGCGGACGTTAATAGCGTCTCCAGGGTTCGAATACCTGGTTTCCCGCCAAGATTCAAACGAAAGCCCCGCGAATGCGGGGCTTTTGTGTTTCTGGGGTTTGGGGCGGCTACCCCGCTTCAAGCCTGATCGTTTCCGCATCATTTCAAGCGGTTTGCGATTGGGGCAGGTGCAGTAGTCACGACCTCCTTCTTGTGCTCGTATCGCTGACGCTAGCGCGCTCGCGAACGTTTTTTCGACGAGTGACGTGTCTAGATCAATGGTTCCGTGAGTATTGGGGTTGTCACTTCGATCTTCGGCGTCTACCCTGAAAATGTATGGATTGTTACGAATAATTTCGGAGGCGCCAGTTTTTTAGGCGCGATACTTCAGGACGAGGAACGAAACATGTTTTCACACGAGGGTCCCGCAATAGAGCTGTTGCTGTTCGTTTTTGGTCTGGCTGGCGTACTGCTCGTCGCTTGGTTTATTCATCATCAATACGAACGTAAAAACGGGAAGGGCGTTAAAAAACAACAAAATCGTAGCGAGGGTCGCTCAACCTAAGGTCCTTTCGGCTATATCCATTCGAGCCAGTCGTTTCCGGCTGGCTTTCAATGACTACTCCTCTACAGAACAGATCCAGCGATGATTTTGCCGATATGGCGCACGGATGAAATGGACGTCTGAAACCATCTTCATCCCGCGTCCCTGAAGCGCTTGGGTCAGTTGTACGAGTGTCTCTGCTTGGATAGTCATCGCTGTCACCTCATCAGATTTACTGCGTTCATAATTCCTGACCGGACGGACAACTGACTAATTCAAATTTTCTACAGCGCTGATTGGTGTATGAATCGCATTGGGGGTGAACTGCGTGACGTTTGCCCGGCTTTGCGCTCGCGCTGGGTGGCGGTATCCAGTTCACACTCCGATGCAGCCTTTTTGAAGGCGACCCATCCTCGTGGGGATCTCGACTGCGCAGCTTGATCCCACAGTCATTAGCCCATTGGATTTGTGCCATTCCTGCCAAGCTTTTCCTCGTCATCTCTTTGATTTTTTACTACTATTGTTCACCTGCGCACTCAAGGAAGAGCGGCTGAGCGCCTTGAGTCTGGTAGAAAATGTACGCTCGATCATGAATTGAGTGATGACTTTTACCCAGAACCTAACGACTCAGCCAACCCCAAATACCTCTTGGTGAAACCGATGAATAAAATGTGTGGCATCGTTGTAGTGGTAGGTCTTGCTCTCTCGGGATGCGCTACGAAAACCCCAGAAAAACCTAAAGAGACTCCCCCTCCAGCCGTCGTCCATGAAGCACCCGCTGAAGCCGCGCCTTCGACACCACCAGAAAATTTCACTGTGCGATATGAGGCTGCACCTGCGAACCCACGTCCTGTAGCCCCAATCAATGTCTCCCAGGAGGCTGCTCAGGAAGAATCTGAAACAAACTTGAACCAGAATCGCGCCGAGCAATGCCGTAAAGAGCTCGATGTTCTAAGGGTGTACAACAAGGCGTCTTACGATAAATACGAGGCGCAATACCAGGCCATTGCTGCCAAGACGGCTAAGTACATGGAAGTCAAAGACTCGTTGGGTCCTGATTTGAACTACATGGTCATGCCGGCCTATCAATTTCAAATTCGTGAGTTCTGCTTCCGGGTCAAGACCCGTTTGACGGAGCTTGTGCTTCGCCAAGCCAAATAATCGTTCCACGTCAGGGTGAGTCTTTTGCCAGTTGAAACGCTGAAAAAGATGTTCATTTCTGGTTGATTTGCCCAGGACTACAAAAGCCAATGCCCCGACACGTCGGGGCATTGGCTTTTAATCGGCGCGCGCGGTGTTGATCAGTCGCAAACCGCTGCCTTCTCACCCGGTACATCTCCCCACCCGCATGGCTCAACAGGGCATCGGCATCCAGCTCATCCTCCCCGGAAAAAAGACCACGCCGATACTGCAGCCGGTTGTCCAAGACACCTGCCCAAACGTATGATCAGGCCGGGCGTCCTCTACGGTCGCCGGGACTCACCCCCTTTTCAAGGACACGAGCATGCAAAAGCACTTCGGCAATTCAGGCCTGTTCAAGGCTGCTTCGTATCGTTGCAACAAAACCCTCGGCAATGGCATCGCCCGCTGGGAGTTGAACAACAGTGCGTTGAATACGAAGGAGTTTTTGATATGTCCAAAGAACTACTCGGAGTTTCTGCTCTAGGGTTGATGGTCCTTGGTGAATTTTGTGCAATCTACAGCGAGGTAATCACCGCCCGGCTGGCTCAGGCGGGCGACGGTTCATGGCAGGCGTTCGTCATGCCGGTGGTGGTGATGTGTTTTGCCGGGCTTTGCCTGCTGGGAGCTTACTGGCTGGGGTATCGGGCGGTCGGTGATATCTGGGTGGTGACAGTCGTTTCCATCACCTCGTTATTGCTGCTGGAGCCTGTGGTGATCTGGGCGCTGTTCCAGGAAATGCCCGGGCGAGGTGCCCTGATCGGGTTTTGCCTGGGGGCTCTGGGCATGCTGGCCACGGTCTTGCTGTAGTTGCACGTTCTGGCCCGGCCAATGGGTGTCGGGCCAGATGCTGAGGGTGTTGCAGGCAATACCTTCCTGCGCCGCAGCCGCGGCTGAATTTGAAGTCGGTGACACGTTGTTCAGCAAAAAAGCTGAGCTACCGAAAGCAGGCAAATCATTTGAACAACCATTTGCGCCCGAATTGGATGTTTCATTGCTGTCACCTCCTATACAGCTGCTTATGAGCAAATGCGTAAAAAACACACGCAGCTATTGCTCTCAGTATAGGCCATGAAACGAATCCTTCACGATTGCGCCGATTCACCTGCCCGGTGGTCTCTGCTTACAACTATCTGCCTGGATCCACTGCACTTTTTTGGATTTCTCCGCTCTATCCTTTTCCCAGCCCTGCCGATTTCCCGCGTGGGCAGATGAATCAGATCGGGTGCCGATGGATCGCACATTTTCTCGTTTCAACCTTCAACGCGGTTGCCAGCCCTTGCTGCTCGCCGCTGTGTTGATGCTCTGCGCCAGCGGTTGCAGCCAGCAACAGGGGCGGGATATCGCCAAGCAGTTCAGCAACGGCAAACCCGATGAGTTTTTCCAGACCAGTGTCGACCGCATGGCCACGCTGGGCATGCGCGACAACCTGCAAAGCCTGTATCTGCTGATGAACAAGCTCTATTTGCGCAACCCCAGCCAGTGGCGTCAGTCGGGTTATCCAGATGCGGTCAGCGCTGCGCGAGAGATCCGCCAGGCCATCGAGCAACGTCGATCGCTGCCGGCCCTGGATGATCGCCGCGACTTGGCGGCGCTGAGTTATTCCCTGAGTCCGGAGTTCAAAGGCGATCGTGTCGGCGCGTTTATCTACGCCATCGGCAGCATGATCGTGACCGCCCACGGTGGGCGTACTGAGTTCTACATCACCGATTCGATCAACCCGCAGTTTGTCAGCAACGCCGCGCGCAATATCGAGAAGGCCACCTGGCTGCTGAGCAAGCGCCAGGATGCCAATGGCGTGCTGCTGTTGTTCTCCAACGAGATATCGGAGGAGGGCAGCAACCTCAGCTTCGCGGTGGAGTTCGGCAAGATCGTTGCGCGCCTCGACCTGCTGACCCAGATGCTCGACGAGCGCTACCGGCGCATCGGTCTCAATTACGCGCAGAGCTTGTTGCTGATGAATTTTCTGCCGGTGCAATAAAGCTCGGCTTCCTCGGGTGATTGGTACGGTGTTTCGTTTTCCCTTGTAGGAAGAGGCCTATCTTGTACCTCGATGGTTGAAACACCCTGTACTCATCAATAGCCTCGGATTTTTCCGAAAGCTTGAGGCCTCTACCATGGGTAAGCAAAAGACGGTTTGGCCCACTGATCGCGAAATACGTTTGCGTTTTATCCTTTTTGCCGTGATCGATGCGGCGAGTGTCCAAGGCGTTTCTGCCGAGGTGTTGCTGCCAGCGCACAAGTTATTGCGGGACTCGCCGACCGAGGCGCAATTATTGGAAGCGCTGGACAAAATCCTCAGTGCGGATGAAATGTATGGATTCCGGTTTGCTCCGGGATCAGAAGCAGATGAACTGATGCAAACCTGGCTGATACCCTCCCATTGAGGATTGACACTGCAACTGTGGCGAGCGGGACAAGCCCGCTCGCCACTTCCAGCTGCTCTGCCACCCTCGTGCAGCGAATAGTCTTGGTCCGACGTTGGTGTGGGAAGGGTCTGGTCCGTTAATAAGGAGTGACCTGGCGGGCGCCCCTGTCTTCCCACCAGGTGCCCCCCGAATTCCAAGGACCTGCCCGATGCTGCTGCGCCAACCTCCGCTCTTGTTTGCCGCCCTGACCTTAAGCTCACTGGTGCACGCCGAAGACCTGCAATTGGCCCCGGTCGAAGTCACCGGCAGCCAAGCCAGCGACGGTGAAGTGGCCCAGGCGCAACTCAAGAGCGTGCCCGGCGGCACCAACTATATCGACATGAACAGCGTGCAGCAGGGAAGGGTGAGCACCAACGAAGACGTGTTCAAGTACCAGGCCGGAGTGTATGCCAAGGCGGCCAACAACGAAGGGGTGAAACTCTCGATTCGTGGTTCGGGCCTGAACCGCAGCCCCGGTGCCCATGCCTCCGGCTTGTATGAAATGTTCGATGGCCTGCCACTCACCGGCCCCGGCGGCACGCCTTATGAGCTGAAAGATCCCTTGTGGCAAAGCCGGGTCGAAGTGCTGCGCGGCGCCAACGGTTTTGATCAGGGCGCGTTGGCCTTGGGCGGCGCGGTCAACTATGTGACCCGCACGGGCTACGATGCACCCAAGCTGCAACTACGTTACGAAGCGGGCAGCAAAGGCTACGCCCAGCGCGAGATCAGCTCGGGCCAGGTATTGGGGGATGCCGACTACTACATCAGCCTCACCGATTCCGAATCCGACGGCTACCAGCGCCAGAGCGCTGCCACCGGCAAAGGCGTGGCCGCCAACTTCGGCTACCGCTTCAACCCGGACCTGGAAACCCGCTTCTACTTCCGTTACCGCGAAACCACCAACGACACCCCAGGCAAACTCACACGCAGCCAGATCAGCCACGACCCGCGTGCGGCCAACAGCCTCAACGCCGCCCGGGATTCCAAGCGCCTGCAACCGGGCTCCACCTGGATCGCCAACAAGACCTCCCTGCAATTGGACGACAACGCGCGGGTCGAAGTCGGGCTGGCTTACCACGACTACCCGATGGACTTGCGCGAAGGCACCAACCGCCTGAAAGTCGCCTACACCGATATCAGCAGCACCCTCAATTACATCCGCCAGGACACGCTGTTCGGCCATGACAGTAAAACCACTGTCGGCCTGCGCACCACCCAGGCGATGCCCAATAACGGCGCTTCGGAGTACGTGCGCACGCCCGCCGGCAATACCGCAACCTATGCACCCGGCACCAAGACCCGCGACTACAGCTACCTGGGCTCCGACACCGTGTTGCATATCGGCAACGACCTGGAACTGGTGCCTGACCTGTGGCTGACCACTGGCCTGGCGGCGATCTATACCCGCCGCGAAACCCAGGTCACCTACCCTGAAGGCCAGGCGCCGCTCAGCCAGCACGACTGGGACTACGCACCACGCATCGGCCTGCGCTACGACTTCACCCCACAATTGCAGGTGTACGGCAACCTGAGCCGCTCGGTCGAGCCGCCGCATGCGTGGTCGATGATCTGGGGTTCCAACAAATACTTTACCGGTGGTCCGGCCAAAGGCCTGGCACGGGAGGGCGTGAGCCTGAAAAACCAGACCGCCACCACCCTGGAGATCGGCGGGCGCGGTGAGGCCTGGCTCGGCCAGTGGGACCTGGCCCTGTACCGCTCCGAAGTGCGCCACGAATTGCTCACCGTGGAAACCCAGGCGCAAACCTCTACCAGCAATGCCATCGTCGCCGAGTCCAACGCCAGCCCCACCGTACACCAGGGTGTGGAACTGAGTCTGCTCAGCCCGTTGTGGGACGGCGGTCGCAACGGCCGGATTGCGCTGCGCCAGGCCTACACCTTCAGCGACTTCCATTACCGCGACGATGACCGCTTCGGCGACAACACCTTGCCCGGCATCCCCAGGCACTACTATCAGGCGCAATTGCGCTACAGCCATCCGACGGGTTTCTACACCAGCCTCAACACCGAGTATTCCTCACGGGTGGCGGTGGACTACGCCAATTCCTACTACGCCGCGTCCTACACCCTGCTCGGCGCCACGTTCGGCTACGACGCGCCCAAGCAGGACTGGCAAGCCTGGGTCGACCTGCGCAACCTGACCAACCGTCGTTACGCCAATACCGTGACGCCGGGTTATGACGACAAGGGGTTGGATGTAGCGCGTTCTACGCCGGCGGATGGCCGTGGCATCTACACCGGCGTGTCCTGGAGTTGGCGTTAAAGACAGGCCCTTGCCCCAAGCGGGTTTTACTGGCATTGTTCGCGCAATTGGTAACTCTTCCCATTTGAGATCTTTTTGCGCATGCATGACATTCCGGCCGCGCTGGGCGACTCCGTTCGCCAGCAGACCCTCACGGCGATGTACAGCGAGCACCACGGCTGGTTGCACGGCTGGCTGCGCAAGAAACTCGGGTGTTCCCAGCAGGCCGCCGACCTGGCCCATGACGCGTTTATCCGCGTCCTGATGCTGGCCGAGCCGCAGAGTATCAAGGAGCCTCGCGCTTTCCTGGCCACCACGGCTGGTCGGTTGTTGATCGACAGTGCCCGTCGCCGTCGTATCGAAAAAGCCTACATGGAAGCCCTGGTGATCCAGTGCGAAGACGCCGACATGCCCGACCCGGCTGCGATTCATGTGGCCTTGCAAGCCCTGGAGCGTATCGCAGAGATGCTCGCCGGCTTGCCTTTCAAAGCCCGCGAAGCATTCCTGTTGAGCCGCCTCGACGGGCTGACCTACAGCGAAATCGCCCTGCGCCTGGACGTTTCCTCCAGCACCGTCAAAAACTACATTTCCAGCGCCCTGGTGCATTGCTACCACAGCCTGCACCCGGCAGACCCGCTGGCATGAGTTCCGAGCAGATCATCCAGCAAGCCGCACAGTGGCTGACTCGCCTGCACGACGAAGGCGTGACCGACGCCGACCGCCAGGCGTTCAACACCTGGCGCCAGGCCGACCCGCGCCACGCCGTGGCCATCGAGCGCATGAGTGCGTTATGGGGCAGCCTCGATGCCTTGCCCGCCAAGCCAGCGCGCATTGCCCTGAACCGCGCCTTCACCCCGCGACGCCCACGTGGCGCGCAGGTGGTGGGTGTGCTTGGCCTGGTTTTGTGCGGCTGGCTGGGCCTGCAACACTTGCCGGTGTGGATGGCCGACCAACGTACCGGTGTCGGTGAGCGTCGGCAGATCGCCCTCGAAGATGGCAGCCAGTTGCAGCTCAACAGCAACTCGGCGGTGGATGTGCAGTTCGACGGTCATCAACGGGTGATCGAACTGCTGCAAGGCGAGCTCTGGGTCGAGGTGGCGAAGGATGCGCAACGGCCTTTCGTGGTCCGCACCGACCAGGGCACGGCCACTGCGCTGGGCACGCGTTATCTGGTCAAGCGCGCGGCAGACGGCACCACGGTGGTCACGGTGATCGAGTCCACGGTCGCGATCAAAGGCGATGCCGGCGATGGGGTCAAGGTCACGGCCGGCCAGCGTTCGGTGCTCGACCACGGCCGCGCCCAGCCACCGCAAGCCATCGGTGACAGCGATCCCGACGCCTGGACCCGCGGCCTGCTCAAGGTCAACGACCAACCCTTGAGCGAGGTCTTGCAAACCCTCGCCAGCTACCGCCACGGCTTGCTGCGTTTCGACCCCCAGGCCCTGCAAAACCTGCGGGTGTCCGGGGTGTTCAAGCTGGACGACACGTCGGCGGCGTTGTCGTCACTGGCCGATAACCTGCCGATCCAGGTGGAGTACTTCACCGACCTGCTGGTGGTGGTCAAGCCGCGCTAGCCTTCGTTCTGGCGCAGGCGTTTGTACAGGGTATTGCGGCTCACCCCCAGCTCTCGTGCCAGATGGGAGATATTGCCGCCGGCAGCTTTCAAGCGCTGGTTCAGGTCGATGCTGTCATCCAGGTACTCACTGGCGGGCGGCGGCGCCGCGACGTTCAAATCCACGAAGAAATCGTCCGGCAGGTGCTCTGCACGGATCGGCTGTTCCTCGGCCATGGCCAGCGCCACCTGCAACACACTGCTCACCTGGCGCAAATTCCCCGGCCACGGGTGCCGCTCGAACAGCGCCAGTACTTCGGCGCTCAGGCCCGCCCATTGTGTCGGCTCGCGGTGTTGCTGCCACAGTTGCTGGAACAGCGCCCGCTTGTCGGTGCGCTCGCGTAACGGCGGCAGTTCCAGGGTCAGGCCACCGATGCGGTAGTACAAATCCTCACGGAAACGCCCAGCCTGTACCAGATCCCGCAGTGCACGGTTGGTGGCCGAGATGATGCGCAAATCCACCGGGAACAACTCGCTGCTGCCTACCGGTTGCACGCAACGCTCCTGCAACACCCGTAGCAAGCGGGCCTGGGTGGGCAGCGGCATATCACCGATCTCGTCGAGAAACAGCGTGCCCTTGTCGGCCTTGCGGATCAGGCCGATGCTGCCTTTCTGGTTGGCGCCGGTGAACGCGCCCTTTTCATAGCCGAACAGCTCCGATTCCACCAATTCGGCGGGAATCGCCGCGCAGTTCACCGCGATAAATGCCTTCTGGCTGCGCGAGCTGGCGTGGTGCAGGGCTTTGACGAACACCTCCTTGCCCACGCCGGTTTCGCCGTGAATCAGCAGCGGAATGTCTTTTTCCAGCAGGCGCTCGGCCTGGCGCACGGCTTTCTCGACGCGCGCGTCGCCGAAATGCAAAGTCTTGAGGCCAATCGGCGCAGGCTTCGATGGCGCCGGCTCGGTGAACACGCGCGCCTGCACCGGCATCTGCCTGGGACGCTTCAACAAGCACTGGAAGCGATTGCGTCCCGCCGCTTGCAGGGAGAAGGGCAGGCCTTCCGGTTGGTTCAACAGTTCCAGCAACGATACCTTGAACAGGCTGTCGATCATCACCCGCGACAGGCTGATGCCCAGCAGGTTGTCGGCACGTCGATTGGCCGACAGCACCTGGCCGCTTTCATCAAAGATCAGCAGGCCGGCCCACTGGCTGTCGAGGTTGCTCAGCCCGGTGTTGAAGGTCAGCTGGAAATGTTCGCCGCGAAACAGGTTGAGGATCAGCCGGTTCTCCACGGTCTGGCTCATCATCTTGACCATGCCCAGGGTGTGGGAGGGCGGCAGGTAGCTGTCGCTGGACACATCCAGCACCGCGATGATCTCGCGCTGGGCGTCGAAGATCGGCGCCGCCGAGCCGGTCATGAAGCGGTTGGCCTTGAGAAAGTGTTCATCGTGTTCGATATGCACCGCCTGGGCGCAGGCCAACGCGGTGCCGATGGCATTGGTGCCGCTGGAACGCTCCATCCAGCTGGCGCCGGGGTTGAAACCACGGGCCAGCTTGGGCTCGATAAAGCGCTGGGTGCCCCAACTGGTCAGCACCTGGCCCTGGTTGTCGGCCAGCATGATCAGGCAGTTGGAATTGCTCAGGATGTTCTCGTAGTAGGGCAGCACTTCCTGGCGGGTGGTCTGCACCAGCGAATGCTGGCTCTCCAGCAATTGGTTGATGCCCTCGGCAGGGAGCTGGTCGAAGCTGGGCGTGCTCTGGTGGTCCAGGCCAAAGGCGCGGCAACGGCGCCAGGATTCCTGGATAAGGGTGTCGTGAGCCAGTGGTTCGGCCATGGGGTGACCTTCGTTTTTATTGTTATGGGGTCTTGCGCAACGGACTGCTGGAAATCATTCCACTGTATTGGTCGTCAGAGTGTTGTTCAGAACTGTTCATTGTCAAGGCCCTGACTGTTCAGTTGTTCAGCCAAATTGTTCACTCCTGAACATCGCTTTCAGCTGATTTCCTTGCACATCAACCACTTGTCGTTTTGGCACGAAACTCGCTCTGTCACCTGGCCAGATTCATTCCAATAATAAAAAGGTCGTGTCATGTCATTGACCCTGGAACATGTCTCCCGCGTTGTCGAAGGCCAGACCTGGATCGACGACGCCAACCTGCGTTTCGAAGCCGGTTCCTTCAACGTCTTGCTCGGTCGCACGCTGTCCGGCAAGACCAGCCTGATGCGCCTGATGGCCGGCCTGGACAAGCCCGACAGCGGCCGCATCCTGATGAACGGCGTGGATGTCACGCAAAAACCGGTGCGGCTGCGCAACGTGTCGATGGTGTATCAGCAGTTCATCAATTACCCGACCATGACCGTGTTCGAAAACATCGCCTCGCCGTTGCGCCAGGCGGGTGTGTCCAGCGAGCTGATCCAGAGCAAGGTGCTGGAAACCGCCAGGATGCTGCGCATCGAAAAATTCCTCCAGCGTCACCCCCTGGAACTCTCCGGCGGCCAGCAGCAGCGCACGGCCATGGCCCGCGCACTGGTCAAGGATGCCGAACTGATCCTGTTCGATGAGCCGCTGGTGAACCTGGACTACAAACTTCGCGAAGAGCTGCGTCAGGAAATGCGCGAACTGTTCGCCGCACGCCATACCATCGCGATCTACGCCACCACCGAGCCCAACGAAGCCCTGGCCCTGGGCGGCACCACGACCATCCTCCACGAAGGCCGGGTGATCCAGAGCGGCAAGGCGGCCGAGGTGTATCACCAGCCGCAGACTGTGCTGGCCGCGGAGTTGTTTTCCGAGCCGCCGATCAACCTGATGCCGGGGCGCATCAGTGGCAATGAAGTGAGCTTCGCCAATTTCGTGCACTTCCCACTCAACGTCGACCTGCGTCCCATCGGCGAAGGCGAGTTCCGGTTCGGCGTACGCCCCAGCCATATCAGCCTGGTGCCGAGCAACGATGACGACCTGGAGTTGGCGGTCACCGTGGAAGTCGCCGAGATCAGCGGTTCGGAAACTTTCCTGCACGTGCGCAGCGAACATTTCCTGCTGGTGCTGCACCTGCCGGGGGTGCACGAGTACGACGTCGACGCGCCGATCCGCGTGTATATCCCCACCCATAAACTGTTTGTGTTCGATGGCCAGGGCCGTTTGGTCCAGGCTCCCGGACGCCGTGTCGCGAGGGTTGCCTGATGGCCGAGATCCATTTGCAGAACCTGGCGCACAGCTACAGCCCTGCGCCGAAAGGGCCTGAAGACTACGCTATCCGAGCAATGAACCACGTGTGGGAGCAGGGCGGGGCCTACGCCTTGCTCGGGCCGTCGGGCTGCGGCAAGTCGACGTTGCTCAACATCATCTCCGGCCTGCTCAGCCCGTCCGAAGGCCAGGTGCTGTTCGACACTCAAGTGGTCAACGACCTCACCCCGGAAAAACGCAACATCGCCCAGGTGTTCCAGTTCCCGGTGGTGTACGACACCATGACGGTGTTCGACAACCTGGCATTCCCGCTGCGCAACCAGGGCATGGCCGAGGCGAAAATTCACAGCAAGGTGCAGGAAATTGCCGAAGTCCTCGACCTGCAAAACCTGCTGACCAAAAAGGCGCGCAACCTCACCGCCGACGAAAAACAGAAAGTCTCCATGGGCCGTGGCCTGGTGCGTGACGACGTGTCGGCGATCCTGTTCGATGAGCCGCTGACGGTGATCGACCCGCACCTCAAGTGGAAACTGCGGCGCAAGCTCAAGCAGATCCACGAGCAATTCAACATCACCATGGTCTATGTGACCCACGATCAGCTGGAGGCCTCGACCTTCGCCGACAAGATCGCAGTGATGTACGGCGGGCAGATCGTGCAGTTCGGCACGCCGCGTGACCTGTTCGAACGGCCGAGCCACACCTTTGTCGGCTATTTCATCGGCAGCCCCGGGATGAATCTGATCGAGGTGCAGGCCCAGGCGGGCGGGGTGCGCTTTGCCGAGACTCATTTGCCCTTGTCCGAGGCGTTGCAGCAACGTATTGCCAACACCGACTACAAGAAGCTGCAGGTCGGCATCCGCCCGGAATTCATCCACGTATGGGACGAGTACAACCCTGACGCCCTGCAGGCCGATGTCACTCATCTCGAAGACCTTGGCACCTACAAGATCGTCACCCTCAACCTCGACGGCGCGCTGCTCAAGGTGCGCCTGGCCGAAGACAAGCCCGTGCCGGAAGGCAAGGCGTCCATCAGCTTTCCGGCGCAATGGCTGATGGTGTATGCCGACGACTACCTGCTGGAGGTGCAGCCATGAACAAGGTGCAGAACAACAAGGCCTGGTGGCTGGTGTTGCCGGTGTTCCTGCTGGTGGCGTTCAGTGCGGTGATCCCGATGATGACCGTGGTCAATTACTCGGTGCAGGACATCTTCGACCAGTCCAGCCGCTACTTCGTCGGTGCCGACTGGTACAAGCAGGTGCTGCTCGACCCGCGCCTGCATGACTCGTTGCTGCGTCAGTTCATCTACTCGGCCTGTGTGCTGCTGATCGAAATCCCGCTGGGCATCGCCATCGCCCTGACCATGCCGACCAAGGGCCGCTGGTCGTCGCTGGTGCTGATCATCCTCGCCATTCCGTTGCTGATCCCGTGGAACGTGGTGGGCACCATCTGGCAGATTTTCGGTCGCGCCGACATCGGCCTGTTGGGTTACAGCCTCAATGCCCTGGGCATTAGTTACAACTACGCCGCCAACACCATGGACGCCTGGGTCACGGTGTTGGTCATGGACGTATGGCACTGGACCTCACTGGTGGCGCTGCTCTGCTATTCGGGGTTGCGGGCGATTCCGGACGTGTACTACCAGGCTGCACGGATTGATCGTGCATCGCCCTGGGCGGTGTTCCGACATATCCAGTTGCCGAAGATGAAAAGCGTGCTGCTGATCGCGGTGATGTTGCGGTTCATGGACAGTTTCATGATCTACACCGAGCCCTTCGTCCTGACGGGCGGTGGACCGGGTAACGCCACCACGTTCTTGAGTCAGACCCTGACCCAGATGGCCGTAGGCCAATTCGACCTGGGCCCGGCTGCGGCGTTTTCCCTGGTGTACTTCCTGATCATCCTGTTGGTGTCCTGGCTGTTCTACACCGCCATGACCCACTCCGACGCCAACCGCTGAGGCCGCCAACATGAACAAGAGAAAGCTGATACCGCTACTGATCTACATCCTGTTCCTGCTGGTGCCGATCTACTGGCTGCTGAACATGTCCTTCAAGAGCAACACCGAAATCCTCGGCGGGCTGACGCTGTTTCCGCAGGACTTCACCCTGGCCAACTACAAGGTGATCTTCACTGACCCGAGCTGGTACACCGGTTACCTCAACTCGCTGTACTACGTGAGCCTGAACACGGTGATCTCCCTGAGTGTGGCGCTGCCGGCGGCCTACGCGTTTTCGCGCTACCGCTTCCTCGGTGACAAGCACCTGTTTTTCTGGCTGCTGACCAACCGCATGGCGCCACCGGCGGTGTTTCTGCTGCCGTTCTTCCAGTTGTACTCGTCCATTGGGTTGTTCGACACGCACATCGCAGTGGCCCTGGCCCACTGCCTGTTCAACGTGCCGTTGGCGGTGTGGATCCTGGAGGGTTTCATGTCCGGCGTGCCCAAGGAAATCGACGAAACCGCCTACATCGACGGCTACTCGTTTCCGAAGTTTTTCGTGAAGATTTTTATCCCGTTGATTGGTTCCGGCATCGGTGTGACGGCGTTTTTCTGCTTCATGTTTTCCTGGGTCGAACTGCTGCTGGCGCGCACCCTGACCTCGGTCAACGCCAAGCCGATTGCGGCAGTGATGACACGCACGGTGTCGGCATCGGGTATCGATTGGGGCGTGCTGGCGGCGGCGGGGGTGTTGACTATCCTGCCCGGCATGCTGGTGATCTGGTTTGTTCGCAACCACGTGGCCAAGGGCTTTGCCCTGGGCCGGGTCTGAGGAGTCGATGATGGAATGGATGGCCTGGACCACCCCCACCGCGCTGTTCTTTGGCGGCATAGCCCTGATCCTCGCGGGCATGACCACCTGGGAGCTGCGTTCGCCGAGTATCCCCCGGCGGGGCTTTTTGCCGATCAGCACCACCCGTGGTGATCGTTTGTTTATCGGTCTTCTCGGCAGCGCCTACCTGCATTTGCTGGTGATCGGCGTTACCGACTGGAGCATCTGGGTAGCGTCCGCGCTCTCCCTGGTATGGCTGTTGAGTGTGATGCGTTGGGGCTGATGCCCTTATGAATAAACAACCAGGAGGTCTCTATGTTGAATAAGAACAATAAGCTGCGACATAGCATTTCATTGGCCGCCGTACTGGCTATGAGCGGTTTGAGCGCTTCGGCCTGGGCCGATGCGTACGAAGATGCCGCGAAAAAATGGATCGGCAGCGAGTTCAAACCGTCCACCCTCACGGCCGACCAGCAGTTGGCGGAATTGAAGTGGTTTATCAAGGCCGCCGAACCGTTCCGTGGGATGAAGATCAACGTGGTGTCGGAAACCCTCACCACCCACGAGTACGAGTCCAAGGTGCTGGCCAAGGCCTTCACTGAAATCACCGGGATCAAGCTGACCCACGACCTGTTGCAGGAAGGCGACGTGGTGGAGAAGCTGCAGACCCAGATGCAGTCCGACAAGAACATCTACGACGGCTGGGTCAACGACTCGGACCTGATCGGTACGCACTTTCGCTACGGCAAGACCGAATCCATCACCGACCTGATGGCCAACGAAGGCAAGGATTTCACCTCGCCGACCCTGGATATCAAGGACTTTATCGGCATTTCCTTTACCACCGCGCCGGACGGCAAGATCTATCAGTTGCCCGACCAGCAGTTTGCCAACCTCTACTGGTTCCGCGCCGACTGGTTCGAGCGTCCGGAGCTGAAAGCCAAGTTCAAGGAAAAATACGGCTACGACCTCGGCGTACCGGTGAACTGGTCGGCCTATGAAGACATCGCCAAGTTCTTCAGCGAAGACGTCAAGGAAATCGACGGCAAGCGCGTGTATGGGCACATGGACTACGGCAAGAAAGATCCGTCCCTGGGCTGGCGCTTCACCGATGCCTGGTTCTCCATGGCTGGTGGCGGCGACAAGGGCCTGCCCAACGGCCTGCCGGTGGACGAGTGGGGCATTCGCGTGGAGGACTGCCACCCGGTGGGCTCCAGCGTCACCCGTGGCGGCGACACCAACGGCCCGGCCGCAGTGTTTGCCACGCAGAAATACGTGGACTGGATGAAAGCCTACGCGCCGCCGGAAGCGGCGGGCATGACGTTCTCCGAATCCGGCCCGGTGCCGTCCCAAGGCAACATCGCCCAGCAGATCTTCTGGTACACCGCGTTTACCGCCGACATGACCAAACCGGGCTTGCCAGTGGTGAATGCCGACGGCACGCCGAAATGGCGTATGGCGCCGTCGCCGGTGGGACCTTACTGGGAAAAGGGCATGAAGAAGGGCTATCAGGACGTAGGCTCCTGGACCTTCCTCAAGTCGACGCCTGAGAAGCAGAAACTCGCGGCCTGGCTTTACGCGCAGTTCGTGACCTCGAAAACCGTTTCGCTCAAGAAAACCATCGTCGGCCTGACGCCGATCCGTGAGTCCGACATCAACTCCCAGGCCATGACCGACATGGCGCCGAAACTCGGTGGCCTGGTGGAGTTCTACCGCAGCCCGGCCCGCGTCGAGTGGACTCCGACCGGCACCAACGTGCCGGACTACCCACGCCTGGCGCAACTGTGGTGGGGCAACATCGCCAGGGCTGCCAGCGGCGAGCAAACCCCGCAACAGGCGCTGGACAACCTGGCCAAGGAACAGGACGCGATCATGACGCGCCTGGAACGCTCCAAGGTGCAACCGGTGTGTGGCCCGAAAATGAACCCCGAGCGTGACGCGCAATACTGGTTCGACCAGCCGGGTGCGCCGAAGCCGAAACTGGTCAACGAGAAGCCGAAAGGCGAGACCGTGGCCTACGGCGACCTGCTCAAGCAGTGGGAGGCGGCGCGCAAGTAATAGCGGTCAGTGGAGGAGGGCATTACGGCACGCTTGCGTGCCGTTTTACTGTCCCCTGTTTGTCGCCATCAGGCTTTGCTCAATCCCACTCACCAGTACGGGATCGAAGGCGTCATGCCCGGCGCGAAACAGCCTGCATTTCAACAATGCCCGCTGACGCAACCAACGCAGGCTCGACAACCCGACAGGGTCATGGATGCCCTGTATCACTTGGCAGCTACAGCGCAGCATCAGCCCTTGATCCTGTTCGTGAAAAAAATAGCCGGCACGATGGTAGTGCACTTCCAGGCGAATCGCGCGCACGGCGACATCGTCGATAAAGTGCTCCAGGGCGGCCTTGTCCATGCGTTGGCGATTCAGGTGCAGCGCCGCGCCGACCCACGCCAGCGCCGCCTGGCGCTGCAGCTGCCGGCAAGGTTGGTCGAGGTCCTCGCACACCTGCTCGAACGACGTGAACGCCTTGGCGCTCAAGTACCGAGTCACGGCGTGGTGGTAGATCACCAGATTTTCCGGGCTGGGGACGAACAGCGATGCCAGTACCAACCGGTGTACGTGCGATGGACGCTGCCAGGCATACTTCAACGCCAGCCAACTGCCCCAGGAAACCCCGAGCACAGTGATTTGGGCAAAACCGAAATGCTCGCGTAGCGTCTCAATGTCGTCGATGATCCGTTCCGTTTCGTTGCCTAGCCGCTCACCGTGAGGGGTTGAGCGCCCGCCACCGCGCTGGTCGAACAGCACGATATCGAAGTGCTCCAGGTTGAAAAACGCCAGGTGATCACGGCTGGAGCAGCCGCCTGGTCCACCGTGCAGGAAGAACACCGGCTCGGCGCCTTCCCGACCGTGTCGCTCCCAGTACAACTGGTGGTTATCGGATACCGGCAAGTAACCGCTGCTTTGAAGGTGCGTCATGCAGAAGGACGGGTGAGCTGGTAGAACTGGAACAATTCAAGCTGGCCCGGCCGGGCCGCGATACAGGCTTCCAGGGTGATGCCCAGTGTTTGTGCAACCCAGCGAACTGCCGGCAGCACGGGCGTATGGCCAAATACCAGGGCCACGCCGCCTGGCTTGAGGCTTCCGAGCAACGTGCGCAGCAAGGTGTCGGCATCATGCCGGGTGACCACTTCGGCATTGAGGAAGCGCAGGATCAATGCATCACAGGCAGGGCTTTCGCGTGCGGCGTCCGCTTGCCTGAAACGTACGGGCAAGCCGGCGTGGCGCTGCGCTGCATAGCGGACCATCGAAACCGAAAGGTCCGAGCCCAGGCACAGGCAGCGGGGGAGTGCCTGGGCCAGATGAGCGATCAACTCGCCGGTTGAGCACGCCGGGTCATGGATCAGCGCTCCCGGCTTGAGGCGTTCGCGCAGTACGGCGACACAGCGTTCGCGAAAGTGCGCTTCATCAATGTTCAACTGCGCGGCACGCGCATCGTCGCACTCCCAGAAGTCTGGCGGGCAGATGAACTCCTCGGCGTGCGGCCCCAGTGGTGGGTAGGGAAAGCACACTTCGCTGTGGGCACTGCGTCGGGCTTCGATAAATGCATGATGCTTGGCCGCGGCTGTCGTGGCTTGATAAAACAACGCAACACCTTCATTGCTCCAGTGTTGCTCGGTGAGCGGGCCCAGCAGCATGGCCGGGTGCAAGATGCTGCTCAGGCGGCGTTGCCCCTGGTGGGCGGGCAACGGTCTGTTGCGGCCAGCCCAGCGAACGCTTCCGGTATCCAGTACAAACAGCCGAGCCAGCCCGAACCCCAGCGGCTCCAGATGGCGTTGCAAGGACGCGGCGCTCATCGCGAGACACCCAGCGGCTCACCGCGCAGGCGCCGGCCGCGTTGTTGCGGCACCACGATATTGCCGGTAGAGACCAGGAAAAACCGTTCCAGCCCAGGGATCACTACCTGCACGAGCGTAGTACCGAGCCGGCTTTGAAACAGGTTGCATACACCGGGTGTCAGGTTGTGGCGGGCCATGTCGTCCAACAGACGGGTGATCTGCTCGCCGAGATCCGATAGGGGCTCGTGCTCGTGCAGTAGCACCCACTCGACAGGTTGCGCCATCAGGTGTTCCGGGGAGAATTGCAGGCAGCGTTGCAGGCGCGCGAATGGGGCAAGATGCCGCTGGGCATTGAGCAAGTGGCGGCTCAAGAGCGGTTCGGCCGCCAGCGCCTGCAGTTGTGCAAGTTCTGCCAGCGCACGCCAGGCCGCATGAGTGGGCGTCAGGGAGGTGCCGCTGCCGTACACCACGGGCGTTGTCGAAGGCGTATTGATGAACGCCAGGCAGGTGGTCGTACAGAACTCACGGCTGATGTCCAGCACAACCACTTCGGCGTTGAACTGCTGACGCAGTGCATCCAGCACGCTCCTGGACTCGGGATCGAGGCTGTGTGGCTCGACCCGGCGCAGGCCGGATGGGTGCTGATAGTAAAAGTGTTCCAGCAGAAACAGAGACAGGGCATCCCGTTCAATATTTTCATTCAAGGCATGGAGCAATGCCTCGTCGCGGGTGGCGCCGATGGCGGTTCCGCTGTTGCTCGAATAACGGCGCAGCGCGCGCAGGTCAGTCGGATCGTCGTGCAGCGGTTGTTCGCAGTAGCGCGGGCAGGTCAACGCCAGTGGGTAGGAAAACCACTGATCATCCACCAGGCTGCGGTAGGTGCGGCAGACGATGGCGTCTTCTTGCTGTGCCGTCAGCATTGCCAGCGCGCTGTCATCGTCAAACCGTGAGTCAGCGGCAAAGTAACTGGACGCCTGGCGATGAAGAGGCGACGCGTGCAGGTCGTCGCTCAAATAATGCTCCAATGCTTCATAGAGTGCGCCGACACGTGCCGCTGCCAGATGGCCCTTGCCGGCGCCGCGTGCGACTTCGGTGGATTGCGCGTTATACAGGTGGGCCTGTACGCACAGCGCCTCATCACCCACGGTGCGCAGGCGCGCGCGCAACTTGAGTGCACTCAATTGGGCGAGTATCTGTTGGTGCGCATGGGTCAGGGACTGGCTGCGTTCAGGGACGATGGCATGGTGGGTATGCATGGCGATGACTCCCGGGGAGGAGGAGAGGCATGGCCTCTCCCGGACTCACTTACTCGGCTTCCAGCTCGGCTTTTTCCGTGTCAGTGAGTTGCAGCGCCTCGATGAAGTCGTCCGTATGCTCCTGCTCCAGTTGTTCCATCTCGGCGATTTTGTTTGCGTTCAAGCTAGCCATGTATCCCATATCTGAACCTCTTTTGTTGTTTGATTGGGTGGAGTCGCGTGCTCTCGATGAGCACGGCTAGAACCTATAAAAAATGGGGACTGTCAGGCAAATGTGAGCAACTGTTGCGAAGACCACGGCGCGGGGCGGTGGAAACAAATCCATTCACTCCAATTGTTGACCATTGCCGAAAGGGGGGGATGCCCAAAAACCACGGGCTGCGCCTGCGGTGATAGCCATCGTCCAACGATGCGCCCATTAGGGCGTTGCCGTGGGGAGCTGCTGGATATTCTTTCGGGCGCGTTGGGCTTTTCGCGATGTTGAAACGGTGGTGAGCGCCCAGGGAGGTGATCGTCGTCGGGGTACTACAGAACCTGTCGACATCGTTTACAAAAAAACCGATGCGGCATGCCCGGTTCCTGCATACAGCCTTTACTGGCTGTTACGCCGCTGGCGTTTGTAATCGCCTGGAGTCCGCGCCGTATCCCGCGCCGGTGGTAGCCTTTGCGCCCGGCTGAACGCTCTGGTGGAGGCGCAGCATGTGCCGCAAAGTGACCCCACCGTGGCGGGAGGCATTCAAGACCGTACCGCTCCTGACCGTCGATCCGCCCCTCTTCAACCCCGATTGAATTTTCCGCACACCACGATGCTCTTCACTTTAGAAGCGTGTGGTACTGAGCGCTCTTGCGGGGCCTCCTTGTCGGGGAGGCCTGGTTGTATCGGACTTTGCGGAAACTGCCATCATGACGCTTCTTACAGCGCTGTCGGGCCAACCGGCCTCTATCACCCACTCGGCGCCCGGCCAATACCAGCGGCTGTACCAACAGCTCTACGGTGAAGCCCAGGGGGCCGAAGAGATCGCGCGGGATTTCCTGCTGGCGCAGTTGACGCAAATGCGAGACGCCGCCAGCGATCTGCCCGAGATGGCCGAGCAACTGCCCGCCTGGGTCGAGCAGCGTTGCGCGCAGGTGGCCCAGGCCTATGCCGATTACCTTGAACAACGCCAACAAGGTCGGCCACGTCGCTATTTCCAGAACAAGGCCCATGCGCTGTATTTCCTGCAACACGTAGCCCCGACCAAACAGGTCGACGGCGCTTGGCTCAATGGCCTGCTGCGCCACTGGCTGGACCCCCGCTTTGACGGTCTGCTCAACACGTATCTTGAGGAACTGGGCGATGGTATAGCTGCACAGAACCATGTGGTGATCTACCGCAAACTGCTCAGCGAGCACGATGCCGACAGCGAAGCCGGCCTTGAAGACGCGCATTACCTGCAGGGCGCCCTGCAAATGGCCTTGGGCCTGTGCGCGCAGGACTTTCTGCCCGAGATCATCGGCTTCAACCTGGGCTACGAACAGTTGCCCCTGCACCTGTTGATCACCGCCTACGAGTTGAGCGAACTGGGCATCGATCCGTATTACTTCACCCTGCACGTGACCATCGACAACGCCAGCAGCGGCCACGCCTGCAAGGCAGCGCAGTCGGTACTGAGCCTGCTGCCGCTGGGCGAGGGCAGGGCGGATTTCTACCGCCGGGTGGCCGAGGGGTACCGCCTCAACGACCTGGGCCCGGGAACCACCGCGATTATCAGCGGTTTCAACCTGCAGGACGAAGTGGTCGCGATGCTCGAGCGCAAGCGCAGCTTCGGCCAACACATGCACTCGGACTATTGCCGCTTCGAAGGCAAGACCGTCAACCAGTGGCTGGGTCAGCCGGGGCAGATCGGCGCCTTTCTCCAGGCACTGGAAGACAAGGGCTGGATCAAGCGCAACCAGGACCCGGCCGAAAGTCGATTCTGGCAACTGATCGAGGGCGCGGGCGCGGCGATGTTCGGCGTGTTCAGCGGCTATGAAAAACAGATGCTGCACGATTGGATCGCCGGCGACTGGATCAGTGACAAACGTGTGCCGCCCGTGCGGCCCGGGCGCGGCAGCCGGTTTTCCCGCGAGCAGCAACGCCCGACGGACCCGGACACCCAGGCGCTGGTTGATTCATTGTGCAACCTGTCCGATCAACAGCAGCTCAACGCACTGATCCCGTGGATGTCGGCGCGACGCCATTGCACGCCCGCCGGGTTGTACGCGACCCGCCGCTTTATTCAATTGCGCGCGCGATTGCGCTAAGGAACTTCCCATGTTTGCACAACACCTGGCCGATCGCGCCCTGTTGAACCTGGGCCGCGGGTTGAAGCAGCGCGGCTACCGTTTCATCACCCCGACTCCCTTGACCCACGAACGCGTCTATCAACGTCGGGCTGCCTCCCAGGCATTGGACCTTCGCGACGTATTCGGCTGGTCGATGCCGTTTGACCGCGACCTGGTGCCCGACACCTTCCGCGAGGATCTGCAACAAGCCGATCTCGTCGAACCGCATGGCGCGCTGTGGCGCAGCGCGGTGCGTTGGTCCAGCCTGGACGATCTTCTGTTTGCGCATTCCGCATACCCCACCACTGAACCGGATGCCGTGTTCTTCGGCCCCGACAGCTACCGCTTCGCCCAGGTGATCGAAGCCCATCTGCAACAGCGCTTCGAACCGCTCAAGCGCGCCGTGGATATCGGCTGCGGCGCGGGTGTAGGGGCACTGGTGATCGGCCGCGCTCGACATGACGCGCAGGTGTTGGCGGTGGATATCAACCCGCGCGCCCTGCGCATGACCGCCGTGAATGCCGAGCTGGCCGGGCTGAGCAATGTCAGCGCCTACCACAGCGATGTGCTGGCAAGCGTGGAGGGCGAGTTCGATTTGATCGTGGCCAACCCGCCGTACATGAATGATGACCGTCAACGCGCCTATCGCCACGGTGGCGGTGCATTGGGTGAGCAGTTGTCGGTGCGCATCGCCGGCGAATCCCTGGGTCGCCTGGCCCGTGGCGGCAGCCTGGTGCTGTATACCGGTGTGGCGATAGTCGCGGGCGAGGACCCGTTCCTGGCGGCGGTCAAGCCATTGCTCGGCAGCGATGCGTTCGGCTGGACCTACCGTGAACTGGACCCTGACGTATTTGGCGAAGAGTTGGATAAGCCGGGCTACGAGCGGGTAGAGCGGATTGCGGTGGTCGCGCTCACCGTCACCCGTCTGCGCTGAAGGTCATGCTCACTTTCGGTATCGAAGAGGAATACTTCATCTCCGACCTGCACACGCGGCACATGGTCGGCGAACCGTCGGCGGCGGTGCTGGCGGCCTGCCGGCAGGCGATTGGCCCGGGCTTCGCCCTCGAGATGTTCCAGGGCTAGATTGAGGTGGCATCCCCGGTGTTCAAGGCCAGCAGTGAGGCGGCGGATTACCTGGCCACCGTGCGCCACAACCTCGCCCGCTCCTTGGGCGCATTCGGTCTCGGTGTGGTCTGTGCCGGCAGCCATCCCTTGGCGGCATGGCGCGAGCAAACGGCCACCGACCGCGTGCATTTCCAGCAATTGTTCGAAGACATCCAGTACGTCGCGAGTCGCAGTGTGCTCTGTGGGTTGCACGTGCATGTCGAGGTGCCGGCCGGAATCGACCGCATCGCGGTGATGAATCAGGTCTCGCCCTGGTTGCCGTTATTGCTGCTCCTCAGTTGCTCGTCACCGTTCTGGGAGGGCGCACCCACAGGGTTCATGAGCTATCGCCAGGCCGCGTGCGATGAGTGGCCACGCATGGGCGTTCCCGAGCACTTCACCGATTGGTCGGCGTACTTGCGCTATTTGGCATTGCTGCAGCGCGTCGGTGCGATCAAGGCCGATGGCAACGGGTGGTGGGGCATTCGGCCTGCGGCGCGTTATCCCACCCTGGAACTGCGCATGACCGATGCCTGCCCCAGGCTGGCGGATGCGTTGGTGCTCGCCACCTTGTTTCGGGTAATGGTCACTCATGCCTGTGCCCTGGAACATCCCGGCGCCGGGTTCACCGCAGAGGCGCGCTGGCTGCTCAAGGAGAATCGTTGGCAGGCCAAGCGCTACGGTGCTGCGGGCAGCTTTGCGCTGGATGACCAGGGGACGATGGGCACTGCTGAACAGTGGCTGCTAGAGGCGCAACGCATCTTCGCGGCCACCGCCGGGGCCATGGGCGAGCCTCAGTTGTTTGATGACCTGCATAGGTTGCTGGCGTCAGGCAACAGCGCCGTCGATCAATTGCGCTGCCATGCCGACGCCCGGGCCTCGGGCGCCGATGAGCACGTGTGTCTGCAGCAAGTGGTCGACCGCCTGCTGGCCCAGAGTCGCGCTGCCCATTGACCTACTGCGCGAGCAATCAGGCCGCTTGTGGCTGCAGATGCAGTGCACCGTCGACATCCTTGACCAACCCACTGGCCAAAAACAGCGGTACCAACCGCTTGTGCAACTGCGGCTCGACAAACTCCTTCACCGTATCCAGCGCCAGCACACCGCTCAGCGGCAATTCGGCCTTGGTGTACGACAACCAGGCTTTCTTCAACACCTGCAACACATCGCTGCCCGCCGTGGTGGCGAAGCGGCGCTGGGTGGGTTTGCCGTCGAAGGTGAAGCTGTGCTGGAACGCATAGCCGTTTTCATCGCCGTTACCATCGGTGCAGCGGATGCAGCTGCACGGGCCGTCGCCGAACGCGCTGCGCAGGTAGGCGTTGAAGTCCACCACGGGTTTGAGTGACAGGCGCTTATCCACCTCGAACAGGTCCCCGGTCATTTTTTCGTCAGTGTTCAACGTCCATTTCCTCGCTGGTTCGGCAGTTTTTCAAAGCGCGGCACAATAGCAGCCGGGGGCTGGTTTGTGGGCCATTTGCATAACAATAGATCCCGATATTCTTTTCCACTCTTAAAAATCGTCGCTAGGCTCCATCACCTTCTTAAAAACGCGGCAGACTCCCATGACTTTCAAGCGCTCCTCCCTGACCCTCTTGGCGGCTGCGACGGCCCTGATCAGCATCGGCGCCCAGGCCGAAGGCAAGATCAGCATCGCCCAGCAATTCGGCATCGGCTACCTGATCCTCGACGTGGTGCGTGACCAGCATCTGATCGAAAAACACGGCAAGGAACAGGGCCTGGATATCGAGGTGGAGTGGAACAGCATTTCCGGCGCCACCGCGATGAACGAATCGCTGCTGGCCGGTGCGCTCGACGTGGTTTCCGCTGGCGTGCCGCCGATGCTGACCCTGTGGGACCGCACCAAGGGCAAGCAGAACGTCAAGGCCATCGCCTCCCTGGGCTCGATGCCCAACTACCTGCTGACCAACAACCCCAACGTGAAGACCCTCAAGGACTTCAGCGAAAAAGACCGCATCGCCGTGCCCGCCGCCGGTGTGGGTTTCCAGTCGCGCACCTTGCAGATCGAAACCGCCAAGCAGTTCGGCGATGCCAACTTCAAGAAGTTCGACGACATCTCCATCAGCCTGGCCCATCCCGATGCGACCGCCGCGTTGATTGCCGGGGGATCGGAGATCAACGCGCACTTCTCCAGCCCGCCGTTCCAGTATCAGGAACTGCTGAACCCTAACGTGCACAAGGTGCTCAGTTCCTACGACATCCTCGGTGGGCCGGCCACGTTCAACGTGCTCTACACCACGCAGAAATTCCACGACGAGAACCCCAAGACCTACAAGGCGTTCTATGACGCATTGGCCGAAGCCGAGACGATCATCAAGGCTGACAAGCCAGCGGCAGCCAAGGCGTATATCCGCGTAGAGCAGTCGAAGTTGCCGTTGGACCTGGTGGAAAAAATCGTCCAGGACCCGGAAATCGACTTCACCATCGTGCCGCAGCGTACCTACATCTACGCCGAGAAATTGCAGGCACTGGGCGTGCTGAAAAACAAGGCCGCCAGTTGGAAGGACTACTTCTTCGAAGAGGCCCATGGCGGCAATGGCAGTTGAGAGGCCCAAGTTCAAGCGCGAGCTCAGTAAGCGGTCGTTCTGCAGGGGGGCAGGGCTGCGCCGCGATAGAAGGACAGAATTGCCAGCAGTTGAACGGTGACGGCCACCACCACCACGGCAACAATCGCCTCTTGCGGATCGACAAATGCCGCGCGTATAAGGCCGAAGCCGGCGGGTGCGAAAGCGTAGATGGCCTGGCTGAGGGCAACCATCAGAGCGATGACCTTCGCGGTATTCTCGTGGCTGAACTCGGTTTGCGCGATCAACGGTGGCAGCGATGTGGCGTTGCCGATCCCGGAGCCGATCAGCACGACTGCTATCCAGGCGACCGCAGGGTCCAATTGCAGGCAAAGCAACATCAAGGTGCCCAGCAGTTGAACCCCATAAGCCAGGCAAGCCAAATGGCGACGATTAATGCCTTGGCTCATCCAGTGCGCGGCGATGTATCGCCCGCCCATGGCGCTGGCGGTGGCCAAGCCCATGGCGAATGAGGCAGGGCGGGAGCCCAGGTGTACGACCAGGATCGAATACAGATGGGCGATCAACCCAATCTGTGCAAACAGACCAAGGGACATGCCGGCGGCCAGCGTGCGAAATTGTGCCGATCGGAATGTCTGCACGGTCGTCCAGGGGATGACAGGGGCATGGAGCGGTGATGCGGACGGCGTGGCGAGATTGTCAGGTTGCTGGCCCACGCTCTGCGGTGTTTTGCCGAACACCCACACAGCAAACCCGGCAGTCAGCGTAATGGTGCCCAGGGTTATTGCCAAGGCCGCGATGGCAAAGCCGAATCGCTCGATCAAGAGTACCCACAGCGGCGAGAAGATCACCCCACCCAGGCTTGCACCGTTATAGGCCTTGCCCAGTGCGGTTGGCCTCCCTTTGATGTACCAGGGCGCAATCAGCGTGTTGACGGCCGCGGCGCCCAATGTGACCCAGCCGATACCCGAGCACATGGCGCCGAAATATAGCACCCAAAGCGCGTCCGCTTGAGCCCAGATATTAACCCCGATGCCCAGGATCAGGCTGCCCACCCAAGTTACTGCGGGTATACCCCAGCGTTTGTACAGTCGCGGCAGATTGGCGATGACCAGGGTGCCGCTGAGAAAGTGCAGGGTCACCGCCGCAGACACCTCGTCAATCGGCCACCCGGTGCGATCCATGACGGCCTGCATATAAATCGGCGGGCCGTAGAACCCGACTCCCCAGCCAATGATTGCCATAACGAACGTACACCTGAGTACGGTCTGGCCAAAAAAACGCGTGTGATTCATCGGCATCTCTCCTGGATTGGCTTGTAAAGTACTCTGCCGATATGGCTTTCACTTCGAGGAGCATCGAACTATGGATGTTGAACCTTCCGAATTGCGCCTGGCCCATGTAGCGGCTGCGATTGCCGACCCGGCCAGGGCGCGCATGCTCTGTTGCCTGCTCGATGGGCGTGCGCGCACGGCCACAGAACTGGCAGTGGTCGCGCAGAAGAGCTCGTCGACGGCGTCCAGCCATTTTCAAAAACTGCTGGAGCAAGGGCTGGTGACGATGATCAGCCAAGGCAAGCATCGCTATTTTCAATTGGCAAACAGCGATGTCGCCCATGCGCTGGAGGCGCTGCTGGCGATCAGTTCATTTGAACTGCCGGCGTTCAAGCCGTCCACTCCGTGCCATCTGCGCCATGCCCGTAGTTGCTACGATCATTTGGCCGGTGAGTTGGGGGTAAAGGTGCATGACGCCTTGTTGGAGCGCGAATGGATGGCGCTGCAGCAGGGGATGTACCAATTGACGCCAACGGGCATGGAAGGCATGGCAGAACTGGGCCTGGATCTTACCGCTCGAGTCCAGGCGCGCCGGCGCTTCGCCTACCCATGCCTGGACTGGAGCCAACGCTGTGCCCATGTGGGAGGAGCGCTGGGGGCGTTACTGCTGGATCATATGCTGCTAGGCGGGTGGCTGGCGCGAACGCTTGATTCGCGCGCGCTGACGGTGACTGCCAAAGGGCGCAGGCGTTTGGCCAGCGTTTTTGATATCCAATGCGGTGACCGCAGCCAACGCCCTGTAACGGAATGATCAGCGGAAAAACTCACCGGGCGTGGCCTCGAATTGCTGCCGAAACGCATTGATAAACGCCGACGTCGACTCATAGCCACACCCCAGCGCCACATCCGTGACCCGCTCGCCTTGCTCCAGGGCGGGCAGGGCGCTCAATAACCGCAGGCGCTGGCGCCAGGCGCGGAACGTCAGTCCGGTGTCACTCAAGAACAACCGGCTGAGTGTCTTCTCGCTCACCCCCAGTTTCTGGCTCCACTGGCCCAAGGTAGTTTGCTGTTCCGGGTGCGCACTCAGGCTGCGATAGATCGACCGCAAGCGCGGATCCGATGGCAATGGCAGCATCAGATCGACGTGCGGCGCCGCCGCCAACTGATCCAGCACCACCTGGGCCAGGCGCCCGTCCGGCCCATCCTCGGCATACTCCACCGGCAGTTCGCTGAAGCTGCGGATCAGCTCGCGCAGCAGGCTGCTCACCGCCAGCACATGACAGCGCTCCGCCGCCCAGGTGGTGACGCTGCAATCCAGGTACAGGCTGCGCATTTCGGTGTGGGGCGAGCTGAACACGCGGTGCGGTACACCGGCTGGAATCCACACCGCGCGCTGGGGCGGTGCGACGAAGCGGCCGACGCTGGTCTGGATCTCCAGCACCCCGGAAATCGCGTAGGACAATTGCACCCACGGGTGACTGTGCCGGCGGGTCAGGGCGCGGTTGGGCAGCGATTCGGTGCGCCCATACACCGGCCGTGGCAGGCTGGAAAGGCCTGGCACGCTACGGCGCACCGTGTTGGCATGTCCTTTAGGCGGCATTTGTTGGCTCATTGGCGTTAGTCGGTAACAAGCCGTTACGTTAGAGTCGCGATGACGCTCTTGGCAACCCCCGGAAGATCCTGCTTATGACTCGCCCCCGTTTCCTGCCTGACAACTTCACCCTGACCCTGATCGCCACGGTGATTCTCGCTTCCCTGCTGCCCGCCAGCGGCCAGACCGCCGTGGCCTTCGGCTGGGTCACCAACCTGGCCATCGCGTTGCTGTTCTTCCTGCACGGCGCCAAGCTGTCGAGCCAGGCTATCGTCGCCGGCGCCGGGCACTGGCGCCTGCATCTGCTGGTGTTCAGTCTGACCTTCGTGCTGTTCCCGTTGCTGGGCCTTGCGCTCAAGCCGGTGCTGTCGCCGCTGATCGGTAAAGACCTGTACATGGGCATGCTCTACCTGTGCGCCTTGCCGGCCACGGTGCAATCGGCGATTGCCTTTACATCGCTGGCGCGGGGCAATATCCCGGCGGCGATCTGCAGCGCGGCGGCGTCCAGCCTGTTCGGCATCTTCCTGACACCGTTGCTGGTGACGCTGCTGCTCAATGTGCACGGCGAGGGCGGCTCGACGGTCGACGCGATCCTGAAAATCAGCGTGCAATTGCTGCTGCCGTTTATCGCCGGGCAGATCGCCCGCCGCTGGATCGGCGCGTGGGTCGGCCGCAACAAGTCCTGGCTGAAATTCGTCGACCAGGGCTCGATCCTGCTGGTGGTCTACGGCGCGTTCAGCGAAGCGGTAAATGAGGGCATCTGGCACCAGATCCCGCTGTGGGAGCTGGGCGGCCTGGTGGTGGCGTGCTGCGTATTGCTGGGCCTGGTGCTGGTGGCGTCCACGGTGCTCGGCAAGGCGTTCGGTTTCAATCAGGAAGACCGCATCACTATCCTGTTCTGCGGTTCGAAAAAGAGTCTGGCCACCGGTGTGCCGATGGCCCAGGTACTGTTCGCCGGGGCGAGCATGGGCGTGCTGATCCTGCCGCTGATGCTGTTCCACCAGATCCAGTTGATGGTGTGCGCGGCGTTGGCACAGCGTTATGCGAATCGGCCGGAGTCGATTCCGGAATTGATGGGGCAGGTTGACCCTTGATCTACGCCGAAGGCCTTGTCGCTGTTACGACCAGCGGTATATACGAGCGGATGCCCTCGGCAAGCCCATTCAATCGGGGTCTACGTGCTCATCATGACCGCACCCTGACCCGGTTGAGGTGATTTTGAGCGGGATGAGCGTCAACAGCCGGGCCGGAAACCTATAGAATGCCCGGCGGCGGCGCTTGTCCTGGGTGGCCGTCTGATCATCGTCCGAGTACCGCGCCCTTCAATGAGCATTTCAGCCGCAACGCCCCAAGCCAATTGGCAACCGGTCTTCGCCCTCGCGTTGGCCGCGTTTGTGTTCAACACCACCGAATTCGTGCCCGTCGGGCTGCTCAGTGCCATCGGCGCCAGCTTCGACATGCCGGTGTCCAGCGTCGGGCTGATGCTCACCATCTACGCCTGGATCGTCTCCCTGACGTCGCTGCCGGTGATGCTGCTGACCCGCAACGTGGAGCGGCGCAAGCTGCTGATCGTGCTGTTCGGCCTGTTCATCGCCAGCCATGTCCTGTCCAGTGTGGCCACCAGCTTTGGCATCCTGATGCTCAGCCGGGTCGGCATTGCTTTGTCCCATGCGCTGTTCTGGTCGATCACCGCCTCGCTGGCGGTGCGCCTGGCGCCGGAAGGCAAGCAGGTGCAAGCTCTCGGCCTGCTGGCTACTGGCACTTCCCTGGCGATGGTGCTGGGTATTCCGTTGGGCCGTCTGCTGGGCGAGGCCATGGGCTGGCGCACCACGTTCCTGGTGATCGGCGCGTTCGCCGCTGCGCTGGTGTTCTGGCTGGCGCGTACGTTGCCGTTGTTACCGAGCCAGAACTCCGGCTCGCTGCGCAGCCTGCCACTGCTGTTCAAGCGCCCGGCGCTGGTGGCGCTGTATGTGCTCACCGCGATGACGGTGACTGCGCAGTTCACCGCCTACAGCTACATCGAGCCCTTTGTCGAAGGCGTGGCCGGCATGAGCGGCAGCGCGGTGACCCTGATCCTGCTGGTGTTCGGCGGCGCGGGCATCATCGGCTCGCTGCTGTTCAGCCTGGTGCACCGTTTCAACCCGCACCTGTTCGTGGTGGGCGCGGTGTTTATCCTGAGCGCCTGCCTGGCGTTGCTGCTGCCCTTGAGCGGAGCCGAATCTTACCTGGTGGTGCTGAGCATTTTCTGGGGCATGGCGATCATGGGCTTCGGCCTGGCCATGCAATCCAAGGTGCTGGTGTTGGCGCCCGACGCCACCGACGTGGCCATGGCGATGTTCTCCGGCATCTACAACATCGGCATTGGCGGCGGCGCGCTGATGGGCAGTTGGGTCGGCAGCCAGTTCGGCTTCGCCTGGATCGGCGCGGCCGGTGGGTTGCTGGCGGCGGTAGCCCTGATCGGGTATTGCCTGGCGATCAGGAAATTTGGGCAGGGCGTTGTAAGCCGCTAAGACCAGACAAGTCCTACACGACATATTGATACCCATTGCTACCGTCGCCTCGGGCCGCCCACCTCCCGTGGCGACGGCACTTGAGCAGCAATGGGAGTTGATTGTGCAAAAACGTTTGACTGCAGAGTTCATGGGTACTTTCTGGCTGACCTTCGGCGGCTGTGGCAGCGCCATCCTGGCGGCTGCGTTCCCCGGGTTGGGTATAGGTTTTGTGGGGGTTTCCCTGGCGTTCGGGCTGACGGTGTTGACCATGGCCTATGCGCTGGGCGGTATTTCCGGCGGGCATTTCAACCCGGCGGTGACCATCGGCCTGTGGGTGGGGCGCCGTATCGAGGGCGCTGATGTGCTGCCGTACATCGTGGCGCAGGTTGCGGGGGCGATAACTGCTGCTGCCGCGTTGTTCCTGATTGCCAACGGGCAGGCGGATTTCTCGGTGGGTGGTTTTGCTGCCAACGGCTATGGCCCGCTCAGCCCCGGTCATTTCGACATGAAGGCTGCCTTGCTGGCCGAACTGATCGCCACGTTTTTCTTCGTCTTCATCATCATGCGTGTGACCGCACCCGGCGCGGTGCCTGGCTTTGCCCCGATTGCCATTGGCTTGGCGCTGACCTTGATTCACCTGGTCCTGATCCCCGTCACCAACACCTCGGTCAACCCTGCGCGCAGCACCGGGCCGGCATTGTTTGCCGGAGCTGATTACCTGGCACAGCTCTGGCTGTTCTGGCTGGCGCCGATGGTGGGCGGCGTGATGGGCGCGGTGGCGGCTCGAGCAATGGATGAGTGCCGTAAAAAAGTGCCCGCCTGAACCCCAGCGTCGCCATGCCGATCATCTCGGCGGCGACGTTGTGCACGGCATAACGGTCCAGGGCTCAGAGCGTTGCGAGCACCGCTTCGAGTTTTTCCTGGTCGCGGGCAAACTGGCGAATGCCTTCAGCGAGTTTCTCGGTGGCCATCGCGTCCTCGTTGGAGCCCCAGCGGAACTGCGCTTCGTTGAGGGTCTGGCGCGGCTCCCCAACTGCCCCCGGATTCAATCGACGCTCCAGCAGGCCCTGGTCTTCATCGAGCTTTTGCAGCAGCTCGGGACTGATGGTCAGGCGGTCGCAGCCCGCCAGTTGCTCGATCTGGCTGAGGGTGCGGAAGCTGGCGCCCATGACCACGGTGTTGATGGCGTTGGCCTTGTAGTAGTTGTAGATCCGCGTCACGGACTGCACGCCTGGGTCTTCGGTGCCAGTGTAGTCCAGGCCGGTGTTCTTGCGGTACCAGTCATAGATGCGGCCTACGAATGGTGAAATCAGGAACACCCCGGCGTCGGCGCAGGCGGCGGCCTGGACGAACGAAAACAGCAGGGTCAGGTTGGTCTGGATCCCGGCCTTTTCCAGGCGCTCGGCGGTGCGGATGCCTTCCCAGGTGGAGGCCAGTTTGATCAGCACGCGGTCGCGACCGACACCGGCCTGGTCGTACAGCGCGATCAACTGGTTCGCCTTGGCCCACAGCGCGTCTTGGTCGAAGGACAGGCGCGCATCGACTTCGGTGGAGATGCGCCCCGGAATCACCTTGAGAATGCCGCAGCCCACTGAAACCGCGAAGCGATCACATGCCAGGTCCACATCGCCCTTGGACTGGCCCACCGCGCTGCGCAGCAACTCGGCATATTCCGGGATGGCAGCGGCCTTGAGCAGCAGCGACGGGTTGGTGGTGGCGTCCACCGGGCGCAAGCGGCTGATGGCTTCCAGGTCGCCGGTGTCGCACACCACGGTGGTGAATTGCTTGAGTTGTTCGAGCTTGGACGTCATGAGCGGCAGTCTCCAGAAACGGTTATTGGTTGAGGGCCTGTGCGGTGTCCAGGTCGGTGATCAGGATGTCCAGGTAGCCGCCCTGGAGCGCGCCACGAATGGCCTGGACCTTGTTCAATCCACCGGCCAGGCCGAGCACCCGGTGGATGGCGCGCAGCTTGGGCAGCGCCACCGAGACCACGAATTCTTCATCTTCCTCCAGCACCGGCTTGCCCTGGGCATCGAAGTAACGCAGGCAGATATCGCCCACCGCGCCGCGTTCGGCGAGCAGGCGCAACATGTCTTCGGTGTAGTAGTTGCCGCTGTTGCGCAGCAGTTGCGAGGGCTCCAGGTCGCCGATGCCGACAATCGCCAGGGTGATGCTGTCAAAGCGCTGCAGCACTTCCTTGACCTCTTCCATCTGCACGATGCGCTGCTTGCTCTCCACCGATTGCTCGATGCTTTGCGAGGGCAGCAAAAATGCCGGGCAGTTGAGCAGGGTCGCCAGGCGCTGGGTCAGCAAAGTGGCTTCAAACGCGCCCTTGTGGCCGACGCCGCCCAACAGTTGCACCACTTCCTGGGCGGCCTGTTTGCCCGGCTGCGCGTGCAAGTGGCCGACCATGGCGCGAATGGTGCTGCTCCACGACGAGATACCGATACGGTCCTGGGGTGACAGGCTGGTTTCCAGGTAGTGGGCGGCGGCCGAACCGATGGCCTGCTTGATGCTCTCGTCATTGCCGGGCTCGGTGGCGTCCACCACGATCACCCGGCGCACGCCGTAGCGGCGCTGCAACTGGGTTTCCAGTTCCAGGTGCAGGCCTTGCAAGCGCATCACCGTGATCTTCACCACGCCTTCCTGCAGCGCCCGGCGCAGGGCACGGCTGATAAACGATTGGGACAGGTCCAGTTGCGCGGAAATCTCGGACTGCTTGAGCCCTTCTTCGTAATAGAGGCTCGCGATCTTGGTGATCAGGCGCTGTTCTTCGATCTGGCTCATGAAGGCCTCAGGGCTCTTTATAGTAAAAGGCATGACTCAATGGCCGTGAGGATACCAAACCCTTACGACATGATCAGGCCGCCGTCGATATTGATCGCCTGGCCGGTCAGGTAGGCGGCATCGTCCGAGGCGAGAAACGCCACCAGGCCCGCCACATCCGAGGGTTTGCCGGCGCGGCGCAGGGGGATGTTCTTGACCCATTCGGCCATCAATTCACCCTTGCCGTAGCGCTTCTCGTCAGTGCTGAGGATCTCGCCCCACACCCGGTCGTTGTAGTCCCACATCTCGCTTTCGATGATGCCGGGGCAGAATGCATTCACCGTGATGTCATGCCGCGCCAGTTCCAGCGCCAGGCTCTGGGTGATGCCGATCACGCCCATTTTGCTCGCGGCATAGTGGGGCGTGTAGATGAACCCCTGGCGGCCCTGGCCGGAGGAGGTGTTGATCAACCGGCCGCTGCCTTGCTTGACCATGTACTTGGCGGCCTCCCGGCAGCCGAGCCACACGCCGGTGGTATTCACCTGCAGCACCTTGTCGAAATCGGCACGGGGCATCTTGTCGTAGTGGTCGATGGTGATGATGCCGGCGTTCTGCACCGACACGTCGATGCTGCCAAAACGGGCGTGGCCTTCGCGGTAGAGCTTTTCGATATCGTCTTCACGGGTGACGTCGATGGCCAGGGCCAGGGTGTCGACCTGGTATTCCCGGGCCAGTTGGTCGGCGGTGAAGGTCACGCGTTCCAGGTCGTTGGAAGCCAGTACCAGGTTGGCGCCTTCCTGGGCGAAACGCTCGGCAATGCCGGCGCCGATGCCCCGGCAGGCACCGGTGATGACCACAGTTTTACCGTTGAATCGTTGGGACATGACGAACTCCTACCAGCACACAAAGCCGCCATCGACCAACAGGTCGACACCGGTGCAGAAAGACGAGGCCTGGCTGACCAGGAAAATCGCCGGGCCGACCATTTCTTCCACGCTGGCCATGCGGCCCATGGGCGTGGTCTGTTCAAAGATCTTCACCTGGTCGGCGACTTCCGGGCGCGAGTTCATCGGCGTGGCGGTGTAGCCGGGGCTGATGCAATTGACCCGCAAGCCCTTGTCGGCCCATTCCATCGCCAGGCTCTTGCTCAGGTGAATCACACCGGCCTTGGAGGTGTTGTAGTGCGCTTGCAGCAAGCCACGGTTGACGATACTGCCGGACATCGAGGCGATATTGACGATGGCGCCTTTGCCACGGGGCAACATCACGGCGGCCTGGGCCTGGCAACTGAGGAAAATTCCGGTGAGGTTGATGTCCAGGGTGGTCTGCCAGCGTTGCAGGTCCAGGTCTTCGGCGGCCTGGGCATTGGCGATGCCGGCGCAGTTGACCGCGACGCTCAGTTGGCCCAGTTCGGCTTCGGTGCGTGCCACCGCCGCGTCCAGTGCGGCGCGCTCGGTGACCGTACCGCTCAAGGCCAGGGCACGACGGCCCAGGGCCTGGATGCGTTCGACGGTGCTGGCGATGCCGGGGCTGCCCGGTAGATCGAAGCAGGCCACATCCGCGCCGGCCTCGGCCAGCCCCACGGCAATCGCCTGGCCAATGCCGCTGCCGGCGCCGGTGACAAAGGCCACTTGGCCTTGAAGACTAAAAAGCTGCATGGATAACTCCGTTATTTGAAATCACAGCCGACCCCTGTGGGAGGGGGCTTGCCCCCGATGGCGGTGTATCAGTTATAAATTTTTCAATTGAACCACTGCTATCGGGGGCAAGCCCCCTCCCACATTGGATCTTCATTGTTTGTGGGTCAGGCAGTCGCCATTTCCATCACCGACACGGGGGTGGCCTCGCCACGTTCCAGAATCCCCATCTGCCGGCCCCGGCTCATGACCAGGACGCGGTGCGACAAACCAAGCACCTCATCCAGATCCGAGCTCACCACAATCACCGCCATGCCTTTGGCCGCCAGGTCCGCGATCACTTCATAGATCGCCGCCCGCGCACCCACGTCGATGCCGCGGGTCGGTTCATCCAGGATGAAGACCTTGGGGTTGCGCGCCAGCCATTTGGCGATGATCACCTTCTGCTGGTTACCGCCGGACAAACTGGAGATGCGCGACTGCGGCGCACCTTTCACCCCCAGCCTGGCCACCGCCGTGCGGGCGAATTCGCGCAGCGGGGCAGGGAATACCCAGCCGCGCTTGTCCAGCAGGTCGGTGTTGCCGTAGATCAGGTTGTCTTCGATGCGGTGTTCCACCACCACGCCTTGCTGCTTGCGGTCCTCGGGCACCAGCACCACGCCGGCCTGGATCGCCTCGAAGGGCGAGCGCAGCTGGCGTACTTGACCGTCGAGTACCAGGTGGCCTTGGACATCCTGTGCTGCGCCGGCAATAGTGCGCACCAGTTCGGTCCGCCCGGCGCCGACCACGCCGGCAATGCCGAACACTTCGCCGGCGCGCACGCTGAAGTCTATGCCGTGCAAGGCAAATTCGCGGCAGCCGAGGTCCTTGACCTGCAACATCACGCGATCCTGTGGCGCTTGAAGGGCGGGGAAAATCCGCTCCAGGCTGCGCCCGACCATCTGTTCCACCAGTTCGCGCACCGGCACCTGGGCGGTGGCGTGCAAGGCGATCTGGCGTCCGTCGCGCAGTACCAGCACACGGTCGGCGATGCGTGCGATTTCTTCCAGGCGGTGGCTGATATAGATAAACGACACGCCCTCGGCCTTGAGCCGTTCCACCTGTTTGAACAGCAACTCGGTTTCTTCGCCGCCCAATGCCGCAGTGGGTTCATCCAGAATCAACAGGCTGGCCTTGAGGGTCAGCGCCTTGGCGATTTCCACCAATTGCTGGGCCGCCACGCTCAGCCCTTCGACCTTGCGCGATGCCGGCACTTTGAGCCCCAGGCGCTCCAGCTGGATCTGCGCCTGGGCCTCCATGTACGCGCGGTCCACCCGGCCATGACGCATGGGCAGGCGACCGACGAAGATATTCTCGGCGATCGACAATTGCGGCAGCAGGCGGATTTCCTGGTGGATCAGACCGATCCCGGCGCCCAGCGCCGCACCGGGCGAGGCGGGCGCGTAAGGCGCGCCGCGCCAGGTCATGCTGCCCCCGGCTTCAGGCTGTACCAGCCCGGCGATGATCGACGACAAGGTCGACTTGCCCGCACCGTTCTCACCGAGCAGGGCCAGCACTTCGCCGGGGCGGATGTCCACATTGACCTGCGACAGTACCTGCACCGGCCCATAGGCCTTGCCGATATTGCGCAGGCACAGCACCGCGTCGGCGTGGGCGGTGTCCAGGGCTGCTGCTTGCATGACGACCTCCAAGGCTTACGGGTGCTGTTGCAGGAACGGCGCGACGTTTTCTTTGGTGGTCAGCACAGTGGGCAACAGTTGCTCCTTGGGCACGGCCTTGCCGGCGTTCAGGTCGATGGCCGATGCCACGGCCAGGCGGCCCATCTTCTGGGTCTGCTGGGTCATGGTTGCATTCAGCACGCCACTTTCCACGGCCTTGAGCCCGGCGACGTCACCGTCGAAACCGACCACCACGACCTTGTAGTCGAGGTTGCCGACCTTCACCGCCTGGGCAGCGCCCAAGGCCATGGCATCGGCACGGCCGAAAAACACGGTGATGTTCGGGTCACGCTGGAGCAGGTCCTGGGCCACGGCGAAGCCTTTGTCCTGGGCCCACTCGGCGGGTTGCTGGGCGACGACCTTGAGGTCCGGGAAAGCTTTCAAGCCTTCTTCGAAACCCTTGGCGCGATCGTTCTCGGGGGTGGTGCCGAGCTGGCCTTGCAGGATCGCGATGCGACCCTTGCCATCGGTGATCTTGCCGACGTATTCGGCCAGGGTCTTGGCCCCGGCGACGCTGTCGCTGGCGATAAAGGTGTCACCCGGTGCATCGGGTGCGTTGCGGTCCACGGCGATCACCGGGATGCCGGCGGCCTTGGCGGCTTTTACCGGGACGCCGGCGGCAGTGGCACCAGCAGGGATATAGATCAGCACATCGATCTGGCGGGTGATCAGGTCTTCAATCTGGCTGACCTGGGTGGAGGAGTTGCCCTGGGCATCCACGGTGATCACCTTGATGCCCTTGGCCTTGCCCTCGGCTTCCACCGATTGCTTGATCTGGTTGAAGAAGTCGGCCTGCAGGTTGGCCACGGCCAGGCCGATGGTCAGGTCCTTGGCCCAGGTGGTGCCGGCAGCGGTGAGGGTGGCAGCCGCGAGGGCGGTGGCCAACAGCAGTTTCTTGGGGCTGAACATGTCGGTGACTCCTGGTTTTATTGTTGGAGGGTGTCAACTGTCGAACAGGTTTAACGGGCAGTGCTGGAGCGGCGTCGCAGGGTGTCGATGGTCACGGCGAGGGCGATGACCACGCCGATCACCACTTGCTGAATGAAGGGCGAAACGCCCAGCAGGTTGAGGCCATTGCGCAGCACGCCAATGATCAGCACACCGACCAGGGTGCCGCCGATGCTGCCGACGCCACCGCTGAGGCTGGCGCCGCCAATTACTACGGCGGCGATGGCGTCCAGTTCCAGGCTCAGGCCGGCGCTGGGTTGGGACGAGTCCAGGCGCGCGGCCAGGGTCACGGCGGCGATGCCGGCCAGCGCACCGCTGATGGCGTATACCCACAGGGTGATCGCCCGCACCTTGATGCCGGACAGGCGCGCCACCTCCGGGCTGCCGCCCATGGCGTACAGGTTACGGCCGCCGGCGCGAAAGCGCAGGAACACCCAGGCCACCACCAGCATCACCAGGAACAGCCCGACGGTTGCCGAGAGAAAGCCGAAGTGACGCACCGTGGCCAGGCTGGTGAACCAGTCCGGATAACCGACGATCTGCCGGCCTTCGGTGAGGATGTTCGCCAGGCCACGGGCCACCGACATCATGGTCAGCGTGGCAATGAACGGCGGCAGCTTGGCATAGGTGATCAAGGCGCCGGACACCAGCCCGGCGAGCATGCCGCTGGCTATCGAGATCGGGATCGCAAACCCCAGTGGCACCGCCTGGTCCTGGTACAGCCAGCCGAGCATCATCATCGAGAAGGCCAGCACCGACCCCACCGACAGGTCGATGCCGCCGATCACGATCACGGCGGTCATGCCAATTGCGAGGATGCCCAGCACCGTGACCTGATCAAGAATGTTCAGGCCATTGCGCAGCGAGAAGAAGAATTCGGAACTGAAGGAGAAGACCAGCACCAGCAACACCAGGCCGATCAGCGGGCCGCCGATATTGCTGGGAAGCAGTTTCACCAACCGGGGGCGGTGGGGCGGCTTGAGTTCGGCCGGATGCTGGACAGTAGCTTTGGCGTCCACAGTGTTCTCCTGATTTATTTTTTTTGGAGTGCTTTCAAGTGCGCTGAATATTTATGCGTGCTTGACTGTTAATTCAGATTCCAGTGCCACCGTGGCAATGTCAAGCGCTTAATTTTTTCAACAGGCCTCTGGATCGCGACTTTCATCCGGCGCAAAGCCACGGGATAGATACGCGCGTGTGGGATTTCGGCCGTTTGTCCGAGGGACATTTCCAGGTTTTATTTGATTTTTCCACCGGTCATTCACTTGACCTGTCGAGCGTTCGGCGTCTAAATAGAAATATATTGTCACTGCTGAATAAATATTCAAATACAGCTTTGCACACTTTTACCCCGCGTGGTCAGCCTCAAAGGAGCCGCTGCATGAATGCCTTCCAGTACGACGCCCACCAGATCAAAGAACAGGCCCGCCTGATCCGGCGCCATGTGATCCGCCTGAATGCCGACTCACCGGCCGGCGGCCACACCGGGGCCGATCTCTCGGAAACCGATATTCTTGCCACCCTGTATTTCCGCATTCTCAATACCGGGCCGGAACGCACTGAAGACCCTGAGCGCGATATCTATATCCAGAGCAAGGGCCACGGTGTCGGTGGTTTGTATTGCTGCCTGGCGCAGGCGGGCTACATCCCCGTCGACTGGCTGCCCACCTACCAGCACTTCAACTCCCACCTGCCGGGTCACCCGGTGCGGCAGAAAACCCCTGGCATCGAACTGAACACCGGCGCCCTCGGCCACGGCCTGCCGGTGGCGGTGGGGCTGGCGCTGGCGGCGAAGATGTCCGGCAGCAAAAAACGCATCTATGTGCTGACCGGCGACGGTGAATTGGCTGAAGGCTCCAACTGGGAAGCGGCGATGGCGGCGGCCAAATACGGCCTGGATAACCTGTTCGTGATCGTCGACAAGAACAAGCTGCAACTGGCGGGCCTGACGGCGGACATCATGCCGCTGGACCCGCTGGACGTGAAATGGGCGGCCTTCGGTTTTCGTGTCAGCGAGTGCGACGGCAACGACGCGGGCCAGTTGATCGAAGCCCTGGAAAGCATGCAGGCCAAGACCGGCGCGCCCCAGGTGCTGATCGCCCACACCATCAAAGGCAAGGGCGTGTCGTTTATCGAAGCCCGTCCCGAATGGCACCACCGCGTGCCCAAGGGTGATGAAATCAACGCGGCACTGGAGGAGTTGAATCATGGCGAGTGAACATCTGGCGAGCGTCATGGTGGAAGCCTTTATTGCCGCCGTCGATGCCGGGCTGGACGTGGTGCCGGTGGTCAGCGATTCCACCTCCACGGCCAAGATCGGGCCGTTTGTGCAGCGCTTTCCCGAGCGTCTGATCAATGTGGGGATTGCCGAGCAGTCGCTGGTCAGCGTCGCGGCGGGCCTGGCCCTGGGCGGCAAGATCGCTGCGACCTGCAACGCAGCGCCATTCCTGATTTCGCGGGCCAATGAGCAGATCAAAGTCGACGTCTGCTACAACCAGGCCAACGTGAAGATGTTCGGCCTGAATGCCGGTGCCAGTTACGGCCCGTTGGCCAGCACGCACCACAGCCTCGACGATATTTCGGTAATGCGCGGCTTTGGCAACGTGCAGATCTTTGCTCCGGCCGACGCGCTTGAATGCCGGCAGATCGTCGACTACGCGCTGCGCTACCACGGCCCGGTGTATATCCGGCTTGACGGCAAAGCGTTGCCGGACCTGCACACGGGCGACTATCAATTTGCCCCAGGGCAGGTGGATATCCTGCGCCAGGGCGCGGACGTGAGCATCGTCGCCCTGGGCTCGGTGGTGCATGAAGCGCTGGATGCGGCACGGGTGCTGGCGGAGCAGGGTATCCAGGCGCAGGTGATCAACCTGTCGTCGATCCGGCCATTGCAGCGTGACGTGTTGCTCAGCGCCCTGCGAGGCACGCGGGCGGTCATCACGGTCGAAGAGCACAACATCAACGGTGGCGTCGGCAGCCTGGTGGCCGAAGTGCTGGCCGAAGCCGGGCTGGGGATTGCCCTGGTGCGCCTGGGCATCGGTGATGGTGAATATGCCGCCGCCGGCGCCCGCGAACCGACCCGCGCCTTGCATAACATCGACGCGGCTGGGATTGTGGCGGCTGCCACTCGGTTGCGGTGAATGCGATGACAGACAATACGCCGCTGATCCTGGCGATAGATGAAGGCACCAGCAACGCCAAGGCGGTGCTGGTCAACGAGCGCGGACAGGTGATTGCGCGGGGCTCGCGGCCGCTGAGCATTACCCATCCGCAGCCGGGGTTTTCCGAGCAGGACCCGCTGCTGATCTGGCACAGCACCCTGGCCGCCATTGAGGAGTGCCTGGCCCAGGTGGACCGGCCGATCACCGCGCTGGCCATCAGCAACCAGCGAGAATCGGTGGTGGCCTGGGACCGGCATACCGGCGAAGCGCTGTCGCCGTGCATCAGTTGGCAATGCCGGCGCTCCACCGCGTTGTGTGCCCAGTTGCATGAGCAGGGGCATGAAGCGCTGATCCTGGAAAAAACTGGGTTGGCCTTGGACCCGATGTTCTCGGCCGGCAAGTTCCGCTGGATTCTCGACCACCTTGAGGATGGCCACGCACGCGCCGCTGCCGGTGATATCTGCCTGGGCACGGTGGACAGCTGGTTGCTGTGGAAACTCAGCGGCGGCCAGGCGTTCGCCACCGACTACTCGAATGCCGCCCGCACGCAACTGTTCAACCTGCACACCTGTGCCTGGGACCCGGCGCTGCTGGCGCTGTTCAAGATTCCATTGGCCGCATTGGCCCCCATCCAGCCCAGTGCAGGCTTTTTTGCCGAAACCGTTGCGGCGGGCGGGTTGCCCGCCGGCATCCCGGTAATGTCGATGATTGGCGACTCCCATGCCGCGCTGTACGGGCAGGGCGGCTTTGCGCCGGGGCTGGTGAAAGCGACACTGGGCACCGGGTCGTCGTTGATGACGCCCATGGGCGGCCCGATTGCCTCGACTCACGGCTTGTCCACCACCCTGGCCTGGCACGATGGTGGTCAACCGACGTTCGGCATGGAAGGCAACATCGTCCATACCGGCGCCGCCGTGCAGTGGGCCTCGCGCCTGGTGGCGGGGGAATCCCTCGATGCCCTCACCGAACAGGCGGCGCAACTGTCGGATAACGGCGGCGTGTATTTCGTGCCGGCGTTGTCCGGGCTGGGCGCGCCCCACTGGAAGGCCGATGCACGGGGTCTGATCTGTGGGCTGACCGAGGCCACCTCTGGTGCGCATATCCTGCGGGCGTCGCTGGAGTCCATCGGTTATCAGATCCGCGATGTGTTCGAGGCCATGCAGCAGGACATCGGCAGCCCGTTGAAAGAGCTGTGGGTGGACGGCGGTGCGACGCGCAACCGTTGGCTGATGCAGTTCCTCGCCAACCTGCTGCAACGCCCGGTGGTGCGCAGCCTGTCACCCGAAGTCTCGGCACTGGGCGCGGCGCACCTGGCGGGGAGGGCGTTGGGCTTATGGGCGAATGATGCAGCGCTGGGTGCGCTGGAGCGGCAGCGGGAGCGGTTTGAGCCGCAGGATGATCCCGCGATGGCGGGGCGTTACACCGAATGGAAAAAGGCCCTGGCCCGCACCCTGTTGTGACCATCGTGATCCAAATCTGTGGCGAGCGGGCTTGCCCCGCGTCGGGCTGCGAAGCAGCCCCCACACCAGCGGCCGAAGAGTGCCTGACTCACCGCATTCCTCCTTCCAGGGTCGCTTCGCAACCCAACGCGGGGCAAGCCCGCTCGCCACAGTTGCAGTATTCCCTGTTACGCCCTCAAGGTTTCCAGGTCTGTACATCCTTGGCATCCACCGCCTTGGGCAATAACCCCGCCTTGAAGAACGCATCGGCGATTTTTTGCTGTTCGCCCAACTGATCGAGCGTCACCGGCTGCACCAGGTAGCTGCGGTGCGCATTGGCTGCTTCAACCGTCGCTACATCCAGGTTGCCCCACAACGGCCCCAGTACCTTGGCTGCATCTTGGGGGTGGGTTTTCACCCACTGCCCGGCTTTTTCCAACTGCTCGTACACCACCCTCAATACTTCCGGGTGCGCCTTGGCGTACGGCGTACCGGTCAGGTAGTAACGCTTGTAGCTGGCCAGCCCTGCGCCGTCCGCCAGGGTGCGTGTGGGCAATTGGCGCTGCACGCTGGTCAGGAAGGGTTCCCAGGTAACCCAGGCGTCCACCTTGTTGTTCTCGAACGCCGCGCGACCGTCGGCGGGTGACAGGTAGGCCGGTTCGATATCCGAAAAGGCCAGCCCCGCCTTGGCCAGTGCGGCGATCAGCAAGTAGTGGGTGCCAGCGGCCTTGGTCACGGCGATCTTCTTGCCCTTGAGGTCCGCCAGGTTCTGGATCGGCGAGTCCTTGCGTACCACGATGGCCTGGGCCGCGGGCGAGGGCGCTTCCTGGGCGAAGTAGGTGAGTTTGGCCTGGGCCGCCTGGGCGAAGATCGGCACGGTGTCGGCCACGTCGGCGCTGATATCCACATTGCCCACGTTCAGTGCTTCGAGCAGCGGCAGGCCGCTGGGGAACTCGTGCCAGCTCACGTTGATGTTGTCGGCCTTGAGGGCTTTTTCCAGGGTGCCCTGGGTTTTCAGCAGCGTGATCAGGGTCGAGGACTTCTGGTAACCGATGCGTACGGTTTCCTGGGCCTGCGCGCTGATGGCGACGGACAGAGCCAGCAAGCCGAGGAGTGCGGCGAAGGGGTGACGTAGGGACATGGCGAGCTCGATCTGTGACGAAATAGGCCTGAGCTTAAAGTTCTAAAAACTATTCGTTAAATACTCTTTCGATCTGAGCTTAGGACGCTTTTCCCTGCCGCCTATGAATTGGGCATAACCATAGAATTATAAGATTCTTTCATCATTGCTCATCGTTAATATAATCGAACAAGCTTTATTGCCAGGCCTGACGCGGTTTTTTGGCATAAGCAGCGCCCTTCATTTCTTCCTCGCCAAGGCCTCCCATGACGTTCAAAAAACTAATCGTCGCCGCCAGCCTGCTGTTCGCCGCCACGGCGGCCCAGGCCGAGCAAACCCTGGATATCAGCTACCAGCGCTCATCCACCCTGTGGATCCTGCTCAAGCAAAATGGCCAGTTGGAACAGCGCCTCAAGCCCCTGGGCTTCACGGTGAACTGGCATGAATTCAGCACCGGCCTGCTCAGCTCGCTGAATGCCGGCAGCGTCGACCTGCACGCCGATGTGGCTGACGCATTCGCGCTGTTTACCCAGGCCGCCGATGCACCGCTGACCTATTACGCCCAGGAAAACGCATCGCCGGGCGCCCAGGCGATCATCGTTCAGGACTCGTCGCCGATCCACAGCATCGCCGACCTCAAGGGCAAGACCGTTGCCGTGTCCAAGGGCTCGGGCAGCAACTACCTGCTGATCTCGGCGCTGAAAAAGGCCGGGCTGACCCTGGCCGATATCACCCCGCGTTACCTGGAAGCCCCGGATGGCGGCGCGGCCTTCGCTAATGGCAGTGTCGACGCGTGGGTGATCTGGGACCCGTTCTTCGCCACCCAACAGTTGGATCACCATGTGCGGGTAATCGCCGACGGCAAGGACGGCCTGGCCGACTACAACCGTTTCTATCTGGCGACGACGACGTTCGCCAAGGCCCACCCGGACGTGTTGCAGGTGACCTTCGACACCCTGCGCGAGACCGGCCAATGGGTGAAGGCCCATCCCAAGGAAGCCGCCGCCATCCTTGGCCCGCTGTGGGGCAATATCGCCCCGGCCACGGTCGAGCGCGCCAATAGCCGCCGCAGCTACGACATCATCCCGGTCAAGCTGGACAACCTCGCCGAGCAACAGCGCATCGCCGACACCTATTACGCCGCCAAGCTGATTCCCAAGCCGTTGCAGGTCAGCGCCATTAGCGTGTGGACGCCCAAGCCATGAGCCGCCAGATCCATTTATCCGCGTTCCTGTTGAGTGGGCCCGTGGTGCACAGCCACGCGGTGTGGCGCCACCCTGAAACCGTCGGCAATTACCTCGACCCCGAGTACTACGCGCGGGTCGCCAAGGTGGTGGAAGAGGGGCTGTTCGACTTCCTGTTCTTCGCCGACCGCCTGGCCGTGGGCGACCAGATGGGCGGCTCGCGCGAGTTGGCCTTGCGCTACGGCGCCCAGGACGCCACGCGTCTGGACCCGTTGCCGATCCTGTCTTACCTGGTCGGCAAGACCAGCAGGCTGGGCCTGGGCGCAACGCGGTCCACCACCTATTACGAACCGGCGCACATCGCCCGTGAATTCGCCACCCTCGACCACCTGTCCAGGGGCCGCGCGGCGTGGAACATCGTCACCTCGATGAACGACAGCGAGGGTCGCCTGTTCGGCAAGGACAAGCACCTGGAGCACGACCTGCGCTACGACCGCGCCGATGAGTTTGTCGAAGTTGCGCTGAAACTGTGGAACAGCTGGGGCAAGGACGCGCTGAAACTGAACCGCGAAAGCGGCGTGCTGGCAGACCCTGGATTGATCCGTTCGGTGCAGCACCAGGGCGAGTGGTTCAGGGTGGAAGGCCCGCTGAATATCCCGCGCACGCCCCAGGGCCGACCGGTACTGATCCAGGCCGGCTCTTCCGGGCGTGGTCGGCGCTTCGGTGCGCGTTGGGCCGAGGCGATCTTCACTATCCATCCGCACTTGGCGGCCATGCGTGCGTTCCGCGATGACGTGCGTGCCCAGGTGGTGCAGCAGGGGCGTGACGCCGACAGCTGCAAAGTGCTGACGGCGGTGATGCCGTTCATGGGTGGCAGCGAGGCCGAGGCCCGCGCCAAGCGCGATCGGCACAATGCGCTGGCCCGTCCGGAACTGGGACTGGTGACACTGGCTTCGCAGTTGAATGTGGACCTGTCGCCATTCCCGCTTTCGGCGACACTGGCCGAGATCGCCCAGTCGCCGCTGATCCACCCGGCTGCGGCGGAAAAGCTATTGATGCAAGGCCCGCAAACCACCCTGGAACAACTCGGGCGCATCTTCGCCAGCAGCGTGCGCGTGCCGCAATTGGTGGGTACCGGCGCGCAGATTGCCGATCAACTGGCCGAGCTGTTCGAGCAGGGCGGTTGCGACGGGTTTGTGATCTCTCCGGGGTATTTGCCGGGCTCGTTCACGGAGTTTGTCGAGAGCGTGATTCCGCATTTGCAGCGCAAGGGGCTGTTCCGCACCGCGTATGAAGGGGCGACGTTGCGTGAGCATTTGGGCTTGGCTGATCTGGACAGTTGACTGTGTGGCGAGCAGGCCTGCAGATCCGGGTAGCCAGCCCCTTCAGTTCAGCGCAATCGTCGCCGGGGCCAGCGAGCTCAATGCCCCGGCGCGGTCCGCCAGGTAACGCGCCGGCGGCTGGCCTACCGTCTTGCGGAACATGGTGATAAAACCGCTGGCGTTCTCATAGCCCAGGTCCAGGGCCACGCGTTGCACGCTCTCACCCCTGGCCAGGCGTTGCAGTGACAGGATTACATGCAACTGCCGGCGCCAACGGCCAAAACTCAGGCCCAGTTCCTCCAGCAGCAGGCGCGTCATGCTGCGTTCGCTCATGCCGATGCGCACCGCCCACTGACCGAGGGTGGACTTGTCCGCCGGTTCAGCCAGCAGGCTGTCGGCCAGGCGACGCAGGCGCGGATCTTGTGGCATGGGCAGGTGCAGGGCTTCAACAGGCGCGACGGCCAATTCATCCAGCAAGGTACTGATCAAACGGCCCTGGGCGCCGTGCTCGTCATACAGCTGCGGGAAACTCACCGCCTTGCTGATCAGCTCATGCAGCAGGGCCGACACCGCCAGCGTGCAGCATTGCCGGGGCAGGGCGCAGGCGGCATCGGGGTCGATCAGCAGGCAATAGACTTCCGCAGCGCCAGCCCCCCGTGCTGCGTGAGGCGTTCCGCCGGGAATCCACAGCGCGCATTGCGGCGGCACGATCCAGATACCGGCCTCAATCTCGCAATGGATGACCCCGCGCAAGGTGTACATCAGTTGGCCCTTGCGATGGGCATGCTGGGTATGTTCCCAGGTATCCGACGTGGCGGTGGCCCCTACGGCCACTACGGCGCGGGGGAATACGTCGGCGTCTCTGGACAGTGACGGATCGTGCATTTCGAGGCGATGATGTTTCATGAAAAGGGATCGCAGGTTGGCTGAATTGCGAAACAGTCTGGCTATTCTGTGCAATGCCGTCCAGCGGCTTGAGCCCTATAGTGAGATCAGTTCTCAACAAGGAGCTCGGCCATGCGACTCGACAGTTCAACATTCCCGGTGGTGAAAATCGTCTTTGATGCGCCCAATGAAGGTGGGCCGGAGGATGCCTTCGCCGTGTTCGAAAGCCTGCTGGCCCGCCAGCAACCGTTCCTGCTGCTGCACGAAAAATCCGTGGACGAGAACAATCACGAACACTCCCATGAGGAGCGCAAGCAAGCGTCGATCTGGATGAAGAAAAACAAGCAGGCGCTGCGCACCTATGTCAAAGGTATGATCCAGGTGGAACCCAGTGCCGCGCAGCGCCTGGCACTCAAGCCGTTTGCCGCGATGTTCGGCAAGGCCTGGGGCTATCCGCTGCTGGTGGTGGAATCCAGGGACCGGGCCTGGGCGCTGGCGCGGGATGTGCTGGATGAGCGGGTGTCGGATGTGGCGCACTTTTGAACGCACGCAACATCGAGCTGTGGCGAGGGAGTCCCCACTCCCTCTGTGGCGAGCGGGCTTGTCCCGCGTTGGGGTGCGAAGCGCCCCTGATGAAGCTTGACCTGCGTGTTTCAGGTATCCTCCGCGCCCCGCTTACCACCGATTCAAAGACAGATGACTGGACAAGACATGCAGGCGCTGCTGGAGTCGATCCTCGACGAAGTGCGCCCCCTGATCGGCCTCGGCAAAGTCGCCGATTACATCCCGGCATTGGCCGATGTGCCTGCCAACCAATTGGGCATCGCCGTGTACGGCAACGACGGCTCGGCCTATTGCGCCGGTGACGCCGACACGCTGTTCTCGGTGCAGAGCATTTCCAAGGTGTTCAGCCTGGTGCAGGCCATCGACCATGGTGGCGAAACCATCTGGGAACGCCTGGGCCATGAGCCTTCCGGGCAGCCGTTCAACTCCATGGTGCAGCTGGAGTTCGAACGTGGCCGCCCGCGTAATCCGTTCATCAACGCCGGTGCGCTGGTGATCTGCGACATCAACCAATCGCGCTTCGCCGTGCCGATCTTGTCGATGCGCGATTTCGTCCGGCGCCTGTCGGGCAACCCGCAGATCCTGGTCAACAGCGTCGTCGCCGAATCCGAGGCCCAGCACGGTGCCCGCAACGCCGCCATGGCCTACCTGATGAAATCCTTTGGCAACTTCCACAACGACGTGGACGCGGTGCTGCACAGCTACTTCAACTACTGCGCCTTGCAGATGAGCTGCCTGGACTTGGCCAAGGCATTCAGCTTCCTGGCCAATGAAGGCACGAGTGCCCACAGCGGCGAACAGATTTTAACGGCGCGCCAGACCAAGCAGGTCAACTCGATCATGGCCACCAGCGGGCTGTACGACGAGGCAGGCAATTTTGCCTATCGCGTGGGGTTGCCGGGCAAGAGCGGGGTGGGCGGCGGGATTGTCGCGGTGGTGCCGGGGCAATTTACGGTGTGCGTGTGGTCGCCGGAGTTGAATACGGCGGGGAACTCGCTGGCGGGGATGAAGGCGTTGGAATTGTTGAGTGAGCGGATTGGGTGGTCGGTGTTTTGAGGGTGCGCCCCGTTCATGGGAGCGATCGCCGTTGGCGATTGAGAGTATTAATCGCTTTACGCGTGCAATAGGTTCTCCCAGAAAAGGAGATCCAGTGTGGGAGCTGGCTTGCCTGCGATGGCGGTACATCAGCCAGCACATCCAGCGGCTGACACACCGCTGTCGCGGGCAAGCCCACTCTCACATGGGGAGTGGTGTGAGTGAGGGCTCTGTTCAGCTCACATTGAGCCGATCCAGCAAGCTGTACCACGCCACCCCGGCCCCTATGTAAAACCGCTGCAACCCATGCATCGGCAAGCGCTGCAACGGCGTTACCGGGTAGGCGAACTCCGCCGTGCTGTCGCACAACCGCCCCGCCAATTGCTGCCCCAGGCTGGTACACAGTGCGATGCCACGGCCATTGCAGCCCAGTGCCAACGTCAACCCTGGCGCGGGCTGGTGCACATGGGGCATGAAGTCCCGCGTGATCGCAATACGGCCCGCCCAGCGATATTCGAATTCCAGTGGCCCCAATTGCGGAAACAGCAGCGCCAGCGAGCGTTCCAGGTGGGCGAAATCCGTGGGTGACGTGGGGTCGTTGAACAGCCCGCGTCCGCCCATCAGCAAGCGGCCATGGCTGTCTTTGCGAAAGTACAGCAGCAGCCGTTGTGCGGTGGAGACGGTTTCCTGCCCCGGCAAGATGCTGTCCGCCGCTCGCCCGCTCAAGGGTTTGGTGGCGACGATAAAACTGTTCGCCGCCAGGATGCTCTGCGCCATGCCCGGCCACAGGTTGCCGCTGTAGCCGTTGGTGGCCAACACCACTTGATCGGCCGTGACCTGCGCACCGCCAGCCGTCTGCAATTGCCAGCCGCAACCCTGGCGCTGCAACCCGGTCACCGCGCTCTGCCCATGGATCCGCACACCCGCCACCAACGCCGCGCCCACCAGCCCACGGGCATAGGCCAAAGGCTGAATCGCCCCGGCGCGACCGTCCAGCCAGCCACCGGCAAACGCCTCACTGCCCATGCGCGAAGCCACCGCTGCGGCATCCAGCCGCTGCACGGGTACACCGCGCCTGGCCCATTGATCTGCCCGTGCGTGCAACCCGGCGACGCCTTTTTCGCTGTACGACACTTGCATCCAGCCTTTGCGTACCGGCGCGCAATCGATGCCGTGTTTTTCGATCAGCTTGAACACCAGGTCGGCCGAGTTCGATACAGTCGAGATCAACGGTTCGGCGCGCTCCGCTCCGTACATCTGCACCAGTTGCTGCGGGTCGTATTTGAGCGTCGGGTTGACTTGCCCACCGTTGCGTCCGGATGCGCCCCAGCCCGGCTCGTTGGCCTCCAGTACGCACACGCTGACGCCGCGCTCGGCCAAATGCAGCGCCGTCGACAAGCCGGTATACCCGGCGCCGACAATCGCCACGCCCACCTTCACCGACTCGCTCAACGCAGGCGTCGGCACCACTGAGGGCGCAGTCGCTGACCACAATGACTTCATGACAGGCTCCGCGTGTTACCGGTAGGGTGCAGCACGCGCCGCAGGAAGTCCTGGGTCCGCGCATGCTGCGGGTTGCCCAGCACCTGTTCGGCCGGCCCGCTTTCGACGATGTAGCCGCCATGCAGGAAGCACACACGGTCGGCCACTTCGCGGGCAAAGCCCATTTCGTGAGTGACGACGATCATGGTCATGCCCTCATCGGCCAGGGTGCGCATCACCGCCAGCACATCACCGACCAGTTCCGGGTCGAGGGCCGAGGTGGGCTCATCGAACAGCATGGCTTCGGGTTTCATCGCCAGGGCACGGGCGATGGCCACGCGTTGTTGCTGGCCGCCGGAGAGCTGCTCCGGGTAGGCCTCGGCCTTGGCGCTCAGGCCGACTTTTTCCAGCAGCACCAGGGCTTCTTCGCGAGCCTGCCTGGGCGGGTCGCCTTTGACGTACACCGGGCCTTCCATCACGTTCTCCAGCACGGTGCGATGGGGGAACAGGTTGAAGCGCTGGAACACCATGCCCATGCGGCTGCGCAGGGCGTGCACGCTCTTGCTGCCGCGCTGCACGGTTTCGCCGAACACGTTGATGTGGCCGCCGTCGTAGGCTTCCAGCGCGTTGATGCAGCGCAGCAAGGTGGATTTTCCCGAACCCGAGGGGCCGATCAGGCACACCACTTCGCCCTTGGCCACGTCGAGGTCTACGCCGTGCAGCACGCGGTGGCTGCCGTAATGTTTTTGCAGTTGGCGAATCTCGATCATGCTTTTTTCCTCCGGCCCAGGTGTTGTTCCATGCGGCGCAGGCCGTACACCAGCGGCAGGCTCATCAGCAGGTAGAGCAGGGCGACCAGGGTGTAGACGGTCATGTTCTGGAAGGTCGACGAGGCAATCAGTTGGCCCTGGCGGGTCATCTCCGCGACGGTGATGGTGGACACCAGCGACGAGTCCTTGAGCATCATTACCAACGTGTTGCCGTACGGCGGCAGGGCGATGCGAAACGCTTGCGGCAGGATCACCCGGCGCATCATCAGCGCCGAGCGCATGCCCAGTGCTTCGGCGGCTTCACGCTGGCCCTGTTCGACGGCAATGATGCCGGTGCGGAAGTTCTCGGCCTGGTACGCCGAGTAGGCGATGCCCATGCCGATCACGCCCGCGTAGAACGCGGTGAGGTGCACGCCCATGTCCGGCAGCACGAAGTAGATGTAGAACAACTGCACGATGATCGGCAGCCCACGGATCACATTGATGATGGTGCTCGCCGCCCACGACAGTGCACGGATCGGCGACAGCTTGAGCAACGCCAGCACCAGGCCGATGGCACTGCTGAGCAGGAACGACAGCACGGTGATCTGGATCGTCACCCACGCGCCTTGCAGCAGAATCGGCAAAAAGTCCTGGGCGTTCTGCAGGAACTCCGCCGGGTTCATGGGCGCACCTGGGTATCGAGGCCCCACTTCTTGAGAATGCTGTCGAGGGTGCCGTCTGCCTTGATGCTGGCAATGGCGGTGTTCAGGCGCTCCAGGGTTTGCGCGTCCCCCTTGCGCACCACCAGGCACACCTGGCCGACGTTGGTGGGCTTGTAGTCAGGGGCGAGTTTCACGCCTTTGAACAACTTCTGGCGGATCTGGTAGGCGACCACCGGCTGGTCACCCACGGCGGCCTTGATGCGGCCCAGGGACAGGTCGCGGACCATCTCGCCGATGGAGTCGTAGGTGCGGATTTCCTTGAAGATGCCGAGCTTGTTCAACTGGTCATAGAAGACGGTGCCGGCCTGTACGCCGACCACCTGATCCTTCAGCGGCATCAGGTCAGGGTAGGCGGTGTTGTCGTCGGCGTTGATGATCAGGCCTTCGCCGTAGGCGTACACCGGGGCGCTGAAGTCGACGACCTTGGTGCGCTCTTCGGTCTTGAGCATGCCGGCGGAAATAAAATCCAACTTGCCGGAGGTGAGAGAGGGGATCAGCGCAGCGAAGTTGGTCTGCTCGATCTGGCTGGTAAAGCCGCCAGCCTTGCCCACGGCCTCGGCCACATCGACCATCACGCCCTGGATGCTGTTGCTCTTGATGTCGAGGAAGGTAAACGGCGAACCACTGGCCGTTGCACCGACTTTGTACGAGGACGCACTTTCTGCGTGCACCGCGGTGACGCACAGCGTGGCGCAAAGACCGAAGGCGAGGCGGCGAAACAAGGGCGAAAGACTGTTCATCGGGTTACTCCAGAAGGAAAACAGATAGTCAGTACCGCAAGCGGCTGCCGATGAAATCGCAAGCTCTGTGCCATTTCGATTGATTGGAATCGAATATCGCTATAGAAAATAGATAAAATGAACTGTTCGTATCGATATGCGATATTAAGTGGTCTGTTTCTGTGATTTGAGGTAGAAATATCACCACGCCTGATCGACCTGACCGCGAGTCCTCCATGTCCGAAGAACGCAACAGTCTGCACAACCAATCCCTGGAAAAAGGCCTGTCGGTGCTCAAGGCATTCAGCGCACAGCGCCGCAGCATGAGCCTTGCAGAGGTGGCCGAGGCCGCCGGCATGACCAAAAGCTCGGCCCAGCGCATGGTGTTTACCCTCGAAAGCCTGGGTTACCTTCGGAAACACTCCCGCACCCGGCATTACCAACTCACACCCCGGGTGCTGGAGCTGGGCTTCAGTTACCTGGATGCGCATTCGTTGATCGAGGTGGCGAATCCGTTCCTGTCGGAGTTGACGCGGCTGACCGGCGAGACCTCTTGCCTCACCGAGCCTGCGGGCTACGACATGACCTACATCGCACGGTTCGTCAGCGCGGGCTTTGTGCCGGTGCACATGCCGATCGGCTCGCGGGTACCGATGTACTGCACGGCGTCGGGGCGGGCGTATTTGAGCGCGTTGCCGCAGGAGGAGGCGCTGGTGTTGATCGAGAACAGTCAGCGTATTGCCCACACCAGCCAGACGCTGACTGAAGTCGACGAAATCATGGCGTCGTTGCAGCAGGTGCGTGAGCAGGGCTATGCGGTCAATGGCCAGGAACTGTTCCTGGGCGACATGACCATCGGCGCGCCGGTACTGGGTGCCAATGGTCGACCGGTGGCGGCGGTGCATGTGGTGGCGCCGACCAGCCGCTGGACTCGGGCGGATGCAGAGAAACAGTTGGCGCCGGCGCTTCTGCAATGCTCAAGGGCACTGAGCAACTCGGCCCGTAACCTGGAATAACAGACACCCTGAAACCCAATGTGGGAGGGGGCTTGCCCCCGATTGCAGTGGGTCAGTCAATACAGCTGTGACTGATCCACCGCTATCGGGGGCAAGCCCCCTCCCACTTGCAGCTGCCTATTCAGGCAATCGCATCCCAAGCCCGATCACCGTTCTCGTCTTTGATCCGAGTCGGCAAGCCCATCACATCCAGCGCCTTCAGGAACGGCTCGGCCGGCAGTTCCTCGACGTTGGCCATGTGCTTCACATCCCATTCGCCACGAGCCACCAGCAGCGCTGCGGCCACCGGTGGTACACCGGCGGTGTAGGAGATGCCCTGGCTGTCGGTCTCGGCAAAGGCTTCTTCATGGCACGCCACGTTGTAGATGAACATCTCGTGGGGCTGGCCGTTCTTGGTGCCCTTGACCAGGTCGCCGATGCAGGTCTTGCCGGTGTAGCCGGGGGCCAGCGAGGACGGGTCGGGCAGCACGGCCTTGACCACTTTCAGCGGCACGACTTCCAGGCCTTCAGCGGTGGTGACCGGTTTTTCGGAAAGCAGGCCGAGGTTTTTCAGCACGGTGAACACGTTGATGTAGTGTTCGCCGAAGCTCATCCAGAAACGCACGTTGGGCACGTCGAGGTTTTTCGACAGCGAGTGCACTTCATCGTGGCCGGTCAGGTAGAGGTTCTGCGAACCGACGACCGGCAGGTCATCGGTGCGTTTGACTTCGAACATGGTGTTGCTGGTCCACTGGCTGTTCTGCCAGCTCCACACCTGTCCGGTGAACTCGCGGAAGTTGATTTCCGGGTCGAAATTGGTGGCGAAGTATTTGCCATGGGAGCCGGCATTGACGTCGAGAATGTCGATCGAATCAATGCGGTCGAAATGCTGTTGCTGCGCCAGCGCGGCGTACGCGTTGACGACACCCGGGTCGAAGCCCACGCCAAGGATGGCGGTGATGTTCTTCTGTTTGCACTCTTCCAGGTGGTTCCACTCGTAGTTGCCGTACCACGGTGGGGTCTCGCAGACCTTGCCCGGCTCTTCGTGGATGGCGGTGTCGAGGTACGCAACGCCGGTGTCGATGCAGGCCCGCAAAACCGACATGTTGAGGAACGCGGAACCGACGTTGATGACGATCTGCGAGTCGGTCTCGCGGATCAGGGCCTTGGTCGCTTCCACGTCCAGGGCGTTCAGCGCGAAGGCTTGGATATCGGCGGGTACCTTGAGGCTACCCTTGGCCTTGACGCTGTCGATGATGGCCTGGCATTTGGAGATGTTGCGCGACGCGATAGCAATACGACCGAGTTCGTCGTTGTGCTGCGCGCACTTGTGGGCCACCACCTTGGCGACACCTCCTGCACCAATGATAAGAACGTTCTTTTTCAATTGCTTTATCTCTCCTTTATCCGCCAGCTTACGAAAGGCTGGACAGGTAGTCGTCGTAACCAAATTCACGAACCACCTCGACTGTACCGTCGAGTTGTTTCACTACGATGGACGGCATTTTCAGGCCGTTGAACCAGTTTTTCTTGACCATGGTGTAGCCTGCGGTGTCGATGAACGACAGCCGATCGCCGATGGCCAACGGACGATCAAATTGATACTCGCCGAAGATGTCCCCGGCCAGGCAGGATTTGCCGCACACCATGTAGGTGTGTTCGCCCTCGCTTGGCGCCAGCTTGGCGTTGAGGCGGTAGATCAGCAGGTCCAGCAGGTGGGCTTCGATGGAGCTGTCGACCACGGCGAGGTGCTTGCCGTTGTAGAGGGTGTCGAGCACGGTCACTTCCAACGAGGCGCTGTTGGTGATTGCCGCTTCGCCGGGTTCCAAGTACACCTGCACGCCGTACTTCTCGGAGAACGCCTTCAGGCGGGCGCAGAACGCGTCCACGGCATAGTCTTCACCGGTGAAGTGGATGCCGCCGCCGAGGCTGACCCACTCGACCTTGTGCAGCAGCGCGCCGAAGCGTTCTTCGATGACGCCGAGCATCTTGTCGAACAGGCTGAAGTCGCCGTTCTCGCAGTTGTTGTGGAACATGAAGCCAGAGATCTGCTCGATCACACCTTCGATCTTCACCGGGTCCCATTCGCCCAGGCGGCTGAACGGACGCGCCGGGTCGGCCAGCAGGTAGTCGGAGCTGCTCACCTGCGGGTTGACGCGCAGGCCGCGGGTCTTGCCTTCGCTGCGCTCGGCAAAGCGCTGCAGCTGGCTGATGGAGTTGAAGATGATCTTGTCGCAGTTATCCAGCATCTCTTCGATTTCGTCGTCGGCCCAGGCCACGCTGTAGGCGTGCGCCTCGCCTTCGAACTTCTGGCGGCCGAGCTTTAGCTCATACAACGACGACGAGGTGGTGCCGTCCATGTATTGCTGCATCAGGTCGAACACCGACCAGGTGGCAAAGCACTTGAGCGCCAGCAGAGCCTTGGCGCCGGACTGTTCGCGCACGTAAGCAATCTTCTGCATGTTGACCAGAAGCTTCTGTTTATCGATGAGGTAGTACGGCGTTTTGATCATTTTTGAGAGCCTGCGGCGGTGCCTGCCAAAAAAGGACACGCATTGTGCCCGCACTTGGATCGAATCGAAAGGTTAGTGGGCGGATTTTGCTGCGTCCGGTTTGTGACCCTATGGATGGGCACCGGTCCAATGTGGGAGGGGGCTTGCCCCCGATAGCAGTGTGTCAGCCACCCAATCCAGCACTGACCCACTGCCATCGGGGCAAGCCCCCTCCCACAGTTTGGCCCCTGTATATCGGGTCCACCGACATCAAACTGTCATCACCCTACCGCCGAATTGCCACATTCCGCCGCTACTGTCCTCGCCAATGAGATCGATCTCAAGCGAGTGACAATGACTGACCTGAAAGACGTCGCGCGGCTGGCCGGCGTATCCCGCGCCACCGCCGCCCGCACTTTTGCCTCCCCCGACCAGGTGCGCCCGACCACCCGTGAGCAGGTGTTCGCCGCCGCCCGTGAGTTGGGGTTCCGGCCCAATCTGCTGGGCCGCCAATTGCGCCTGCAAACCACCCGGTTGATCGGCGTGGTGGTGCCCAACCTGCTCAACCCGGTGTTCGCCGAACAGTTCCAGGCCATGGAGCGCGCGGCACGTGCACGCGGCTACAGCCTGCTGTTGGCGACTACCGACTACAACAGCGAGCGCGAAAGCATTGTGGTGGAAGAATTGCTGCGCCAGCGCGTGGACGGCCTGGTGCTGACGGTCACGGATGCTGAAAGCAACGTCGTGCTCAGCAGCCTGAATACAGAGAAAACCCCGTTTGTGCTGGCCTACCACCAACCCAGTAACCCCAGCTACAGCGCTGTGTCGGTGGACAACCGCGCGGGCATGGCCTTGGCCACGCGTTATTTGCTGGAAGCGGGGCACCGCCGCATCAGCATGGTCGCCGGTCCCGCCTTGCAGTCGGACCGTGCGCGCCTGCGGTACGCCGGGTATTGCGAGGCGATGCGCGAATGCGGCTTGCCAGCGCGTCCGGTCATCGAAATGCCGGCACACACCCAGGCGGAATTCGCCGCCATCGCGCCATTCCTCCAAGGCGAGGATGCACCCACCGCACTGGTGTGCTCCAACGACTTCCTGGCCATCAGCCTGATCGCCGAACTGCGCCGCAACGCCTGGAACGTGCCCGAACAACTCTCGGTGATGGGCTTCGATGGCATCAGCCTCGGCACCCAGATGCACCCGACCCTGTGCAGCGTGGTGCAGCCGATTGCGCTGCTGGCCAGCACCGTGATTGACCAACTGCTGGCGCAGATCGCCGGCCATGCCCCGACGTCCCATTGCCTGCCTTGCCATATCCGGCCGGGCGAAAGCACTCAACCCCACGAGGAAACCCCTGATGCGCGCATTCCGTAAAACCCTGGCAGCCGTGCTGCTGTGCGGTGTGGCCAGCCTGGCCCAGGCCGCCGAAACCGCGATCTGCTACAACTGCCCGCCGGACTGGGCCGACTGGGCTACCCAGCTCAAGGCCATGGCCGCCAGCACCGGCGTGCAAGTGCCCCTGGACAACAAGAACTCCGGCCAATCCCTGGCGCAGTTGGTGGCAGAGAAAGCCGCACCGGTGGCCGACGTCGTTTACTACGGCGTGACCTTCGGCCTGCAGGCGCAAAAAGCCGAGGTGGTCGGCACCTACAAACCCAAGGCCTGGGACCAGATTCCCGCCGGGCTGAAAGACCCGGCCGGCCATTGGTTCGCGATTCACTCCGGCACCTTGGGCATCATGGTCAACGTCGATGCGCTCGGTGGTCTGCCGGTGCCGCAAAGCTGGGCCGACCTGCTCAAGCCTGAATACAAAGGCATGGTCGGTTACCTCGACCCGTCCAGTGCCTTTGTCGGCTACGTGTCGGCGGTGGCCATCAACCGCGCCATGGGCGGCGACCTGGACAATTTCGCGCCGGCCATCGACTACTTCCAGAAACTGGCGAAAAACGCGCCCATCGTGCCCAAGCAGACCGCCTATGCGCGGGTGCTGTCCGGCGAGTTGCCGATCCTGGTGGACTACGACTTCAACGCCTATCGCGCGCGCTACAAAGACAAGGCCAACGTCGCCTTCGTGATTCCCCAGGAAGGCAGCATCAGCGTGCCCTACGTGATGAGCCTGGTGGCCAACGCGCCGCACCGCGCCAACGCAGAAAAGGTGCTCGACTTCGTGCTATCGGACGAAGGCCAGGCGCTCTGGGCCAAAGCCTACCTGCGCCCGGTACGGCCGATGAAGATGCCGGCGGAGGTGGCCGCACAGTTCCTGCCCGACAGCGACTACGCCCGTGCCGGTGTGGTGGACTACGAAAAAATGGCCGCTGTGCAGGAAGCCTTCGCCGCCCGTTACCTGAACGAGGTCAAGTAAGTGGCCGCATCGGCAAGACACGCAGTCTGGGCGCTGGCCCCGGCCTTTGCGGTGCTGCTCGCGTTCTGGCTGCTGCCGCTGGCGCACCTGATGGTGCTCGGCGCCGAGAGCCGCGACAGCCATGGCAGCGGCTACTGGCAGGTGCTCAGCAGTGCGCAGTACCTGGGCAGCCTTGGGCAAACCCTGCTGCTGGCGGTGGTGGTGACACTGGTGGCGCTGCTGATCGGCGGCATCAGCGGGGTGTTCCTCGCCCGGCAGCAGTTTTTCGGGCGTTCGGCGCTGGTGGCATTGCTCACGTTTCCCCTGGCGTTTCCCGGTGTGGTGGTGGGTTTCCTGGTGATTCTGCTGGCTGGCCGTCAAGGCCTGCTCGCCTCACTGGGCCTGCAATTGGCCGGTGAGCGCTGGATCTTCGCCTACTCGCTGGCGGGGCTGTTCGTGGGCTACCTGTATTTCTCGATCCCACGGGTGATCCTCACGGTAATGGCGGCATGCGAGAGCCTCGACCGCAGCCTGGAAGAAGCCGCCCATTCCCTGGGCGCCGGGCATTGGCGAGTAGTGTGCGATGTGATCGTGCCAGGCCTGGCGCCGGCGCTGGCCTCCTGCGGGGCGATCTGTTTCGCCACCTCCATGGGCGCCTTCGGCACCGCCTTTACCTTGGGCACGCGTCTGAACGTCACCCCGGTGGCCATCTACAACGTGTTCACCAACTACGCCAACTTCGCCGTGGCGGCCGCACTGTCGGTGGTGCTTGGCGCGGTGACCTGGGCCGTGCTGCTGCTCACGCGACGGCTGGTGAAAAATTCGGGGACTGTGCTGTGAAGCGCTCATCGCTGTTTGTGTTGCAACTGCTGTTCACCCTGGTGGTGTGCGCCTTCATGCTGGTGCCGGTGCTGATGTCGCTGCTGGCCGGGCTGACCCGCAATTTCTTCGTCGGTCTGTCCAGTGGCTTGACCTTCGATTGGCTGATGCAGGTGTGGCAGGCATATTCGCCCACCGTGTGGTTGTCGCTGCAACTGGCGCTGGCCTGCGCGGTGTGCGTCTGCGTGATTGGCGTGCCGGCGGCCTACGCCTTGGTGCGCATGAACAACCGCTTCAGCCGCGCCTTTGAAGAATTGATGGTGCTGCCGGTGGCCATGCCGGGGTTGGCCAGTGCGTTGGCCTTGCTGTTGACCTACGGCCAATTCGGCAGTTTTCGCAGCAGTTGGCTGTTCATCCTGGTCGGCCATGTGCTGTTCACCCTGCCGTTCCTGGTACGCCCGGTGATGGCGGTGATGCAGCGCCAGCAACTGCCGGTGCTGGAAGAAGCGGCGGCCAGCCTGGGGGCCGGTCCGATCAAGCGCTTTTTCAGCGTGGTGGTGCCCAACTGCCGGGCCGGGATCCTGGCCGGTGTGCTGATGGTCGTCACCTTGTCCCTGGGTGAATTCAACCTGACCTGGATGCTCCACACGCCGATGACCAAGACCTTGCCCGTGGGCCTGGCCGACAGCTACGCCTCGGCGCGCCTGGAAATCGCCAGCGCCTACACCCTTATCTTTTTGCTGATGATCGTGCCGCTGTTGATTGCGCTGCAGGCCATCAGTGCCCGTTTGTCCCGTGGAGAGCGTCGATGACCGCTATCACTATCCGCCTGCAAGGCTGTCGCAAGGCGTTCGCCGACGGCACTGTGGCCGTGCATGACTTGAACCTGACCGTCGAAGGCGGCGAAACCCTGGCCATTCTCGGTCCGTCCGGCTGTGGCAAAACCACCACCTTGCGCCTGATCGCCGGCCTCGAACGCCCGGATGTGGGCCAGGTGTGGTTCGGCGACCAGGACGTGACGCGCCTGCCCATCGAACGCCGCGATGTGGGCATGGTGTTCCAGAATTACGCGCTGTTTCCCAACCTGGATGTGGCCGGGAATATCGTTTATGGCTTGAAGATTCGCGGTATGTCGGTGGTGGAGCGTAACCAGCGCTGCGACGAGTTGCTGGAACTGGTGGGCTTGCAGCACCACGGCAAACGCAGCATCCATGAGCTCTCCGGCGGCCAGCGCCAGCGCGTGGCCTTGGCGCGTGCGTTGGCGCCGCGCCCGAAAGTGTTGCTGCTGGACGAACCGCTGGCCGCCCTGGATGCGCAACTGCGCGAACGCCTGCGCAGCGAGCTGAATGAGTTGCTGCGCGGCCTGGGCATCACCTCGGTGTTCGTCACCCACGACCAGGGCGAAGCCATGGCCCTGGGCGACCGCATCCTGGTGATGGAGCACGGACGTGTCGCGCAATTGGCCAGTCCGCGTGACATCTACCAGAAACCGGCCAATGCCTTCGTCGCGGGCTTTGTCGGCAACCTCAATGCCTTTGCCGTGCTCGAGCCATCGGCCCATGGTTTGAAAGTCTGTGGCGGCGAGTTGCCGTGGCAGGACGTCAACCTGCCCAGCACCGTCTATTGCCGCCCCGAACACCTGAGGGTGATGGAGAGCGAAGGGCACTTGCACGGCCACCTGCTGGCGCAGTTCTTCCAAGGCGCGCAAAGCCGCCTGCTGGTGGATGTGGGCGGCCCGCAACCGCTGCTGGTCGACAGCAGCGACAACCAGCTGTACGCCGTCGGCGCACCGATTGCCCTGGCGATCGCACCGCACATGTTGTTCACCCTGAATGCTTGAGACTCTATCGTGAATCGTCCGTTTCTCGTCGCGCAGATCAGCGACCTGCACCTTAAAGCCGGCCAGCGTCTCACTTACGGGGTTGTCGATACGTTAGGCGCCCTGCGCCGCGCCGTCGACCACTTGAACGCCAGCCACCCACGGCCCGATATCGTGGTCATCAGCGGTGACCTGGTGGACTTCGGCCGCGCCGATGAATACGCCGTGCTGCACCCCGAGCTCGCGCGCCTGCACATGCCGTGCTACCTGGTGCCGGGCAATCACGACAGCCGTGGGCCGTTGCTGGAGGCGTTCCGTGATCACGCGTATTTACCATTGTCTGCCGAGGGCCCGCTGGACTGGGTGGTCGACGATCATCCGCTGCGTCTGATCGGCCTCGACTCGACCATTCCTGGCGGCCACGGCGGCCAGTTGCTCGATAGCCAATTGCACTGGCTGGACGAGCAACTGGGGTTGCGCCCGGATGCACCGACGCTGCTGATCCTGCATCACCCGCCGTTCATCACTGGCATCGGCCACATGGACCGCGAACCCTTCATCAATGCCGGCGCCCTGGAGCAAGTCGTTGCCCGCCATCCGCAAGTGGAGCGCTTGCTGTGCGGCCATCTGCACCGGCCGATGCAGCGGCGTTTCGGTGGCAGCCTGAGTTGTGTGTGCCCCGGCACCTCCCACCAGATCGTGCTGGATTTGCAAGAAGCGGCGCCCGCGCATTTCAACCTGGAGCCGGCGGGCTATCTGTTGCATCGCTGGGGCGTGCAGCAGGGTTTGATCAGCCACAACGGCGTGTTCGGGGAGTACCCGGGGCCGTATCCGTTCTATGACGCCCATGGATTAATTGACTGAGGTTGTGATGAAAGCCACTTTGCATGTGTTAAGCGTATTGACCGGCGGCCTGGGCATTGCCCTGAGCCCCCTGGCCTCGGCTGATTTTCTGAGTGACAGCAAAGCCAACTTGAGCCTGCGCAACTTCTACTTCAACAACGACAACCGTGACGGCGCCGCCGCACCGTCGAAGACCGAAGAGTGGGGCCAGGCATTTATCCTCAACTACCAGTCGGGCTTTACCGACGGCACTGTCGGCTTCGGCCTGGATGCCGTGGGCATGCTCGGCGTCACCCTCGACAGTGGCGCCGGCCGTCATGTGGGCAGTTCGATGATCCCCACCGACGACGGCAAGGCCGCCGACACCTGGGCCCGTGGCGGCGCGACGGCCAAGGCGCGTTTCGCCAAGAGCGAACTGCGCTACGGCTACCTGCGCCCGAACCTGCCGATCCTGGTGAGCAACGACGGGCGCCTGTTGCCGCAGTCGTTCGAAGGCGGGCAGATCACCAGCAAGGACATCGATAACCTGACCCTGATCGGCGGCCAACTGCAGCACACCACCGGCCGTGGTTCCAGCGACCGCAGCGGCCTGGCGGCGGCCGGTGGCACCCAGGAAAGCAATAAATTCAACTACGCCGGTGCCGATTACCAGGTGACCAAGGACCTGCTGGTCCAGTACTACTACGCCAACCTCGAAGACTATTACCAACAGCACTTCGCCGGTTTGATCCATGTATTGCCGCTGGGCGACTACGGCTCCTTGAAAACCGACCTGCGCTACTTCAAGACCAGCTCCGACGGCAAGAACAGCAGCGTCGCCGGCCGTGCCGAAGGCTACAAGCTCGGCGGCTATACCAAGAACGGCACGGGTGAAATCGACAACAACACCTGGAGCGCAGCGTTCATCTACTCCCTGGGCCCGCACGCGGTTACCGCCGGTTACCAGCAAGTCTCGGATGACAGCAACTTCGCTCAACTCAACCAGGGCGGCCTGGTCAACAAAGGGGAGGGCGGTTCCAGCCTGTACCTCTACACCGACCGTACCGTGCAGACCTTCATCCAGGCCGGCGAACGCACGGCCTTTGCCCAATACGCCTATGACTTCGCCTCGCTTGGTGTGCCGGGCCTGAAGGTGTCGGTGATGTACTTGAAGGGCGAGCACATTCTCACTGCCAGCGGCAACGATGCCAGCGAGTGGGAGCGCGATATCTCGCTGGATTACGTGGTGCAGAGCGGCACGTTCAAGAACGTCGGGTTCGGCTGGCGCAACGGTGTGTCGCGCAGTGAAGTGGCGCGGGACCAGGATCAGAATCGGGTGTTCGTGAGTTATTCGATTCCGTTGATGTAAGCGGTTTGAGGAAAGCACCAACCTGTGGTGAGGGGCAAGCCCGCTCACCACGTCAAGCCCCTGGCCACCAGTCGATAAAACGCAGGGGTTCGCCATCGGTCGTGCCAGGCAGCAGTTCAGCGTGCTCATGTGAGTGTTTTTGTGATTCAAGTGTGGGTAATGGATAGGTACGGGCCGACCACAAACGTACAAGATACGCCCCGACCCTCCTCAGTAGACTCGCTCGACTTCTTCTACTGCAGGGTTTCCATGGACATCTTCCTCTACGCCTTCAGCGTCATGTACAGCCCCGGTCCCGTGAATTTCATGGGCCTCAACGCCGGGCTCACCGGTCAGTTCCGCCGCTCCACTGGATTCTTCATTGGCGTGGGCTGCGCGATGCTGGTGTTGTTCGTGCTGTTCGGCTACACCGGCGAGGCGATCATCTCCCAGGCCGCGTTGCCGTATATCTCGTTGGTCGGCGGTGTGTACACGCTGTACCTGGCCTATCAAGTGTTCACCGCACGCACGGTGGTGGATGAAAGCGCCTCATCGGCACCCGTCAGAACCCTTACGTTCTGGAATGGCCTGGTGATCCAGTTGCTCAACCCCAAGGGCATCATGGCCGTGTTGCCGATCACCAGTGTGATGCTGCCGGCGGCGCATATCACCGGGGCGTCCATTGCCGTGGTCTCGGCGGTCCTGGCCTTCGGGGCGTTCGGCGCGCCGTGGGTCTATGCGCTGCTGGGGGCGGTGCTGGGGCGGCGGATCAACGGGACGTCGGCGTTCACCGTGTTCAACCGGTGCATGGGGCTGGCACTGGCGGTGTGTGCGTATTTCATGTTTCACGCGTTTTATGCGCATCTGGTCGCAACATGAATGGATCTTGTCACCTCGACTCACGCATAGATCGAGTTTCTACAGGTACTTGAGCCAGACCAGGTCGCGGCGCCGGGCCTTGAGCCCGGCGAACCAATGTACCGGCGCGTACAGCGCCAGCGGCAGCAGCAACGCCACCAGCCAAATGGCGCCCATGCCGTCGAAGCCGAAGTAGTTGCCGTGATTCAGGCCAAACAGTGCCACACACGTGACGTAGAGGATTTTCAGCACGTACAGGTGCAGCAGATAGAAGAACATAGGCGCTGCACCGAAGGTGGCGAGCATGCTGATCCAGCGCTTGCTTCCCGCCTTCTCGAACGCCAGCAACAGCAGTAGCCCAATCCCCAGCGTCAGCGCCAGAAACAGCAGCGAAGGCGGGTACTTGGTGATGTTGAAAAAGCTCATCAGGGTTTGCACGCCGTTGTCATAGGCTTGCCATGGTTTTTCGCCATACCCATTGACCGCTCGCACTACCACGAACCCTATCAATGCACTTGCACCGCCCAGCCACAGATAACGCTGGCGCTGCGCCGGCTGCATGTCTTTGGCAAACCAGGGGCCGAGGCTGTAGCCCAGGGCGATCACGCCGATCCACGGTAGCACCGGATAAGTGACGCGCAGGCGCAGCGACTCGCCCACTTCGATCCAACTGCGCTCATGCAGGATTGTCCACGGAATATGCAGTGCCGAACCGGCCTCGAAGTGCAGCCCATCCAGCAGGTTATGCCCGCCAATGATCAGCAGCGCCAACACGACCACCAGCGGGCGCGGCAACCACACCAGTGCCGCCAGGGCGAGCATGCTCACGCCGATAGCCCAGATCACCTGCAGGTAGATCACGCTGGGCGGCAACTGGAAGGTCCAGGCAAAGTTGACCAGGGTGAACTCCAGCACCACCAGGAACAGCCCACGCTTGAACAGGAACACCGACACATCGCGACGGCCCTGGTACTTCTGGCCGTAGAGCCAGGCCGACAGCCCGGTGAGCAACACAAACACGGGCGCGCACAGATGGGCGAGGGTGCGGCTGGCAAACAGTGCGGGCTCGGTGCTGTCGATGGCCATCGGGTCGCTGACCTGGCGGTGCAGCAGGAAGGTTTCGCGCACATGGTCGAGGAGCATGAACAGGATCACCAGGCCGCGCAGGGCGTCGATGGAAAGCAAGCGTTGGCGCAGGGGAACAGCGTCGGTCATGGGCGTGATCGCAGGGCAAGGTGGCAAGGGAGCGTTATCCTATAACATTGGATTCTGATACCGTCAGCTAAATCATTTTTCCAGGTACTCACCATGACGACGCCGCAGGATGTCATCGACTTCTGGCAACACGCCGGCCCCAAGCGCTGGTTTGCCAAGGACGCTGCTTTCGACGCCAGCTTCCGCGACACTTTCCACAGCGCGCATCTGCAAGCCGCCCGGCGTGAGTTGGAAAGCTGGCTGGACTCGGCGCACGGTGCCCTGGCGTTGCTGATCCTGCTCGACCAGTACCCGCGCAATGCCTTCCGTGGCACCGCCCATATGTTCGCCACCGACCCGTTGGCGCGGCTGTATGCGCGGCGCATGGTGGACGCCGGGCTGGACCGGCAGGTCGAACCGGCATTGCGTGCGTTCTGCTACCTGCCGTTCGAGCATTCGGAAGACCCGGCCGATCAACAGCGCTCCCTGGACCTGAACCGGCAACTGGATGCCAACACCTACCATTGGGCCAAGGAGCACGCGCGCATCATCGAGCAATTCGGGCGTTTTCCCCATCGAAACGAGGTGTTGGCGCGTGAGACCACGGATGAGGAACGTGCCTTTCTGGACGAGGGCGGATTTGCCGGTTAACCCGGTATTCCACCCAGGAATGCCCCCATAAAAACAGCGCATTGTCTTTCTTGTGGCGCATCTCGTAGCGTGGTGTTCCCCCTCAAGGAGAATCGTTATGCGCCTGTATGTGGATCATCTGTACACCAGCCCCTACGCCATGTCGGTGTTCGTGACCCTGCGCGAAAAAGGCCTGGCGTTCGACACGGTTACCCTGGACCTGGATGCCGCGCAGCAGCACGCGGCCGACTTTGCCCAACTGTCCCTGACCCAACGCGTACCGACCTTGCTGGAGGGCGACTTCGCCTTGTCGGAGTCGTCGGCGATCACCGAGTACCTGGAGCAGGCCTACCCTGAAGCGCCGGTGTATCCGGCCGATCCAAAACAGCGGGCGAGGGCGCGGCAGGTCCAGGCATGGCTGCGCAGCGATTTGCTGCCGATCCGTCAGGAGCGCTCGACGATGGTGGTGTTCTATGGGCAGAAGATGCCCGCACTGTCGCCTGTGGCTCAAGCGGCGGCAACGAAGTTGATCAGTGCGGCCCAGGCGCTGTTGGCGGGTAATCCGCCGTACTTGTTCGGTGAGTGGTGCATCGCTGATGTGGACCTGGCGGTGATGCTCAATCGCCTGATCCTCAACGGTGACAGCGTGCCTGCCGAGTTGGTGGCATACGCCCGACGCCAGTGGCAGCGGCCCTCCGTGCAGGCGTGGGTGCAGCAACAACGCCCGGCGCAGTGACCACCATTCATCTTCCGTCTGCGGTGAGGCGCTTGACAGGCATCACCCGGCGGAAGAATACTCTGGTCATATTCATATATATGACTACATAACAAAGTGAATGTGACCCCATGAATACGCTGTCCAGTGATGCCCGCCTGCCGCTTTACCAACGCTTGCGCGACCAGCTGATCGAGCAGATCGCCAACAATCGCTGGCGCCCCGGCGAAGCGATTCCCACCGAAGCGGTGTTGTCCGCCGAGTACGCGCTGTCGACCGGTACCGTGCGCAAGGCCGTGGATGCACTGGTCAGCGAGGGCATTCTGGAGCGTCAGCAGGGCCGTGGCACCTTTGTGCGCCGCCCGCAATTCCAGTCGTCGCTGTTTCGCTTTTTCCGTTTTCAAGGCCCGTCGGGCGAGCGTCAGGTGCCGCAAAGCCGCATCCTCACGGTCGAGTCCGTGGCCGCGCCGTCGGCGGTCAGCGAGGCGCTGGGCCTGGCCCCCGAAGCCCAAGTGATCCGCATCGTCCGGACCCGTCTGTTTGACGTGCAGCCGCTGCTCGCCGAAGAAATCTGGCTGCCGCGCGCACGCTTCCAGGCGCTGCTCGACATCGACCTGGCCGTGCAAGGCCCGTTGCTGTATCCGGTGTATGAGAGTGTCTGCGGGCAGGTGGTGGCCTCGGCCGAGGAAACCCTCACGGCCGAATCGGTCAACGCGGTGTACGCGCGCTTGCTGCAAGTACCGGTCAACAGCCCGGTGGTGGTGATCGAGCGCCTGGCCCGCGACTACGCCGGCCAGCCCCTGGAGTGGCGACGCTCCCGTGGGCATGCCGAACACTTCCGCTACCGCGTGGACATTCGCTGACCGCACATCCGCACCGTTAACTGTTTGCCCAACACTGGCCCGGCTGTGGCGCGGTTCGCGCCCGGCTGCCTCGCGTTTGACCTATAAGGATAAAAATCATGTTCAGTTGGTATCGCCAAGTCACTCCTCGGGAGCGCAAAACGTTCTGGGCCTGCTTCGGCGGCTGGTCCCTGGATGCATTGGAAGTGCAGATGTTCGGCCTGGCGATCCCGGCACTCATCGCGGCCTTCGCCTTGAGCAAGGGCGATGCGGGGCTGATCAGCGGCGTCACGCTGGTGACCTCGGCCATCGGAGGTTGGGTCGGCGGTACCTTGTCCGACCGCTACGGCCGGGTGCGCACGTTGCAGTGGATGATCCTGTGGTTCTCGTTCTTCACGTTTTTGTCGGCGTTCGTCACTGGCTTCCACCAACTGCTGATCGTCAAGGCGCTGCAAGGCTTCGGCATCGGTGGTGAATGGGCGGCGGGCGCGGTGTTGATGGCCGAGACCATCAACCCGAAATATCGCGGCAAGGTGATGGGCACCGTGCAGAGCGCCTGGGCCGTGGGCTGGGGCGTGGCGGTCGGGGTGTTTGCGCTGATCTATTCGTTTGTGCCCCAGGACATGGCCTGGCGGGTGATGTTCGTGGTGGGCCTGCTGCCGTCGTTCCTGATTATCTGGGTGCGGCGTAACGTTGAAGAACCCGACAGCTTTCAGCGCCTGCAAAAGGAACAGGCGATTCCCCAGAGTTTCTTCAAGTCGCTGGCGGGCATCTTTCGCCCTGAGCTGATCCGCGTCACGCTGTTCGGCGGCCTGCTGGGCCTGGGTGCCCACGGTGGTTACCATGCGGTGATGACCTGGCTGCCGACCTTTCTCAAGACCGAGCGCAACCTGTCGGTACTCAACTCGGGCGGCTACCTGGCGGTGATCATCTTTGCCTTCTGGTGTGGCTGCGTCGCCAGTGGTTGGCTGATCGACCGCATTGGTCGCCGCAAGAACATCGTGCTGTTTGCGCTGTGCTGCGTGATCACCGTGCAGGCCTATGTGTTCCTGCCGCTGAGCAATACGCAGATGCTGTTCCTTGGCTTCCCGCTGGGCTTTTTCGCCGCCGGTATCCCGGCCAGCCTGGGGGCGTTGTTCAACGAGTTGTACCCGGCGGATGTGCGCGGCGCCGGCGTGGGCTTTTGCTACAACTTCGGGCGCGTGCTGTCGGCGGTGTTTCCCTTCCTGGTGGGGCATATGAGCGACTCGATGTCCCTCGGCTCGGCCATCGGCATCGATGCCGGGATCGCCTACGGCGTCGCGGTGATCGCCGCGCTGTGCCTGCCGGAAACCCGTGGCCGTGTGCTGGAAGCGGCACCCGCCGAGCGCGTCGTGACCGGCCAGCGCGCCCAGCCCTGATCCTTTTTACTTTTGAAAGACGACCCCATGCTTGATAACCGTTCCATCACCGGCATCGACGCCCACGCCCATGTGTTCAGCCAGGCGCTGACCCTGGCCGGTGAGCGTCGCTACACCCCAGGCTACGACGCCACGCTGGCGGACTACCTCGGCCACTTGCACGCCAATGGCCTGAGCCACGGTGTGCTGGTACAGCCCAGTTTCCTGGGCACCGACAACGGCTATCTGTTGGCCGCTTTGCAGCAAGCCCCGGATCAGTTGCGCGGCGTGGTGGTGCTGGAGCGGGATATCCCGCACGACGCTTTACAGGCGATGGCCCGCGCAGGCGTGGTTGGCGTGCGCTTGAACCTGGTGGGCCGGGCGCTGCCGGACTTTGCCGAGCCCGGCTGGAAGGTTTTTTTCGAGCACCTTGTCGCCCTGGGCTGGCATGTGGAATTGCACCGCGAGGTAGCCGACCTGCCGCAATTGGTGCGCCAGTTGCTGCCGTTCGGGATCAAGCTGGTGGTCGACCATTTTGGCCGGCCGGATGCACGACTCGGCGTCGCCCAGCGCGATTTTGCCGAGTTGCTGGACTTGGGCCTCAGCGGCCAGTTGTGGTTGAAAGTCTCGGGGATCTATCGCCTGGGCGGCAGCCCGGCGCAGAACCTTGAGTTCGCCCGCCAGGCCATGCCGTTGCTGCAGCAGAGTTTCGGTCTGCACCGCTTGGTGTGGGGCAGTGACTGGCCGCACACCCAGCATGAAACGTCAGTCGACTACCCCACGGTGATCGAGCAACGCCAAGCCCTGGGCTGGTCGACACCGGTCGCGCAGGCCTTGCTGATCGATACGCCTCGCGCGTTATTCGGCTTCGACCACCCGTAGCCAATCCTCTTTCACACGACGGTCCAGCTCCTCCCAGTCGGCCATGCCCAGTACCCGCGTGGTGTTCAGGCCGCGCAGGTAGCCGCGCAGTTGCTGGGCACTGGCGCTGATCCGATCCGCGTCCGCCGCCTCGTCCTGCAGCACGTGTTCATAGTCGACCAGGTAATCGGCGACCCGTTCGCGGAACTCCGGTAGTACGGCTTCGCGGATGCGGTCGAAGGTTTTCTGGTAGGGCTTCATGGCGTTGTCCTTATAGGTTTTATGTCAGCACTATCGGTTCAGATAATAGTCACCATCAAGCATCGCAAGTTCTGTTTTTGCAGGAAAAGCGGAAAATCGCCCCATCGAGACGCTGTTCAAGGAAATGCGCGATGAGGACGTTTATTCAGGTGGCTTTGATGGCTCTGATGCTTGGCACGGTGGTCATCAACAACGCGGCAATCGCCGATGATCTGCATACCAGCCATTTGCTACCTATCATCGGTAGCGTAGACTCCCTGCAGCACGCGCAGTCAGTGGGTGTGTTGTTGAGCGACAACACCCGCGACAACCTCAGCTACCTCGAACGCTACCACGATATGGCCTTGAATGGCGCCAAGGATGCCCTCGACGGACGTATCCGCCAGGCGTTCGTCAACAGTTCCGACCCGGAACTGGCCATCGATTGGTTGATGAACTCGCTGCAAGGCACCTTTTTGTCGGTAACGGTCTACGACAACCTGGACGCCCTGGTGCAGGCGCACCCCGATGTGGTGGTGATGCTCGATACCCATAACCAACTGCTGACCCAGCGTAACGATGTGGTGGAGGCGCGTTTTATCGCGCGGTTCTACGACGCGAACCTGCAGTACATCGCCAAGGCCGAAGGCTCGGTGCACAAGCAGGTGCCATCGGTGTGGGTACATGACAAGGCCGCGCCGGAGATTGCCGCGCAGATCGAGCAGCAGCGTGATGTGCAACTCGATGCCTTGAAGCAGTTCGATGCGTCGCTCAAAGCGTTGGTCCGTGCCGGTTGATGTGAACCTTTATTTTTATAGTCAGGAATTTTTCATGCGCGCTTTTTTCGCCCCGGCCTTGGCCATTGCTTCCCTGTTGTTGGCTGGTTGTGTAACCGCCCCCAACGCCCCGAGCCTGACCCTGCAAACCGGCAAGAGCCCGCAAGCCTATGTGCAGTGCGTGCTGCCCAAGCTGGAAAAGCACGGGATCACTTCGACCGTCACCCAGAACTCGCGTCACGCCAAAGTGGTGCTGACCAGCAAGATAGCCGCCGATGATGTGCTGGAAGCCTACAAGGCCGGAGAGGGCGCCAAGGTGTTCTTGTATGAGCGCAAGCCGTTGGCGTCGACGATTACGCCGTCGCGGCTTGAGCTGGCGGCAAAGGACTGCCAGTAATCCCAGGCCATACATAAAACCACATGTGGGAGGGGGCTTGCCCCCGATAGCGGTGGATCAGTCAATACATCTGTGACTGCCATACTGCTATCGGGGGCAAGCCCCCTCCCACAATTGGATTTGCGTAGGGCTTAAGGTTTGGCTTCGTTGCTGAAGCTGTTCACTGTCTTGACCAACCCCTGCGCGGCCAACGCCACCAATTCACCACCTTTTTCCACCGTCGCCAGCGCCGGGTCCGAGCCCATGCGCCCATCCGGGAAGCGCGCGCGGAAGTCCAGGGCTTCGCGGATCGGCCCGGTGTTGGCGATTTGCGGCGAGTAGTCGGCGGTCTTGATCGCGTCCGGGTAGGCCCATTGGGTAACCGCAATCTCCGACGGCGTGGCATGGCTGCCATGGCCCACCGGGAACTGGCGCTGGGCCAGGTCGGTCACGCCTTCCAGGTCCCACCAGTTCACCAGCTTCAACGCAAACCCGGCGGGGCGGCGGGCGAAGCTTGCTTCGGCGTACAGCTCGGAAAACGCCGCTTCAATCGTGGCGATATTGCCGCCATGGCCGTTCAGAAACAGAATCTTCTCGAAACCATGCCCGGCCAGCGAACGCACCCAGTCGCCAATCGCGGCGATAAAGGTGGACGGGCGCAGGGAAATGGTGCCGGGAAACCCCAGGTGATGCTGGGCCATGCCGATATTGAAGGTCGGGCCGATCAGGATGTCGGCGCTCTTTTGCGCCTCATGGGCGATGATTTCCGGGCACATCCAGTCGGTGCCGAGCAGGCCGGTGGGGCCGTGCTGCTCGTTGGAGCCGATGGGAATCACCACCGTGCGGCTGCGTTCCAGAAACTGCCCGATCTCGATCCAGGTGGACTTATGTAGAAGCATGCGGCGCTCTCTTATCTAGGGGGACAGGCTATCCGCCACGGATTGTACGGCTACTCGCCACCTGTTGGGGTTTGCAATTGAGGTAGGTCGAAGACTTCAACCAACGCTGGTCGGGGTACCACGAAAACATGAACTGCCCATCCTTGAGCTTGTCCACTACCTGGCGGGCTACCTGCGGGCGCACGGCCGGGCAACCCTGGCTGCGACCGATACGACCTTCACGCTTGCTCCACAGGGGGCTTACATAGTCGGCGGCGTGGATCACAATGGCGCGGTCGCGGGCCTGATCGTTGAAACCCGGCTCCAGGCCGTCCATGCGCAACGAGTAACCGTGGGTGCCCAGGTAGCTTTCCTGGGTGCGGAACAGACCCAGGCTGGACTGGTGGCTGCCTTCCAGGTTGGAAAACTGGGTGGCGAAGTTTTCCCCGGACTTGGCGCCGTGGGCCACCAGGTCGCGCAGTACCAGGGTCTTCTTGCGCAAATCGAAGATCCACAGCCGACGGGCGGTGGAAGGCTGGGAGTAGTCAATGACCGCCAGGCGTTCGGAGCGCTCTTCGCCGTTATTGACTGCGCACTGCACCGCGTTCAGGGCGCTTTTGAGTACAGTGGGATTGAGTTCTGGAGCCGAGCGCGCCAGGCTGCTATACAAGTTAGGCGAGGTCTGATTGGCGGCGAGAGCGAAATTGCTCAGCGTGGCCAACGTCACGGTCATCAAGCCGAGGCGGCGCATGAAAGTCAGCATCTACAAAGTATCCCCCCGCTGTGGATTGGAGCCAGGTCAATTGTTCAAAAAACACGCATGTTACTTGAGCATTTGCCTGCTCGTTGCACCATTGGTCGCGACAGCCGATGCGCTGCCGGTCGAGCCGTTGCCGGTGACCACGCCCGCACCGGTCGACCTGGCACCCGTGCAGCAGGCCTTGGCGCAATTGCCGAGCGTCTGCCCCGGCCTGGTGCCGCAGATTGACGCGGCTGCCCAACTGCGTCTGCAAGCGTTCTACCAGCAGCAGGGTAATGGGCCACTGTGGTCCGCCGACGAGCGCCGGCAAGCCCTGCAATCTCAGTTGCTGATGCTTGCCGATGACGGCCTGGACCCCACCCACTATAGCCTGCCTGCGCCAGATGCCACGGCCAACGTGCTGTGCAGCGACATCGCCAGCAGCCAGCACTACCTGCAAGCCCTGCAGGATTTGCACTACGGGCGCCTGCAGCAATCGCGCTTCGAGCCGCTGTGGCATTCCCAGCCGCCGACCCGCGACCCCAATATTGAAGTGCTGGCGTTTGCCGCCACCGGCCTGCAAGACATGGCCCAGGCGTTCGATCAGGCACGCCCCAGCGCGGACCTCTACCGCAGCCTGCGCAATGCCTATGCCACTGTGCGCCAGCAGCCATTGCCGCATTGGGACCCGGTCGCCAACGGCCCGCTGTTGCGCCCCGGGATGGACGACCCGCGCGTACCGGAACTGGCGCGGCGCCTGATCGGCGGAGGTTACCTGGCCAAGGCCCCCGGCGGCAGGCAGTACGGTGACGAGTTGGTCAAGGCGGTCAAGGCCTTCCAGCTGAGTCATTCGTTGCAGGCCGACGGCGTGATCGGCGCCGGTACGGTGGCCGAGCTCAATATCAGCCCGGCGATCCGTCGCGAGCAACTGCGCATCAACCTCGAACGCTTCCGCTGGCTGGCCCAGGACCTGGAGCCCGAGGGCGTGCTGGTCAACGTCGCGGCTGCGCAATTGAGCGTGTACCAGAGCGGCATCCCGGTGTGGCAGACCCGCCTGCAAGTGGGCCGCGCCGAGCGCCAGACGCCATTGCTCAAATCGCGTATTACCCGGCTGACCCTCAACCCCACGTGGACCATCCCGCCCACCATCATGCGCGAGGACAAACTCCCGGCCATCCGCCTCAACCCTGAATACCTGCGCCAACAGAACCTGCAAGTGCTCGATGCCGAAGGCCACCCGCTGGCGCCGGAACAGATCGACTGGGCGCGCCCGGGCAACATCCTGCTGCGCCAGGAAGCTGGCCCGCGCAACCCGCTGGGCAAGATCGTGATGCGCTTTCCCAACCCGTACTCGGTGTACCTGCACGACACGCCGAGCCAGCCGCTGTTCACCAAAGGGCCACGGGCGTTCAGTTCGGGGTGTGTGCGGGTCGAGCAACCGCTGCTCCTGCGCGATCTGCTGGTGAGCCCGGCCGAACGCGCGCGCACCGATGAACTGCTGGCCACCGGCGTGACCCACGAATTCAGGCTGGCCACGCCGGTGCCGGTGTTGTTGAGTTACTGGACGGTTGAGGTCAACCGTGAGGGCGGGTTGGTGTACGCGCCGGATATCTATGGGCGGGACCTGGTGTTGATGAAGGCGATGGGCAGCGTGTTGTAGGCGGCTCAACCTCGTGGCGAGCGGGCCTGTTGTGGCGAGCGGGCTTGTTGTGGCGAGCGGGCTTGCCCCGCGTTGGGCTGCGCAGCAGCCCCGGTAAGCCCCTGCATTTCCCCTGTCAGAACGCATTGCCTGGTTTCAGGGCCGCTTCGCGCCCCAACGCGGGGCAAGCCCGCTCGCCACAGAGGTGAGGTTCGCCATCGTTGTTGTCACGGCTTGCTCCGGTGTCATGCAGGCGGTATCGAGCGTCAAGGGCACTTCATCCCAAACCTCATACTCATGCGCCAACACAGACGCCCAGGAGGGCGGAACCAGGCCGGGAATATCCCCCGTGCGGGTTTCCACCCGTCGTTGATGTTCCTGCTGGTCTGAGCAGATCACCCGAACATTCAGTAATGCCACCTTTGCTGCTGCAGCGACGGCCTTCCACGCTTGCCGGCTTTCCCTGACCGGATTTACGCAGTCCGCCACCACGGTGTGGCCCAGTTGCAGACTGCTCAGCGCCAGTGCATTCGCCACGCCATAACCGCTGGCACCCACGTCCCCTGCCAGCACACCGGCCTCGCGTATAGCCTGTTCAATCAAGTCGATACGCAGGTAAACCGCCGCGGTCTGGCGTGCGAGTTCGCGGGCAATCGTGGTTTTGCCGGTGCCGGGCAGGCCACTGAAGACAATTAGCATAGGTGGGTCTCATAAGAGTGGGCCGGTTCAGAGTATCCTTCAGTTCCCCCACAGGTCGACCACAGGACAACCGATGCTTTTGCCGTTCGTGAAAATGCACGCCCATGGCGATGACTTCATCATCATCGACCGCCGTGGCTTGCACGACCCCATCACCGCGCAGATCGCCCGCCGCCTGGGCGACCGTCACACCGGTATCGGTTTCAACCAGCTTGCCGTGGTACTCGACTGCGATGACGCCGCTGCGCGCATCAAGTTCTGGAACCCCAACGGTACGCCGCTGGCCACCTGCGGCAGCGCGACCCGTGGCGTGGCTGATCGCTTGATGCATGAGGCCGCTACGGATTCGGTGCTGTTGCGTACCGACCGGGGCCTGCTGACCTGCGTACGTGCCCCCGGGCGGCAAGTCTCGGTGAACATGGGCGAGCCGTCGCTGGACTGGCATGCAGTGCCGCTGGCCGGGGCCATGGATACGCTTGTTCTGCCTATCGAGGGCGAACCGGCCGCGTGCAGCATGGGCAATCCGCACTGTACGTTTTTCGTGGATGACCTCACCACGATCGAGGTCGCCGCCGTGGGCCCTGCACTGGAAAAACATCGGTTGTTCCCGGACAAGACCAATGTGCATTTCGTGCAGGTGCTGGACCGTGGCCGTATCCGCCTGCGCATCTGGGAGCGTGGCGGCGGCGTGCCGCTGGGCTCCGGCTCGTGCTGCTGCGGCGCGGTGGTCAATGGGATCCGGCGCGGGTTGCTGGATGCCACGGTGCAGGTGGAGTGCGACGGCGGCATCGTGACCGTGCACTGGGCGGGTGAGGGCGGTGTGGTGCTGACCGGCAGTGTCGAGCCGGTGATGCAAGGCAGCGCCTACGTGTTCTGAAACGTCACGGTGAAGGTGGTGCCGCCGGTGGCGCAGGAACTCACCGCCACATCCCCGCCGTGCACCTTGGCCAACTCGCGCACGATATACAGGCCCAGGCCCACGCTGCGCACATCACTGCCCTGGTCGGTAGCTCGGGTCATGGGCTCGAACAGCCCGGCCAGCAACGCTTCGGGAATGGCCGCGCCGTGGTTGTGTACCGCCACTTCGCAGCCGCCAACGCCCAGGCGTGAGGTAATCCGGATCGGCCGTTGCAGGTCGCCATAGGCCACGCTGTTGGCCACCAGGTTGCCGATGATCTGCTGCACGCGGTCGGCGTCCAGGCAGGCGTCGCCATGGCCTTCTGCGTGATGTTCCAACGTCGCCTTGGGAAACGCCACGCGCAGTTCGTCCACGGTGCGATGAATCACGCCATGCAAGTCCAACGGCAGGGCCTTGATGGAGATGCCCTGGCCGACCCGGGCCTGGGTGAAGTCCAGCAGGTCGGCGATCATGCGTTGGGCGCGTTCGGACGACTGGCCGATGTGCCCCAGCAACTGGCGCTCCTTGGCCGTGCGTTCGCTGCGGCTGAGAAAGTCGGAGGCCATGCGGATGGCGGTGAGCGGGTTTTTCAGGTCATGGCTGACAATCGCCACCATCTGCTCGGCGAACAGTGCGCGGCGCTGGGCGATGGCATAGGCCTCGCGCAGTTCGGCCTGGGCTTGCTGCAAGGCCAGTTCGGTGGCGGTTTTTTCCTGCAGCAGGGCTTCGGCCAGGTTGCGTGCGTTGAGCAGCTCTCGTTCGTACTTGTCGCGGTCGGTGGTGCCGAACAGAGCCAGGTCGTACACCGTAGCGTCGGCCTGCTCGCGCTTGTTGCCGTTGAGCAGCACGGTGATCTTGTGGCCGTCACGGTGCAGCATGTCCAGCTTCACTTCGGTGATGCTCCCATGCATGCGCAACATGGGCGCCAGGTGGGTCTGGTGGAAAATCCGGCCGCCCATGGTCAGCAGGTCCTGGAAGCGCTTGCCGCACAGCTCGGCGGCACTGAACCCCAGCCATTCGCTGAAGCGTGCGTTGGTTTGCACCAAGGTGCCATCTTCCGAGGTGACGGCCAGTGCGCAAGCGGCGCTATCGAATAGATCAGCTGGCACGTGCAGTTGCCCACGGCGCAAGGAAGCTGTCCATGGCCACCGCGCAAGCCTGGGGCGCGCTCATGTGCGGGCAATGGCCGACGTTATCCACTAGGTGATAGGTGCTGTTGGGCAACACGCTGTGCAGGTATTCGCCGACAGCCACCGGTGCGATCAGGTCGTCGGTCGATTGCAGGATCAGCACCGGGGTGGCCAGGTCGATCACATCCTGACGGTTGTCCGACATGAACGTCACCCGTGCGAATTGCTTGGCGATATCCGGCTCGGTGCGGCAGAAACTCTTGGTCAGCTCTTCGCCCAGCGCGGGCTGATCAGGCGCGCCCATGATCACCGGGGCCATGGCGCTGGACCAGCCGAGGTAGTTGCTGTCGAGGGTGTCGAGCAGGTCTTCGATATCGCTACGCTTGAAACCGCCGATATAGCCGTCTTCATCGATATAGCGCGGCGACGGGCCGATCATCACGTGAGCGGCGATCCGTCCCGGTGCCTGGCGGTCGGCGAGGGTGCCGATCATCGCGCTGACCGAGTGACCCACCAGAATCACCGGGCCTGCGGCATGGGCGTCGATGATCTGATTGAGGTCCCGGGCATAGCCGTCCAGCGTGCTGTATTTGTCTTTGTCGTACGCGCTCAGGTCCGACAGGCCTGCGCCGACGAGGTCGTACAGGACCACACGAAAACGCTCGAGGAAATGCGGTGCCAGGTAGTTCCACATGGCCTGGTTGCAGCCAAAACCATGGGAGAACACCAAAGTCGACGCGCCGGTGCCCATCACATTGACGTTGTTGCGCTGACGTAGATCCATGGGCTTCTCGGTTATGGCGTATTGCTATGTATGTGCGCAGTTTAGATAGTCAACGCCGTGGGGTCACGCGTTATAGCGTTGATAAGGTAAAGTCGGCGCCTTCAGGAAGAAACTTCGGGTAACAAAGCATGATGGCGATTTTGCGGCAATCGATCCTGGGCCTGGTGGCGCTGGTGCTCATCGGCCTGTTGAGCACCGCCCATGCGGAGGATTCGCCCATCGGCGTGGCCCTCGACCAGCGGGTGATCGACCTCACCAACACCCTGGACGCTGCCACCGCCACCCGTATGAAAAACCAGCTCGCCGACCTTGAACAGCGCAAAGGCGCGCAAATTGCGGTGCTGCTGGTGCCCACCACTGGCGGCGCGAGTATCGAGGACTACGCCAACCAGCTGTTCCGTGCCTGGAAGCTGGGGCGCAAGGACATCAACGACGGCATCCTGCTGGTGGTGGCCAAGGACGATCGCAAGGTGCGTATCGAAGTGGGCTACGGCCTGGAAGGCACGGTGACCGACCTGCTGGCCCATCGCATCATCGAAGAACACATCACGCCAGCGTTTCGCCAGGGCGATTTCGCGGGCGGTGTCTCCCAGGGCGTGAACGATCTGGTGGTGCTGGTCGACGGCGGTGACCTGCCCGCGATTGCGGCGCCGGGGCTCAATCCACAGTTCATTGCGATACTGCTGGCGTTTGTCATCGGAGCCATCGGCGGTGTGCTCATCGCCGCCGGCAAGCTGCATTGGCGCCGCGCGTTGATTGCCACCGCGGTAGTGACAGCGCTTCTGGCGATCTATGGCGGCGGGCGCGATTGGCCGATGTACCTGTTTGTAGTGCCGCTGACGTTGCTGATCGGCGGCGCCACATTCGGCGCATTGTGGTTGGCGCGTGGGGTGTTTTACAGCGTGTTGGGACTGCTGGCGTACATCGTCGCGGTGCTGGTCGCGAACCACTTCGTCGAGGTCAACTTCGTCCATTGGCTGGTGTGGCCGTTTGGCAGCGCCTTGGTGCTGGGATTGTACGTGGGGCTGTTTTTCGTCATCCGTGAATCCTGGAAAAAACGCCCACGCTTTTTCATCCTGCGTGTGTTGGTGGTGCTGGCGGTCTATGTGGCCGTGGGGATGTTGCTGGGGCAGGGTTACCAAGGCTGGATAGTGGCGATACCGGCTGCGACGATCGTGGCGTTTATTGTGTTTATCCAGAGTATTTCCGAGGGCGGCTCGGGGTCGGGCGGAGGTTCCGGTTCCAGCTCCGGCAGCTCCCGGTCCAGTTCCAGCAGCAGTTCATCGGGCGGCGGTGGTTCCAGTGGCGGCGGCGGTGCCTCAGGGAGCTGGTGAAACATCACAGCGATTTAGACAGAAACACCCGGCTGCTGCCGTCCGGTTCGCATGGAATCTCACCAAAGCGCACCCAGCCATGCTTCTCGTAAAACCCTGGTGCTTGAAAGCTCAGGGTGTACAGCACAGCATTGCGACGCGCTCGGCGTCGGGTTGGTCGCTGATTTCAATGTGCGGTGCGTTCATCTCTAGAGCGCCATGACCATTTCATGCCACGCCATGCCACCGTGATCCGATGGCGACGGCTGCACATACTGGTAGCCCATGCGCTCATACAGCGGCACGTGTTGCTCCTTGCACATCAGGTGAATTGTCTGCTTGCCCATGCCGCGCATGCGCTGCACAAATTCGGTCATCAGTATTTTCGAATAGCCCTTGCCCTGGTGCGCCGGGTCGACCACCACCGACATGATCACCACATTCGGTGCGTCGGCCGAATGGCCTACCAACTCCTTGAACGCGTCGTCCGACATCACCACGTGGTGGGCGCAGCCGCAGTTGATGAAACCCACCACTTCGCCAGCCGCTTCCAGGATCAGAAAGCCTTGCGGGTATTGCGCAATACGCGTGCCGATCTTTTCCAGGGTGGCGGCTTCGTCGCCTTCGTAGGCGCCGATCTCGATTTCAAAGCAGCGGGCGGCGTCGGCGGGGAGGGCGTTGCGCAAGGTGAGGGCGGGCATGGGCGTTTCCTGAGGCGTTTAGCGAGAGGCCACATGATAGACAAACATCGACCCGAGCGACACAGATCCCCTGTGGCGAGCGGGCTTGCCCCGCGTTGGGCTGCGAAGCAGCCCCAAATTCAGCACAGGAGACCTGCCTGGCACACCGCATTCAACCTTACTGGGGCCGCTGCGCAGCCCAACGCGGGGCAAGCCCGCTCGCCACAATGACTTCATCACTCAGCTCACAGGGAGTGCATCAAACCCCACCCACCAACTTCCCTCCGTCCATCCGGCGCTTATACGCACTGTCCCGACTCGCCAACCAGAAGTACAACGGCGACGTCACCACCAACCCCACCACCCAGGACAGGTCCGCCCCGTTGATGTGTGCCGAAATCGGCCCCACATACAGCGGCGTGTTCATGAACGGAATCTGCACCACGATCCCCACTGCGTAGGCCAGCAGTGCCTGTGGGTTGTATCGGCCATAGATCCCGCCATCCACGCGGAAGATCGAGGCAATGTCGTACTGGCCTTTGTGGATCGCGTAGAAGTCGATCAGGTTGATCGCTGTCCACGGCACCAACACCACCAGCAGCACCAGCACCATGTCGACGAAGTGGCCGATGAAGTCCTTGGAGGCAAACACCGCCGCAATCGCACAGGCCCCCAGCACCAGGATCGAGATCACCGCGCGGCTTTTGGCGGTGGGAATCCAGCGGTACGCAAAGGTCTGCACCAGGGTGATGATCGACAGCACCGCACCATACAAGTTGAGCGCGTTGTGGCTGATCACGCTGAGCAGAAACAGCACCAGCATCAACGGGCCGATGGCACCGGTGGCGAGTTTGACGGCGTCCATGGTGTCCATGCCGACCGGGGTGGCGAGTACGGCGACGGCGCCGAAGATGAACGACAGGCTGGAGCCCAGGGCCGAGCCGAGGTAGGTGGTCCAGAACGTCGACGCTACGGGCACGTCGGCCGGCAGGTAGCGCGAGTAGTCGGAGACGTAGGGCGCAAATGCGATTTGCCACAGCGCCGCCAGGGACACCGTTGCCAGCCAACCGGATATGTTGAATTCACCGCGGGTCAGGAAGTCGGTGGTCTGTACATGGGTGAAGATGTAGCCGAACCCCAGCACGATCCCGGCGCCCAGCACCCAGGTGCCGATGCGGTTGAGCACGTGGATGAAGCGGTAGCCGATGATGCCGATGATGCCGGAGCCGATGGCGCCGATCACGATGCCCACCGGCACGGGCACGGCGTCGACCACGCCGTGCAGGGACTTGCCCGCCAGCACGATATTGGAGGCGAAAAAGCCGATGTACATGACGCCGGCAATCACCACCACCAGCAGGGCACCGAGTGAGCCGAACTGGGCACGGCTCTGGATCATTTGCGGGATGCCCATCTGCGGGCCCTGGGCCGAGTGCAACGCCATCAACACGCCGCCGACCAAGTGGCCGACGAGGATCGCGACGATGCCCCAGAGCAGGTTGAGGTGGAACAGTTGCACCCCCAGCGCCCCCGTGACGATCGGCAACGGTGCGATGTTGCCGCCGAACCACAGGGTGAACAGGTCTCTGACCTTTCCATGGCGGTCTTCCGGGGGCACGTATCCAATCGTGTGTTTTTCGATAAGCGGGGCGGAGGATGTTGCAGTGGTAACCATGACGAGCTCCAAGGCAAGGTGAGTACGTTGACGTACTTCGCTGTGCGCCACCTGCGCGGCGCTTTGTTGTTGGCGTGATCATCTGCAATGGGCGCGGGGAGGTAAATTAGTAAGTTTGTTGCTATAGACCTTAAAAAATATAGCTCGCGTCTTGTCGCGCTCCGGTATGTTGCCTACACCTGATTGACGGGCGAAGCCCCACGTTTCTGGAGGTCCCGATGGCTGCCTATAACCTGCGCCAGCTCAGATATTTCGTCACCACGGCCGAGTGCGGCAGCGTCGCCGAGGCGTCGCGCAAGCTGTATATCGCGCAGCCGTCGGTGTCCACGGCGATCAAGCAGCTGGAAGACAGCTTTGGCGTGCAATTGTTTATCCGTCATCACGCCCAGGGCGTGTCGCTGACGCCCAGCGGCGCACGCTTCTATCGCAAGGCGCTGGAGCTGTTGCGGGTGGCCCACGAGTTCGAGCAGAACGCCCTGGCGGACAATGACGTGGTGGCCGGGCAGATCGATATCGGCTGCTTTGAAACCGTGGCGCCGCTGTACCTGCCGCGTCTGATAGCCGGTTTCAAGGCGCGCTGGCCGGGGGTGGAAATCCGTATCCGCGATGGCGAACAACAGGAGCTGGTGCAGGCGCTGACGGCGGGCAGTATCGACGTGGCCATGCTGTTCGAGCACGACCTGGGCGCGACTATCGAAACCACCCCGTTGATGCCGCCGCAGCAGCCCTATGCGCTGTTGCCAGCCGATCATCGCTTTGCGCAACAGGCCAGGGTGTCGCTGGCAGACCTGGTGCTGGAGCCGATGATCCTGCTGGACGTGCTGCCCAGCCGCACCTACTTCGTGAGCATTTTCGAAGAGCGCGGGCTGACGCCCAATATCGTGTTCAGCTCGCCGTCGATCGAGATGGTGAGGGGCATGGTGGGGCGGGGGTTCGGGTTTTCGATTCTGGTGACCAAGCCGTTCACCGAGTACACCTACGATGGGCAGAAGGTGGTGTGTGTGCCGTTGGCCGAGACCGTCACCGGTTCCGGCCTGTCGGCAGTCTGGCTGCGCCGCGCACCGCTGACCAAGCCGGTGCAGCTATTTGTCGACTACTGCCGCGAAGAACTTGCCCGCTTGCTCGGCTGACATGATCGTTCTCACGCAGAACGTGGGAAAGAGGGTTGAATGTTTTACATCGTGAATGCTTGCAGGGTACTGGGTGTCTCCTGACCGGACTGCTACTCACAGATGTATCAAATTCGTCCTGAGGATGCGTTTCTTTGCGGCACCAGGGAACAATCAATCTTTATTCTGATGGGGCGTAATTCCTGATGCCGGCCTCATCAAGCTTTTGTTGGAACTCTCGATGGAAATCACTGATTCTCATCTGTAAGGCAAGGCTGAAGCTACCGTCACGTGAGTCAGGTTTGAAACTGAAATGAAGTGTGTTGTACATACCAAACCCGCCACCAAAATCATTGAGATCATAGATGTCAGATTGTTGTTTGACACCGATGTCTTTTGACCTGGCGAGTTCATCGAAGATCTTTTTCGCGCTTTGGTAGTCATGCAGTTGTAGCGTGAAGCGCATCCCGGTTTCGTGCAGCATGTTGTAAGGAGTGCGCACGTGCGACGCCTGATGTGCTCCTTGAAGTGACGAAGGAGTGGAAGATGAATGGATACTTGGCATAATCGGACCTATGAGCTGATGGCGACAATAGGTGGTGACTCAACAGGCTTGGTTCCTGATCATTGGATAAAGCCCCGTTTCAAGTGTTTCATCCTCATTCAGAGGCGGGATACTTCAGCTCGGACGTGCTACAGCAATGTTGCCAGCATCCGCTGCAACATCCGATCACAGCCGTCGAGCTGTTCCACACCCACGAACTCATCCGGCTTATGCCCCTGGTCCATGCTGCCCGGCCCGCACACCACCGTGGGAATGCCCACCGCATCAAACAAACCACCCTCGGTGCCAAACGCCACTGTGCCGAATTCCCGTGAACCGGAAAACGCGGCAATCAATTGCGCCGCCTGGCTGCGCTCATCGGTCGCCAACCCGGGGTAGGCCGACAACTCGGTAAACCGGATTACACTCTGCGCGCTCACCGACTGCATACGCGGCAGCACCTGCTGCTCGGCGTAAGCCTTCAATTCGTCAGCCACCTCAGCCGGGTCCTGCGACGGCAACGCGCGCACCTCAAAATCAAACCGACAATCCGCCGGTACGATGTTCAGTGCTTTGCCGCCACTGATCACCCCGGTCTGCACCGTGCTGAACGGCGGGTCAAACCGCGCGTCCTGGGTATCGCGCAGGCGCTGGCCAATTCGCCCCAGCTCACCGATCAACTCGGCGGCATGTTCAATCGCATTCACCCCATACGGCGCATAGGCGGAGTGACACGCCTCGCCATGCACATCGCAACGCATCGCCAACTTGCCCTTGTGCCCGAGCACCGGCTTGAGTTCGGTGGGTTCGCCGATGATGCACAGCATGGGTTTGACCGGGCGTTGCTCCAGCACCGCGAGCAACGAACGCACGCCCAGGCAACCGACTTCTTCGTCATAGGACAGGGCGATGTGCACCGGCACCCGCAGCGGCGCCGCGACCAATGCCGGCACCAGCGCCAGCACGCAGGCGATATAGCCCTTCATGTCGGCGGTGCCACGGCCAAACAGCTTGCCATCGCGTTCGGTCAGCTCGAACGGCGGCACTGTCCAGGGCTGGCCGTCCACCGGCACTACATCGGTATGCCCCGACAGCACAATGCCGGGCAACTCCACCGGGCCAACGCTGGCAAACAGGTTGGCCTTGCTGCGCTCCGGGTTGTAGACCAACTCGCAGGCCACTCCGAAACCCGCCAGGTAGTCGCGCACGAACTCGATCAGTTGCAGGTTGGATTCACGGCTGGTGGTGTCGAATGCAACCAGCGTCTGCAGCAGTTCGCGGCTGGTATTCATCGGTCATCTCCGGCCACGCCGTAACCGGGGGAGCGGTCCGGGGCGAGGGCGCGGTCGATGTAGTCCTGCACCTGCGGACGGTAGGCGTCCCAGAGTGTTTGCAGTGCAACGATCGGCTGTTCATCGGCCCAATCCACCCGCAGGTTGATGATCGGCCAGGTCAATTCGCCCACCACCACCAGCGCGGCCGAATGCACCGGGCCGGCTTCGCCACCGGCGGCAATCGCGGCGTGCATGGCCGCCAGCAGTCGGTCGGCCAATTGGCCTTCGCCCTGCTCGAAAGCGCTGACCATTGCCTCGATCACCGCACGGTCGGCCAGCATGTTGCCCGCCGCCACGCACTGCTCGCCCGATACCGCGTTGTGCGTGCCGAGGGTTTCACTGCCGCTGAAATGCACGCTGCGTCCCAGGTGATCAATCGCCGTCAGTTGCCGGTACTGGCTGTAGCCGTTGCGAGTCAGCGCTTTGTCGAGGGCGTCGGCAGGGGCCAGGCCTTGCTCCAGCAGGTCCAGCACGTCCGGGCCCAACGCCGGCAAGGTGATGTTCTGGGTCGACACCGCGCCCACTCCGGGTCGCAACCAAGGGCAGCGGGCGCCCACGGCAATGCTCGAGGAACTGATGGCAATGCCCAGTTGGCCGGTTTCGGCGCACCGACCGACGATTGAAAAGGTCATGTGTGGCTCCTTACTCGGGAATAACGGCGATCACATCGATTTCCATCAGCCACTGTGGCTGGCCGAGGGCCGACACCACCAGCCCGGTGGAGATCGGGAACACGCCCTTGAGCCACTTGCCGACTTCCTGGTACACCGGCTCGCGGTAGCGCGGGTCGATCAGGTAGGTGGTGGTCTTGACGATGTGGCTGAGGTCGCTGCCGGCTTCTTCCAGCAGTTGCTTGACGTTTTTCATCGCTTGCTCGGCCTGGGCGCGTGGGTCGCCAAGGCCGATCAGGTTACCCTCGAAATCGGTGCCGACCTGGCCGCGCACATACACGGTATTGCCGGCGCGCACGGCCTGGCACAGGTCGTTGTCCAGGCTCTGGTTGGGGTAGGTTTCTTTAGTGTTGAACATGCGGATTCGGGTGTGAGTGGGCATCGAGAAAACTCCGGCAATGAAGGCTCAGGCGTTGACAGGGGATGGGCGAGCCAGCGGGGCGGCTTCGCGGTATTCAAGGTATTGACGCTGGATGGCGATGTGGTCGGCGACGTATTTGGCGTCGTGCCACACGCCCCAGATGAACGACGACCCCCGGCGCGACTGCCACGGCAACCCGAGGAAGTAGACCCCGGCCTCGCTGGACACGCCGCGCTGGTGCCGGGGCTTGCCGGCCTCGTCGAAGGCTGCGACTTTCAGCCAGCTGTAGTCCACGGCAAAACCGGTGGCCCAGATGATCGAGGTGACGCCGGCCCTGGCCAGGTCCAGTTCCAGAATCGGGTTCTTGATGCAGTCCGCATCTGGGAAGGCGCGACGGGCTTCGGGCTCCAGGGGCAAGTCCAGGCCGTTGCGTTCGATGTAGGCATCGGCGGCATCCAGCAGGGCCAGGTAGTTTTCATCGCCGCGTGCCAGGTTTTCCACCAGGTTCGGCTGGAACGTGGCGACGCTGCCCTTGAACGCCTGGGTCAGGCCCACCAGGGTCATGCCTTGCTGGGCCAGCTCGCGGAAGTCGATGGTCTTGCCGCCGTGCGCGCCGCTGACCGCAATGGTCACGTGCTCGCGGCCGGGCTTCATCGCCGCCTGGTCCCACTCACCCAGCACCCCCAGCCACCAGCAGAAATCGCGGTTGCGGTAGGCGCGGGGCGGGCGGTCGTGGGCGCCGACGGAGAGGTACACCTGGCGCCCGGAACGCTGTAATTCATCGGCAATCTGCACGCCGGATGAGCCGGCGCCCACCACCAGCACGGCGCCGGTCGGCAGTTGCGCGGGGTTGCGATACTCGGCGGAGTGGATCTGGTGCAGGGCCGTATCTTTCGGCGCAATCGCCGGGATCACCGGTTTCTGGAATGGTCCGGTCGCGGCCACCACCCGGTTGGCTTCGATCACACCTTCACTGGTGTGCACGGTGAAGCCGGGGCGGCCGACATTGCGTACCACGGACAGCACCTCGACGCCGGTACGAATCGGCGCGTTGAACTTGCGGGCGTAGGCTTCAAAATAATCGGCCACGCGTTCCTTCGGCGCAAAGCCGTCCGGGGCGACGGTGTCGAATGCGAGGCCGGGAAAGCGGTCATGCCACGCCGGCCCGTTGGCCACCAGCGAATCCCAGCGCCCGGTGCGCCAGCGCTCGGCGATGCGGCTGCGCTCCAGCACCAGGTGGGGCACGCCTTGCTTGCTCAGATGCTCGCTCATGGCCACGCCAGCCTGGCCGGCGCCCACCACCAGCGTGTCTGTTTTTGTTATTGCTTCAGTCATGTCCTCTGTCCTTGCGTAATGCCGTTGGATTCAGCGTTGGCATGACTTCAAGGCTAGGGGGAGGGGGGGTATAAATAAAATATTATTAAGCTGGGAAGTGAGCATAAATATCGGATGCAAGAGTGATTGCTCAGGTCAAATGCATGCCGTTACTTAATGACGGTTACCGGTGCAATGCCAACTGGGGTAGGCTTCACCCAAGGAGAACTGTCATGACCGATTTGAAACGTTTTATCAGCGAGCAGCAGGCAAAAAAACAGTCGCAGGAGCGACATGTCGATTGGGCTCAACGCAAAGCGCGATGGCTGGATGAGCTTGAGCAGCTTTTCGTTCGGATCCGCCTGGCATTGGTCGAAGCCGGGCTTGATGAGTCGGCGTTCACGCCCACCACCCATGCTCTCCAGGAAGAAACCCTTGGCTCATATCAGGTCTGTGGGCTGCGTGTTGAAATGCCGACCGGCGTGGTGCAGTTCACACCAGTAGCCAGCGTGATCATTGGTGGGTTTGGCCGGGTAGATGTGATTGAGGCGGGGCGTGGCGAGCGGGTCAAGTTGATTGCTCAGCAACCTGACGAGTCACCTGTCGACGACACTCGGCCCCCCTACGATCGAGAGTGGGTATGGCGGGTCTATCCGGGTGTTGGTGCCAGAGGCGGGTTCGACTTCGACGACAAGGGTCTGGTACGCCTGTTTGAATTGATGGTTGGAGAATGAGTGCTGATGACAGAACGATTTCCCACTATTGATGAAGCCCGGAACTGGTACGTCGTCAGCTTGGACGGCCTGCGACATCTCAAGCGTGTAGTGGATGGGGCCAAACCGCAGCATGTCTCGGAAGAAACGCTGGATCAAATCATGTTCATGACCCAGGAAGAGTGGAAAGCCTTCATTCGCCGTCGGGAAGATGAGCATGAAGCGTTTGCATCATTGGCGTTACTGGCAGCCTGTGAAGGTGGGATTCGCAGGGACTGTGCATGGCGGGGCGCAGACAGTAACAGCGGGAACGTCCATCATCGCAGGTTTCAACGTTTGAATAGCGGCGCAGGCCATATTTCCTTAAGAAGTATCATCGATGCCTGGCAGGGGGCGCTTGGGCGCGATAGCTATTTCAAAAACTATCTGGCCGAACTGCGAGGGCTATACGTTGATCGCAATGCGTTGGCACATGGCCGTGCATCCTTGCAGCAATTCAATTTCGCCTTGATCTATGAGCGCCTGAGCCGGGTCAGATCGAAATGGCGACAAGTTGCCTCGGACTTCAAAGGTTTCTGACCACTATGCCCAGCATCCGTTTCATGACCCCAGCCGACTACGACGCCATCCTCGCCCTGATGCAAGGCACCCCCGGCATCTCCCTGCGCGACGCCGACTCCCGTGAGGCCACCGAGCGCTACCTGGCGCGCAATCCCGAGATGAGTTTTGTCGCCGAAGCCGATGGCCGATTGATCGCGTGCGTGATGTGCGGCCACGACGGGCGTCGCGGTTACCTGCAACACCTGCTGGTAGTGCCGGACTATCGCCACCAAGGCATCGCCCAGATGCTGACGCAGCGCTGCCTAGGCGCGCTGGAGCAGTTGGGCATCTACAAATGCCACCTCGACGTGTTCAAGAGCAACACCAGCGCCGCCCAGTATTGGCAAGGCCAGGGCTGGACACTGCGCACCGATATCGACCGCTATTCGTTTACCCGCACAGGCGACGAAAACGCCTAGAACTCCCCGGAATACTTGACCGCAGCTGCCGCCCGCGAGGGCACATCCAGCGCGCGCAACAGCGACGACACATGGATACGCACGGTAAACGGCGAGATATCCAGGGCCTTGGCGATTTCCTTGTTGGTCTTGCCCTGGGCGATCAGACGCAGCACGTCTTGCTGGCGGGCGGTGAGGGTATGGGTGTCCAGTGGCAGCAGGCCAGAGGGCGCGAACTTGACCAGTACTTCGCCTTCGCGGATCGCCAGCAGCGCCTGGCCGATCTCTTCGGGGGCAATGTTCTTGCCGATGAACCCGTCCGCGCCCAGGGCCATGACTTGGTCGATCAGCGCCGGGTCGTCCACCATCGATACCACGATCAGCGTGGTGCGCCGCAATTGCTGGCGCAGTTCGACCAGTTGGCTCATGCAGGTCAGGCCGGGGAAGCGCAGGTCGAGGATCAGCGTGTCGATCTCGCCGCCGTCGCGGATCAGCGCGAGCACACCGCCGAGGTCGCCGGCTTCCTGCACCAGGGCGTCCGGCAGCAGGCGCTGCACGGTGCGCACCATGCCTTCGCGGAACATCGGGTGGTCATCGGCGATGATGATACGGCCGGTCATGGGGGTGCTCCTCCCTGGGGCAAGGTTGTGCCGTTGCATGCTACCTTACCACCGTGCCCAGGGCCTGCCTGCGGTGCGTTAAGGAATTGATGACTGCCGCACAAGGACGTAAACCCATGAGTCTTGAGACTAACTCCGAACTCGACCAGGCCAACCTGCGCATCGTGGTCGCCAGCATTGCAATCGTCTACATCGGTGCATTGGGCTTCCTGCCGGGACAGTCGGTGGACACCTACCTGCCGGTGATCCTGTATATCTTCCTGTTCCTGCTGGCCTCCATTGCCTTGCGCCAAGTCATCGTGCGCTGGCCGGGGCATTACCCGGCGCGGCGCATCTTCGGCATGATCCACGACTACACCGGCACCTCGTTCGGCATGGTGGTGGGCGGTGAAGCGGCGTTGCCGTTGTATGCGGTGATGGTGTGGGTCAACCTGGGCAACGGCATGCGCTACGGCTCGCGCTACCTGGCGATCGCCACGGCGCTGGCCTTGCTGGCGCTGCTGATCGTGTATCGGCTGACGCCGGTGTGGCAGGCGCAACCCTTCATGGTGCTGATGTTGATGATCACCAGCACGGTGATCCCGGTGTACGCGCATATCCTGCTGGAACGCACGCGCAAGGCCTCCGAGCAGGCCATTGCCGCCAACCTGGAAAAATCCCGTTTCCTTGCCCAGGCCAGTCATGACCTGCGTCAACCCATCCATTCCATCGGCCTGTTCACCGCGTGTCTGCGCGAAGCCCGGCTGGGTGATGAAGAGCGGCGTCTGGTCGACAACATCGACCGTTCGCTGCTCAACGTATCGCAATTGTTCCGCTCGATTCTCGATCTCTACACTCTCGACAACGGCCGCGTGCTGCCCAAGTACCAGGCGGTGCACCTGGGCGAATTCCTTGCCGACCTGGTGCGCCAGAACGCCGAGGCCGCGCGTTGGGCCGGGGTGGAGCTGCGCCTGCGGCCCTGCACGCATTGGGTGCTGGTCGACCCTGCGCTGCTGGCGACCATGGTGCAGAACGTGCTGTCCAACTGCTTCAAATACGGCGCGCAACGGCCTGTGCTGATCGGCGTGCGCGTTCGCGACGGCGGCTTGGCGGTGGAGATTCATGACCGGGGCCGGGGGATTGCCGAGGAGCATCTATCAAAGGTCTTCGAGGAGTTTTATCGAGTGCGCCACCTGCGTGACAAGGACGTCGAAGGCGTCGGCCTTGGACTGTCCATCGTCAAGCGCCTGGGGCAGTTGATGGGAGTGCAGGTAGGCCTGCGCTCACGGGTGGGCCATGGTACTTCTGTAAGCCTGTATGGTTTGACCCTGGCCTCTGCGCCACGTGCCACGGCACCGCGCGACGACACGCGCCAGGCCGGGCTGCTGACCGGGTTGAAGGTGTGCCTGGTAGAAGATGACCACAACGTGCTGCTCGCCACCCAGGCCCTGCTGGAGCGCTGGGGTTGCGAGGTGCAGGCGGAGTCTTCGGGGCGTGCTCTGGTCAGTGACTGCGACATCATCGTCGCCGACTACGACCTGGGCAACCATGCTACTGGTATCGAATGCATCGATGCCCTGCGCGAGCAACGCGGCTGGGCCGTCCCTGCGCTGATCCTCACCGGGCATGACGTGGAGAGAATCCAGGCCGCCTTGCACGACCGCCGGATCGCCATTCTCTCCAAGCCGGTGCGTCCCGCCGAACTGCGCGGGACCTTGCGCGACCTGAGCCAGCAGACGGTTACTGGGTGAAGCCCTGCAGTGGGTTGCCGCGTGCACCTTTGGGTTGGCAGTAGGCCGCAGGCTTCATCATGCCAAAGCTGGCCACGGCGAACATACCGCCGCTGGCACCGCTGGGCACTGAGCAGTTGTACTCGCCGGAGGCGGCACTGGCGACGTAGTAGGTGGTCATCGAGTCGCTGCGCACATTGGAAATACGCTTGACCGGTTCGCCCAGGTTGGTCTCCGACAGCGTCTTGAGGTGATCTTCGGTAGGTTTGATGTTGCTGCAGCCGGCCACGCCGATGATCAGGGCGCCCAGCAGGGTGAGGCGGGTAACGGAGGATTGCAGTTTCATGGTGCTTCTTCCTTGGGGTTGTTATGGTTTTTCCAGCGCACAACGCGCCCACGCGCAAGAAATGCACGGTGCCGGAGGAGCGCTGGAAGTGCCGGGGAATATAGCGCCGCAGGGGGGAGGGGTCGATTAGCACAAGTGTGCTAATGGCACGATGATTTCATGGAAGGAGCGTGAAATGCTGGAGATAAAACGGGCTACCCCAGAACACGCCCAGGTGGCGTTCGACATCCGCTTGCAGGCCATTCGTGGCCAATGCATCGGCGCTTACACGCGCGAGCAAATGCTGCTGTGGACGCGGGGCAAGGCCGAGGATGGTTACAGTGCGCTGATGGATAAACCGTTTTACCTGGGGTGGCTGAACGGTAGGGCGGTCGTCACTGGAATGCTTGATCTGGACAACAATGAAGTCGGCGCACTGTTCGTATTGCCCGAGTGCACCGGGCGCGGATATGGCAAGGCGATGCTCGATCACCTTGAGACGGTTGCGCGGGAGATGGCGGTTAAGACCGTGGTGCTGGATGCGACGTTGAATGCGGCGAGCTTTTACCGGGCGTGTGGCTATGCGGGGGATGAACAGGCGGTTTATTACTCGCCGTCGGGGCTGACGTTGGCGTGTATCCCGATGACAAAACAACTGATCCCCTGAGACCACTCGTCATTGACGCGCAAACGCTACGCGCAGCCTCTCAATGACTTGATGCACCGTGTCTCCCTGGACCTGCGGTGGTGTGAGGCGTTCTCCAAACTCACGCCATACAAACAGCGTCAACTCAGCCCCATCGGTCGATGTTTGCGCCAGTTCCTGTGTTCCAAAACCCTGCAGCACCCGATAACGCTCATCACGCCAAAACGCCGCCTCTACCCAGTCATACACGGGGATGAAATGAAAGTGCAGCGGGAAGCCCGGCATGTGCCCATACCGGCTGATGTACAGCCATTTCGGCTCCAGCTGCGTCTCCATTACCCGCTGGACCTTCGCGAGCAACCCGCCCAACTCGGCCAGCGCCGGTTCCGGCATGTCAGCCAGGGAGTGGATCGGCGCCTTGGCCGCCAGCATCAGGTAGCCGGGCAACGCAGATGCCAGATGATGGTTGAGCCGCCAGTGTTCGGTTTCGTGAAGGATGTAGGCAGGGTCGATCTGCATAAGCGTGTCCGTGAGCTCTGTGCGGGCAGGATACCCGTATCTCATAAAACGGGTCGATCTGTGTCTACCGTCCACCGTGTCTTGTGAATAGCCTCAAGACACATCGATCAACGCGAGCGCTCGCCATGGATCTCACTGCTGTTCCTTTTGGCACCACCGACTGGTCCACGGTCGAACCGGTGATTCACCCAGGTATCACTGGCAATGCCCTGTGGCGCACCTGCCACTTCGGCACAACACGTGTGCGCATGGTCGAATACACGCCTGGCTACCTGGCGGACCATTGGTGCTGGCGGGGGCATGTGCTGTTATGCCTGGAAGGCGAGTTGCACACGGAACTGGAAGACGGCCGTCAGTTTACGCTGACGGCCGGGATGAGTTACCAGGTGGGCACTGACATGGAAGGGCATCGATCTTCGACGAGTGCCGGGGCAAGGCTATTTATCGTGGATTGAGGCGGGTGCGCACGTCTCAGTGCATCTTGCCATGGTCCATCTTGCTATGGTCCATCCCATCCAGGCCACGCACCGGCGCCTTCACTTCAATCGCCTGCTTTTCGCCCTTGGCGTTCTGCACCGTCAGGGTCAGCGGCACCTGGTCGCCTTCCTTGATCTGGCCGGTCAGGCCCATCAGCATCACGTGGTAACCGTCGGGGTCGAGGGTCACGGCCTTGCCGGCCGGCAGGGCTACCGAGTTCACCGGGCCCATGCGCATCACGTCGTCCTTCATGCTCATTTCATGGATCTGCACGTCCTTGGCCACCGGCGAGGCCACGCTCAGCAACTTGCTGTCGCTGTCGGCGGTGACGGTCATGAACGCGCCGCTGGACGGTTGGCCCGGCACAGTGGCACGTACCCAGGCGTCGGTGACTTGTACCTGGGCGCTGGCGTGAGCGGCCAGGCCCAGCAGGGTCATGCCGATAAGGGTGCGTTTGAGGTGTTGAACGGCAGTCATTAGCAGACCTCCATGACGGTGAGCAGGTCTTCTGCGCACTCTTTAGCGGTAAGGGATGCCTGCAGGCCCAGGCGCAGGTTGCCACGGGTGTCGAACACGAAACTGGTGGCGGTGTGGGACAGGGTGTAGGTGTCGCCGGCGGGGATCTTTTCATAGAAGATCCCGAATTCCTTGGCGGCCACGGCGATTTCTTCCGGGGTGCCGTACAGCGCTTCGAAACTGGGGTCGAAGGCCTTGACGTACTTGTCGAGAATCTCGGGCGTGTCGCGTTCCGGGTCCAGGGTGATGAACACCACCTGCATGATTTCGCCGTCGCGGCCCATCAGCTTCTTGGCCTGGGCGGCGCGCGCCAGGGTGGTCGGGCACACGGCCGGGCACTGGGTGAAACCGAAGAACACCACCGGCATCAGGCCACGGTACGAGCTGAGGGTGACGGTCTCGCCGTCGGTGTTCTTGAGCTTGAAGGTGCGGCCCATGATCTTGTCGCTCAAGTCCTTGCCGTACTTGAAGTTCAGCTTGGGGCTGTAGTCACAGCCGCCCAGCAGGCTGCCCAGGCCCAACAGGCCCATACCGGTCAGCACCTTGCGGCGGGTGAATAACGTACTCATCAACTGTGCATCCTGTGAAGCGCCTGCGTTGCTCTGGATCAATACGTCAGGCTTTGAGGGCGCCCAGTCTACCAACCCTGGGAAGCGCACGTAATCTGCGACGTTCTGCCACAGGGGCATGTCGCGCTTCATCCTTTTGCGGCGCGGGTGGTAGAGTCGCCGCCATGAAATCGAGCCACCCCGACCGTTCGCTGATCGCCTGGGCCCTGTACTTCTGCGTGCTCATGAACCTGTTCGTCTGCGGTTTGGGGCATGGGCAGATGACGGGGCAGGCGCTCAATGGCATCGGTGGGGCGTTCTGTTCGGTGAGCGGCAACCAGGCGCCACTTTCCGACAAAGGGTTGGGTAGCCCATCTTCCAGCAACATCTCGAACTACTTTGCCTGCCCGGTCTGCAACGCATTGACCGTTGCCCTGGTGTTCCTGGTCGGCCTGGCCTGGCTGCTGGGCCTGGGACACCCCCCGCGTCCGGCCCATGAACGGCGCAACAAGGCGCCACCACGATATTCCTGGCCGTCGGCCAACCCCCGCGCTTCCCCTGCATTCTGACGTTTGCCTTGGGCTTCCTGAAACCAGGAGGCATTCCATCGTCATGACTGTGAGTGCGTTTCATGAACCACCTGTTGCCCGCAGGCGTCAGCCGCCTGGTCAGCAAGGCGTCCCGCCGCCTGCACGCGGAGCCGGCGCCGCCTGAATACCCCAGCAATTCCCGCAGTTTCGTGCACCTGGATGCTCGCCTGCTGCCGTACTGGCACACTTTGTTCGACATCTGCCCGGCGCTGCTCAAGCTGGACCCGCCCGAGGGCCTGAACCTGTTTCGTAGCTTCATGACCTGGGCCTATCGCCACCGGCCGCCGCTGGATTGGACCTACCACGTGAACGTCTGCCGCTGGCTGCTGGGCTCGGAGTATCGGGCGCAGATCGATGACGAACCCATCGAAGCGTTCATGGCGGCGGCTGCCGCGCGTTGGGTGCAGACGGATAAAAGCCAGGCCAGGGGTGTGGTCCTGGCCTGGCAGGGCGCAACGCTGTTTGATTGGAAGGGCTCGCCGTACGCGATGGTTGAACGCCAGGCATTGCCCCCTGCGCAAACGGACTTCGCCTGGTGCCCGTTGAACAGCCGGGGTGAATTCAGTCGATGGTTGCCGGTGCCCTGAGGTGTTGGCGGATCCACGTGACAACGTCCGTCATCCTCAGGCGCGGCAGCACTTCGACAGTACTTGATCAGGGAAACAGGCGTTCCTTGAGAAAGTCGATAAACACCCGCAACTTGGGCGACGGGTGCCGGCTCGACGGCCACATCATGCGAAAGCTGCCATGCTCGGTGCAGTCAGGCAGCACCTGCAGCAATTGCCCGCTGTCGAGGGCCTCGCGAATGGCGAAGTCCGGCAGGTAGGCGATACCAATGCCGTGCAGTGCAAAACATACCCGGGCTTCGAGGTTGTTGCAGATCATCGCCGCCGGCAGGTGCTGGTCGAGTTCGATGCCCTGGGTGTGCAACGGCCAACGCTGCAACTTGCCGGTATTCGGGAAGCGGAACAGGATGCAACTGTGCTGGGCCAGGTCGCTGGAGCGCTGCGGTGTGCCGTGACGCTCGAGGTAGGCGGGGGCCGCCACGACGATCATCCGATAATCCCCCACCAGCCGTGAACTCAAGCGCGAGTCCGGCGCCTCGCCGCTGCGCAACACCGCGTCGTAGCCTTCCTCAACCACATCCACGCGGCGGTCGGTGAAGCTCAGGTCCAGCTCGACGTCGGGGTAGGCCTGCTTGAAGTCGGCCAGCACCGGCAAAAACGGATGGCCCACCAACGGCAGGCTGACCTTGAGGCGACCACGGGGCGCCTGGCTGACTTGGGACAACTCTGCCTCGGCTTCCTCGATTTCCCGCAGGATGCGCCGGCTGCGCTGCAAAAACAGCTCGCCCTCGGCAGTCAGCGTCACGCTGCGCGTACTGCGGTGGAACAGTCGCACACCCAGGCGCTCCTCCAGGCGCGCAACGCTCTTGCCGACCGCCGACGCCGTCACCCCCAACACCCGCCCGGCGGCGACAAAGCTGTGAGTGTGTGCGACTTGCACAAAGGCATTCAGGGTCGTGAGGTTGTCCATCTGATGCACCGATTGCCGACGGGAATTGCCCGATACCCTAGCGCAATTGCCAGCATTGCGGAATGAAAGCTCCGCAGACCCAGGAGTCGCCCCCTACTTAATCCCGTGGAGCGAGGTTCTTATCCTTGCGCAAAACCCTCACGAGAGACCTGAACATGACCGACTTGATGCAACGCTGGGAAATCCCGACCTTTGGCCTGCATACCTTGCGCCTGGCCCGTGTGCCGCGACCGGTGGCCAAGGCCGGGGAGGTGCTGGTGCGCGTCGCGGCAGTGTCGCTCAACTACCGTGACGCCGAGGTAGCGGAAAACGGCATGGGCGCCAGCCTGCAATTCCCTTTCACCCCGGCGTCCGACATGGCGGGCACGGTGGTGGCAGTGGGGGAGGGTGTGAGCCGGTTCAAGGTGGGCGACAAGGTGCTGTCGAGTTTCTTTGCCGGCTGGGTCGACGGCAGGCCGTTGTCCTGGGCCGACGCGCCACCGCAAGGCGGCCCGATCCCCGGCATGCTTGCCGAGTACGTGGCCACCCCTGCCGAATGGTGCGTGCTCGCGCCGCGCTCGTTGAACGCCACCCAGGCCAGCACTTTGCCGGTGGCGGCATTGACGGCCTGGATGGCGCTGATCGAACTCGGCCACTTGCACGCCGGCCAGACCGTGGTGGTGCAGGGCACCGGCGGCGTCTCGCTGTTTGCCGTGCAACTGGCGGCGGCCCATGGCGCCCGTGTGATCATCACCAGCAGCAGCGATGAAAAAATCGCCCGTGCCGTCGAACTGGGCGCCACCCATGGCATCCACCGTGGCCGGGTGCCGGACTGGCACCACGCCGTGCTGGAACTGACCGGCGGACGCGGCGCCGAGCACGTGCTGGAAATGGCCGGTGGCGACAACCTGGCGCGTTCACTGCAAGCGGTGAGCAACGGTGGGCGTGTCTCAGTGATCGGCCTGCTGGAGAGCGACCAGTTGAGCGCGTCGCTGATGAGCCTGCTGGCCAAGCGCGCCGCCATCGTCGGTGTAGCGGTGGGGCCACGGCGTGCCCTTGAAGACCTGGTTCGCATGGTGGAGCGACACAGCCTCGAACCGGTGATCGACCACACCTACCGCTTTGCCGAAGCGCCCCGGGCCTTCGCCCATTTGCAGCGCGGCGCCTTCGGTAAAGTCGTGATCGAGGTCGGCCCGTGATCTACATCATCCTGGGGTTGTTCGGCCTGTATACCCTGGAGTTTGGTGTGGTCGGCATCCTGCCGATGATCGTCGAGCGGTTTGCGATCAGCGTATCCCAGGCCGGGTGGTTGATGGGTTTGTTTGCGCTGATAGTGGCGGTGTTGGGGCCGTTCCTGGTGCTGCTGGCCTCGCGGGTAGTGCGCAAGAAAATCCTGGTGGGTGCCTTGGTGGCGTTCTCGATCAGCAGTGTGTTGTCGGCGTTTGCGCCGAACTTCGAGACACTGATGGCGCTGCGCGTGGTGCCGGCCATGCTCCACCCGGTATTTTTTGCCGCCGCGTTTTCCACGGCGGTGTCGCTGTACCCCCGCGAACGAGCGGCCCATGCCACAGCGCTGGCGGTGGTGGGCACCACGCTTGGGCTGGTGTTGGGCGTGCCTCTGACGACGTGGGTGGGGGCGAGTCTTTCCTATGAGGCCTCGTTCTATTTTTGCGCCGTGGCAACGGCAGTGGCGGCGTTGGGCTTGTGGCTCAAACTGCCCGATCACCCGCGTTCGGCACCCCTGAGCTTCGGCAAGCAACTGGCGGTGCTGCGCAGCCTCTCGGTGTGGTTGGCGATCCTCGCTACCGTGTTGGTGTTTACCACGATGTTTTCGGTGTACAGCTACGCCGCCGAATACCTCAAGACCCAGGTCGGTATGGATGGCCGGACCATCAGCGTCATGCTGGTGATCTTCGGCATCGGCGGCGTCGTCGGTAACCTATGGGTGGGGCGCGCGCTCAGCCGGCATTTGGTTGTGACGGCCGTGCTGTATCCGGTGGTACTGGCGGCGGCATACCTGGTGTTGTATGCCTTTGGCAGCCTGTCGTGGGCGTCGATGAGTGTGATCGTGTTGCTCTGGGGCGCGGCGCATACCTGCGGCCTGGTAGTCACGCAAGTCTGGCTCACGTCTTCGGCACCCGAGGCGCATGAGTTCGCCACCAGCCTGTATGTGTCATCGGCGAATGCCGGGGTGGTGATCGGGTCATCGGTGGGCGGGCTGTTCATCAATGCCTTCGGCACCACCGGGGTGATTGGCTGCGGACTGATCTTTGCCGGGTTGTCGCTGTTGGTGATCGGCTGGAAGGCCCTGGCATTTGGAGGGACCAAGACCGTGCCTGTACTGGCCTGATCAGCGCAAGGTATAACCGCCGTCCACCACCCAATCCTGGCCGAACACGCTGCGTGCGCCCTGGCCCAACTGGAACAGGATCACATCGGCCACGGCGCCCGGCTCCAGGAACTGCCCGTTGAGCAGGCGGGCGTTGACGGTCTTCGCCACCGAGCCCAAGGCTTCGTCATTGAGCCCCAGGGTGCTCCAGATCGGCGTGGCGGTGGGGCCGGGAGATACCATGTTCAGGCGGATGCCGTGGGGCGCCAGCTCCACCGCAAGGGTGCGCACCTGGGCGCGCAGGGCGGCTTTGGACGCAATGTAGGCGGCCAGGCCGGGAAAGGTCACTTGCTCCAGGAACGTGCCGATGAACACCACCGATGCCTGCGCCGCCAACTGCCCGCGCAGGCTGCCCAAGGTGTTCAACGCGCCGGCCCCATTGACCGCCCACTGCCGGTCGAAGGCGGCCAGGTCCAGGCCATCGGCCAGTTGGGCAATGCCCGCATTCGGCACCAGCAAATCCACTGGCCCCATCGGTGCCGCCACCTGCGCCAGGCGCGCAAGGTCGGCTGCCTCGGTCACATCCCCGGCCAGCCACCTGAGCTGCTCGCCAAACTGCTCGGCCAACACGCCAAGCCCGCCCAGTTGGCGCGACATCGCGACCACCTTCGCGCCGCGTTCGAGCAAACGTTGGGTCACGGCCAGGCCGATGCCTGAACTGGCACCGGTGACGACGGCGAGGCGCTGGTTAAATTCATTGCTCATGGTGATCTCTCTGTGGGTTTCGACGATTTGTCCTGCCCATTTCCGAGTCAGAAATCATGCCAATGAATAACGTTATGAAAATCAGTCGGTTGCGATTTTTGTTGTCGTTATGACTCTGGCGTCCTGTAGTCGCTATGACCCGATGTAGTCGTTATGACTCAACAGCGCTGAGCAACGGGCGGGTCTTCAGCACAGCCTTATGGTCGGCGAGCACCTCCGGCAGGGAGCTGCGCAGGTACTCCACCCAGGTTTTGATTTTTGCGTCCAGGTAATGCCGGGAAGGGTAGATGGCGTACAGGCTCAGCTCCTCCAGGCGGTACTCGGGCAGTACGCGCACCAGGCTGCCGCTGCGCAGCCCCTTGATCGCCGCATGCACGGGCAGGATGCCGACGCCCATGTCATTGCTGATGGCGGTTTTCATCGCGTCAACCGAATCCACCAGGAAGGGCGAGTGGCTGATGATCACGTTTTCCTTGCCATTGGGGCCGTCGAAGGTCCAGTCCTCGAGAGGGATCACCGGGCTGACCAGGCGCAGGCAAGCGTGGTCGAGCAGGTCCTTGGGAACCTGTGCGATGCCGTGGCTTTTTACGTAGGACGGTGATGCGCAAACGATGCTGTAGGTGCTGCCGAGCTTCTGCGACACATGGCTGGAGTCAGGCAGGTCGATGGCCAGCACGATCGATACGTCGAAGCCTTCGTGCACCAGGTCCGGCGTACGGTTGCTCATGCTCAGGTTGAAGGTCACATCCGGGTAGTGCTGGCGATAACGAGCGATGGCGTCCACCACGTAATGCTGGCCGATACCGGTCATCGAATGCACCTTGAGCTGGCCGATGGGGCGGGTATGGGCGTCGCCGGCTTCTACCTCCGCTTCTGCGATCGAATGCAGGATCTGCTCGCATCGCACCAGGTAGCGTTGGCCCGATTCGGTGAGGGCGATGCGGCGTGTGGTGCGATTGAACAGGCGCGTGCGCAGGTGGGCTTCCAGGTTGGAAATGGAGCGGGATACATGGGTGGTGTTGGTGTTCAGCCGCGCCGCCGCGCCGGTAAAACTGCCGGCTTCGGCGACGCAACGGAAGATGCGCATGTTCTGCAGAATGTCCATCGATGGCTACCAGGGATAACGGATTTTTCCAGTGTGGCATGAAGTCGCGGGCCGCTGTAAACGCTATTTATTGTGGTATTTCGCGTAACAGTCATTCACGTTCTGGATGACTTACCGACCCTGGCGCAACCGCCTAAAGTCGCCGGCCTTGTGTGCCAGCCAGCTTGTCGGGAGTCCCTGTTTCGTGCCACCGCTCACTGATTTTTCACGCCGGCTCAGAGCACTGCCCTGGCGCCGGGGTTTCCTGGAATGGGCGCGCACCGACGGGGTGATGTGGGTCTACCTGTTCAAGGTGTTGATCGCTTCGTACCTGGCCTTGTGGCTGTCGATGCGCCTGGAGTTGCCGCAGCCCGGCACGACGATCACTACGGTGTTCATCGTGATGCAGCCCTATAGCGGGCATGTCCTGGCCAAAAGCGTCTACCGCGTGATTGGTACGCTGGTGGGGTCGTCGTTCATGGTGCTGTTGATGGCGCTGTTCGCCCAGAACACCGAGCTGTTCCTGGCCGGGCTGGCCGCGTGGGTGGGCGTGTGCTCATATGGCGCGGCGCGCAATCGTCATTTTCGCGCCTATGGGTGGGTGCTGGCGGGGTATACCGCGGTGATGGTCGGCTTGCCGGTGGTGGGGCACCCGGAGCAGGTGTTCATGGCGGCGGTGTGGCGGGTGTTGGAGATCACCCTGGGCGTGCTGTGCGCCACCGCGATCAGCGCAACGCTGCTGCCCAGCACGGCGGGCGCCGCCATGCGCAATACCCTGTACCAACGCTTTGGTCGTTTCGCCGGATTTGTCGTGAGCGGTCTGCGCAGTACCCACGACCAGGCGGCGTTCGAGGTCGCCAACCTGCGCTTCATCGCCGAGGCCGTGGGCCTGGAAGGGATGCGCAGCGTCAGTGTGTTCGAAGACCCTTACATGCGCCGACGCAAGGGGCGGCTGGATCGGCTCAACGTCGAGTTCATGGCCATCACCACGCGTTTCAATGCCCTGCATCAGTTGCTCGACCGAGTGCAGATGCGCGGTGCCACGGCGGTGCTGGAAGCTGTGGGCCCGGCACTCAAGGCGCTGGTCAATGTGCTGGAACCGTTCGCCGGACAGGTACTCACAGACCTGGATGCGGCGTACCTGTCGACACGCCTGAAGCATTATATCCACGGGCTGCCGAGCCAGGTCCGCCACCTGCGCGCCGAGCTGGCGCAGGCGCATCCGCCCGCCGATGACCTGCTGGATTTCCACACGGCCTGCGAGCTGCTTTATCGCTTCGTCGACGAGGTGCTCAGCTACGCTCAGACCCATGCTTCCCTGACCGATCACAGCCCCCGGCGTGAGCGTTGGGCCGAGCCTTTTCAGCCACAGACCCACTGGCTGGCAGCGGTAGGCGCCGGCCTGCGTGCCGCAGTGGTGCTGTTGGTGTTGTGTGCGCTGTGGATCGCTACCAGCTGGCCCAGTGGCGCGGCGATGACCCTGGTGTCCGCGCTCACGGTGGGGCTCTCGGCGTTCTCCCCCAACCCCCGGCGCATGTCGTTCCAGATTGCCTGTGGGACAGTGTTGGCGGCGGTCATCGGGATTTTCGAGGTGTTCTTCGTCTATCCCCGGATCGACGGGTTCCCGTTACTGTGCCTAGTGATTGCGCCGGTGATCATGCTGGGATCCTTTTGGTTGGCCAAACCTCAGTGGGCGGGCTACGGTCTGGGCATGCTGGTGTTTTTCGGCACCAGTTCGGTGCCCGGCAACCTCACGCTCTACAACCCTTATGGCTTGATCAATGACTACCTCGCCATGGTGTTCGGCATGCTGGTGTGCGCGGCAGCAGGGGCGATCATTCTGCCGCCCAACAGCCCCTGGTTGTGGCGTCGGTTGGAACAGGACCTGCGCCGGCGGGTCGTGTTCGCCCTCCACGCACCCTTGCCGGCGCTGGGCTCGGGTTTCGAAAGCGGCACCCGTGACCTGCTTAACCAGGCCCATGGCTTGTCCGCCGGCCAGCCGCAGGTGCAACACCGCCTGCTGCGCTGGACGTTCGTGGTGCTTGACGTCGGCCATGCCCTGATCGAACTGCGCCGCGAGCAGGCGCAGTTGCCGGCGCTGGCCTGCTACGCCGAAACCACCGCGTGGCGCCAGGCGCTACGTGCCATGGGGCGGGCATTGGTGCGCTTGTTCACCCAGCCGGGGCATGCACGGTGGCAACGTGCACTGGCACGCGTCGAACACGCAATCGAGTGCGTGCAGGACACCGTCGAACCTTTCGAAGCGCACTTTGAGACCTCGGCCTTGCGCCGGGTGGAAAGTTACCTGCACTTCATCCGTACCTCACTGCTGGACACGCGCTCGCCATTCGCTGGATTGTTACCCAAACTGAAAAAGTGATTGGCGGTTTTGCCGGCTTTTTCCCGGCCACGCAACGCTATACCGTGCGCGCTCCCGTTGACTGCAGCCCCCCTGGCACAACAAAAACAGCGCTGCGACGGGGCGCCTCAATCACTTCTCGGAGCCTTCATGAACCACAAGACTTGCCTGGCGCTCGCCGTCTCTATCGGCGCTGCGCAGCAGGCGGCTGCGTCGGGTTTTATCGATGACAGCAAAGCCAGCCTCGACCTGCGCAACTTCTACTACAACCAGGACACCCGCAACGCCAAGGCCGCCTCGGACAAGGAATGGGGCCAGGCCTTTATGTTCAACTACCAGTCCGGTTTCACCGAAGGCACGGTCGGCCTGGGTCTGGACCTGCAAGAGTGGTACGGCCTGCGCCTGGACGCCTCCGGCCGGGCCGGCAAGTCCGGTGCCGACAACACCCCCGGCAGCGTCTTCCCGCTGGACGATGGCAAGGCCGCCCATGACTTCAGCAAGACCGGCGTCACCGGCAAACTGCGCATTGCCCAGACCCAACTCAAGGCTGGCAGCCTGACGCCCAGGCTGCCGGTGCTGACCACCGAAGACGGGCGCCTGTTGCCCCAGACTTTCCGCGGCTATCAGGTGGAGTCCAGGGACTTCAAGGACATCAACCTGATCGCGGGCAAGATCGAGCAGGTCGTGGACCGCAATTCCAGCAACGGCCAAGGCCTGTCGATTGCCGGGGCCAATGACCCGGTCAAGGGCAAGTCCAGTCACCAGTTCTACTACGGCGGCGTGGATTACACCGTCAGCAAGCAACTGCAGGTGCAGTACTACTACGCCAGCCTGGAGAACTTCTACCAACAGCACTTCCTGGGCCTGGTGCACAACTGGCAACTGCCGGTGGGGCAGCTCAAGAGCGACCTGCGGTATTTCTACAGCACCGCCGACGGTAAGAACGGCAGTGCGTCGGGCCGGAGCGAAGGTTATGTCGGCTCAGGCTACTACGCGCCCGGCGTCACCACAGGCAAGGTCGACAACCGCTTGTGGAGCGCACTGTTCACCTATGGCTTGAGCGGGCATTCGCTGAGCCTGGGCTACCAGAAAACCACCGGGCAAAGTGACTTCCCGCACATCAACCAGGGGCAGGGCCGTTCGCTTTACCTGATCACCAACTCCCAGTCGCTCAAGTTTGTGAATGCCGGCGAACAGGCCACGGTGGGCAGTTATGCCTATGACTTTGCCAGCCTGGGCGTACCGGGGTTGCGCTCCAGTGTGACTTACATTCACGGCAGCCATATCCGCACCGCCGGCCGCGACAACAGCGAATGGGAGCGCGACCTGCGCCTGGACTACGTGATCCCCACCGGCGCCTTGAAAGGGCTGGGCTTTACCTGGCGCAGTGCGGTATTGCGCGGCAATGACACGGCGGACAAGGACGAGACGCGGCTGATTGTCAGCTACAGCATCCCGTGGCTGTAACGGGCTTGACCGACGTCAAGGCGCGCAAGCCTCCAGGCCGCCACACTGTCGCCTCGACGCCACCTGCGAGGCCACCATGCTTTACCTGCTGTTTCTGCTGGCCCATCTGTTCGCCGCGCTGATCTTCATCGGCACGGTGTTTTTCGAAGTGCTGATCCTGGGCGGTCTGCATCGGCAATTGCCGGCGCGGGTGATGCTGCAGGTCGAGCAAGGCATCGGTGTGCGTGCCCGGGCGCTGATGCCGTGGGTGTTGCTGGTGCTGTTCGGCGCCGGGCTGGGCATGGTCGGCTTGCGTTACCTGCCGGTGTTGGCCGCGCCGTTCGCGTCGTCGTTCGGCACCCTGTTGACCCTCAAGCTGATCCTCGCCGCCAGTGTGCTGCTGCACTTTCTGCTGACGATGCTGCGCATGCGCCGTGGCCGGGTGAGTGCGGCTTACCTGCGGGTTATCCATCTGAGCCTGTTCGGGCATATGGTCGCCATCGTGCTGTTGGCCAAGAGCATGTTTTACCTGACCTGGTAAAGCCCTTGATGCACATCAAGGTACGCCTTGGCGTCGCACCGATGAGGGTTTCACGGTGCACGGTGATTGCAGCCGCATTGGTCTGGGTCTGTTCGGCTGACACTAGCGGGACGTGCCCTCGGCAAACTCGATCTTGTTGACCCGCTGGTGCAGGCGCACGCACAGCGTGCCGAGCAAGGCGAACTTGCTCCGAGGTTAATCCGGTTGCCCTTGGCGCAGCTTGATCTGCGACAAGGGCAAGATGCGCACACCGGCGCACCATCGGCGCAGTGATAAATTCAGGAGCCCTGCCATGCACGTACTGGATCGACGCAAGGCCATGTCGATTACCCCGCTGTTTCGCCTGGCCTTCCGGCCGTTTTTCCTCGGTGCCTGCCTGTTGGCCGCGCTGGCGGTGCCGCTGTGGCTGCTGGCCCTGGGCGGCATGACCGGCAGTTGGCAACCGGCCGGCGGCTGGCTGGCCTGGCATCGGCATGAACTGCTGTTCGGCTTTGGCCTGGCGATCATCGCCGGTTTCTTGCTGACGGCGGTGCAGACCTGGACCGGTCGCCCCGGACTCAGCGGGGCACCGTTGGGCGCACTGGCGGCGCTGTGGCTGGCGGCGCGCGTGGGCTGGTTGCTCGACCTCCCGCTGCCATTGCTGGTGGTGCTGGAACTGAGCTTCCCGCTGGCTGTGGCGGGCGTGATGGGATGGACGCTGTGGCAGGTGCGGCAGACGCGCAATTATCCGATTGTGCTGGTGCTGGTATTGCTGGCGGTGGCCGATGGCTTGTCACTGTATGACCAGGGCCTGCAGCGCCAGGCGGTGTTGACCGGCCTCTGGCTGGTGGCGGCGATGATGGGGCTGATCGGCGGGCGGGTGATCCCGTTTTTCACCCAGCGCGGCCTGGGTCGGGTCGCGGCGGTCAAGCCCTGGCCCTGGTTGGATCACCTGCTGTTGGGCGGTTCGATTCTAGTGGGGCTGTTGTATGCCGGTGGGGTGGCCTTGTTGCCACGGGCCTGGATCGGTGTGCTGTTCGCGCTGCTGGGCGTGGGCCACCTGCTGCGCCTGGCGCGTTGGCATGATCGCGGCCTGTGGCGGGTGCCGCTGCTGTGGTCCCTGCACCTGGCCTATGCCTGGCTGGCGCTGGCGTGCCTGGGCATGGCGCTGTGGCATTTTGGCGTGCCGCTCAACCCGAGCCTGGCGGTGCACGCCTTGACCATCGGCGCCATGGCCGGGTTGATCCTGGCGATGATCGCGCGGGTCAGCCTGGGCCATACCGGCCGGCCATTGCAGCCGCCCTCGGGGATGACCCTGGCCTTTGCGCTGCTGAACCTGGCGTGTGTGTGCCGGGTGCTGCTGGTGCTGGTGTGGCCGGTGGCGGCGTTGTGGCTGGCCGCGCTGTGCTGGTCCGTCGGCCTGGGGCTGTACCTGTGGCGCTACGGGCCGATGCTGTGGCAGGCGCGTGTCGACGGGCATCCGGGTTAGGAGAGATCCATGTATTCAGTGCTATTGATGGTTCATCTGCTGGCGGCCAGCGCGTTCATCGGCACGCTGTTTTTTGAAGTGGTGATCTGGCACAGCGCCCGGGAGGAGTTGGCCTGGTCCGCGCAGTTCACCTGCGACCAGGCGATTGCCCGGCGCTCGCGACGGGTGCTGCATCTGGTGGTCATCGTGCTGTACGGCGCGGGCCTGGGGCTGGCCTGGCACTACTGGGGCGTGCCGTGGAACAGTCGTTTTGCGTGGCTGCTGAGCCTGAAAATCCTGCTGGCCCTGAGCATCATCGGGCACTACCTGTTGCTGGCGTACTGGCTGGGTAAACAGCGCCTGAGCGCCAAGCGTGCACGGTGGATTCGGCGCAGCATCCTCGCGCACATGGTGCTGATCGTGATCATCGCCAAGTCGTTGTGGTAAGTGGCATGCGGCGTCATGCCGCGGCCGATTGTTGATCGCGGTCAAGGGATAACGGTGCGCCAGTTCCCACACTGTGGCGAACTTTCTGGAGGATCGCGCCATGCCCCTGTCCCTTGCGCAATTGCGCCGCAACTACACCCTCTACGGCCTTCGCGACGACTGCCCGCAGGCCGACCCGCTGGAGCTGTTCGGCCAGTGGCTGGATCAGGCCCGCAAGACCGAAGTGCCGCCCGCCGAGGCCAACAGCATGGCCCTGGCCACGGTGGACGGCCAGGGGCATGCCCACTGCCGCATCCTGCTGCTCAAGGGCTTCAGCGCCGACGGGTTTTTCTTTTTTGGTAATTACCAGAGCGCCAAGGGCCATGAACTGGCGGACAACCCCCATGCCGCCATGACGTTCTTCTGGCCGGGCCTGGAGCGCCAGGTGCGTATCGAAGGCCCGGTGGTGAAGGCCGATGCCGAGCTGTCGGACGACTACTTCGATGCCCGCCCGGCCGCCAGCCAGTTGGGCAGCTGGGCCTCGCCCCAGAGCCAGCCCCTGGCCCATCGCAGTGAGTTGGAAGGGCGTCTGCGTGAGGTCACCGAGCGTTTTGCCGGGCGCCAGCCGCCCCGGCCCGAGCACTGGGGCGGCTACTGCCTGCAACCCCGGCGTATCGAGTTCTGGCAAGGCCGGCCGGACCGCTTGCACGATCGTCTCGACTACCGCCTGCATGACGCCGGGTGGCAGCGCACGCGCCTGGCCCCCTGACGGCATACCTCCTTCGAGGAATAGGCCCTGCGCCCGATGCGGTGCAGGCTGGACGCATCTTTTCAACGCCTGGAGCCTGGATCATGGCCCATCTGACCCAATGCAGTTTCGTTTCCCTGAACATCGCGGTGCTGACCATCAGCGACACCCGCACCTACGACACCGACACCTCCGGGGACACGCTGGTGGACCGCCTGCAACGTGCCGGCCACATGCTGATCGACCGGGGCATCGTGATGGATGACATCTACCAGATCCGCGCACGCGTCTCGCAATGGATCGCCGACCCGCAGGTGCAAGTGGTGCTGATGACCGGCGGCACCGGCTTCACCGCGCGCGACAACACGCCCCAGGCGGTGTTGCCGCTGCTGGACAAACAGGTGGATGGCTTTGGCGAGTTGTTCCGCCAGGTATCGCTGGCGGAAATCGGCATGTCGACCCTGCAATCCAGGGCCCTGGCCGGTTTCAGCAACGGCGTGCTGGTGTGCTGCATGCCCGGTTCGCCGGGGGCCTGTCGTACTGCCTGGGACCAGATCCTGGTTGGCCAGTTGGACAGCCGTACCGGCCCGTGCAATTTTGCGCCGCACCTCAAGCCGCAACTCGATCAGAGCCTCGCTGCCTGTGAGGCACGCTCATGAGTACCTGCGACAGCGGCGACCTGCTGCCGGTAGAGGAGGCCATCGAGCAGTTGCTGGCCCAGGCGCCGCCGCCACCGGCCACCGAAATGCTTGCGTTGGCCCAGGCCCTGGGCCGGGTGACCGCCGAAGAGGTGTTCTCGCCCCGCGACCTGCCGGGTTGGGACAACAGCGCCATGGACGGCTACGCCCTGCGCGCGTTTGACGTGCCGGAGCAGGGCGGCTACCTGGAAGTGGTCGGGCGGATCGCCGCCGGGCACAGCACGGATGTGCCGTTGCAGCCCTGGCAAGCCGTGCGCATCTTCACCGGCGCGCCGCTGCCGCCGGGCGCCGATAGCGTGGTGCCGCAGGAACGCTGCCGGGTGTATGGCCAGCGCATCTGGTGCCCGCCGTTGCGCCTGGGCGAACACGTTCGCAAGCGCGGCGAAGAGCTGCAACGCGGGCAACGGGTACTGAGCACCGGCAAACGCCTGCGCGCCCAGGAGCTCGGCCTGCTGGCGGCGGCGGGCATTCCCCGGGTCAAGGTCTACCGGCCACTGCGCGTGTGCCTGCTCAGCAGTGGCGATGAACTGCGCGAGCCGGGCGAGTCGCTGGCGCCGGGGCAGATCTACAACAGCAATCGCTACCTTGTGGCGGCGTTGCTGCGTGGCTGGGGCGTGGAGGTACACGACTACGGCGTGATGGCCGACGCCCTGGCGGCCAGCCGCGATGCGTTGATGCTGGCCTCGTCTGAGTGCGACCTGCTGCTGACCACCGGCGGCGTGTCGGTGGGTGAAGAGGACCATCTCAAACAGGCGATCCAGGCACTGGGCAAGGTCGAGTTCTGGCGCCTGGCGATCCAGCCCGGCAAACCCCTGGCGTTCGGCCAAGTGGCCGGCAAACCCTGGATCGGCCTGCCGGGCAACCCCACCGCCGCGCTGGTCACCACGCTGATCGTGGTGCGCCCGTTCCTGCTGCGCGCCCAAGGTGTGGAGCGGGTGTTGCCGGTGCCTGTCAGCGTGCCGGCGGCCTTCGAGTGGCTCAAACCCAACAAGCGCCGCCAGTACCTGCGTGCGCGCTTGAGCCCCGACAGCGATGGGCAGCTGCGCGCCATCCTGCACCCCCAGCAAAGCTCGGCGATGCTCGCCGCCGCCTGCTGGGCCGATGGCCTGGTGATCGTCGAGCGCGAGCAGCAGGTGCTCAAGGGCGCGGCCGTGCCATTCCTGTCGTTTGCCGATTTTCAATAAGGAGCCACCATGCAACTGGTCTGCCCGGCAGGCAACCTGCCTGCGCTGAAAGCCGCTGTACGCCAAGGCGCCGACGCGGTGTACGTGGGTTTTCGCGATGACACCAATGCCCGGCACTTCGCCGGGCTGAACATGGACGACAAGCAGTTCGACGCTGCTGTCGCCCATATCCGCCAGCACCAGCGCAAGCTCTACGTGGCGGTCAACACCTACCCGCAACCGAAAATCTGGTCGCGCTGGCAACGCGCCGTGGACCGTGCCGCCGACCATGGCGTGGACGCCCTGATCGCCGGCGACCCCGGCGTGCTCGGCTACGCCGCGCAACGTCATCCACAGCTGGCGTTGCACCTGTCGGTGCAGGGCTCGGCCACCCATGCGGCGGCGTTGAAATTCTATGTGGAGCGCTACGGCATCCGGCGCGCCGTGTTGCCTCGGGTGTTGTCGTTGGCCCAGGTCAAGCAGGTGGCGGCCAGCGGCACGGTGCCCATCGAGGTGTTCGGCTTTGGCAGCCTGTGCATCATGGCCGAAGGGCGTTGCCATCTGTCCTCCTACATCACCGGCGAATCCCCCAACCTGTGCGGCGTGTGTTCGCCGGCCAAGGCGGTGCGCTGGAGCGAGGACGCCGATGGCCTCAGCGCACGCCTGAGCGAAGTGCTGATCGACCGCTACACCCCGGACGAACCCGCCGGCTACCCGACCCTGTGCAAGGGCCGCTTCCTGGTGGGCGGCAAGCGCTTCCATGCGCTGGAAGAGCCCACCAGCCTCGACACCCTGGACCTGTTGCCCGAACTCAGTGCCATCGGCGTGGAAGCGGTGAAGATCGAAGGCCGGCAACGCAGCCCGGCCTATGTGGAGCAAGTTACCCGCGTATGGCGCGCCGCCCTCGACGCCCATCGCAGCAGCCCGGCCCATTTCGCGGTCCAGGACCAATGGCGCCAGGTGCTTGCCGGGCTTTCCGAAGGCAGCCAGACCACCCTGGGGGCTTACCATCGTGCATGGCAATGAGGACACACACATGAAACTCAGCCTGGGACCGGTGCTGTTTTATTGGGACAAGGAACAGTTGGGGCGCTTCTACGCCGACATGGCCGCCTTGCCCCTGGACGTGATTTACCTGGGGGAAACCGTGTGCGCCAAACGCCGCGCGCTGAACCTGGATCAATGGCTGGGCCTGGGGCATGAGTTGCAGGCGTGCAGCCCGGCGCAGATCGTGCTGTCGAGCCTCACCCTGATCGAAGCCGCCTCCGAACTCTCCAGCCTGCGCCGCCTGTGCGACAACGGCGAGTTGCTGGTGGAGGCCAACGACATGGGCGCCGTGCAGTTGCTGATCGAGCGCAAAGTGCCCTTTGTCGGTGGCCCGGCGCTCAACCTCTACAACGGCCACGCTCTGGTGCAACTGCTCGACGCAGGCATGCAACGCTGGGTGCCGCCGGTGGAATGCTCCCACGGGCTGATCGCCGATGTGCTGGAGCAGGTCCGCGAACTAGGGCGGCCGCTGCCCGAGGTGGAGATCTTCGCCTACGGCCATTTGCCCCTGGCGTACTCGGCGCGCTGCTTCAGCGCCCGTGCGGAAAACCGGCCCAAGGACGACTGTCAGTTCTGTTGCATCAATTACCCGGATGGCATGGCGTTGACCAGCCAGGAGGGGCAGGCGCTGTTTACCTTGAATGGGATTCAGACGATGTCCGCCGAGGTGACCAACTTGCTGGCGGACTATCCCGGTCTGGTGGCCTGTGGCGCCGACCTGTTGCGCCTGAGCCCACGCGCCGAGGGCATGGCCGAGGTGGTGCGTGCCTTCGACGAGGTGCGCCAGGGAGCCACGCCGCCGTTGGTGGTGAGTGGCTGCAACGGTTACTGGCATGGGCAGGCCGGCATGTTACGGGTCGAGGAGGTGGGGTTGTGTTGAGTCGCAAGCAATGGTTGCTCAAGGGCGCTGACCGGGTATTGCCGCTGGTTCGCCGTGTGCCTTTCGCAGTGCAGCGCCTGGCGTTGCAACAGGGGCTCAACCGCTGCCTGGCCGAGCCGCTGCGCGACGGCGGTTTTGACCTGCTGCGCGGGCGCTGGCTGTGCCTGCGCATTCCGGACCTGGGTTTGTGCTGGTACCTGACATTGACGCGGGACGGGTTGCGGATTGCGCAGAAGGCGCAGGCCCAGGTGACCATCAGCGGCAATTGGCGCGAATTTCTATTGCTGGCCAGTCGGCAGGAAGACCCGGATACGTTGTTCTTCCGGCGGCGCCTGGTGATCGAAGGGGACACGGAGCTGGGGTTGGGTTTGAAGAACCTGATCGACAGCCTCGACCCGGAGGTCTTGCCGCCCTGGTTGTGGCGCAATCTGGAGCGGGCCGGGCGCGGGCTTGCGACCTGACGGCATCTGCGCCCTTGGGGTTGGGGTATGCCTCGTTGGGGGGGGGCTCGGTGGGCATATGTCGGTGGGCATATCCGTTTCTTCGGTAACGGCCGCCTATGGTTCCGCCCTTACGGCGGGTCACTTTTGAAAAGAGCCCAAAAGTAACCAAACCAGGATGAACGCGGCGACCTCACTGTTTTTTTGGGGCTGCTTCGCAGCCCGACGCGGGGCAAGCCCGCTCGCCACGGTAAGTGGGTTACACAGCACAAAAAGCGTATCTGCGATGCGCAGCGAGTCGCTCTTGCTTTTGATCTTCGGCGCCCCGTCAACCCTGTGTCCGGTCCATACAGCGCTCTTCCAAAAGTGACCCGCTGTAAGAGCGGAACCGTCAGCAGCCGTTACCTAAATAAAGGATATGTACTCACACCCCTCAACCTCAGAAAAACTCACCCGACCTGCCTCAAATGCTCCATCGCCCAAACCGCCGCTTCCACCCGCGACCTCAACCCCAGCTTATGCAGCAAATTCTTCACATGCACCTTCACCGTCCCCTCGGTAATCCCCAACTTATGCCCGATCACCTTGTTGCTGTAGCCACTGGCAATCGTCTTCAACACCTGCCGCTCCCGCTCGGTCAATTCCACCGCCGCATGGGGTTGCGGCGAGCGCAACGCCTGGGCCAGGACCCTGGTCAAGCCAGGGCTGATCACCAATGCACCATGCAACGCATCACGGATAAACTCGACCACCAATTCCGGTTCCATGTCCTTGAGCAGGTACCCATTGGCATCCAGGCGCAGCGCATCGCGAATATCGTCTTCAGCGTCGGACACGGTAAACAGCAACACCTTGCCCGCGTAGTCCATGGCCCGCAGGCGGCGCAGGGTTTCCAGGCCGTTCATCTGCGGCATGTTGTTGTCCAGCAGCACCAGGTCCGGTTGCAGGCTGGCGATCCGGTCGAGGGCTTCCTGGCCGTTGCCGGCCTCGCCGACCACGTGCAGGTCATCTTCCAGTTCGAGGATCTGGCGCATGCCGTGGCGCATCATCGGGTGGTCGTCGACCAGCAGGATCCGGTGACGAAGAGGGACGTTCATGAGGTGCTGCCTTGTAGGGTGTGGCCGAGGAATTCCGGCTGGAAACGCAGTTGCACGCGGGTGCCCTGGGGCTCGCGTGGGCTGATCTCAAGCAGGCCGTGCAGGCTGCGGGCGCGTTCGTCCATGATGGTCAGGCCGTGGTGTTCGCGCTGGTCGACGGCGCCGCAGAAGCCCCGGCCATCATCTTCGATGCTCAGGCTCACGGTTTCGCCGACCTGGCGCAGTTGCAGCCAGGCATTCTGTGCATGGGCGTGGCGCAGGCAGTTGGACAGCGCCTCGCGGGTGATCTGCAGCATGTGAATCTGCTCGCTGGCCGACAGCTGGAAGGCCAGGGCGTCCGCGTGCAAGTGCACCTGGAATTCGCCGCGTCGGGAGAATTCTTCGGCGGTGTCCTGCAGCTCCTGCACCAGCCCGGCGTCGTGGATTTGCAGGCGGAAGGTGGTGAGCAATTCGCGCAGTTGGCGGTAGGCGTTGTTCAGGCCATCGCGCAGTTCGCTGGTGACGGAGGCCAGGGTTTCCACCGGCTCGCCACGGCGGATCAGGGTTTGCATGCGGCTCACTTGCAGCTTCATGTAGGACAGCGCCTGGGCCAGGGAGTCGTGCAGTTCGCGGGCGATGATGGTGCGCTCGTCCAGCAGCAACAGGCGGTGGTCCTGCTCGCGCTGGCGCTTGAGCGACAGCGAGGTGCCGATCAGGTTGGCCAGGGCCTGGATCAGTTGTTTTTCCCAGTCCTGGGGCGGGTGGCCATCGAGGAAGTGCGCCTTGAGTTCGCCCAGTTCCGTGCCCTGGTTACTGATACTGAACACCTGCGGTGGTGCGGCCTTGTGTTTCTGGCAGGTGGCGCAGTCGCCGATGGCGCACACGTTGCGGCTGTTCTCGCCGTGCAGGGCCAGCATCTGCTGGGCCGGGGCAAGGAAGTGACCTTGCAGGCACAGCGACAGGCGCAGGCCCGGCAGGCGTTTCTGGAAGCGCCGGATCAGTTCATCCAGGCCCTCGGCGTTGGCCAGGCGCGTGGCCAGGCTGCGGCTGCTCTGGTAGAGCAGTTCGAGGGCGGCGTTGGCTTGTTGCAGGTTGAGGGTCTTGAGCTGTACCTGGGTTTCCAGGGTGCGATGGGAGGCCTCGATGGTCTCGGCCATGGCGTTGAAACTCAGGGCCAGTTGACCCAGTTCATCCTCGGAGCGGTGGTTGACCCGGGTCTTGAAGTCGCCGTCGCGAAAACGCCGGGTGGCGTGCACCAGTTCTTCCAGCGGGTTGACCACGCCGTACTGCAACTCGTACAGACCGAGCAGCAGGATGATCAAGGTGCTGAACAATGCCAGGCCCTGGATGCCTTGCTGCCAGCTCTGCTTCTGTTCGCTCTGTTGCTGCAACAGGCTGACGAACTGGTTCAGTTGCTCGACGAACGCCGGCGCGCGGGCCTGGAACAAGTCGGCATCACCGCGGATTACCGCCGGGCGCAGTTCGGTGTCCCAGCGTTGGCGGATCTGCTGGTAACTCTGCAACAGGGCGCTTTGCGGGCCGTCTTCCAGCGCCGCCTTGAGCGAGGGGCTGTCGAGCCGGCGTTGCAGGCTCTGGCTGACCTCGGCGACCTCATCCGCGCGCGCGCCGGCCGCCAGCTTCCAGCTGAGGTGGTAGGTCTCCATGCGCACCGAGCCTGCGGTGTTGATCGCTGCGGCGTCGCCCTGGCTGAACCAGGCGATCAGCCCGGCGCTGAGGGAGCTGGCCAGGGCCAGGATCGCGATCAGGATCACCGCCAGGCCGGCGCGGGCGGGCAGGGAGCTGCGCAGCCAGTCAAGCATGACGGTGCAGTCGGAGTGGATGGCAGAGCAGCATGGTCGCACCTGGAGCGGGAAAGGGGGGTGTCAATGGCCTTCCCTGGCGCACTACCTCTAAAGAATTGCCGGCAAACCCTCCCACGGACAAAAGCCGGCACAAGAGAACAATCCATTGATAAATAAAGGCTTTCTCTTGTTCTGGTGCCTACCTCCTTGGAGGTAGACGCGGCGAGCATAGCCCCATACCCACCCGGCGGACGTTGACCTGGGTCAAGTTCCACCCAAGTGCCGCCCCTAACCTGCGCCCATGGAATCACTTTCTGGAGCGCATACCGTGACTCAACCCCGTATAAGACAAGGCCTGGTGCTGGGCATGAGCACCCTGGCCTTCACCGTCTGCTTTATGGTGTGGATGATGTTCGCCGTGCTTGGCGTGCCCATCAAGGAGCTGCTGCAACTCAACGAAACCCAGTTCGGCCTGCTGGCCGCTACGCCGGTATTGACCGGCTCCCTGGTACGCCTGCCACTGGGGCTGCTCACCGACCGTTTCGGCGGGCGCATCGTGTTCTTCCTGCTGATGCTCGCCTGCGTGTTGCCGCTGTACCTGATCACCTACGCCACCGCCTACTGGCAGTTCCTGGTGCTGGGCCTGTTTGTCGGCCTGGCCGGCGGCTCGTTTTCGGTGGGCATCGCCTACGTCGCCAAATGGTTCGACAAGCACAACCAGGGCTTCGCCATGGGCGTGTTCGGCGCCGGCAACGCGGGGGCGGCGGTGACCAAGTTTCTCGCGCCGGGCCTGATCGCCCTCGGCACCTGGCACCTGGTGCCCAAGGTGTTCAGCGCGATCCTGTTTATCACCGCGCTGCTTTTCTGGTTCCTCACCAGCGAAAACAAGGCCCACCGCAGCGCCGGCGGCGCTTCCTTGCGCCAGCAGTTGCTGTGCCTCAAAGACCCGGCCGTGTGGCGCTACTGCCAGTACTACTCGATTGTGTTCGGCGGCTATGTGGCGCTGGCGCTGTGGGTGACCAAGTACTACGTGCAGGAATACGGTTTCAGCCTGCAAAGCGCCGCGCTGCTGGCCGCGTGTTTCTCGCTGCCCGGTGGTGTGCTGCGCGCGGTGGGTGGCTGGATGTCCGACCGCTGGGGCGCGCAGAGCGTGACCTGGTGGGTGCTGTGGGTGAGCTGGGTGTGCCTGTTCCTGCTCAGTTACCCGCAGACCCAGTTGCAGGTGATGACCGTCAACGGCCCGCTGGATTTCCACATCGGCCTCACCCCTGCGCTGTTCACCGTGCTGCTGTTCGTGATGGGCATCGCCTTCGCGTTCGGCAAGGCCTCGGTGTTCAAGTACATCGCCAATGACTACCCGCAAAACATGGGCGCGGTGTCCGGCATCGTCGGCCTGGCCGGTGGTCTGGGTGGCTTTGTGCTGCCGATTATGTTCGGCGCCCTGGTGGACCTCACCGGCGTGCGCTCTTCCTGCTTCATGTTGATGTACGGCGTGGTCTGGGTGTCCCTGGCCTGGATGTACCTCAGCGAAATCCGCAAACAACCGCTGCTCGGCAAGCCCGCGCTCCAAGGAGAATGATCATGTCCATTGCGCAAAAGCCCACCTCGGGCCCGGTGATCCATGACTGGCGCCCCGAAGACCCGGCGTTCTGGGGCGCCAGCGGCAAGAAGACCGCCACCCGCAACCTGTGGATCTCGATCCCCGCGCTGTTGCTGGCCTTTGCCGTGTGGATGGTGTGGAGCACGGTGATCGTGCGCCTCAACGCCATCGGCTTCAGCTTCAGCACCGACCAGCTGTTCTGGCTGGCGGCACTGCCGGGCCTCTCTGGCGCGACGTTGCGGGTGTTCTACTCGTTCATGGTGCCGATCTTCGGCGGGCGCCGCTGGACCGCCCTGAGTACCGCGTCGTTGCTGCTGCCGTCGCTGTGGATGGGCTTCGCGGTGCAGGACCCCAACACGCCGTACAGCGTGTTCGTATTGATCGCGTTGCTGTGCGGTTTCGGCGGCGGCAACTTCGCTTCGAGCATGTCCAACATCAGCTTTTTCTACCCCAAGGCGCAGCAGGGCACCGCCCTCGGTTTGAACGCCGGCCTGGGTAACCTGGGCGTGTCGGTGATGCAGTTCTGCGTGCCGCTGGTGATCACCTTCGGGGTGTTCGGCCTGATGGGCGGGCAACCGCAAACCCTGGCCGACGGCAGCCAGCTGTGGTTGCAGAACGCCGGTTTCATCTGGGTGCCGTTCATCCTCACCGTCACCGTGGCCGCGTGGTTCGGCATGAATGATCTGTCCAGCGCCCGTGCGTCGTTCAGCGACCAGGCGGTGATCTTCAAACGCAAGCACAACTGGCTGATGTGCTGGTTGTACCTCGCGACCTTCGGTTCATTCATCGGTTTTTCGGCGGCGTTCCCGCTGCTGATCAAGACCTCGTTTCCCGAGGTGGTGGCGCTGAAATTCGCCTTCCTCGGCCCGCTGGTGGGCGCGCTGGTACGCCCGCTCGGCGGCTGGCTGGCGGACAAACTGGGCGGTGCGCGGGTGACCCTGTGGAACTTCGTGCTGATGATCGCGATGGTGTTCGGCGTGCTGCACTTTCTGCCGCAGAACGGGCAGGGCGGCAGCTTCTACGGCTTTCTCGGCCTGTTCATGCTGCTGTTCATTACCACCGGCATCGGCAACGGCTCCACCTTCCGCATGATCCCGGTGATCTTCCGCACCGTTCACGAGAAGGCCAGTGCCGGCAGACCCGCTGCGGTGCGTGAACAGGCCCTGAAGGACGCCGGCAAGGAATCTGCTGCGGTGCTGGGGTTCAGCTCGGCCATGGGCGCGTTCGGCGCGTTCTTCATCCCCAAATCCTTCGGCAGTTCCATGGCCGCCACTGGCAGCCCGGCCATGGCCTTCTACATGTTTGTCGGTTTCTACCTGAGCTGCATCGTCGTGACCTGGTGGTGGTACGCCCGTAAGGGCTGCGCCACACCCTGCTAGTCCGACCTGAATTCGCGGGGCAACGCACCCCACGGCACGCCTGATGAGGAAAGCACCATGAGTCACTTACTGGATCAACTGCGGTTCTTCAACCGCAAGCAAGACGAGTTCTCCGACGGCCACGGCGAGACCCGCAAGGAGTCCCGCGACTGGGAAAACGTCTACCGTTCGCGCTGGCAGTACGACAAGATCGTGCGCTCCACCCACGGGGTGAACTGCACCGGCTCGTGCTCGTGGAAGATCTACGTGAAGAACGGCCTGATCACCTGGGAAACCCAGCAGACCGACTACCCGCGCACCCGCAACGACCTGCCCAACCACGAACCCCGTGGCTGCCCGCGTGGCGCCAGCTACAGCTGGTACATCTACAGCGCCAACCGGCTCAAGTACCCGAAGATCCGCAAGCCGTTGCTCAAGCTGTGGCGTGAAGCGCGCCTGACCATGGCCCCGGTGGAGGCCTGGGCGAGCATCGTCGAGGACAAGGCCAAGGCCGAGTCGTACAAGAGCAAGCGCGGCATGGGCGGTTTCATTCGCTCCAACTGGGAGGAGGTCAACGAGATCATCGCTGCCTCCAACGTCTACACCATCAAGCAATACGGGCCGGACCGCATCGTCGGCTTCTCGCCGATCCCGGCCATGTCCATGGTCAGCTACGCCGCCGGCTCGCGTTACCTGTCGCTGCTCGGTGGGGTGTGCCTGAGCTTCTACGACTGGTACTGCGACCTGCCACCGGCCTCGCCGATGGTGTGGGGCGAGCAGACCGACGTGCCGGAATCGGCCGACTGGTACAACTCCAACTACATCATTGCCTGGGGTTCCAACGTCCCGCAGACCCGTACGCCGGACGCGCATTTCTTCACCGAGGTGCGCTACAAGGGCACCAAGACCGTGGCCATCACCCCCGACTATTCGGAAGTGGCCAAGCTCACCGACCTGTGGCTCAACCCCAAGCAGGGTACCGACGCGGCGTTGGCCCAGGCCTTCAATCATGTGATCTTCAAGGAGTTCCATCTCGACCACCCGAGTACCTATTTCACCGACTACGCCAAGCGCTTCACCGACCTGCCGGTGCTGGTGATGCTCAAACCCGTGACCGGGTTTGCCCCCGGCGCCGGCTTCCAGCCCGACCGCTTCCTGCGCGCCTCGGACCTCACCGGCAACCTGGGCCAGGACAACAACCCGGAATGGAAAACCATCGCCCTCGATGAGAGCGGTGAGCTGGTGTCGCCACAAGGTTCCATCGGCTACCGCTGGGGCGAGAAGGGCAAGTGGAATATTCTCGCCAAAGAGGGCGGCGAAGGCCGTGCCATCGACCTCAAGCTCAGCCTGATCGGCGCAGACGTGGCCGAAGTCGGCTTCCCGTACTTTGCCGGTGAAGCCCACGAACACTTCCAGCACGTGGCCGGTGACGCGGTGCAGTTCCGCCGCGTGCCGGTGCTCAACGTGACGTTGGCCGATGGCAGCGTGGCCAAGGTCGCCACGGTGTTCGACCTGTCGGCGGCCAACCTGGCCATCGACCGTGGCCTGGGCGGCCGCAACGTGGCCCGGGACTACGACGACGCCAGCGTACCGGGCACCCCGGCCTGGCAGGAAGCGATCACCGGCGTCAGCCGCGAGAAAGCCATCCAGATCGCCCGCGAGTTCGCCGACAACGCCGACAAGACCAAGGGCCGCTCGATGATCATCGTCGGCGCGGCGATGAACCACTGGTACCACATGGACATGAACTACCGCGGGCTGATCAACATGCTCATGCTCTGCGGTTGCGTCGGCCAGACCGGGGGCGGCTGGGCCCACTATGTCGGCCAGGAAAAACTGCGCCCGCAATGCGGCTGGTTGCCCCTGGCGTTCGGCCTGGACTGGAGCCGCCCGCCACGCCAGATGAACGGCACCAGCTTCTTCTACGGCCACAGCTCGCAGTGGCGCCACGAAAAAATGAACATGCACGACGTGTTGTCGCCGATGGCGGACAAGTCGCAGTTCCCCACCCATGCACTGGACTACAACATCCGCGCCGAACGCGCCGGCTGGTTGCCCAGCGCGCCGCAACTGAACACCAACCCGCTGCATATCTGCCGGGACGCGGCCGCCGCCGGCATGGAGCCCAAAGACTACGTCATCAAGGCCTGGCAGGACGGCACCTTGCGCTTTGCCTGCGAGCAACCGGACAGCCCGGTGAACTTCCCGCGCAACATGTTCATCTGGCGTTCCAACCTGCTCGGTTCGTCGGGCAAGGGTCATGAGTACATGCTCAAATACCTGCTCGGCACCAAGAACGGCGTGATGAACGAAGACATCGGCTTTGGCGGCGAAAGCAAGCCCACCGAAGCCGAATGGGTCGACGACGGCGCCATCGGCAAGCTCGACCTGGTGACCACCCTGGACTTCCGCATGTCGTCCACCTGCGTGTACTCCGACATCGTCTTGCCGACCGCCACCTGGTACGAAAAAGACGACATGAACACCTCGGACATGCACCCGTTCATCCACCCGTTGTCGGCAGCCATCGACCCGGCGTGGGAGTCGCGTTCCGACTGGGAAATCTACAAGGGCATTGCCAAGGCGTTCTCGGCCATGGCGGTCGGGCACCTGGGCGTCGAGCAGGACCTGGTGACCGTGCCGCTGATGCACGACAGCGTCGGCGAACTGGCCCAGCCGTTCGGTGGCACCGACTGGAAAAGCGCCGGTGTGGCGCCTGTACCCGGCAAGAACGCGCCGAACATGGCGGTGGTGGAGCGTGACTACCCGAACATCTACAAGAAATTCACCTCCCTTGGGCCCTTGCTGGAAAAACTCGGCAACGGCGGCAAGGGCATCAACTGGAACACCGATGACGAGGTGGCCTTCCTCGGCGAGCTGAACCATCACGAAGGCGACGCGGGCATCAGCCATGGCCGGCCGAAGATCGATACCGCCATCGATGCGGCCGAGGTGATCCTGTCCCTGGCCCCGGAAACCAACGGCCATGTGGCGGTCAAGGCCTGGGCGGCGCTGTCGGCCTTCACCGGCATCGACCACAGCCACCTGGCGCTGCCCAAGGCGCATGAGGCGATCCGCTTCCGCGACATCCAGGCGCAGCCGCGCAAGATCATCTCCAGCCCCACCTGGTCGGGCCTGGAAGACGACCACGTGAGCTACAACGCCGGCTACACCAACGTCCACGAAAACATCCCATGGCGCACCATCACCGGCCGCCAGCAGTTCTACCAGGACCACCCGTGGATGCAGGCGTTCGGCGAACAACTGATGAGCTACCGGCCACCGGTCAACACCCGCACCATCGAAGGGGTGAAGGGCAAGCGCAGCAATGGTGAGACCGAGATCGTGCTGAACTGGATTACCCCGCATCAGAAATGGGGCATCCACAGCACCTACAGCGACAACCTGCTGATGCTCACCCTGAGCCGTGGCGGGCCGATCGTGTGGCTCTCGGAGATCGACGCGAAACGCGCCGGCATCGAGGACAACGACTGGATCGAATGCTTCAACGTCAACGGCGCGCTGACCGCCCGCGCGGTGGTCAGCCAGCGCGTGAAGGAGGGCATGGTTATGATGTACCACGCCCAGGAACGCATCGTGAACGTGCCCGGTTCGGAGACCACCAAGACCCGTGGCGGCCATCACAACTCGGTGACCCGCGTGGTGCTCAAGCCGACCCACATGATCGGTGGCTACGCCCAGCAGGCCTACGGTTTCAACTATTACGGCACGGTCGGTTGCAACCGCGACGAGTTCGTCGTGGTGCGCAAGATGGCCAAGGTCGACTGGCTCGACGGTGCCACCGGCGATGACTTGCCGCGCCCATTGCCGACCGATATCGAGGAGAACTGAGATGAAGATTCGCTCACAGATCGGCATGGTGCTGAACCTGGACAAATGCATCGGCTGCCACACCTGCTCGATCACTTGCAAGAACGTGTGGACCAGCCGCGAAGGCATGGAGTACGCCTGGTTCAACAACGTCGAATCCAAGCCCGGCATCGGCTACCCCAAGGAGTGGGAAAACCAGGACAAATGGAAGGGCGGCTGGGTGCGCAACGCCAACGGCAGCATCAACCCGCGTATCGGCGGCAAGTTCCGCGTGCTGGCGAATATCTTCGCCAACCCGGACCTACCGAGCCTGGACGACTACTACGAGCCGTTCGACTTCGATTACCAGCACCTGCACACCGCGCCGTTGGGCGAGCACCAACCGACCGCGCGGCCGCGCTCGGTGGTCTCGGGCAAGCGCATGCAGAAAATCGAGTGGGGTCCGAACTGGGAGGAAATCCTCGGCACCGAGTTCGCCAAGCGCCGCAAGGACAAGAACTTCGACCAGATCCAGGCCGATATCTACGGCGAGTACGAAAACACCTTCATGATGTACCTGCCGCGCCTGTGCGAGCACTGCCTCAACCCGGCGTGCGCGGCGTCGTGCCCCAGTGGTGCGATCTACAAGCGTGAAGAAGACGGCATCGTGCTGATCGACCAGGAAAAATGCCGCGGCTGGCGTATGTGCATCAGCGGTTGCCCGTACAAGAAAATCTACTTCAACTGGAAGAGCGGCAAGTCCGAGAAATGCATCTTCTGCTACCCGCGCATTGAGGCCGGCATGCCCACCGTGTGTGCGGAAACCTGCGTCGGGCGCATCCGCTACCTCGGCGTTCTGCTCTACGACGCCGACCGCATCAGCGAAGTGGCGAGCACGGCCAGCGAGCACGACCTGTATGAAAAGCAACTGGAGATCTTCCTCGACCCGAATGACCCGGCGGTGATCCGCCAGGCCCTGGCCGATGGCGTGCCGCAGTCGGTGATCGACTCGGCGCAGCGTTCCCCCGTGTACAAAATGGCCGTGGACTGGAAGCTCGCACTGCCGCTGCACCCGGAATACCGCACCTTGCCGATGGTCTGGTACGTGCCGCCGCTGTCGCCGATCCAGAACGCTGCCGCTGCTGGCACCGTGGGCATGAACGGGGTGATTCCGGACGTGGACAGCCTGCGCATTCCGCTGCGCTACCTGGCCAACATGCTCACCGCCGGCGATGAGAAACCGGTCAAGCGTGCCCTCAAACGCCTGCTGGCGATGCGGGCTTTCAAGCGCTCGCAGCAGGTGGACGGCGTGCAGGACCTGCAAGTGCTCGAAGACGTGGGCCTGAGTGTGCCGCAGGTGGAAGAGATGTACCGCTACCTGGCGATTGCCAACTACGAAGACCGCTTTGTGGTGCCGAGCGCGCACCGTGAGGACGCCATGAGCGACGCCTTCGCCGAACGCTCCGGTTGCGGCTTCAGCTTTGGCAGCGGTTGCAGCGGCAGTTCCGACACCAACATGTTCGGTGCCAGGAAAGCCAACCGTCGCGACGTGCTGAAAACCGTCCAGATCTGGGAGGACTGAGCCATGCGCATTCTTAAAGTGATTTCGTTGCTGCTGGACTATCCCACCGAGGCCCTGGTGAATGGCCGCGATGAACTGGAGCAGGCAATTATCGAGTCGCGGGAAATCAGCCCCAAGCAACGCGGCGCGTTGTTCGAGCTGTTGGAGCTGATCTGCGCCAATGACCTGATGGATGGCCAGGAACACTACGGCGCGTTGTTCGGTCGTGGTCGTTCGCTGTCGCTGCTGCTGTTTGAACACGTGCACGGCGAGTCCCGGGATCGTGGCCAGGCGATGGTCGACATGATGGCCCAGTACGAGGCCGCGGGGTTTGCCATCGGCGTCAAGGAGCTGCCGGACTATATCCCGCTGTACCTGGAGTTCCTCTCCACCCGCGAAGACATCGAAGCCCGCGAAGGCCTGGCGGATGTGGCGCACCTGTTGGCGTTGCTTGCGGCGCGCCTGGAAGAGCGTGAGAGCGCCTACGCCAGTTGCATGCGTGCGCTGTTGCAGATCGCCGGCACCGAGCCGCACCAGGCCGTGGCCGAGGTGCGCGCCCAAGTGGCGGCCGAGCCACGCGACGACTCCCTCGAAGCCCTCGACAAGGTCTGGGAAGAGGAGGCCGTGGACTTTATGCAGGCCGAGCAGCAGGACCGTTGCAGCGCGATGCCGAGCGCACCCGGCAAGGCACGGGAAGAAAGCGCCGTGCCGCTGCATTGGGTGGATTTTCAGCAAGCAGCGCCGGCCGCCATGCCGGCCGGGGAGGTGGGTAATGTCTAAGTGGAATTTGCTGGTATTCGGGGTGTACCCCTATGTGGCCCTGGCGGTCTGTCTGCTGGGCAGTTGGGCGCGGTTCGACCTGTCGCAGTACACCTGGAAGGCCGGCTCCAGCCAGATGCTGAACAACCGTGGCATGCGCGTGGCGAGCAACTTTTTCCATATCGGCGTGCTGTTTGTGCTGGCCGGGCATTTTGTCGGCCTGCTCACACCGGCGTCGGTCTATCACCACGTAATCAGCACTGAAAACAAGCAACTGCTGGCGATGGTCTCCGGCGGATTCTTCGGCCTGCTGTGTCTGGTGGGGTTACTGATGCTGGTCAAGCGTCGCTTGAGCGACCCGCGGGTACGCGCCACATCGAGTGCGTCGGACATCCTGGTCCTGCTGGTGCTGCTCGCGCAGTTACTGCTCGGTTTACTGACCATCGTCGCCTCGACCGGGCACATGGACGGCTCGGTGATGGTGATGCTCGCCGACTGGGCGCAGAACGTGGTGTTGCTGCGGCCGGTGCAGGCGGCGGAATCGATTGCGCCGGTGTCGCTGATCTACAAGGCCCACGTGGCATTGGGCTTGACCCTGTTCGTGCTGTTCCCGTTTACCCGCCTGGTGCACATGGTCAGCGCGCCGATCTGGTACCTGGGGCGGCGCTACCAAATCGTGCGGCAGAAGTCGTGAGGAGCGCGTGATGACCCAGCCTGAATTGATTGCCAGCAGTGAACAGGAATGGCCCATCGTCAGCGTCAACGGCGTGTCGATCACGCCCGAGGCGATGGCCCTGGAGTTGCAATACCACCCGGCCGAAAGCCGCGAAGCAGCGGTGTACCTGGCGGCCCGCGCCCTGGTGATTCGCGAGTTGCTGCAACAGCGCATTGCCGAGCTCGGCCTGACGGTGGACATCGCCCCCGGCGAGAACGAAGAGGAAGCGGCCACGCGCTTGCTGCTGGAGCGCGAAATCAGCGTGCCGCAGTGCGACGAAGCGACATGCCGGCATTACTTTGAGAGCAATCGCGGGCGCTTCCACAGCGCGCCGTTGCTGGCGGTGCGGCACATCCTGTTCGAGTGCGCGCCAGACGATGCCGAGGCGCGCCAGATGGCCCATGTGCAGGCGCAAATCCTGTTGCTGAGCCTGGCACAGACCCCCGGCGGTTTCGCCGAGCTGGCGCTGAAGTATTCGGCGTGCCCCTCCAAGGCCCAGGGCGGTTCGCTGGGCCAGATCAGCAAGGGCCAGACCGTGCCTGAACTGGAGCGCCAGCTGTTCACCCTGGCACCGGGCCTGGCCGACAAACCGTTGGAAAGCCGCTATGGCTGGCATGTGATCAGCATCGACCAGCGTATCGAAGGGCAGCCGTTGCCTTATGAAGCGGTGGCCGGGGCGATTCGCACCCAGCTGCAACAAGGCGTGTGGCAGAGGGCATTGGTGCAGTACCTGCAAACCCTGATCGGCGCGGCGGACATTCGTGGCCTTGCGCTGCAGGGCGCCGACTCGCCGCTGGTGCAGTGACATGAGCCTGGTGGATGGGCTCGGCCGTACCATCGATTACCTGCGCTTGTCGGTGACCGACCGGTGTGATTTTCGCTGTGTGTACTGCATGGCGAAGACCATGACCTTCCTGCCGCGCCAGCAGGTGTTGAGCCTGGAGGAACTGGAGCGCCTGGCCCGGCTGTTCGTGGGCCAGGGCGTGCGCAAGATCCGCCTGACCGGCGGTGAGCCGCTGATCCGGCCGGGGATTGTCGGGCTGTGCCGCAACATCGCGGCGCTGCCGGGCTTGCGTGAACTGGTGATGACCAGCAACGGCTCGCAACTGGCGCGATTGGCGCGCCCCCTGGTGGACGCAGGGGTCAAGCGCATGAACATCAGCCTCGACAGCCTGGACCCCGAGCGGTTTCGGGCGATCACCCGCAACGGTGACCTGCGCCAGGTACTGGACGGTATCGAGGCGGCGCGGGATGCGGGGTTCGAGCGGGTCAAGCTCAATTGCGTGGTGATGAAAGGGCGCAATTTCGACGAGGTGCCGGGGTTGGTGCGGTATGCGATCAAGCACGGGATCGATATCAGTTTTATCGAGGAAATGCCCTTGGGGGATGTGGGGCGTTCGCGCGGGGAGACGTTCTGTGCCAGTGATGACGTGCGTGGGGTGATTGCCCGTGAGCATGTGTTGCTCGACAGCACCGAGAGCAGCGGTGGGCCGGCCAGGTATGTGCGGTTGGTGGGGCATCCGCGGACGCGGATCGGGTTTATTTCGCCTAATTCGCAGAGTTTTTGCGGCAGTTGCAATCGGGTGCGGATGACGGTGGAGGGGCGGTTGTTGTTGTGTCTGGGGCAGGAGGATGCGCTGGACCTGCGTGGGTTGCTCAGGCGCTATCCCTTGGAGGATGGGCCGTTGGTTGAGGCGTTGCATCGGGCATTGCGGGGGAAGCCTTTGGGGCATGATTTTACGGGGGCGGGGGAGGTGCAGGTGGTGAGGTTTATGAGCGTGAGTGGGGGGTGATCGTGGGTTGTTTGGTCGTCGTGTACATATCCGTTTCTTCGGTCACGGCGGCTTATGGTTCCGCCGCAATGGGCCATCCATGGCCCAGTGCGGCTAACCCGGCGTCCTGCCGGGTTACCCACGGATTCAAGCCTGCG